>NZ_BAGM01000001.1 GCF_000308855.1 Nocardia veterana NBRC 100344 | reverse complement strand
CCGCATCCTGCCCCCGCCGGGCCCGACCGCGGTCATCCCGCGCGGTGAATACGACGGCGCGACCGTCCGGTACCAGGCCGCCGAACCCACCCGCGCCGCCGCGGCCGGTTCCACGGCGATGATGCCGGGTCCCGACGCCGCTACCCCGGCGGGCTCGGACAAGTCTCGCTTCAGCAGCGGTCAGAAGGCGATGGCCGGGCTGGGTGTCGGCGCGGTCCTGATCGGCGGCCTCGCCGCCTGGGTGCTGTTGAGCGGGAAGGCGCCCGATTCGACGGTCTCACCGGTGAAATCGAGCACATCGGTGGTCGCGCCGCCCCCGACGACCACCTGGACCACGACCGAGGAGCCGACGACGACCACCGAGCCGGCGCCGCCCCCGGTGATCACCACGACTCCCGAGCCGACCACGACCACCACGCCGCCGCCCACCACGACGACCCCGCCGCCGGCGACCACGACCACCCGGGAGCGACCGACCCGCACCACACGCCCCACAACGCGCCCGTCCTACCCGTCGCTCGACCTACCATTACCGGGGGTCGGCGGTGCGTACGACTACGACTACAGCAACAGAGACAACACCAGCCGGACTCCAGCCACCTCCTCACAAGGACTGCCATGACGACCCCGAAGAATCTGTCTTCTCGCTACGAGCTGGGCGAGATCATCGGATTCGGAGGTATGTCGGAGGTCCACAAGGCTCGTGACCTGCGGTTGGGTCGAGATGTCGCGATCAAGGTGCTGCGCGCCGACCTCGCCCGCGACCCCACGTTCTATCTGCGGTTCAAGCGCGAGGCGCAAAATGCGGCGGCGCTGAACCATCCGGCCATCGTCGCGGTGTACGACACGGGCGAGGCCGAGGTCGACGGCGGCCCGCTGCCGTACATCGTGATGGAGTACGTCGACGGCGAAACGCTGCGCGATATCGTGCGTGGCAAGGGTCCGCTGCCGCCGCGACGCGCGATGGAGATCATCGCCGATGTCTGCGCCGCACTGGATTTCAGCCACAAGAACGGCATCGTGCATCGCGATATGAAGCCGGCCAACATCATGATCAACCGCCAGGGTGCGGTGAAGGTGATGGACTTCGGCATCGCGCGCGCCATCGCCGACAGCTCCAATCCGATGACCCAGACCGCGGCCGTGATCGGCACCGCGCAGTATCTGTCACCGGAACAGGCGCGCGGCGAACAGGTGGACGCTCGCTCCGACGTGTACTCGGTCGGCTGTGTACTGTACGAAATCCTCACCGGGCAACCGCCTTTCACCGGTGACTCACCGGTGGCCGTCGCCTACCAGCATGTGCGCGAGGATCCCAAGCTGCCGTCACTGGTGCACCCGAGTGTTCCGCGCGAACTCGATTCCGTGATCCTCAAGGCGATGGCCAAGAATCCGGCCAACCGCTATCAGTCCGCGGCCGAGATGCGCGCCGATCTGATCCGGGTGCTGGGCGGTCAGAAGCCGCACGCGCCGATGGTGATGACCGAGGAAGACCGCACCACCATGCTCGGCAGCATGGATCCCGAACCGCGCAGCTATCGCACGGTCGAACGCAACGACGGTGACGACGAGCCGGAACCGGAATCGGACGCTTCGCGACGCCGGCTGTGGCTCGGTATCGGTGTCGCCGCGTTGGTCGCGGTGGCGATCGCCCTGTTCTGGGTGCTGATCGGCCCGGGCAGCAGACCCGATCAGGTCGCGATTCCGGATCTGGCGAACAAACCGGCGCAGCAGGCGCAGGACGATCTGCAGAAGCTCGGCTTCAACGTCGCCATCCAGCAGAAGCCGGACGGCAAGGTCGCCAGTGGCAATGTGGTGGCGACCCAGCCGCTCGGCGGCGCCCGCGTCGACAAGGGCTCCACGGTCACCCTGCAGGTATCGACCGGACCGCAGCAGGTGCCGGTGCCGTCGCTGGCGAAGTTGAGCCAGCAGCAGGCCGAACAGAATCTCAACGCGGTCGGCTTGATCCTGGATCCGCAGATCCAGCGCGCGGCGTCCAGTCCGGAGGACAAGGACAAGGTGATCGCCGAATCCCCCGCCGCCGGAACGAAGATCGATGCGGGGTCGAAGGTGACGATCACCCTCGGCAAGGGCCCGGATCAGGTCCGCGTTCCCGATGTGGTGGGCCAGTCCATCGACGTGGCCGAGCCGAATCTGGCCGACAGCGCCGGATTCAAGGTCGTGATCCAGAAGGTGAGCTCGTCCCGGCCCGCCGGTGAGGTGCTGTCCACCGACCCGGCCGGTGGCTCCATGGCCGACAAGGGCTCGACCATCACCGTGCAGGTGGCGAGTGATCAGATCACCATGCCGTCGCTGACCGGGCTCACCCCGTCGCAGGCGGTGGACAAACTGCGCTCGGCCGGTTGGACCGGCGGCGTGGGGCAGATCAGTCAGAGCACGCAGGGCACCTTCGATGCGAGCAATGTCGGCCGGGTCATCGATCAGCAACCCCGGGCCGGTTCGTCGGTGTCCCGCAACGGGACCATCACGATCATCACCGGGGTGCTGGGACCGCCCTGATCGGTCCGCCGCTCACAGCGCGAGGTGACGGTTCATGGACATGGCCTCGGCGGCCAGATCCGGTAGTTCGATCACCTCGACGCCGTGTTCGCGCAGACTCTCCACACCGACACAGTTCTCGACGAAGGTGCGGGGTTCACGCCAGGCGATGACCACCCGGGGAATGCCGGCCGCCAGAATGCGGTCGGTGCACGGCGCTCGGCCGATCGAAGCTCGAGTCGAACAGGGCTCGAGCGTGCTGTAGATGGTGGCCTGCGCCAGCCGGGGATCCGGGCCGAGTTTGTTCAGCGCCGACTCCTCGGCATGCACCTTTTCGTCGGTTTCGCGGGAGTAGCCGTGTGCCAGTTCCACCCCGTCGGGACCGACGACGACCGCGCCGACCGAGAATGCGGTGGTACTGGGCGGACACAGCCGGGCCAAACCGATCGCATGGTGCATCCAGAAGCGGTGCGCGCCCGGGCGGCCCGGGATACGAGCGGCCGACTCGGCGGATTGCCAGGCATCGAATTCCGTTGTCACCGTGGACTTCCCATCGTCGCAGGTTCCGTTGTCGGTATCCGCTCGGCCGCGGCGCGTCGACCGGAGCGGCACAACCGGTCGCCGCTACCCGGCGGCCGACGTCCGATAGCGCAGCACCGCGATATCGCCGAGGCGGGTGATATCCACCAAGGCCATTCTGCGCCGCGATCCACCCGGATACTCGGCCGGATGCAGAAATTTCGGCGCCGAACTGTCTCCGACCAGCACCGGGGCGATCGCGAGCAGCAGTTCATCGGCCAACCCCGCGGACAGGAACGCGGTATGGATGCGGCCGCCGCCCTCCACCATCAGGCGGTGGACCCCACGCTCGCCGAGGTCGTCGAGCAGGGCGCCGAAATCGATCGTGTCACCGAGGGCGACCACGTCGCCGCGGCCGGCCAATCGCGTGCCGATTCGCGCCCGTCCGGCCGTGGTGGTGTAGACCAGCCGGTCGCCGCCGTGAAGCCACAACCGTAGGCCCGGATCGAGATCGCCACTCGCACTGACGATCACGCGCAGCGGATGTTCCGGCTTACCGACCGCGCGCCGCGCCGCTCTTCGCTCGGCGCTACCGACCAAGAGCCGGGGGTCGTCGCGTCGCAATGTTTCGGCACCGATCAGGATGGCATCGGATTCGGCGCGCACGGCGTCGACCCGATCGAAGTCCTCGGCATTGGACAACAGCAGCCGTTCCGGCCCGGCATCGTCGATATATCCGTCGATACTGGTGGCCACCGACAGCACCACATAGGGCCGCGCCATCAGCGCCACCGGAGCCGGCGGCGAACCCTGGCCGTCTGCATGGCAATCTCCTTGTGCCGGTGGACTTTCCGGTCCGAAAGGTCAGACCAGCGCGGCGACTTCTGCCTCGAGACTCGCCACCAGGGCCTCAGCCGGGCGTTCACCGCATACCTCGAGCCAGTTGGCGAGCATCCGATGCCCACCCTGGGTCAGCACCGATTCGGGATGGAACTGCACACCGTGGATGGGCAGTTCGCGGTGCCGCATCGCCATCACGATGCCGCTCTCGGTCCGCCCCAGCACCTCGATCTCCGCGGGCAGGGTCTCCTCGAGCACGGTCAGCGAGTGGTAGCGGGTGGCGGTGAACGGATCGGGCAGACCGGCCAGTACGCCCGCACCGACGTGGAAAACGGAACTCGTCTTGCCGTGCAGTAGTTCGGGTGCCCGGGTGACGGTCGCGCCGAAGGCCTCGCCGATGGCCTGGTGTCCCAGGCAGACCCCGAGCAGCGGGGTCCGGTGCCGGGCGCAGGCCCGGACCAGGTCGATACTGGCACCCGCCCGGTCCGGCGTACCGGGCCCCGGGCTGATCAACAGGCCGTCGTATTCACCGACCAGGCCGTCGGGGTCGGTCAGCCGAGGGTCGTCGTTACGCCACACGGTCGCCTCGGCGCCCAGCTGGCCCAGGTACTGCACCAGGTTGAAGACGAAGCTGTCGTAATTGTCGACGACCAGAACACGCATGGTTCGAGAGTACGTGGCAGGACCATCGATACGCAGCTGAGATAGCCTTTAGGCAGACCTGCACGCCGAATACGAGGACGTCATGCCCAAGTCGAAGGTCCGCAAGAAGACCGATTACACGATCAACCCGACCAGCCGCACCCCGGTGAAGGTCAAGGGCGGCCCGTCGCCGGTCTGGTACGTGACCATCATGCTCGGGTTCATGTTGGCCGGTCTGGTCTGGCTGCTCGTCTACTACCTGGGCGCCGACCACATCCAGTGGATGAGCGACCTGAACGCGTGGAACTTCCTGATCGGCTTCGGGCTGATGGTGATCGGCCTGATCATGACCATGAGGTGGCGTTGAGCGGCTGATTACACGCGTGTTATTCATTCACACCTGTGGATGAGTTTGTGGACAACTCGAGGAGCAATTGGGGACCGTGAGCACACCCGAGCCCGATCGTCCCGAGCACCCCGGGTCCGGACGACCCGATCCGCATGACGAGGGGGGCGATCCGGCACCGCGACTCGAATGGTCCACACCTGCTCCGGCCCTGGTCGTGGTCACACTGGGCGGAGTGGCACTGGCCGTCGCCGCGGCCTTCGCCTCCGACGCGCCGAGCCGGCTGCTGATCGGCTTGGCGGCCGCGCTGCTGTTGTGCCTGGCCGGACTGGGCTTCCGACAGCGACCGCGGCTCACGGTCGTCCCGGGCAACCCCGCGCACCTCGTGGTCCGCGGACTGCTCGGCCCGGCCGAATACGGTCCCGAGCGGATTCTGCGGGCCCGCGTCGTCGGATTCCGCCGGCTCGGACGCAGCATTCCCAACCTGGAGCTCGATGTGGACCACAAGGGCGAGGAGCGGTTGCTGATCTTCGGACGCTGGGACCTCGGCACTCATCCACAGGACGTGCTCGATGTGATGACCGTGCACGGCCTGGTTCCGAGCGACCCCCGTATCCGCTGAACCGGCGCGAAGCCGAGCAGATCAGGCGAGAACCGCTGCCGCGGCCGCGATGAGCGCGATCGATACCGCGGCGATCGCACCGACCGCGCCCCAGCCGATCCGGATGACCGAATCCCGGGTCCGAGCCCGCAACCATTCGGGCAGGAACAGAATTCCGGCGGTCGCGAGCGTGCCGGCCAGCAGCCCGCCCAAATGACCCCACAACGAAATTCCGGGTAGCGAGACGCTGATGACGATGTTGATCGCGATCAGCACCAACATCTGCACCGGACTCTGCCGCAGCCGCAACAGGATCACGGTCATCGCACCGAACAGTCCGTAGATCGCCCCGGAGGCACCGGCCGTCGCGGCATCGGTCGCCAGCCACATCACCGCGGCGGACCCACCCAGCAACGAGACCAGATAGATCGCCAGGAATCGGGCCCGCCCCAGCACCAATTCGGTATCGCGGCCGAGGATGTAGAGGGCGAACATGTTGACCACCAGATGCAGCGGTCCGTAATGCAAGAACCCGGAACCGACCACCCGGATCCACTGCCCCCGCGCAACCAGGTGCGGTGCGAGCACCCAGTCGTAGAACAGCCGCGAGAGGTGATTGTCCGCGACGCTGTGCGCCTGACTCGCCGTCACCGCGAACACGGCGACGTTGATCGCGATCAGCGCGTAGGTGACGTACGGCGTCGTCCGGGCGCCGGTCGCCGGCTGGGACCCGACCGCCGGACGTACCGCGCGAACCTCGTTGCGCCCCTGAGCAACACAGTCCACGCAGTGCTGGCCGACCGCGGCGGGTTGCAGACATTGTGGACAGGCCGGCCGCCCGCACCGTGTACATGCCAATCCGGTGGTGCGATCGGGGTGGCGGTAGCAGGTCGGTGCGGGCGGGTGCGGATTCACGAAACTCCGATGTGGGTCAGCTCAGGGTGATACTCGAAATGACGACCGGCTCCTTGGGACGATCGTTGCGGTCGGTCGCGGTGGTGGCGATGGCGTCGACCACCTTGCGCGAATCCGCGTCCACCACTTCGCCGAAGATGGTGTGGCGGCGGTTCAGGTGCGGCTGCGGACCGACCGTGATGAAGAACTGCGACCCGTTGGTGCCCGGCCCGGCATTGGCCATCGCGAGCAGATAGCCGCGATCGAAGCGCAGTTCGGGGTGGAACTCGTCGGCGAATTCGTAGCCCGGTCCGCCGCGACCGGTGCCGGTCGGGTCGCCGCCCTGAATCATGAAGCCATCGATCACGCGGTGGAACACGCTGCCGTCGTAGAACGGTCCGGACGTGCCGCCACTGGCGTTCTTCGTCTTGTACGGTGCGCTGCCGTCGGCCAGGCCGATGAAGTTACGCACCGTCTTCGGGGCGTGGTTACCGAAAAGCGAGATCTTGATGTCGCCGAGGTTGGTGTGCAGTACTGCCACGGCGGTCTGATTCGGTGAGGTCACGCCGAATATCGTGCCACGACGGCCGACGGGAACCGCAGAGCGCGCCTACCCGGCGTGCGCCGCGCCGTCGGCGGAGCGAGCCGCGGGTGCC
>NZ_BAGM01000002.1 GCF_000308855.1 Nocardia veterana NBRC 100344 | reverse complement strand
CCGGGCGGCCGTGACCGCGGAGCCGCCCGCGCCGGGCAAGAGCCACAAGGGGCGCTGGATCGCCCTCGCGGTGGCCCTGGTCGTGGCCGTCGTGGTCGGACTGGTCGTGGGCTACAAGATGATTCGCAGCAACTACTACGTCGGCGCCGACAACGGCAACGTGGTGATCATGCGCGGCCTGCCCGGATCGGTCCTCGGCTACTCGATTCAGGACGTCGACCAACTGGTGTGTGTCGACCGCCAGAACAAGGTCACCCTGATGCGTCCCGGCGCCGGCTTCCCGAGCGGGTGCAAGCAGCTGCAGGTCGACGATCTGCAGCAGACCGGACGTGACAAGGTCAACAACGGGTTGCTGCCGCCCGGTGGATTCGATTCGGCGCGTGGCCAACTGGAGAAGCTGGCCGCCACCGATCTGCTGCCGGTGTGCGTGAAACCCGCCGCTCCGGTGGCTCCGCCGCCTGCCGAGGGCAGCACCGTGGCGCCCGGCAGCTCGGCCCCGGGTAGTTCCGCGCCCGCGCCGTCGGGCACCCCCGCGCCCAACCCGACCAACGCCCCCGCCCATTCCGAGCAGCCGGCACCCACCACCGCGGCGCCGGCCCCTCAGACTCCGGGGGAGAACTGCAGGAAGGCGGACTGATGTCCGCACCGGCACCGCCGTCCGCTGGAGCGTTCCCCAGTCCACCGGGCGGGTTCGCTCCCGCGCCGCCACCCTCGACCCGCCGCAACGTCGAACTGTTGCTGCTGGGGTTCGCGGTGGTGATCACCACGGTTGCGCTGGTGCTGGTGGAGGCCAGCCAGGATCAGGAAATCACCTGGGATCTGGCCAAATTGGGTTTCGCCTACCTGGGGCTGTTCGGTGTCGCGCATCTGGCCGTGCGGCGGTTCGCGCCCTTCGCCGATCCGCTGCTGTTACCGATCGCGGCGTTGCTCAACGGCTTGGGGCTGGTACTGATCCATCGTCTCGACCTGGCCGACGAGCAGACCGCGATCCACAATTCCTGGCCGATCCCCTCCCCCGACGCCAATCAGCAGGTGCTGTGGACGGCGCTGGGGATCGCGCTGTTCGTCGCGGTGCTGGTACTGCTGCGCGACTATCGGACGCTGGCACGCTACAGCTATACGCTGGGCCTGCTCGGCCTGGTCGCGTTGATGATTCCGGCGCTGCTGCCCGGCAGGTTCTCCGAAACCAACGGCGCCAAGATCTGGATCCGGCTCCCGGGTTTCAGCGTGCAGCCGGGCGAGTTCGCGAAGATTCTGTTGATCATCTTCTTCGCCTCGGTGCTGGTCGCCAAGCGGGATCTGTTCACCGCGGCCGGGCGGCACGTTCTGGGGATGGAGCTGCCGCGCCCCCGGGATCTCGGCCCGATCCTGCTGGTCTGGGCCGCCTGCCTGGTGGTGCTGTTCTTCGAGAAGGATCTCGGCACCTCGCTGCTGATCTTCGCCACCGTGCTGGCGCTGCTCTACATCGCCACCGAACGAGTGGGCTGGCTGATCGTCGGCGCGGGACTACTCGCACTCGGATTCTTCCTCGCCTACAACGCCTTCGGACATGTGCGGGTCCGGGTGTCGACCTGGCTGCATCCGTTCGACGACTACAACAACACCGGCTACCAGATCTCACAATCGCTGTTCGGCCTGGCCACCGGCGGTCTGGCCGGGACCGGCCTCGGCAGTGGGCGCCCCTCCCAGGTGCCGTTCGCCAAGACCGACTTCATCGTCGCCACCATCGGTGAGGAACTGGGGCTGATCGGACTCACCGCCGTGCTCATGCTGTTCGCCGTCTTCGTGGTGCGTGGCCTGCGCACGGCGCTGGCGGTGCGCGACAGCTTCGGCAAACTACTCGCCGCCGGATTGGCGTTCACCATCGCCGTTCAGGTATTCGTGGTGGTGGGTGGCGTCACCAAGCTGATCCCCCTGACCGGCCTCACCACCCCCTTCGTGTCCTACGGCGGCTCCTCGCTGCTCGCCAACTACGCCCTGCTGGCGTTGCTGGTCAAGATCTCCGACGCCGCCCGCGCGCCGGCGCCGCCCCGTCGCCGGGAGGCCGCGCCGATCGCCGAAGCGCAGACCGAGATGATCCGCCCGGAGAAGGGAGAGCCGGCATGAACACCCCGCTCCGCCGGGTCGCGATGGCCGTGATGGTCATGATCGTCGCGCTTCTGCTGAACGCCACCTACGTCCAGGTGATCAAGGCCGACAGCCTGCGCAACGATCCGCGCAACTCCCGGGTCCTGCTCGACGAATACAGCCGTCAGCGCGGCCAGATATCGGCCGGCGGCTCGGTCCTCGCCAGCTCCGTCGCCACCGACGATCGATACAAATATCTGCGCGCCTACCCCACCGATCCGGCCGCCTACGCCCCGGTGACCGGCTTCTACTCGATGCAGTACGGCAGCACCGGCCTGGAGCGTTCCGAGGATTCGGTGCTCAACGGTTCCGACAGCGCCCTGTTCGGGCGTCGCCTGATCGATATGATCTCGGGCCGCGATCCGCGCGGCGGCAACGTGGTGACCACGATCAATCCGGTGATGCAGCAGGTCGCCTACGACCAACTCACCAGCAAGGGTTACACCGGTTCGGTGGTGGCGATCGAGCCCAGCACCGGCCGCATCCTGACCATGGTGTCCACGCCCAGTTACGACCCGAATCAGTTGGCCACCCACGACGGCGCCCGTGCCACCCAGGCTTGGGAATCGCTGAGCGCGGACCCGAGCCAGCCGATGTTGAATCGTGCGGTGTCGCAGACCTATCCGCCGGGTTCGACGTTCAAGGTCGTCGTCGCCGCGGCCGCGCTGTCGATGGGCATCAAGCCCGACGACTCCTTCACCGCCGCACCGAACATCACCCTGCCGGGCACGAACACCACGTTGGAGAACTACAACGGCACCCCGTGCGGCGGGGGCGCGACGGCGACGATGCACGACGCCTTCCGGCTCTCGTGCAACACCGCCTTCGCCGAGATCGGCATGAAGGTCGGGGCGTCGAAGCTGAAGGACGAGGCCGCGGCCTTCGGTATCGGACCGCACTCCGGCATCCCGATCCCGGTCGCCGACAGCACGGTCGGGCCGATTCCGGACAACGCGGCACTCGCACAGACCAGTATCGGACAGCGAGACGTGGCTCTCACCCCGCTCGACGACGCCGTGATCGCGGCTACCGTGGCCAATGGCGGCGTTCGGATGGAACCGCATCTGATCGACCGGACCCAAGGGCCCGATCTGCGCGACCTGTCGACGACCAAACCGGTGTCGGTCGGTCAGGCGATCAGCGCCCCGGTGGCCAGCCAGCTGACCGGGATGATGATCGCGTCGGAGAAGGCCACGGCGGGCGGCAATCAACCGCGGCCGTACCAGATCGCGTCCAAGACCGGCACCGCCGAACACGGCAGCGACCCGCGCAACACCCCGCCGCACGCCTGGTACATCGCGTTCGCCCCGGCGCAGAACCCGAAGATCGCCATCGCGGTCATCGTGGAGAACGGCGGCGACCGCGCACTCGCCGCGACCGGTGGCTCGGTCGCGGCGCCGGTGGCACGGGCGGTGCTCGATGCCGGATTGCAGGGGGGCTGACCACTATGAATGAGCGAGGACCAGGACCCCAGGTGGATATGCAACAACGTCGCGATCAGCGAAGCTACCGACGGGGGCCGCAATGCTGAACAACGGTGCGCTGATCGCCGATCGCTATCGGCTGCAAAGATTGATCGCCACGGGCGGTATGGGTCAGGTCTGGGAGGCGTTGGACACCCGGCTCGACCGCCGCGTGGCGGTGAAGGTGTTGAAGGCCGAATTCTCCGCGGATCCGACGTTCCGGCACCGGTTCAAGACCGAGGCCAAGACCACCGCGCAGCTCAATCACCCGGGTATCGCCGGGGTCTACGACTACGGCGAGACCTACGACCCGCAGGGTGGGGAAACCGCCTATCTGGTGATGGAACTGGTCCAGGGCGAACCGCTCAACGCGGTCCTCAATCGCCTCGGCCGGCTCTCGGTGGGCCAGGGCCTGGACATGCTGGAGCAGACCAGTCGCGCGCTCGAGGTGGCGCATGCGGCTGGTGTGGTGCACCGCGATGTGAAGCCGGGCAACATCCTGGTCACGCCGACCGGCCAGGTGAAGATCACCGACTTCGGCATCGCGAAGGCGGTCGACGCGTCACCGGTCACGAAGACCGGCATGGTGATGGGCACCGCCCAGTACATCGCGCCCGAACAGGCCACCGGTGAGGACGCCACCGCGGCCAGCGACGTGTACTCCCTCGGCGTCGTGGGTTACGAGGCACTGTCGGGCCATCGCCCGTTCTCCGGGGACGGCGCCCTGACCGTCGCGATGAAGCACGTCCGGGAAGCCCCGCCGCCGATGCCCGCCGATCTGCCGCCGAATGTGCGCGAGCTGATCGAGATCACGATGACCAAGGACCCGGCTCGGCGCTATCGCAGCGGTGGCGAGTTCGCCGATGCGGTGGCCGCGGTCCGAGCCGGTCGGCGCCCACCGCCGCCG
>NZ_BAGM01000003.1 GCF_000308855.1 Nocardia veterana NBRC 100344 | reverse complement strand
TCGCAGTTGATGATCGCCGCGCTGGCTCATCTCGACGACGACGAGCCCGGCGACGATCTGCTCGGCAAACTCGACCGGGCGATCCGTGAAGGTAATGCCGCGATCGCCGATCAGGTCGAAGAGGAACCCGAACTCGACGGGATGGGCACGACGCTCACCACCATCCTGTTCGCGGGCAAGAAACTCGGCCTGGCCCATATCGGCGATTCCCGTGCCTATCTGCTGCGCGACGGTGAGCTCACCCAGATCACCCGCGACGACACGTTCGTGCAGTCGCTGGTGGACGAGGGCCGGATCACCCCGGAACAGGCCCATACCCATCCGCAGCGGTCACTGATCATGCGGGCGTTGACCGGAAACGAGATCGAGCCCACGCTCATCGTCCGGGAAGCCCGCGCCGGTGACCGCTATCTGCTGTGTTCCGACGGTTTGTCCGATGTGGTCAGCGACGAGACCATCGCGAATACGCTGCGCGAGGGAACCACCGACGAGGCCGCCGACCGACTCATCGAATTGGCGCTGCGCAGTGGCGGTCCCGACAATGTGACCGTCGTCGTCGCCGATGTGATCGATCTCGACTACGGCCAGAGCCATCCCATCGTGGCGGGTGCGGCCTCCGGCGAGGACGAGGACACCCCGCCGCCCAATACCGCCGCCGGTCGCGCCGCGGCCATGCGTCC
>NZ_BAGM01000004.1 GCF_000308855.1 Nocardia veterana NBRC 100344 | reverse complement strand
AAGGACTGATATCTATCGAATTACCCGATCGAACCTTCGATAATTCGAACCGGAATCCTCGAGCGGAAACCGTCTGTGGATTGGTCCACAAAGCGCTGGAACCACTCGACACGGCGATCTCGTTGCGACCCAGGAAGTGTCGAAAGGAGATTCCGGAATTCATTCGATCCCGGTACGGCGCGGCGGTATTCGCTAGGCGAGATCAGCAAAATCCGTGCGCGGCGAAAAGCCTTGCAGCGGTCGGGAACCGCTGCCGTCACAGACCGACAAACGTGATGCCGGGTGCGGGCCATCGCCGATTCAGCCGTGCCGCGGGTCGTTCTTCGTATTCACCCGTTCGAAGGCGTCGCCGATGGCGGTCAGCTCCTCGGGGCTGATCAGGTCGATGAATGTCCGCCGGACGGCGGCCACGTGGCCGGGGGCGGCGGCGCGGAGGCGGCGCATGCCTTCCTCGGTGAGGTGGGCGCGGACGCCGCGGCCGTCCTCTTCGCAGCTGGTGCGGCGGACCATGCCCTGTTCTTCCATGCGGCGGATCTGGTGGGTGAGGCGGCTGCGGGAGGACAGCACGCCGTCGGCGAGGTCGCTCATCCGCAGCGAATTGCCGGGGGCCTCCGACAGCATCACCAGGATCCGGTACTCGGGCAGGCTCATATCGCTGTCGGCCTGGAGCTGACGGTTGAGTTCCACCATCAGGCGCTGATGCCCGTCCATGAAGGCACGCCAGGCACGCTGCTGCGCCGAGCTCAGCCACGGCGACCGCGATGCCGGGTGACCACTCGGTTCATACGCCATGACGCCATTCTATGGGCCTGGTTTGTGAGGAATGTCGCCTGGTCACGGCGGTTGCGGCGAAACCGTGCCATGCGGTTCGGCAGCCGCACCCGTTCCAGCGCAGCGAACACCTAGAGTCGAGATATGTACGCGGTGACATTGGATGGTTTCGGCGGGCCCGAGGTGATCCGCTGGACGGAAGTGCCGGATCTTCCGCCGCCCGCCCCGGGGGAGGTCGCGATCGAGGTGGTCGCGGCCGGGGTGAATCGCGCGGACCTGTTGCAGCGCCAGGGTTTCTATCCGCCGCCGCCCGGGGCGAGCGACATCATGGGGCTCGAGGTGTCGGGCGTCGTCGCCGAGGTCGGGGCGGGTGTCCGGGACCTACGGCCCGGCGACCGCGTGTGTGCGCTGCTGTCCGGCGGCGGCTACGCCCAGCGGGTGGTGGTCGCCGCGACCCAGGTGTTGCCGGTGCCGGAGGGGCTGGATACGGCTGCGGCAGCGGCGCTTCCGGAGGTCGCGGCCACGGTCTGGTCGAATCTGGTGATGCGCGCCGGACTGCACGCCGGCCAGCTGCTGCTGATTCACGGCGGCGGCAGCGGCATCGGGACGCACGCCATTCAGGTCGCCGTGAATCGTGGTGCGCGAGTGGCCGTTACGGCGGGCTCGCAGTACAAATTGGATCGCTGTGCGGAATTGGGCGCGAGCGTCGGAATCAATTATCGCGAGCAGGATTTCGTGGCCGAGGTCGGCGAATTGGGTGGCGCCGACATCATTCTCGACAACATGGGTGCAAAGTATTTGCAGCGCAACATCTCCGCGCTGGCCGACGACGGGCAACTCTGCATTATCGGAATGCAGGGCGGCGTGCAGGCCGAAATGAATCTCGCCGAATTGCTGGGTAAACGCGGAACGGTCCACGCGACGAATCTGCGCAAGCGCCCCGCGGCGGGCCGCTCCAGCAAAGCCGAGATCATCGCGGAACTGCGGCGGCACCTGTGGCCGCTGATCGCGGAGGGCGCGGTGGTGCCGGTGGTGCACGCCGAACTGCCGATTACCGAAGCGGCGCAGGCACACCGGCTGCTGGATGCCCCGGAGACGGTCGGCAAGGTGCTGCTGCGGGTAGACCAGGCCTAGCCCCTGCGCGCGGCATCTCGGAACACGCCCCGAGAACGTCCCGAAGGCCGGCGGTCGCCGATAGCGGCGGCCGCGGGTCGCCAGCGCGTGTGTCTACTTCTCCAGCGAGTTCAGCGCCCGGCCGAGCTGGTCGATCTCGAATTTCGTTGTGTACGGGGCCAGCCCGATGGTGACCGCGCCGCCCTCGTCGTTGACCCCGAGTGCGTCGAGCAGCCTGCTGCCACCGTGGGCACCGCTGACCGTCCCGATCCGGTGGTCGGCGAGCTCGGCCGAGATCTTCTCCGCCTGCATTCCCGCGATCGTGAAACTGACGGTCGGAATGCGAGTGGACGCCCGGCCGATCACGGTCAGATCCGGCACCCGGTCGAGCACGTCCATCAGATGTTCGAACAGCTGGTCGTGATAGTCCTGCAGCGAGGTGATCGACACCTCGAGTCGCTCCCGGCGGCTTCCGCTCGCCTGTTCGTCGAGGCCGGCCAGATAGTCGATCGAGGTGGTCAGCCCGGCCAGCAGCGCGTATTGATGCCCGCCGACCTCGAGCCGCTCGGCCCCCTTGGCGTACGGATTCAGCGACATCGACGGGATGCGGTCGAGGAAGGCCGGATCGCGGAAGACCAGCGCGCCGATCTGCGGACCACCCCAGGCGGGCGCCGACAGCGCGACCACATCGGCATTGAGTTCGTCGATATCGATCAGGGCGTACGGTGCGGCGCCGAAACAGTCGGCGACCAGCAGGCCGCCGACCTCGTGCACCCGGTCGGCGGCGACCCGGACCGCGGGCGCGGACCCGACGATCGGCGAGGCGGCGGTCACCGCGACCAACCGTGCGGTGGGGCCGATCAGCTCCTCGAACTGCCAGGCCGGCATCTCGCAGGTCTCGATTTCGACCTCGGCCCAGCGCACGTGCGCGCCGTACCGGTTGGCGATGCGCAGCCAGGGCGCCACGTTCGCCTCGTCGTCGAGCCGGGACAGCACGATGCCGGTCCCCAGTCCGAGCCGGGAACTCAGCGATTCCGCGAGCCAGGCCAGCAGAACCGCGCGATCGGGACCCAGGACGACCCCCGCCGGATCGCCACCGACGAGATCCGCGACCGCCTCCCGGGCCGCGTCCAGGATGGCGCCGCTGCGCCGCGCGGCGGCATGACGATTGGTGTGCGAAAAAGCGGATGTTCGGAAACCCGTTGATACGGCGCGCGATACCGAATCCGGGACCAGCATTCCTGCCTGTGGGTCCAGATGGATCCAGCCGTCGCCCAGGGACGGTATCAACCCCCGAACCCTCGCGACGTCGTAAGTCATGCTGGCCACTCTAAGGGCAGCGGGCAAGTCGGCGGAACCGTGCGCCGACCGAATGCGATATCACGCGACATGGGCAACCGACTTTCACAAACCGAACCACACACGAGGCGGACAGAACCGCAACAGAATACTTCCGCCCGAAATCGGACCGCATACCCCGTTCGGCACCACCGGCCGCACCGGGTGATGCGCCGTTCACTTAGCGCTCGGCGCGGGAAGCAGACATCATGGATGCCATGACGCAATCGGACGGAGCACCGGATTCCATCGTGGTGATCGGCCCCGAGGGGCGGCCGCTGGTCGTTCCGGCCGGCGCCCAGGGTGAGGCGCCGTTCGCCGGACAGGTGGTCGGCGAGGGCGGCACCGACGCCGAGGGTGCGCAGACCGGCGGCGGCGAGGAGTCGCTGGCCGACATGGTCGAGCAGCCCGCGAAGGTGATGCGGATCGGCACGATGATCAAACAGCTGCTCGAGGAGGTGCGGGCGGCCCCGCTGGACGAGGCCAGCCGCAACCGCCTCAAGGAGATCCACAAGACCTCGGTGCGCGAACTCGAACAGGGTCTGTCGCCGGACCTGCGCGACGAGCTCGAACGCCTGGCACTGCCGTTCGGCGAGGATTCGGTCCCGTCGGATGCCGAGTTGCGGATCGCGCAGGCACAGCTGGTCGGCTGGTTGGAGGGCCTGTTCCACGGCATCCAGACGGCGCTGTTCGCGCAGCAGATGGCGGCGCGGGCGCAGCTGGAACAGATGCGGCACGCGCTGCCGCCCGGGGTGCACGCCCCGCGCGACAGCGGCCAGGGTGGTTCGGTCACCGGGGGCGGTCAGTACCTCTGAACACCGCTGATCTCCGGATACCGATAAGCCGCCATCGAGGGGGAACATCACTGCGCTACAGTCGTGCACTGTGCCAGCAGCTGCCCCCGCCGATTCGGCGACAGCCGAACACAGCCCGGCCGACGCCACGGTGCCCCTGATGTCGGATTCGCAAACGTTCCCGCGGGCCTTCAAAGACCTCCGCGAGGGGTTCGCTCAGCGTGAGCTGTGGTTGCAGCTGGGCTGGCAGGACATCAAGCAGCGCTATCGGCGATCGGTGATCGGACCGTTCTGGATCACCATCGCCACCGGCGTGCAGGCGGCCGCGATGGGCGTTCTCTACGCGGCCATCCTGAATCAGGATCTGTGGACCTACCTGCCCTACGTGACCGTCGGCCTGATCGTCTGGAACGTGATCAACGCCAGCATCCTCGAGGGTTCGGATGTGTTCATCGCCAACGAGGGGCTGATCAAGCAGCTGCCCTCGGCGTTGAGCGTGCACGTCTACCGGCTGGTGTGGCGGCAGTTCCTGTTCTTCGCGCACAACATCGTGATCTACCTGGTCATGTTGGTCGCGTTCGGCGTCTGGGAACACCTGGACTGGACGGTGCTGCTGGCCTTCCCGGCGATCGCGCTGGTGTTCCTGAATTCGGCGTGGGTGTCGATCGTGTTCGGCATCTTCTCCACCCGCTACCGCGATATCGCCCCGATCCTCGGCAGCACCACCCTGATGCTGTTCGTGCTGACTCCGGTCATGTGGACCACGAAGTCGCTGCACGATCAGGGCGGCGCGGTGAGCGAACGGGCCAAGTTGGTCGAGCTGGTACCGACCTACCACTATCTGGAGATCGTGCGCGCGCCGCTGCTCGGCGATCCGGTGGCGGTGCGGTCCTGGCTGGTCGTCGGGGTGATCACCGTGGTCGGCTGGGCGGTGGCGATCCTGGCGTTGAAGCAATACCGTTCCCGCGTGCCGTACTGGGTGTAGAGGGCGAAATGAGCGGAGTAAGCATCGAAACCCACCAGGCGTGGGTGGAGTTTCCCATTTTCGACGCCAAGTCACGGTCGCTGAAGAAGGCGTTCCTGGGCAAGGCCGGCGGTTCGATCGGGCGCAATCAGTCCGATGTGGTGGTCGTCGAGGCGCTGCGCGACATCACCCTCTCGCTGAAGGAGGGCGATCGGGTCGGTCTGGTCGGGCACAACGGCGCAGGCAAGTCGACGCTGCTGCGACTGCTGTCGGGCATCTACGAACCCACTCGCGGTAGCGCCCGGGTGCGCGGCCGAGTCGCCCCGGTCTTCGACCTCGGTGTCGGGATGGATCCGGAGATCTCCGGTTACGAGAACATCATCATCCGCGGGTTGTTCCTCGGTCAGACCCGCAAGCAGATGCTGGCGAAGGTCGACGAGATCGCCGACTTCACCGAACTCGGCGAGTACCTGAACATGCCGCTGCGGACGTATTCGACCGGTATGCGGGTGCGGTTGGCGATGGGTGTGGTCACCTCGATCGACCCGGAGATCCTGCTGCTCGACGAGGGCATCGGCGCCGTCGACGCCGAGTTCATGAAGAAGGCCCGCAACCGTCTGCGGGATCTGGTGGCCCGCTCGGGAATCCTGGTGTTCTGCAGCCACTCCAACGAATTCCTGGCTCAGCTGTGCGATACCGCGATGTGGATCGATCACGGCACGCTGCGCATGCAGGGTGAGATCGAGGATGTGGTGCGCGCCTACGAGGGTCCGGAGGCGGGCGACCATGTGGCGCAGATTCTGCGCGAGCTCGAACTCGAGCGCAATCCCGCATGATCGATACCGGCCGGTCGATCGAGACGGATATCGAGATGGATAAGGACACGAGCATGAGTGATCAGGCGGCCTCGTCCGCGGACAGCGGTGCCGCCCGGATCATCGCGGTGGTCGTGACCCACAAACGCCGGGAACTGCTGAGCGAATCGCTGAAGGTGCTCGCCTCGCAGACCCGGCCGATCGATCATCTGATCGTCATCGACAACGGTAACGAGCCCGAGGTCGGCGAGCTGGTGCGCGAGCAGCCGATCGAAACCACCTATCTGGGTTCCGAACACAATCTCGGCGGCGCCGGTGGCTTCGCCCTCGGCATGTTGCACGCGCTGACGATGGGCGCGGACTGGGTCTGGCTGGCCGATGACGACGGCCGGCCCGAGGGTCCCGACGTGCTGGCGAAATTGCTCGACTGCGCCCAGCGGCACGGACTTTCGGAAGTCTCGCCGGTGGTCGCCGATATCGACGATCCGGACCGGCTCGCCTTTCCGCTGCGTCGCGGTGTGGTCTGGCGTCGATTGCGGTCCGAACTCGGGGACGAGGATTTCCTGCCCGGGATCGCCTCGTTGTTCAACGGCGCCCTGATCTCGGCCGAGGCGCTGGAGGTGATCGGCGTCCCGGATCTGCGGCTGTTCGTCCGCGGCGACGAGGTCGAGGTGCACCGCCGGCTGGTCCGCTCGGGTCTGCCGTTCGGCACCTGCCTGCAGACCGCCTATCTGCATCCGAACGGGTCGGCGGAATTCAAGCCGATTCTGGGCGGCCGGATGCACACCCAGTATCCGGACGATCCGGTCAAGCGCTACTTCACCTATCGCAACCGCGGCTATCTGATGGCACAGCCCGGCATGCGCAAACTGCTGCCCCAGGAATGGGCGCGGTTCTCCTGGTTCTTCCTCGTACAGCAAAAAGATCCGGCCGGTCTGCGAGAATGGTTGCGCCTGCGGCGTCTGGGGCGACGCGAGCAGTTCCATAAACCCGGTTAGATCAGTGCATTTCGCATGAGGAGGTACGGCTGTGAGCAACCCCTACGGTGGGCAGCCACCCTATGGGCAACCATTCCAACCGAACGGTGCACAGCCGTATCCCCCTGCGCCACAGCCGTATTCCGGCGTTCCGCAGCCGCCGAACGGTCCCGGCCCCTACGGCGCACCGGCGCCGCAGGCCGGTAGCGGGGCCGTCGCCGCTCCCGGATATCCGCAGCCGCATGCCGGTTCGCAACCGCATCCGGTGCAGCCGCACAGCGCGTCTCAGCCGCACGCCGCGCCGGGTTGGGGCACTCCCCCGCCCGCTCCGCAACCCTACGGTCAGCCGTCCCCGAATCCCTATGGTGGACAATCGTATCCGGGTCCCGGCGGTGGACCGGCGCCGTACGGTCCGCCCAACGGCGCGGCGCAGGGGCAATTCGGCGGTTACGGGCCGCAGTATCAACCGCAGCCGGGGCCGCAGGGCATCGTGGTGGACTGCTCGTATTTCCCGCTCGCCTTCATGCTCGCGCTGACCGGCCCGAAGATCATCGTCAACGGGATGGAAGTGCCGATGGCGAAGTGGGGACAGACCCATATTCCGGTCGGCCCCGGACAGCATCACGTGCGGGTGGCCACGAAATGGTTGTGGGATATGGGCCCGGCCGAGACGACCGTGCCGGTCGCGGAGGGCCACAGCACGCACGTGTTCTACAAGTCGCCGGCGATCGCGTTCATCAACGGTGCGATCGGCCCGGTGCCGCAGACGGCGCCCGGCGCGATCGTCTCCTACATCAGCCTCGGCGTGGTCGGGGTGCTGATTCTGTTGCAGCTGCTGTTGGCCTGCTCGATCTGATCGAGCAGGCCGGCGAATAAATACCTTGCGGCCCGCGAGCCGGGCTGCGAAGGTAGATCCATCCCGTCGCGGCGGCGACGGATCGAAAGTATCGAGAGGCGAAGGGTCGAGGAGGTGGAATACGTGAACGTCGACACTCGGATTGTCGCGGCCGGAGACCGGTATCAGACCGGAAAGCACTCCGCCGCACGTATTTCCACTCTTCTCCCCATGCACTGAGGCCTTCGTCGGGCCCGGTGCCCGACGAAGGATCTCTCCCATCATGGTCGACTACGACCGTCTCCTTCCCTACGGCTGGACCGCCGACGTTTCCGCTGCGTACGCAGGGCTGCTCGATACCGGCTGGGTCCCGGCCCGTGTGATCCGGATGGATCGCAGTGAATGCGATGTCGCGACGCCCGACGGTCTCGCACGCGCGCACTGTCCGCGGGCGGATACCAACATCAACGGCCTGTGTACCGGCGACTGGGTCGCCGTCGCACCGGCCGAATCGCCGCTGACGGTACGAAAGCTGCTGCCGCGCCGGACAATTCTGCAACGGGCCACGGTTTCCGGCCGCTCCGACGCACAGCTGCTGGCGACCAATGTGGATACGGTGCTGATCTGTGTCGCCGCCGACGGCGAGATCGACCTCGGCCGCATCGAGCGCATGCTGGCCCTGGTGTGGGAATCCGGTGCGCAGCCGGTGGTCGTGCTGACCAAGGACGATCTCGCCCGAGACGTTCCGGCGGCGCGGGTGCGGGCCGCCGCCCCCGGTGCGACGGTGGTATCCATCAGCGCGACAACGGGTTACGGCATGGATGCGCTGCGCGCCGTGGTGTCCGGAACGGTCGCGCTGATCGGCTCGTCCGGTGCCGGCAAGTCGACCTTGGCCAATGCCCTACTCGGCGCGGAGGTCTTCGCCACCGACCAGGTGCGGGCCTCCGACAAGCGTGGCCGGCACACCACCGTGCACCGCGAGCTGCGGCCGCTGCCGGACGGCGGGACGTTGATCGACACTCCCGGCCTGCGCGCGATCGGGTTGTGGGATGCCGGTGCCGGCCTGTCGCGCACCTTCGAAGACGTCGAGTCACTGGCCGCGCACTGCCGCTTCTCGGACTGCTCGCATCGCACCGAACCCGGTTGCGCGGTACGGGCCGCGATCGAGACGGGAGCGCTGCCCGCCCGGCGACTGGACAGCTACCGGAAGTTGCAGCGCGAAAACGAGCGGATCGCGGCGCGCAGCGACGCGCGGCTGCGGGCCGAACGGGACCGGGCGTGGCGCGAGATCGCCAGATCCCAGCGCCGCATGTATCGCGAACGCGACCCGCGTCGCCGTTAGTTATCCCACTATGCAACTGATTGCATAGTGGTCCACGCTTCGCATACTGTGCATTCCGGGTAGTTCCCCACCCCGGCCCCCGCCGAGTCGGGATCATGGAGCCGGGGTGATCGCACAGATGGGAGCAGGGATATGACCGAAGCTGGTAAGCCGCTGGCCGGCCGCACCATGATCATGTCGGGCGGCAGCCGCGGCATCGGCCTCGAGATCGCCAAGCGGGCCGCGGCCGACGGTGCGAACATCACGCTGATCGCCAAGACCGATCAGCCGCATCCGAAACTTCCGGGCACGATCCACACCGCGGCCGCGGAACTCGAGGCCGCCGGCGGTCAGGTCCTCAAGTTCGTCGGCGATGTGCGCGACGACGAGGGCGTGGCCGAGGCGGTGCGCCAGACCGTCGAACGGTTCGGCGGCATCGATATCGTCGTCAACAACGCCTCGGCCATCGACCTGTCGCCCACCGAGACGCTGTCGATGAAGAAGTACGACCTGATGCAGGACATCAACTGCCGCGGCAGTTTCCTGCTGTCGAAGACCAGCATCCCGGCACTGAAGGAGTCGGCCGAGGCCGGCCGCAATCCGCACATCCTGACCCTGTCCCCGCCGCTGAACCTGGATCCGAAGTGGGCGGGCAGCTCCCTGGGCTACACCATCGCCAAGTACGGGATGTCGCTCACCACTTTGGGTTTGGCGGAGGAGCTGCGCAAGTACGGCATCGGCGTGAACTCGCTGTGGCCGCGGACCACCATCGCCACCGCCGCGGTCCGCAACCTGCTGGGCGGTGAGGAGATGGTGCAGACCTCGCGCACCCCCGACATCTACGCCGATGCCGCTTACCTGGTGCTGACCTCCCCCGCCAAGGACACCACCGGCAATTTCTTCATCGACGACGAGGTGCTGAACGCCCACGGCATCACCGATCTCGACAAATACCGCGTGGTTCCCGGCGACGGCCCGCTGACCACGGATTTGTTCCTGTAAGGCAGTCCATACCCGGCGAACCCAGCGAACACAGTGGTGTCGCCACTACCGACAACCCGGCCCGACGCCGCTCGCGTGGCAGTCGGGCCGGGCTGTCTACCGGACGGGCAACCGGAATCAGATGCCGTACAGCCGTTCCCAGTTCTCGCGGCTGGTGAGTTCCGGTGCGGCAGCACGGTACTGCCGGCTCAGTTCCGGCAGCTCGCGACGGAGCCGGCGCAGCACTCGGATCGTGCGCAGGAGCAGGGCACGGGCTTTGTCCTTGTCGCGCTGCCGGATTCGCACCCCGGACTGGGAGGCGTCGGTCACCACGACGTGGTCGAACAGGGCCAGATGCCACCAGTGCGCGTCTTCGCGCGTGACGCCGACGACACCGTGTTGGGTGCGTCCGGTCCATTGCTGGATGGCGCGCTTGACCAGCACCAGCAGCGGGCGGCTGGGTTCACCGCCGGCGCGGCGGATCTGGATGTCGGACTGCCGGACCGGGGCGGTGGCCGCGGGGTGCTTCGTCGTCTCACCGTACTCGCCGCGACTGGTGCGGGCGGCGGCCAGCGCCTCGATGCCGCCGTCGCGCAATACCTTCGGGCCCTTCAGGTAGTCCTCGATACCCTGCAACGTGGTGTGTGCCAGGCCGTACTGCATACCGACCAGATATTCCGCGATCTCACGGAACAGCTTGCGGGTCACCGCCTTCGGATCCAGATCGGCATGCATCGAACTGACGATGAGCGAATTGCGCATGCTGAAGTAGCGCGCCCAGTCGTCGAAGTCCTTCCAGTAGAAGTCCGCGTGCCACACCGCGGCATTCGGCAGCGTGACCGTCACGAAGCCCGCCGCACGGGCGCGAACACCGTATTCGACATCGTCCCACTGGAAGAAGATCGGCAGCGGCAGCCCGATCCGCGCCACCACCTCGGCCGGGATCAGACAGGTCCACCAGGCGTTGTAACCGGCATCGACGCGGCGCTCCTGATTGCGCTTGAGCATGCTCGTGTTGCGCAGCGCCTTGGACACCCGCTGACCGTGCCGCAGCTCGTGCAGATGCACCTCCTCCGCACCGACGTTGAGGTAGTCGGGGTTCAGCAGGAACAGCATCTGCGCACCGACCAGCGTCGGTTCGACGGTGAGATTCGCAAAGGCATTGAGCCGCAATACCGTTTCCGGCTCGCACAGGATGTCGTCGTCCATCAGGATGACGTCGGCGTGCTCGTTCGCCGCCGACACCTCGTACAGGCCGCGGGTGAAGCCGCCGGCGCCACCCAGGTTCGGCTGCCGGATGTAGCGCAGCTTGTCGCCGAACCGTGGCCGGGTCTGCTGGAACAGCTCCCGGTCCTGCACCAGGTCGGTGCCCTGATCGACCACGTACACGGCGTCGATCGCGGCGAGCACCTCCGGATCCGAGGCCAGCGCCGCGACCGTCTCGGCGCAGTCGGCGGCCCGGTTGAAGGTGCAGATCGCGATCGCCACCGGCCGCACCCGCTCCGGCGCGGCGGCGGTCCAGGCGAGTTCACTGATCGCGAGTTCGCCTCCGACAGCGTCGAATTCGACCCACAGCGCACCGCCGTCGACATACTGATCCAGCGGCGCCCGCAACGTGACCACCTGGTCGGACGCCACGTCGGCCGAATCGATGATGCGGCGGTGCCCGGCGATGTCGGAGGCGGCCAGCCGGATCCGTGCCCGATCACCGACCGCGACGCGCATCGTGACCTCGACCTCGGTCACGGTGGTCCAGCGCTGCCAGTAGCTGGCGGCGAACCGGCCGAAATAGGTGTTGGTGTGGGCGTGTGCGCCCTTCTCCAGGCGCAGTGACAACCGCTCCCGATGTGACTTGCCCTTGACGACCGCATACAACTCGTCGCTGATCTTGGGCGCCGGGCCGGTGAAGATACCGCGGGCCAGCACCAGCCGATCGGGTGCGCGGTGTTCGGTCCGCAGGGCGCCGGGAGCGGGCTCGGCGATCCGCTGATCGTTCTCGGGTGTGGTCACGGCCTGGCCAGCCGACTGATCCATGGTGGAATCCCTCGTAAACAGTGTCCGATGGCGCCGATTCCGGCGCGGGCGCGGTCAAGTGCGGGCTCGGTGCGAGCGATACCCATTATGTCCATCTCACGCGGCACGGTCCGACCGGGCGCGAGTGTCCGGCATATCGTCGCCGGATCGCGACCCGGCGAAGACGAAGGTGTCGTAGGCCCAGTAGCGGAAAACCACGGCGACGATCTGGCCGATCAAAGTGCCGGAAATATTGTCCGACAGCGGCGAGGACAGATGCAGTACATATCGGGAGAATCCGAGACAGCCCAACTGCAAACCGATGGCTACCACATTGAACAGCGCGTAGAGCAGATATTCCCGGCTCGGGCTGCCGCCCTGCTTGTGCGCGAAGGTCCACCATTTGTTACCGAAATAGGTGACCACCGTGGCGACCAGAATCGAGATGATCTTCGCGGCCAGCGGAGCGTGATACAGCAGGCCCTCGCCGCCCCAGAAGACGAGCAGATTGTAGGTTCCAGCATCGACGAGGAAGCCGATCGCGCCGACCACCAGGAAGGCCGCGCCCTGCCGCAACGCGGTGACGATCTTGCTCCGCCACGTGTCGCCGGTTCGATCGACCGATGGGGTCGCCGTCTCACTACTGGCCACCCGGCGACGGTACCGCACCCGGGTTCCGCATTCGGCGCGCGCGCTGTGCCCACACCGTCGCCGCGGTACACAGCGGGTGCACAGGGGTCGAGGTAGCGGGCCGCACCGCGCGGGGCACCGACACAGTGAGGGTTACCGGGCGCGCACCCTGCGCCGCCCTGTACCCTCCCGGTGTTCCGTATTTCGTCGGCCGATCAAATGAGGGATTGACGGGGTGGACCCCACCGAGCTTCGCATTGCCGCAGTCGTGCCCTGCCACAACGAGGAGGCTGCGGTCGCCAAGGTCGTCACGGACCTCAAGGCTGCCGTGCCCGGCATCGTCGTCTACGTCTACGACAACCGCAGCACGGACGCCACCGCCGAACGTGCCCGCGAGGCGGGCGCGATCGTGCGCACCGAGACCGTCAAGGGCAAGGGCAACGTGGTGCGGCGAGCATTCGCCGATATCGAGGCCGATGTCTACGTGATGATCGACGGCGACGACACCTATGACGCCTTCGCGGCGCCGAAAATGATCGAAACCCTGCTGGCCGGTCCGTACGACCACGTACTCGGCGTGCGGAAACAGGACGAGGGCGCACAGGCCTACCGGGCCGGCCACGAGGCCGGAAATCGCGTGCTCAACGGGGTCGTCGGTAAGGTGTTCGGCGAGAACGTCGAGGATATGCTCTCCGGATATCGGGTGTTCTCCCGGCGGTTCGTGAAGAGTTTCCCCGCGGTGTCGCGAGAATTCGAGATCGAAACCGAATTGACCGTGCATTCCCTGCATCTGCGCGTGCCGCAGACCGCGGTGCGGGTCGGCTTCCGGGATCGCCCGGCGGGCAGCGAATCGAAACTGCGCACCTATCACGACGGGTTCAAAATTCTGGGCCTGATCGTCGGACTCGCGCGGCACGAGCGCCCGGTCGCGTTCTACGGCCTGTTCGGCACCCTGGCCTGGCTGATCTCGGTGATCCTGATCGTGCCGATAGTCATCCAGTTCTACGAGATCCACGAAGTGCCGCGGTTCCCGACGCTGTTCCTCGGCTTCACCCTGCTACTGCTCGGCAGTCTGGCGTGGACGGCCGGCCTGATTCTCGACGGTATCCGCCGGTCCCGGCACGAGGCCGCCCGCCTGATGTATCTGCGGTACTCGGCGGTCGGTGCCGAAACGCCCGAGCAGGTCCGGCAGGCGCACTGATGACGACCCGGGCCGACAAGGAGACCGACGATCGACCGGCCTCGTCGGGTGAAGACCCCACCGGCGAGGCCGCGCCCGGCGACGGCACGGCGGCCGTAGCGGGCGAAGCGAGGACCGACCGAGCCGCCACCACGGTCGCGGCCGAAGCGACCGAGCCGCAATCCCCGGGCGGCCCCGATTCGGCACCCGATTCCGACGGGCCCGTGGCACCGCGGGGACTTCTGCGGCGCGCCCGGCTCGGCACGCAACGCGGATTCGGTTCGGCCGCAGCCGCATTCGTCGTGGTCGCCGGCATCTTCGGCATCGTGTTCGCCGTCATCACCCCGCCGTTCTGGGGTCATGACGAGATCACTCAGTTCGGTCGCGCGTATCAGGTGGCGCACGGTGGCTTCACGCCCGAGCGCATCACCGACGATCGCGGCGTCTCCTACGGCGGTTCGATCCCGTTGAGTATCGACGGGCTGATGGGCTACGCGTTCACCGACTACAACCGGCATCCCGGCGAACCCGAACCGCTGGCCGCCGATCAGGACGCCTACGACCGGCTCGGTTCCGCGCCGGTGACCACCTCGGCGACCAAGCAGATGTGGTTCACCAATACCGCCGCCTATTCACCGCTGCCGTATGTGCCCGCGGCGGTGGGTATCCGGATCGCGCAGGCGATCGGACTGGATGTCGGGGACACCGTTCTGCTCACCCGGCTGGCCGGGCTGCTCGCGTATCTGGTGATCGTGGCCTTCGCGCTGCGGGCATTGCGGGGTTTCCGGATCCAGTGGCTGGCGTTCACGGTCGCGGTCCTGCCGATCGCACTGTTCCAGGCGGGGACGGTGACGGCCGATACGGTGACCAACGCCTTGGCCATCCTGGTGTCCTGCCTGCTGGTCAAGGGGGTGTTCCTCGACTCCGAGCTGAGCAAGCCGGAAATGGTGGCGGCCCTGGCGACCGCCCTGGCGCTGCCGCTGAGCAAGCCGACCTATGTCGTTCTCGCGATGCTCGTGGTGCTGATTCCCGCCCGCCGGTACGGCTTCGGGAACGCGCTGCGCTGGCTGCCCTGGGCCTTCGCGGCGCTCGGTGCGGCACTGTTCGCGGTGTGGATGAAGATCGCGGCGCCCACCGGTGACGGCATGGGTTTGATGCGTAAACCGGCGGAATGGCATTCGGTGCGCCCCGGCGACCAGCTGCACGAAATTCTGTCCGACCCGGTGCATTTCGTGAATACCTTCGGCGACAGCATCTGGTATCGGGACGAGAAGTGGTTCACCCAATTCTTCGGGGAACTGGGCTTCGCGTATATCGACGTGCCGGCGCTGTCGATGCTGGCCTGTCTGCTGGCACTCGCGGTGAGCGCGGGTATCGCCGACCGGCTGACCGGAAATCGGCTGCGCACCTGGATCGTCGCGCTGACCGTGCTGGCGAGCGTCGCCATGATCTACGTGACGCTGTACATGTCGTTCACCCCGGTCGGCTACTGGATGATCGACGGCGTGCAGGGCCGCTACTTCGTCCCGCTGGCGATCGCCGGACTCGCGGTGGTCCTGCGGTGGATGCCGTTGCGGCTGAGCGATTCTCGCGGTGTGACGCCGGTGCGCGGCCCCGCGATCACGGTGGTGATCGCGACCGTGGTGGCCTTGGCCGCGGCCGCGATCAAGTACAACGTGCTGGTCTGGGGTTAGCGCGCTCGCCTCGGCTGGAGGACACGCTCGCCGGCCTCGGCGTAGGCACGTTCGGTGTGCTCCTTCTGCGGGCGCCACCACGCCTCGTTGTCCCGGTACCAGGCGATGGTCGCGGCCAGGCCCGCCCGGAAATCGCCGTAGCGCGGCCGCCAGCCGAGTTCGGTCCGCAGCAGGGTCGCGTCGATCGCATAGCGCTGATCGTGGCCCGGCCGATCGGTGACATGATCGAAATCGTCGGGCGCGCGGCCGAATTCGGCCAGGATCAATTCCACGACCGTGCGATTGTCCAGTTCGCCGTCGGCGCCGATCAGATAGGTCTGGCCGATGCGGCCACGATCCAGGATCTCCCAGACCGCCCGATTGTGATCGGTGACGTGAATCCAGTCGCGGATCTGATGGCCGGCGCCGTAGAGGCGGGGCCGCACCCCGTCGATCAGATTGGTGATCTGCCGCGGAATGAATTTCTCCACATGCTGATAGGGGCCGTAATTGTTACTGCAGTTGGAGATCGTCGCCCGCACCCCGAACGACCGCACCCAGGCCCGGACCAGCAGATCGCTGGACGCCTTGGTGGCCGAATACGGGCTCGACGGTTGATACGGGGTGGCCTCGGTGAAGGCCGGATCGTCGGCGTCCAGGTCGCCGTACACCTCGTCGGTCGAGATGTGGTGATAACGCACGTCGTATTTACGCACCGCCTCCAGCAGCGTGAACGTGCCGACGATATTGGTCTGGACGAACGGCCAGGGGCGGGCCAGCGAATTGTCGTTGTGGGATTCGGCGGCGAAATGCACCACGGCGTCGGCGCCCGCGACGAGCCGGTCGACCAGCGCCGCATCGGCGATATCACCGTGCACGAACTCGATACGGTCGGCCACCGGCGCGAGCGAGGCGCGATTTCCGGCATAGGTGAGGGCGTCGAGAACTGTGACGCGCACGTCGGGACGGTCGGCAACCGTCTGATGAACGAAGTTCGCGCCGATGAATCCGGCTCCGCCGGTTACGAGCAATCGCACATCCGCCACCCTAACGCGCACGTGGTTACGCGACGTAAATCACCAACCGATCACGGCAAGCCCGGGGCCGCGTGTGACCTTCGACACAAACCAAGCGGAATGTCCGCTTTGTACCGATTCAGATATTTCCACCAAAACTGTAGGCACACTGCACGTTTCCGCGACCTGACGATCCGCGAGGACCCGGCGGTGAACAGAATTTGAATGAACGGACACAGTAGGTTCACCGCTCGTTAGCTGACCTCCTTTTTTATTTATCTCGTCCCAGAACCACTCTGTATCGAGGTTCCGCAGAAAATGATGATGAGGAAATTCGTCGCGACGGCCGCCATGCTTGTTGCCGCAGTCGGCGTGGCCGCCGGTACCGCCACGGCAGACCCCGCGGCCCCGGCCGCCCCCGAAAGCGTTCACTACAAGGCCAGCGTCGTCGACAACGACAAAGCGGTCATCAAGACCGACGGTGGCTCGATGGACGTCGAAGACGGCGTCTTCAAGATCAAGGCCGCCAACGGCACCGTTCTCGCCGGCACCCCGCTGAACTTCCGGGTCGACGACTTCGAGTTCCCGATCGCCGCCGACATCTCCGGCAACACCGCCACCCTGACCCCGCAGTTCGACCTGCAGCACGCGGTGTACAAGCCGGTCGCGCTGCCGTTCGAGGAGTCGGCCCCCTGGAAGACCCCCTACGACCGTGAGGTCGCGGCCTTCACCCGCCTGAAGGACACCATCTCCACCGGCGCCACCATCGGCACCCTGGTCGGTGGTATCGGTGGCGCGGCCATCGGCTGCATCGCGGGCGCTGCCCTCGGTGTCGTCGCCACCGGTGCGCTGGCCACCCTGTTCGGCCTCGGCCCGCTCGGCGGCTGTGTCGCCGGTGCCGCCGCCGTCGGCTTCCTGGGTGTGCTGGCCGGTCAGATCTTCGTGACCGCACCGGTCGCCATCGGCGCCGCGATCCAGTACTTCGCGACCATCAACGCGCCGTTCAACCCGCCGGCGCCGGCTCCCGCCAAGTAATCCGGCACCCGATCGGATCACCGAGGCCCCCACAGCGACTGCTGTGGGGGCCTCGGCTGCGTGATGGGGTGTTCAGGCGCTGCATACCTCGGGCTCAGGCGCTGCGCGCCGCCTGCTCCGGTTCGACGCGGGCCCGCACGAACCGCGCCACCCGCGCCAGCGCCGCCCGGCTCTCCGGCATATTCGGCAGGATGCTCATGAAGGCGTGTACCTGGCCACGCCAGAGCTCCAGGGAATTCGGCACGCCCGCGGCGGTGAGCCGGCGAGCCATCAGTTCGGCATCGCAGCGCAGCAGTTCGTCCTCACCCACGATCAACAGGGCCGGCGGTAGCCCGGCGAGCGAGCCGTTGACCGGGGACAGCGCCGGATCGAGGGGCTTTTCGGCCTCGGCCCCGTACCGCACCATCTGCCGCACCGCGGTCATCGGGATATAGGCGTCGCGGGCGACGTTCATGTAGTCACCCTTGACCCGGCAGTCGAGATCGAGCAGCGGAGACAGGCCGACCAAACCGGCCGGCGCCGGCAGCCCCGCCTGCGCGGCCCGCAACGCGGTGGCGAAGGTGAGGAAACCGCCCGCGGAATCGCCGGCGAAGACGATGCGCGCCGGATCGGCACCGTGGCGCAGCAGCCAGCGGTAGGCGGTCACGCAATCCTCGACCGAACCGGCGATCGGGGTGCCCGGCAACTGCCGATAGTCCACATTGACGACCGGCAAACCGGTACGCCGAGCCAGACTGGCCGCGATCGGCCGATGCGAATCCAGGCCGCACAGGAAGAAGCCGCCGCCGTGCATGTACATCACGGCACCGTCGCGCAGCGACCGCCGCGCTCCGGCGGGTCGGATGATCTCCATGCGGAAGTTGCTCAACCGCACCTGCTCCCGTTCGACCCCGCGCACGCGCGGACGCAGGGCGGCGAGCCGGTCGACCAGAACCCGGGCCACCGGCATGGTCATCGGGGTGATCGGATAGCGCCGGATGAACGGTCCGACGACGCCCCGGCACGTCAGCAGTACCGCCTGCGAATGCAGGCTGGCACCCTCCGGATTCACGACAACACCGGGCTCGAGCCCCGGCTGGTATTCGGCCTCGCCGATGGGAATCGCCGTCATCGCGCACCTGCCTGCCACTCGGCGCGCCGAGGGGCCGGCCACCGGCGATACGGTGGCGGAGGCGTCGGCGCTGACATCTCACATACTGGTGTTTCACAACACCATGGATATGTGACCTACGCAATAGTTGATCGCCCAACCATGGAGCTGCGAAACCACCGTGACCATTTCGCGGTCCAGTCGGAACCTCATCGAGCCCGAACGGGCGACAGCTGGCAGACTTGCATCACATGCGCGGAATCATCCTGGCCGGTGGCACCGGTACCCGGTTGCACCCGATCACGCGCGGGGTGAGCAAACAGCTGGTCCCGGTGTACGACAAACCGATGGTGTACTACCCGCTCTCCACTCTGATGCTGGCGGGCATTCGCGACATCCTGGTCATCACCACCCCCGAGGACGCCGAGGCATTCCGGCGGCTGCTCGGCGACGGCAGTCAATTCGGTCTGTCGCTCGACTATGTGGTGCAACCCGAACCCGACGGCCTGGCGCGGGCCTTCGTCCTGGGCGCCGATCACATCGGCACCGACTCCGCGGCACTGGTCCTCGGCGACAACATCTTTCACGGACCCGGGCTGGGCACCCGGCTGCGGCGCTTCGACGGTCTCGACGGCGGGGCGGTCTTCGCCTACCGGGTGTCGGACCCGTCGGCCTACGGCGTGATCGAATTCGTCGGCGGCCGAGCCGTTTCCATCGAGGAGAAGCCGAAGCTGCCGCGGTCCAACTACGCGATCCCGGGCCTGTACTTCTACGACAACGACGTGGTCGAGATCGCCCGGGGGCTGCGGCCCTCCGCCCGCGGCGAGTACGAGATCACCGACATCAACCGCACCTACCTGGAGCAGGGGCGATTGCAGGTGGAAACGCTCGCCCGCGGCACCGCGTGGCTCGACACCGGCACCTTCGATTCGCTGCTGGACGCGGCGAATTACGTGCGCACCATCGAAGAACGCCAAGGCCTCAAGATCGGCGTCCCCGAGGAGGTGGCCTGGCGGATGGGATTCATCGACGACGAACAGCTGTGCCGGCTCGCCGAGCCGATGGTGCGCTCGGGATACGGGACCTACCTGCTCGACCTGCTGACTCGCGGGCGCGACGAGGGTCTCGACGGCTACGGACAGGAGGTGTGAGATGCGGATCCGAGAACTCGCGGTCCCGGGCGCGTGGGAGTTCACCCCCGCCCTGCACGGCGACGAGCGCGGCGTATTCGCCGAAACCTTCAAGGCCTCGGAATTCGAGAAGGCGACCGGCAGGCCCTTCGATCTGCTGCAGGTCAACACCTCCACGTCGGCCGCCGGGGTGCTGCGCGGCATCCACTACACCGAAAACCCGCCCGGACAGGCGAAGTACGTCACGTGTATGCGCGGGGCGTTCCTGGATGTGGTGGTCGATCTGCGGCGCGATTCGCCCACGTTCGGACGCTGGGACAGCGTGGTGCTCGACGACGTCGAGCGCCGTTCGGTCTTTCTGTCCGAAGGCCTCGGCCACGCGTTGCTGTCGCTGGCCGACGACTCGACGGTGACCTATCTGTGCTCGCTCGAGTACAGCCCCGAATTCGACCGGGATCTGGACGCTTTCGATCCCGACCTCGCCATCGACTGGCCGGCCGTCGGTTCCGACGGCCGCCCGCTCACCTACCTCCGCTCGCCGAAGGATGCTGCCGCCCCGGGGTTGCGGAGCCTGCGCTGACCACCGGCTCCGTCCGGTCTCGCAGGAATACCTCTGCACAGATCGCCCGCGAATACGATGATGGACGGTGGGGTCAGCCGGCACAGGAGGCGGGCCGTGATTCGAGGGGAACGCCGGTTGTCATCAGGTAAAATGTTGCGGCACATCGCAGTAGGCGCCATGGCCCTGGCGCTCCTCGTGGCGCCGGTGGCCGGATGCGCCTCCAGGCCCAGCTCCGGCCCGAAGGCCGACGACCGTGATCTGACTACCAATCGCGACCTGAGTGGCGCTTGTGGAGCGAACCGGACCTATTTCCCCAAAGCTCCTGCCTACGCAGGCAGTGCGCCACACCCGATCGTCGCGTTCGTCACCAGTGACTTGGGTTCGATCGACGAGGTCTCCACAACCGAGTGGGATTCGGATCGACCGCTCCAGTGGAGTCGGGTCGAGCCCGCCCGCTACCAGCTCATCGCTTGTCTCGGCAAGGGCGAAGCCGGTGAATACCTCACCACGTGCACCTTCGACGACGGCGAGACTGTCCCCCTGCACCGCGGCCGCTACGAGGTGACGGTGTACGAAGCGGCCACCGGTAAGAAGGTCGGTAGCGAACAGCTGCGGGGATCCGCGGGCGACCACAACCCGTGCCCATTCCTCACCTATGTGCGGCGGGACAACCCGAAGCTCTACACCGAGCCCGGATACGACGAATTCCGCACTGTCCTCGGCAAGTACGTCGATCGAGCAGTGGCTGCAGCGCCCGGCTCGACCACCGGCGCCGGTAAACCGGGGCTGGTCAGCGATATCAGCGGGCTGTGCGATGCGCTGGCCGCCGACATTCCCGAGACGGCCGAGCAGTTGCCGCTCAACCGCACCGGTTCCGGTGGCAACAGCCAGCAGTGCACGTGGGGAAGCGACTCCTACGACCGCAACAACCCCGCCCCACCGCCGCGACTGCGGGTGAGCGTCACCGCGCACGGCGGCGTCGGTTCGACCGGCTCAGCGGTCGAGGCGGCCCAACGGGAATACGAATCCGACCGTCAATTCCTCGCCAAGGACGGCGCCCCGCAACCGGTACCCGGTCTCGGCGACCAAGCGGCCCTCGCCAACCGCGACGCCGACCTCGTCGTCGCCGGCGGACCGCACGCCGGACGTTATCCGGGCCGCGAAACGAAGATCATCGTGCTCGCCAGGAATGTGACCATCGAGATCACCTGGGGTGGCCCGGCAGCCCAGTTTCCCACCGAACGAACCGAGCCCGAGGCCACCGAACTCGCGCGTCGGATCATCGCCCGCCTTCCGGGGTAGCGGAGAACTGCGAGGCCGAATGCCACGCCCGGTGCGTGGGTTGCCGGGCGTGGCATTCGATTCGCGCCGGGCCTCAGGCCGCGGCGAGTTCTTCCGGTTCCGGTTCGCGCTCGGGAACCATCTGCGGCGCGCGGCGGGCGGGCAGGAAGTGGGTCAGCGCGATCAGGGTGCCGATGATCGCCGCGACGCCGGCGAAGATCAGTCCCGGCCGGTAGCTGTCGAGCACTGCCTGGGGCGAACTACCGTGCGGTCCGGACGAGATCAGCGCGGTGGTGACGGCGAGCACGATGGCCGCGCCGACCTGCATCGAGGTCTGCAGTACGCCGGCGGCCAGACCCTGCTCGTCGTCGTCGATACCGTTGGTGGCCTGGATATTGATGGCCGGGAAGCCGACCCAGCCGATACCGATCAGCAACACCGCCGGCAGGATGACCGCGACGTAGGACGGCGCGGTGTCGATCCGCAGGAACAGCAGGTATCCGATCGCCATCACGGCGGTGGTGAGGGCGATGATCGGCCCGGTGCCGAACCGGTCGACCAGCTTGTCGGAGAACACCGACGACAGGGCCACCAGCACACCCACCGGCAGCAGTGCCATCGCCAGCGTCAGCGGCGACCAGCCGAGGTTGTCCTGCAGGTACAGGGTCACGATGAACTGCCAGCTGAAGTAGGAACCGGCGACCGCGACGATCACCAGGCTGGCGCGAACCAGCGAGGCCTTGCGCAGAATCCCCAACCGGACCAGCGGATGCCGCACCCGCTTCTCGACCGCGACGAAGGCGGCGAACAGGGCCACTACCGCGGCGAAGGATCCGACGGTGCGCGCCGAGCCCCAGCCGGCCTCCGGAGCGGAGACCACGGTGTAGACGAGCAGCAGCATGCCCGCGGTGGAGAACAGCGCGCCGAGCAGATCGTGACCGCCCTCGGCGGCATCTCCCTTGTCCTTGGGCACGAGGATCGCGGCGGAGATCAGTGCGGCCAGGGCGATGGGAACCGGCAGCAGGAAGGTCCAGCGCCAGCCGAAGCCGGTCATCAGACCGCCGAAGACCAGGCCCATCGAATAGCCGCCCGCGCCGAACACGGTGTAGATGGACAGCGCCTTGTTGCGCGCCGGACCCTCGGCGAAGTTGGTGGTGATGATCGACAGGCCGGTGGGCGCGGTGAAGGCGGCGGCCAGGCCCTTGACGAAGCGGGTCGCGATCAGCAGCGGCCCGGAGCTGACCAGACCGCCGGCCAGCGAGGCGAGCGCGAACACAGCGAGCGCGATGAGGAAGACCTTGCGCCGGCCCAGCAGATCGGCGGTGCGGCCGCCGAGCAACAGGAGCCCGCCGTAGCCGAGGACGTAACCGCTGACCAGCCACTGCAGGGTCGAGGTTTCGAGATGGAGTTCGGTACCGATGGACGGCAGCGCGACGCCGACCATCGATACGTCGAGGCCGTCCAGGAACAGGACGATGCACAGCGTGATGAGCATGCCCCAGAGCCGGATCGGCCACCGAGTATCGGCCACGGAGGCGGCCGGAAGTGTTGCTGTGGAAGTCATGTCGCGGAACATTACATGCACACGCATCTAATGCACAAGCATTTAATGCGGTTGCATGAACTCGCCTCGAGCACTAAGATGGCCGCATGACAAAGGCGTCGACAGCGTTTCCGGCGCATTCGACGGACTCGACACCCCCCGCACCGGGGTTGGCCGCAGGTCTGCCGTCCGCAGCGCCGAGTGATACCGGTTGCCCGCCGGTGGCAGCGAAGTCCGCAGGCCCGGACGGCCTGGTCGGCGAATGGCGCGAGCTACTCGCCCGCCACGCGGCGGTCTCCTGTGCGCTGGAGAAGGATCTGCAGCGCGAACACCACATCGGGCTCAGCGAATTCGAAACCCTGGACCGGCTGGTCGACGCCTCGTGCGACAGTTACCGCATGAGCGATCTGGCACAGGACATCCACCTGAGCCAGAGTGCGCTCTCACGCACCGTGGCGCGCCTCGAACGGGACGGGTTGGTCGATCGCACCCTGTGCACGGAGGACCGGCGCGCGATCTACGTCTGCCTGACCGACAAGGGCCGCGCGGTCCACACCGCGGCGGCGCCGACCCATCGCGAAGTGCTGGAACGCACGCTGCACTGACGGGAGCGCCGCCATATCGCGCGGTGCCGGTCGTGTTTTCAGACAGCCGCGATGGCCTCGTCCAATGCGGCGCGACCGTCCACCGACACCGCGCGGATATTCGCGAACGCCGCCCGATAGCGGTCGATTTCGGCGTCCTTGTCGAGATAGCTGGGACCGAGGAAATTCTCCACGTACACCACCGGCGGTTCGATCGGCTCGGTGTCGGATTCGCCGAATTCGAGCAGGACGAAACGCCCGGAATCCAAGCCCTGGTGATAGCCGGAATCGTTGGGCACCAAGCGGATATCGATATTCGGGCGATCACACATCCGGCGCAGATGTTCCAGCTGTCCGGCGGTGACCGCCGCATCGCCGATCCGCCGCCACAGCAGTGCCTCGGCGATCACCGCGACCAGCCGCACCGGCTCCGGCGTGCGGGTGAGCAGGCGCTGCCGGCCGGCCCGCACCTCGATCCGGCGATCGATCTCCACCCGGGACAGTTCGGGTCGCGCCGCCGCCAACAAGGCGCGGGTGTAGTCCGCGGTCTGCAACAACCCGGGAACGAATTCGTTCTCGAAGGTGGACAGCCTGCTCGCCGCCTCCTCCAGCCCGATGTAGACATCGAAACCCTCGGCGATCACATCACCGTAGGAGGCCCACCACCCCCGTGCCTTCGTTTCGCGGGCCAACGCGGTCAGCGGCTCGAGTTCGGCCTCGGGCGCACCGTAGATCTTGCACATGGCCTCGACGTCGAGGCTGCGGAGCGAGGTCTGCCCGGTCTCGATCCGCCAGATCTTCGCCTCCGACCACTCCAGCCGGCGAGCGGCCACCCGGGTCGTCATCCGGGCCCGGTTGCGCAGGTCGCGCAGTCGCCGACCCAGTTGCCGCCGCGGCATGGTCGAACCGGTGATCCCCTGCGGTAAAGCCATACTTCCCCCTCGGCAGAAACCTTCGCGGGCACCCGAATTCGATTCCGCGACACCCGAACGGATTGTCGCACAACACCGACCAGGGCGGATACCACAGCGGGAGGGCGCTATCGGCGCGGCGGACGTTTGCGGAAACGCCAGAATTGAACGGCGCGAACGTCTTCCGAGAGTTGATTGACCGGCTCGGCCACATCCGACAGCGCCCGGAACAGATCGTCGGCGAGGGTGTTGATATGTTCCACCCGATTGGCCAGTCGCGAGGCGTTGACCAGGAATTCCAGCACCAGTCGCACCGCGGCCGCGATGGTCAGCCCGAGCGGCGCCGCGACCACGATCGCGAAGATCAGTCCGAGCAGGGCGGACACCTGCCACAGCACGACGACGAGCACCAGTGGGATGGCGACCGCGAAGGCCAGCCCCAGCAGGTAGGCCAACGGCAGCAGGGTGCGGGTGGCCGGCGTGCGGAACTGCACATCCAGCAGTGCCCGGGCCGCCGCCACACACCAGGCCCGGAAGGCGCCCGGACTGCGGAAGGGTTCGGGGCGCTCGTCCTCGCCGGTGTCGGCGGCGGGGCGACGTCGCAGCGCCGCCGGCTTCCAGGTGAGCCGGCGCGACTCCGCCACGTCGTCCTCGTCGAGCCAGTCCTCGAAAGGGTCGTCGGCGCGTTCGGCCGCGGGCTCGGGAGGCTCTGCCATATCTCGTTTGCCCCCAGCGGAATCGCGCGCGGCGCCGGCCTCGGTCTCTCGGCTCCGGTGCCGCTGCGGGTCTTCGCTCATAACGCGAATCCTCTCCCGCGCAGCGCAAAGGGAGCAATTCCCTGCGAACCGACGGCATCGCTCGCGCGCTGCGATACAGATCACAACACAGAGCTCCCCTCCCAGCAGGCTGCCAGGGAACCAACAGCCACAACGCAATCGATTCACAGCCGGGGGAAGAAAAGTGGTAGTCGTAGCAGTTCACAACGGCGGCGATCGAGCCTGGGAATCGTTCATAGCAACCGGCGATCATCGCCCGCCCCTGTGACGTATCCGACCCACACGAAGAAAATTCGACCAACCTGTAACACCGCCGGTAGCGCGGCCCGATACGTCCCATGAACACCGACGCAGGACCCAGATCTACCCGGGGAATGGAGAAGACAGTGCGTACGACGTTTCCGACTTCCGTCCCAGCGGCGACGTTGGCCGCTACCGCGCAGGACTACATCCAGCGCGGGTGGACGGTCGCTGAAACGGCCAACGGCATCTGCCTGATCACCGATACGAACGTTTCGGGTATCGAGGTCGCCGGCGAACTGGCGGCGAATGTGCGCCGCTTCCTTCGGGCCAACAACCTGACCGGACCGGTGATCGAGATCCCGGGCGCCGAGCGCCGCGAGATCCACCTGGTCACCGGCCTCGCCAAGGCCGCGCGCGCACTCGAGGCGCTGCGTGCCGCTGGCGCGGTCGTCTACACCGACGGTGCCGGCATCCCGCTGCCGCCCACTCAGCTCTCGGCCGGCGAGGCCTGCTGGGGCGTGGCGCCGAACGAGGCCCGTTGGCTGCCGCCGGTCGTGGCGATCGCCGCGGCCGTGCGCTCGGCGAACTCCGGCCGCAAGCCGCAGCTCGCTCGCATCGCCAGCTGAATCGAGCATCCGCGAAACCGCGAGAACAACTGATGTTCTCGCGGTTTCGCGCATTTCGGGTGATTTCCGGCGTAACGCCGGACCGCCGACGATGATGAATCCATGACCGGCGTCACCGCAGATACTCGTACCCGCTACCGCACCTGCCCGCTGTGCGAGGCCGTCTGCGGCCTGGAGATCACCCTCGATGCCGACGACCGGGTGACCCGCGTGCGCGGCGACCGCCAGGACCCGTTCAGCCGCGGCTTCATCTGCCCGAAGGGTGCGAGTCTGGGCGTACTGGACGCCGACCCCGACCGGCTCACCGAGCCGATGATCCGCGACCGCGCCACCGATACCTGGCGTTCGGTCGGCTGGACGGAGGCCTTCGATCTGATCGCCGAGCGTGCCCCGGCGATCCTCGACGAGTACGGTCGCCAGGCCGCCGCCCTCTACCTCGGCAATCCGAATGCCCACACCGTCGCGGGCGCGCTGTACGTGCCGGCCTTGATCCGGGCCCTCAGCACCCGCAACCTGTTCTCCGCCAGCACCGCCGATCAGATGCCGAAGCAGGTATCGAGCGGGCTGATGTTCGGCGACCCGCTGACCGTCGCGGTGCCCGACCTCGATCGCACCGACTATCTGCTGATGCTCGGCGCCAACCCACTGGAATCCAACGGCTCGCTGTGCACGGCACCCGACTTTCCGGGCCGGTTGAAGGCACTGCGCGCGCGTGGCGGCCGGCTGGTCGTGGTCGATCCGCGGCGCACCCGCACTGCCGATCTCGCCGACGAGCATCTGTTCATCCGGCCCGGCAGCGACGCGTATCTGCTGTTCGGCATCGTGCACACGCTGTTCGCCGAGGATCTGGTCGATATCCGCGTCGAGGTCGAGGGTGTCGAGCAGATCCGTTCGGCGGCCATCCCGTTCACCGCCGAAGCGGTGCAGGCCCGGACCGGCGTCCCGGCGGAGACCGTGGTCCGCCTGGCCCGGGAACTGGCCGCGGCGCCCACCGCGGCCGTCTACGCGCGGATCGGCACCTGCACCGCGGAATTCGGCACCCTCACCCAGTGGCTGGTCGATGTGATCAATGTGCTGACCGGCAATCTGGACCGGCCCGGCGGCGCCATGTTCGCCACGGCGGCCGCGTTGGGCATCGTGCGGAGCCGGCCCTTCCGGCTCGGGCGCTGGACCAGCCGGGTGCGGGAATTGCCGGAAACCATGGGCGAATTCCCCGTCGCCACCCTCGCCGACGAGATCCTCACGCCCGGTGCGGGCCAGGTCCGCATGCTGGTGACCGTGGCCGGCAATCCGGTGCTGTCGGCTCCGGCGGGTGCCCGCCTCGGCGAGGCGCTGGCCGGACTGGATTTCATGGTCAGCGTGGACCGGTATCGCAACGAGACGACCCGGCACGCCGATGTCATCCTCCCGCCGCCGAGCACCATGCAGGCCCCGCACTACGACTTCGCCCTGCTGCAGTTCGCGGTCCACAATTACGCGCGCTATTCGCCGCCGCTGGTGCCGCTGCCCGCGGACCGGCCCGCCGAACCGGAAATCCTCGCCCGGCTGGCTCTCGCCCTCTCCGGACAGGCTGGGGAACCGGGTCGCGATCCGGTGGCGGCGGTCGACGAGTTGATCATCGCCGGCACCCTGCACAAGGCCGGACTCGGCGAGCGGCGCGCCGAGCTGATCGGGGCGAACAGCACCGAACAGCGCATCGACATGATGCTGCGGCTGGGTCCCTACGGTGAATGGAATCCCGAGCGCCGTGCGGTGCCGATCGCTCCCGAGGGGCTGAATCTGCGCGTGCTACTGGATAATCCGCACGGTATCGACCTCGGCGCATTGCAGCCGCGGCTGCCCGGGGTGCTGCGCACCGCGTCGGGCCGGGTCGAGCTGGCCCCGCAGCCGTTGCTGGACGATACGACGCGGCTGGTCGCGGGCCTGCGCGCGGCCCAGCCCGACCTGGTGCTGATCGGCCGGCGTCAGCTGCGCTCGAACAACAGCTGGATGCACAACGTGCCGAATCTGGTGGGCGGATCCAATACCTGCACCCTGCATATTCATCCCGACGACGTGGCCCGCCTCGGCTTGGGCGAGTCGGCCGCGATCGAGTCGGCCAGCGGAAAGCTCACGGTTCCCGTGGAACCGAACGACCGGATCATGCCCGGCGTGGTGAGTCTGCCGCACGGCTGGGGCCATGCGGACAGTACGCAATCGGTCGCCCGCGCCCACGCGGGCGTGAACGCGAATGCGCTGACCGATGATTCACGCATCGACGCGGTTTCCGGGAATGCGGTGTTCAACGGCGTGCCGGTGCGCGTCACTCCGATCTGAGCGCCGCTGCGGTGCCGAACCAGCGCCGAGGAGCTGGACACGATCCCGTCCCGGCAACTCCCGCGCGACCCCGGCACGGCGCTCGTGCCGAAACCGGCAGGGCCACAACCAAACCGGACATCCCGCCGACCTCGGGTGCTCAGCATCGCTGCAGCAACAGACATTTCGGGCGCTGCCACCTCACAAACCCTGTGGCAGACCGGGCCCGGGAGGCGACACTCCTCACAACCGATCCCCGAGCATCACATGTCCCAGCAGCCCATTCTCCGAATTCTCCGTTCGAATAACGTTTGTTGCTATAGGATTTCGGCATATTCCAGGTTCGGCGCCGAACCATCCATGTGCGGATTCCAGCTACCCGGAGGGGCGTGGCATGTCCGGTTCATCATGCGGCAGTGACGGCGAGCGGGAACTGCAACAACGCTTCGGCACCGCCGATCGAGCCGAGCGCTTCTACGCCGAACAGGTGCTGAACAGGCTCAACGCCCGGATGCAGGAGTTCGTGGGCCGCATGGATATGGCCTTCATCGCCACCGCCGACCGGCACGGTGAATGCGATACCAGCTTCCGCGCCGGCAAACCCGGCTTCCTGCACGTGATCGACGAGAGCACCCTGGCCTATCCCGAATATCGCGGCAACGGGGTGATGGCCAGCCTCGGCAATATTCTGGAGAACCCGCACGTGGGCATCCTGCTGATCGACTTCGCGCACGACCTGATCGGCCTGCACATCAACGGCTCGGCGCGCATCGTCGACGACCCCACACTGCGGATCCGGGTGCCGGACCTGCCACAACCCGAACGCGGGCGAATCGCCGAACGGTGGGTGGTCGTGGATATCGAGGAGGCGTATATCCACTGCCGCAAACATATTCCGCACCTGGTCCCGGCGGCTCGCGAGGAACGCGACTGGGGCACCGACAGCCCCCGAGCCAAAGGGGGCGACTATTTCGGCACGAAGGCGCAGGCGCTGGTCGGCGGGCCCCCGATCAGCGGATCTTGAAGATCACCGCGCGCTGCACCACGAAGTTGATCACGGTCGCGACACCCTGCGCGATCACGAAGGCGATCAACACCGCACCCTTGACCGAATGCCCGACGATATCCACCGCCATCGCGGGAAGGGTGTCGTTGAGCAGGGCATTGATCCCGACCTGGGCGGCGAATGTGACGGCGTAGAGGATCACCACCGCCACGAACCGGCTGCGGCTGGGCGGCGCCTTGAAGGTCCAGCGCCGGTTGATCAGATAGGCGGTGGTCGTGCCGACGATGAAACTGCACGCCTTCGCGAAATCGCGCGGCACCCCGAACAGGGCCATGAGCAGGACGTACAGCCCGAAGTCGACCACCGCGGACAGCCCACCGGTGAGGACGAACCGCACGATCTGCGTCTTCAGGTCGACATCCGTGCTGTCGACGACTCGGCGCTCCCCGGTCCCTACGTGGTTACGCACGCTGCCTCCTCCGGGCCCGTCGGTCGCGCCGCCCGGCTCGTCTACCAGAGGCAATTCGACCGGAAGAGGAAGATGGGGTTCCGCACTCACGCGCACGAGAGTAGCGGGTCCCGCCCGCCCCGCCGCCGCAACCGCACCACCTGCCCGGTCGGCGCTGTGAAATGCGCCTCGAGCGGGGTGCGGACCCGCGACACCCGACCCCCGCCCCGTCCATACCTGTAGCCTCTATGCCGATGTCCACGAAAGCTCAGACCTCCACCGCCGCGGGTCCTGCGAACTCCGCGGGCGACGGCGAGGCGTCACAGGCACGCAGCAACGGCTCCGCCGACAGCTTTTCGCTGCCGACGCACACCCGTCGACTGACCGGATGGGGTCGTACCGCGCCCACCACCTCCGAAGTGCTCTCGACCGGCGATCCGGAACTTATCGCCAAGGCCGTGGCCATGGTCGCGGACGACAACGAGTCCAAGCCCGCACATCTACGCCGCGGTGTCATCGCGCGCGGTCTCGGCCGGTCCTACGGTGACCACGCCCAGAACGGTGGCGGCCTCGTCATCGACATGTCGGCGCTGAACAACATCCACCGCATCGATCGCGACACCCGCCTCGTCGACGTCGACGCCGGCGTCAGCCTCGATCAGCTGATGAAGGCCGCCCTGCCGTTCGGCCTGTGGGTTCCGGTGCTGCCGGGCACCCGGCAGGTGACCGTCGGCGGCGCGATCGCCTCCGACATCCACGGCAAGAACCACCACAGCGCGGGCAGCTTCGGCAATCACGTGCGCTCGATCGATCTGCTGACCGCCGACGGCAAGGTGCAGCACATCGGCCCCAAGAAGAACGCGAAACTGTTCTGGGCCACGGTCGGCGGCAACGGCCTGACCGGCATCATCCTGCGGGCGACGATCGAGATGACGCCGACCGAGACGGCCTATTTCATCGCCGACGGCATCAAGACCACCTCACTGGACGAGACCATCGCCGTACACAAGGACGGCTCCGAGGAGAACTACACCTACTCCTCGACCTGGTTCGACGTGATCAGCGCGCCGCCGAAGCTGGGCCGTGCCAATGTGTCGCGCGGGCGTTTGGCCACCCTCGACGAGCTGCCGAAGAAGCTGCGCCGGAATCCGCTGAAATTCGACGCGCCGAATCTGCTGACGGTGCCGAATATCTTCCCCAGCTTCGCGGCGAACAAGCTGACGCTGGGCATGGTCGGCGAGGCGTACTACGCGCTCGGCGGCAATTACACCGGCAAGATCATGAACTTGACGCAGTTCTACCACATGCTGGATGTCGTATCGGAGTGGAATCGAGCCTACGGCCCGGCCGGTTTCATCCAATATCAATTCGTACTGCCGCCCGAGGCGCTGGACGAATTCACCAAGATCATCGTCGACATTCAGGCCTCGGGCCACTATTCGGCGCTCAATGTGCTGAAGTTCTTCGGGCCGGGCAACCAGGCGCCGCTGAGCTTCCCCATGGAGGGCTGGAACATCTGCGTCGACTTCCCGGTGCGCCCGGGCCTCAACGAGCTGGTCACCGAACTCGACCGGCGCGTATTGGAATTCGGCGGCCGCCTCTACACCGCGAAGGACTCCCGCACGACCGCGGAGACCTTCCACAAGATGTATCCCAAGATCGACGAGTGGATCAAGGTCCGCCGAAGTGTCGATCCCACAGGCGTTTTCATGTCCGATATGGCGAGAAGGCTGGAGCTGCAGTGATCAACGCGGTAGGCAACCCGCAGAATATTCTGCTTCTGGGTGGCACCTCAGAGATCGGTCTCGCGATCGTCGAGGAGTACCTGAAGAAGGGCTCGGCGCGCGTCGTGCTGGCCGCGCTGCCCAACGATCCGTTGCGCGCGCAATCGGTGGCCCAGCTCGAGGCCGCGGGTGCGTCGAAGGTCGAGGTCGTCGACTTCGACGCGCTGGACACCGGCAGCCACCCCAAGGTCATCGAACAGGCCTGGGCGGACGGCGATATCGACGTCGCGATCGTCGCCTTCGCTCTCGACGGTGACGCCGAGGAACTGTGGCAGAACCAGCAGAAGGCGGTGCGCGTCGCCGAGGTGAACTACACCGCCGGTGTTTCGGTCGGTGTGCTGGTCGGCGAGAAGATGAAGGCGCAGGGGTACGGACGGATCATCGTCATGTCCTCGGTGGCCGGTGAACGCGTCAAGCGCGCCAACTTCGTCTACGGCTCCACCAAGGCCGGCCTCGACGGCTTCTACCTCGGACTGGGCGAGGCGCTGCGGCCGCACGGCCCGCGGGTCACCGTGGTGCGCCCGGGTCAGGTGCGCACCCGGTTCTCCGCGCACGTGGCCGAGGCGCCGCTCACGGTGAACAAGGAAGATGTTGCCGCGCTTGCGGTTTCGGCCGCGCAGAAGGGCAAGGAACTGGTCTGGGCGCCGGGCACGTTCCGCTGGGTGATGATGATCCTGCGGCACGTCCCGCGGCCGATCTTCCGCAAGCTCCCCATCTAGAACGCCTCCGACCGAGGTCCGGCGGGCCGGTTGTTCGATCGTGCCGTGAAGGAGAGTCGTCGCTGCCGAGCGTCGGCTCTCCTTCGTCGTCTCGAGCTACCCGGTGCGGCCGGGCCCGCCGCAGTTCTCCGGCGGCGACCGGTTTCCGGCGGCTTGTAGGCTCGCGGGCAGATTCGCGGCGAGAGAGGATCCGGAGGCACTGTGCGCGTACTAGTCCGGCAGGTCGGGGGCGGGCTCGGGGAGGCTGTCGTCGGGGCGGTGGTCGCCGCGCTGGTGGCGGCGATCGGGCTGGTGGCGATGTCGGCAGTGCAGTGGCCGGCATTCAACTCATCCAATGTGACCCGGGCCCTCACCACCGTCGGGCAGGCGGGGGCGGCGGTGCTGCTGATCGTCGCCATCGTGCTGATCCGGCTGCACCGCTGGCCGTGGGTGGCGAAAGTGCTGTCGTGGGCCGGAATCTCGGCCTTCGTGACGGTCACCCTGGGGATGCCGCTGGCGGCGACGAAGCTGTATCTGTTCGGCATCTCGGTGGACCAGGAATTCCGCACCGAGTATCTGACCCGGCTCACCGATACCGCCGCGCTGCGCGATATGACCTACGCCGATATTCCGGCGTATTACCCGGCGGGCTGGTTCTGGATCGGCGGCCGGGTCGCGAATCTACTCGGTGCGGCCGGGTGGGAGACGTTCAAGCCGTATGCGATCGTCTCGCTCGCGGTGGCCTCGGTGCTCGCACTCGTTTTGTGGTCCAAGCTGATTCGCTGGGACTGGGCGGTCGCGGTGGCGGCCGCCACCACTGCGGTGATGGTCGCCTTCGCCTCGCCCGAGGCCTACAGCGCCGTACTGGTGATCCTGTTCGCGCCGGCGATGGTACTGGCGTGGGGCGCGCTCTATCGACCGGCCGAATTCGCGGCCCCGGGCGCCGCCGACGCCGACGCGGTGCCGGAACCCGCACCTACGGCCGGCGGTTGGGGCGCGACGATCGGTGCCGGCGCTTTCCTCGGGCTGTCCGGCATGTTCTACACCCTGTTCTTCGGCGTCGCCGTCTTCACCGTGGTGCTGATGGGACTGGTTGCCTGGGCCACGTTGTGGTGGCAGCAGCGCGAGCTCGCCGTGCACCGCCCGCGGGCGCCCAGGCTGGGAATCTTCCGGCTGCTGTGGCCGATTCTGCTGCGCCTGATCGTGATGGGTGTGATCGCCGCGATCATGGCGCTCATCGTGTGGGGCCCGTATCTGGCGAAGGTACTGACCGGGCACCTGCCGGAATCCAACACCGCCCTGCACTATCTGCCCGAATCCGGATCGCGGCTGGCGTTCCCGATGTTCGACTTCTCCGAACCGCTACTCGGCGCGCTGTGCCTGCTCGGCACGATCTGGCTGGTGCTGCGTGCGGGCAGTTCGCGACGCGCGCAGGCGCTGAGCATCTCGGTGGTCGCGATCTATCTGTGGTCGCTGGCCTCCATGCTGGTCACCGCGGCGGGCACGACCGGACTGGCATTCCGGCTGGAGCCGATTCTGCAGGTGCTGCTGGCCGCGGCCGGCGCCTTCGGATTCGTCGAGGGCGCGCGGGCGATCTATCAGGCCGTCGACGAACCGCGCCGGTTCCGCGCGGTGACCGCGGTGGTCGCGGTGCTCGGCGCGCTGGCCTTCACCCAGAGCATCCCCGGCATCCTGAATGCCGAGATCACCACCGCGTACACCGACACCGACGGTGCCGGGGTGCGCGCCGACAAGCGCAGCCCGTCGGCGGTGTCGTACTACGGCCGCATCGACCAGGCCCTCGTCGAACAAACCGGGCGGCCGCGCGACGAGACGGTGGTCCTGACCGCCGACACCAGCTTCCTGTCGTACTACCCGTATTACGGGTTCCAGGCGCTGACCTCGCACTACGCCAACCCGCTGGCCGATTTCCCGGCCCGGGCGGCGGAGATCGGACGCTGGAGCAAGCTGAAGTCCTCGGCGGAGCTGATCGATGCGCTGAACCATTCCCCCTGGCGCGCACCCGATGCGTTCCTGTTCCGGCGCAGCGGCGAGAACTACACGCTGCGCCTGTCCGAGGACGTATATCCGAACGATCCGAATGTGCGGCGCTATACCGTCGAATTTCCGGGGACGCTGTTCGCCGATCCGCACTTCCGCATCACCGATATCGGCCCGTTCACGCTGATCGTGCGTCGCTGACCGGCGGTGACCCGGGTCGGGACGGATCACGAATCGCTGTGGATAAGTTTGTGGATTTGCGGAATTCCTGTGGATAACTAACCTTCGTCGCCTGCGTTCCGCTACGCCGATGAGTACGGTGGGTGGCTGATCGTCGGCTCGGAGGAGTTTTATCAGTGGTACAGGGCGGGGAAACAGGTCCGGACGAATCGCACCCGGTGGGGAGGGCCGGCGCGGTCACGGTCGATGCGACGGAGACCGAGGCGCGGGATACCGACCCCGTCACCTCGGGATCTCCGCAGCTCACCGCCGTCGGCTCCGCTCGCCCCACGGGTCTCGCCGACCGCATCAGGACCTGGTCGGCGACCGCACGCGGCGATATCGCGGTGGCCGCGCTGTATCTGATCTTCGCGATCGCCGTCCTCTCCGGCCAGTGGCGTGACACCACGCACGGCTATCTGGTCGAGAGCGGCCAGGACCAATCCATGTGGGAATGGTTCTTCGCCGTGACCGCGCACGCGGTCGCCCAGCTGCACAATCCGCTCGGGACCGATCTGCAGAACTATCCCGACGGCGTGAACATGATGGCCAACACCGCCATGTTCGGCGTCGGAATTCCGCTCACCCCGGTCACACTGCTGTTCGGGCCGACAGTGACCTTCGTCCTGGTGTTGACGCTCGGCCTTTCCGGCACCGGTTTCGCCTGGTACTGGCTGTTCTCCCGGGAGTTGGTGCGGTCGCGGTTCGCCGCCGCGCTGGGCGGTGTGTTCTGTGGCTTCGCCCCGGCGATGGTGTCGCATGCGAGTGCGCATCCCAATTTCGTCGGCCTGGGGCTGCTGCCCGTGCTGGCGCTGCTGGTGATTCGAATGGCACGCCGCGCGCTCGGCGGCGATCCGGTGTCGCGCACCCGGCGGATTCGCGAGGCGGTCGTCCTCGCGGTACTGGTCTCGCTGCAGATCGCCCTCGGCGAGGAACCGCTGCTGATCTTCGCCCTCGGCTTCGGGCTGTTCGCCCTCGTCTACTACCTGCACCAACCCCGCACCGGCCTGCGCGTGGCGCGAGCCGTGACGCCGACGCTCGCGCTGGGCGCGGTGATCACGGTGGCGGCGACGGCGCTGCCGCTGTGGTGGCAGTTCTTCGGCCCGCAGAGCTACCGGTCCATCGATCACGGGCCGATGGGTAACGACCTCGAGGCCCTGACCCAGTTTCCGTCGCAATCGCTGGGCGGGGTCTTCGCGCCCGGAAAGAACGTGGCCATCAACCCCACCGAGGAGAACGCGTATTTCGGCTGGCCGCTGCTCGTCCTGATCGCGGTGACCTCGATCTGGTTGTGGCGCAAGCGAAATCCGGAACACCGGGTGGTGCGGGCCGCGGCCGCGGTGATCGTGGTGTTCAGCGTCCTGTCGCTGGGTGTCTCGCTGACCATCGGCAGATCCGATACCGGGATCCGGTTGCCGTGGCACTGGCTCGATCGGGTGCCGTTGCTGAATACCGTGCTGGAGACCCGGTTCACCTTCGCCGCGATCCCCGCCGTCGCGGCGATCCTGGCCCTGGCGACCCAGCGGATGCTCCACTATGCCCGGACCGCCACCTCGGACCTGCGCCCGGCGATCTGGTTCACGGCGGTGGCCCTGGCACTGGTCCCGCTGGTGCCGACCGTGCTGCCGGTGACCCACCGCGACGCCACCCCGCAGTTCTTCACCGACGGCACGGTCGACAACTACCTCAGCGGCGGTTCCGTGGTGATCGCGCCGCCACCCACCCGCCTGAACGCGCGGCCGTTGAACTGGCAGATCGACGCCGATTTCCGCTTCCCGCTGGCCGGTGGGTACTTCGTCGGGCCGACCGCGGACAAGAAGGGACGCTACGGCCCCGACGATCGCCCCACCGCCACCATGCTGATGCGCGCGCAGCAGACCGATCGGATCCAATCCGTCGACGACAAGGCCCGGGCGCAGGCGCGCGCGGATCTCGATTACTGGCGTGCCGATGTGGTGGTGCTGCCGCCGTCCGAGCACGGTGGCGCGGTTCGCGCGACCCTGGATCAGCTGCTCGGTGTTCCGGGCCGGGTGGTGGACGGGGTCGTCGTGTGGGACGTGCGCGGACTGCACTGATCGCTGCCGCCACGTGACCCGTCGCTCGGGTCGCTTAGCATCGCTGGGTGCGCGCAGACTCTCCAGCGTTTCCCCGCATCCGGGTGATCGCCCTGCTGTCCGGGCTGATCGCCGTCCTCCTCGCGATCGCCACGCCGCTGCTGCCGGTCCAGGAGGACCGGGCGAGTCTGGATTGGCCGCAACCGCAGTCGGTCGCAGTGGACGCGCCGCTGGTGTCGTATGTGCCGCTGACCCTCGACGTGTCGCTGCCCTGCAGCGCATTCCGCGATCTGCCCGGTGGCACGGTGCTGTCCACGGTGCCGGCGGATGCGCCGAACGCCTCGGCGAAGGGACTGCTCGCCAAGGTCGTCGACGAACCCGGCGGACGCACCCTGTCGGTGCTGCAACGCGACATCCCGTTGCTGTCGGCCCCGCTGGCCGAGGTGGGCGGCTGCGCGCGCTTCGTGATCAGCTCCACCGCGGCCGCCACCACGGTCGAGCTGACCGGCGTGACCCGGCAGGACGGCACGCCGTTCAGCAATACCGTCGGCGGTGACATCCGGCCCCAGATGGTCGGCGTCTTCACCGATCTCACCCGCGATCGGCTCGCCGACACCCAGCTGCACGCCGCCATCGACTCCCGTTTCTCCTCGTCGCCGAGTGCGCTGAAGCTGGCCGCGATCATCGGCGCGGTGATCTTCACGGTGATCGCCCTGATCTGCCTGCACCTGATCGATACCGCGGACGGCCGGCGGCCGCGCCGCTTCCTCCCGGCGCACTGGTGGCGATTCACCCTCGCCGACGCGGTGGTGCTGGGCACGCTGCTGCTCTGGCATGTCATCGGCGCCAACACCTCCGACGACGGCTACATCCTGAATATGGCCCGAGCGTCGAAACATTCGGGCTATATGGCCAACTACTACCGCTGGTTCGGAGTGGCCGAGGCGCCGTTCGGCTGGCCGTACGAGGTACTCGCCTGGATGACCCGAGTCAGCGACGCCGGCTGGTGGATGCGATTGCCCGCGCTGCTGGCCGGAATCCTGTGCTGGCTCGTAATCAGCCGGGAGGTGTTGCCGCGCTTGGGGTCTCGGGTGCGGCGCGACGGTGTGGCGCTGTGGACCGCGGGCCTGGTGTTCCTGGTCGCGTGGCTGCCCTACGACAACGGCCTGCGCCCCGAACCGCTGATCGCGTTGGGCGCGCTGCTGACCTGGTGCTCGATCGAACGCTCGATCGCGACGAAACGCCTGCTGCCCGCCGCGGTGGCCGTGCTCATCGCCGCCTTCTCGCTCGCGGCCGGGCCGACCGGACTGATCTGCATCGCCGCACTGATCGCGGGGTCGCGACCGGTGTTGCAGCACATCGTGTCCCGGGCCCGCGGCGGCGGATCGCTCGGTGCGGCGGTCCTGCGCTTCGGCGCTCTGCTGGCACCGGGAATCGCCGCCGGCACGCTGGTACTGGTGGTCGTCTTCGCCGATCAGACCCTGGCCTCGGTCATGGAGGCCACCCGGGTCCGCAAGATCATCGGACCGAATGTGGCCTGGTTCGACGAGCGCACCCGCTGGGATTCCCTGCTGATGCTGGCGCCCGACGGTTCGCTGGCGCGCCGCTTCGGCATCCTCGGCATGCTGCTGTGCCTGCTCGCGTGTGTCCTGGTCATGTTGCGTAAGAGCGGACGGATCCCGGGCACCTCGAAGGGGCCCTCGGCCCGCATTCTCGGCATCGTCTTCATGTCGCTGCTGCTGATGATGTTCACCCCCACCAAGTGGACCCACCACTTCGGCGTCTACGCCGGATTGGCGGGATCGCTGGCCGCGCTGACCGCGGTCGCGGTGGGAATCAACGGAATCCGCGCGCGGTACAACCGGTCGCTGTTCGCCGCCGCCGTGTTCTTCCTGCTGGCGGTCACGTTCACCGGCTCCAACGGCTGGTGGTACGTCTCCAGCTACGGCGTGCCGTGGTTCGACAAGGCGCCGCTGATCGCCGGCAAGGGTCTGTCGACCCTCTTCCTCGGGCTCGCGGTGCTGTGCCTGTTGCTCGCCGCCTATCAGTACTACCGAGAGCCCTATCGGAAACCGCGGGAACGCAGGCGTTTCGACACCTGGGCCGTGCAGCCGCTCACCGTCGCCGCGGCGGCCATGGTGTTGTTCGAGGTCGCCTCGCTCGGCAAGGGCGCGCTCACCCAGTATCCGGCCTATTCCATCGCCCAATCGAATATCCGTGCGCTGGGCGGGAATCCGTGCTCACTGGCCGATGCGGTGCTGACCGAAACCGACACCGCCGATTCGTTGCTGCAGCCCTATTCCGGCTCCGCCGCCGAGGCGCTGGGTGCGGACAACGTCGGATTCACCCCGAACGGCGTCGCCAAGGATCTGACCGCCGACGCCGAGGAGACGACCACCGGCGGCGCGAATTCGGTCAATACCGATTCCGCCAACAAGACCACCCGCACCACCACCGCCGGCACCGGCGGCGGGACCACCGAACAGGCGGGTGTCAACGGAAGTACGGTCGCCCTGCCGTTCGGACTGGACCCGGCACGCACGCCGGTTCTGGGTAGCTACACCACCGGCACCAAGCAGCAGGCACATCTGACCTCGGGCTGGTACCGGATGGATCTGGCCGACGCGCGCCGGGACCCGGCCCGCAAGGTGCTGGTGGTGACGGCGGCCGGGCGGATCAAGTCGGTGAATGCCGACGGTGTGGTCACCTACGGTCAGGATCTGCGGGTCGAATTCGGCGACCGTGCCGCCGACGGCACCGTGCGCCCGCTCGGCTCGTTCATGCCGCTCGATATCGGCGGCGCACCGTCGTGGCGGAATATGCGGGTGCCGCTGGATCGGATCCCGGACGGCACCGATGCGGTCCGCATCGTGGCCGTCGCGAACGATCTGACGCCCCGTCAGTGGCTCGCGGTCACTCCGCCGCGGCTGCCGAAGCTGGCCACTTTGGACTCGGTGGTCGGCCATACCGACCCGGTCCTCGAGGACTGGCATGTCGGACTGGCCTTCCCCTGCCAACGCCCGTTCGACCACAAGGACGGGGTGGCCGAGGTGCCGAAGTGGCGCATCCTGCCGGACCGGGTCGGATCGGACGCCTCCAACGCCTGGCAGGACGACATCGGCGGCGGCCCCCTGGGCTGGACGGGTCTGCTGCTGTCCGCCCAAACCGTGCCGGCCTATCTGAACGACGACTGGGGCCGGGACTGGGGTTCGCTGGAAAAGTTCACCCCCTACGTTCCCGAGGCCCGGCCGGCCGATATCGGGGTCACCGTGCAGACGCGGTGGGGCTGGGCCAAGGACGCGCCGATCAAGGTGAAATAGCAGGTAGGTACCGGCGCAGACCGGGCACGGGTGCGGGTTCGGCCGATCCGGGTGGCCGAACCCGTCCCGTGAACACGGTCACTCTCAGTGTGGGCAGATAACATCACCATCCGTGCCCGACGCCGCAACAGCTGTCTTGACAAAACCGGCGGTCACCGAGAAACCGGTGACCTCGCGTGATTTCCGCACCGCCCGGCTGATCGCCGTGATCGCCGGTCTGCTCGGTGCGATTTTCGCGCTCGCCACCCCGTTCCTGCCGGTGCAGCAGACCACCGCCGAGGTGAACTGGCCGCAGGGCGGGACCATCGGCAATGTCGAGGCGCCTCTGATGTCGCAGGTCCCGGTGGATCTGCGGGCGTCGATCCCCTGTTCGACCGTGGCGCAGCTGCCGCAGGGCGGCATGCTGCTCAACACCGCGCCGCCGCAGGGCGATCGGGCCGCCCTCGAGGGCATGTTCGTGCGCGTCACCAGCGATTCCGTCGATGTGGTGGATCGCAACGCGATCGTCGCCTCGGCCAAGCGGTCCGAACTCGACGGCTGCACGACGATCACCATCACCTCCGATATCGACCGCACCTACGCCCACTTCGAGGGGCTGACCAAGCAGGTCGAGCGGCCGACCGCCGCCGGCGGCACCGAGACGGTCACGGTGCCGGTGGACGGCGCGTTGCAGGGCGATCTGCGACCGCAGGTGGTCGGTGTCTTCTCGGACCTCAAAGGCGCGGCGCCGGCCGGACTGTCGTTCCACATGACGATCGATTCTCGGTTCTCGTCCTCGCCGACGGTGATCAAGCTGGTGGCGATGCTCGCCGCGGTACTGTGCACCCTGATCGCGCTCGCCGCCCTGGGGCGCCTGGACACCGGTGACGGCCGCGGGCACCGCCGCTTCTTCCCGGCGCACTGGCTCCAGCCGACCTGGGCCGACGGCGCGGTGCTCGGCACGCTGCTGCTGTGGCATTTCATCGGCGCCAACACCTCCGACGACGGCTACATCCTGACCATGGTCCGGGTGGCGCCGCACGCCGGCTATCTGGCCAACTACTTCCGCTGGTACGGCGTCCCGGAGGCGCCGTTCGGCTGGTACTACGACGTCATCCAAGTCTTCGCCCAGATCTCCACCGCCAGCCCGTGGGTGCGCATCCCGGCGCTGGCGTGCGGAATGCTGTGCTGGATGGTGATCAGCCGCGAAGTGGTGCCGCGACTGGGTCGCAGCGTGCGGACCTCGAAGGTCGCGCTGTGGACCGGCGGGCTGGTCTTCCTCGCCTTCTGGCTGCCCTACGACAACGGGCTGCGCTCGGAACCGATCGTCGCGCTCGGCGCCCTGCTGACCTGGGTCTCCATCGAACGCGCCATCGCGACCGGGCGGTTGCTGCCGGCCGCGGCCGCGGTGCTGGTCGCCGCGTTCACCCTCGCCGCCGCCCCGACCGGTCTGATGTGCGTGGCGGCGCTGCTGGCCGGTATCCGGCCGCTGGTCCGAATCGTGGTGCGGCGCAAACGTGATCTGCAGGAACGCGCCGGAAACGGTTGGCGTGCCTCGGGATTCGTTTCCTCACTACCGTTGCTGGCGCCGATCGCCGCCGCCGGCTTCCTGGTCCTCACGGTCGTCTACAGCGACCAGACCTTCGCCGGAATTCAGGAGGCCAACCGGGTCCGCCGCCTCACCGGCCCGAACCTGGCCTGGTACGAGGACTATCTGCGCTACTACTACCTGTTCGTCCAGACGGTCGACGGTTCGGTCTCACGGCGGTTCGCCTTCATCGTGATGATCCTGTGCCTGATCACCACCGCCCTGGTGTTGTTGCGGCGCAAGCAGATTCCGGGCATCTCCAGCGGTCCGACCTGGCGGTTGATCGGGGTGGTCTGCGGAACGATCTTCTTCATGATGTTCAACCCGACGAAGTGGACCCACCACTTCGGCGCCTACGCGGGCATCGCCGGTTCCCTCGCCGCAGTGACCGCGGTGGCGGTCTCTGCGACGGCGCTGCGGTCGCGCAAGAACCGCTCCATCTTCCTGGCGGCCTTGCTGTTCGCGCTGGCACTGTCGTTCTCGGGCATCAACGGCTACTGGTACGTCTCGAGCTACGGCGTGCCGTGGTTCGACAAGACGGTGTCGCTGCACGGCTTCCAGTCCAACACCCTGATGCTGGTCCTGTTCGGTCTCGCCCTGGCGGTGGTGGCCTGGCAGGCGCTGCGCGAGGGTTACGCGAAACCGCCGGCCAGCTCGAAATCCGCGCGTGGCAGGCGGATTCGCAAATTCGCCGCCATCCCGTTGACGATCGTCGCGGCGGCGATGGTGTTGTTCGAGGTGTTGTCGCTGGCCAAGGGTGCGGTCACACAGTATCCGGCGTATTCGCTCGCCCGCGGCAACATCGACGCGATCGACGGCAACCGCTGCGGAATCGCCGACGATGTGCTGGTCGAGGCCGATCCGAACGCCGGACGGTTGAATCCGATCATCGACCCGGCGCACCCGCCGAAGGACAACGATCCGCTGGCCGGCGCCGACCCGACCGGTTTCGATCCCAACGGTGTTCCGACCGATCTGAAAGCCGATGCGGTCGAGGTCAAGCCGGGCACCGGCAATACCTCGAACCAGTCGGTGGGCGCCAACTTCGCCGAGGGCCAGAACGCGGGCACCGGGGGTGGCCAGACCGCCGAGGCCGGTGTCAACGGTTCCACGGTGGCACTGCCCTACGGTCTCGACCCGAAGACGACACCGGTGATGGGTAGCTATCAGCGCGGTATCCAGCAGCCCGCGCACCTGACCTCGAGCTGGTACGAACTGCCCGCTCGGTCCGCCGATTCGCCGCTGGTGGTCATCTCCGCGGCCGGGCGCATCCTGTCCTTCGATCAGACCGGCGCACTGCAGTACGGCCAGGATCTGAAGCTCGACTACGGCAAGCGGCAGCCCGACGGTTCGGTGAAATTCGAGGGCAGCTACGTTCCCCGCGATATCGGTCCGGCGCCGTCGTGGCGCAATCTGCGTATTCCGCTGTCGGAGATCGCCCCGGACGCGGATGCCGTGCGGATCTCGGCGAACCGTAACGTCCTGATCGGTGATCAATGGCTGGCGTTCACCCCGCCGCGGGTGCCGAAGATGGTGACGCTCAACAAGTTCCTGGGATCCGAGCAGCCGGTACTCGAGGACTGGGCGGTGGGCCTGCAGTTCCCCTGCCAGAACCCGTTCCCGCACCGCTACGGGGTGGCGACCATGCCGAACTACCGCATCCTGCCGGATCGTCCGCTGGCGGTGAGCTCGACCGACACCTGGCAGGCGGAGGAGTTCGGCGGGCCGCTCGGCTTCACTCAGATGTTGGCCGGTTCCACCACGATTCCGACCTACCTGAAGGACAACTGGGCGCGCGACTGGGGCACGCTGGAGCGCTACGACCGGTACTACTCCGACGCCCGGCCCGCCACGATCGATACGGGGACCGCGACCCGTTCCGGGTTCTGGAGTCCGGGGCGCCTGCGGGTGTTCTGATCCGGCCCCGAGACGAACGGCGGGCGGCGCACCGAATGTGCGCCGCCCGCTGTCGTATTCGCGATGGTGCGACCGAATGTCACTCGTAGTGGTTCCGACCCGCGATCCCGGTCAGGGTGTCGGCGTCGGCGTGGCCGGTGCCCGAGTATCGCGTCGGGTCATGGCTTTCGTCCGTGTCTAGGTGTCGACGTGCTCGACCCATTCGTAGACGGGGAGGTTGCCTTCCGACGTGTCCTGGCGGCGTGCGGTCGATTTGAAGCGTTCGTAGCCACCGGCGTGCTGGACTCGTAATTCGATGCCGGGCGGGGTGATGGGGACGATGCGTTGTGGCAGGTCTTGCGGACCGCCCTCGAGTACAGCCTTCGGTGAGGTACCCATAGCTGAAGGCTCTCATATGAGCGGCGGGCACCCGGGCTATTCGAGGAAAGACACGCGCTACCGGGCGTTCAACCAGGCGTTACCGTTGCCCGTCGAACACCCGGATTCGGGGTCGGAGAACAGGTGGCCGGCCGCCGTGTGGCCCGTTCTTCCGCACGCAAGCGTCCTGGGCAAGCGCCTGCCGGCCGCCCCGACCGACGGGTGTCGATCGGGGCGGTGCTGTCCTACAGCGGCAGCAGGTGGTGCTTGCGCGGATTGCGCTGCAGTTTCTTGTCGCGCAGCAGAGTCAGCGCCCGCCGCAACTCCAGCCGGGTCGTGGCAGGTTCGATGACCGCGTCGATGTAGCCGCGTTCCGCCGCCGGCCACGGGGTGGCGACGGTCGCGTTGTAGAAGTCGATCATCTGCTTGCGGATCGCCTCGCGCTGATCCTCCGGCGCGGCCTCCAGCTGGCGCCGGCCGACCAGGCCGACCGCACTCTCCGCGCCCATCACCGCGATGCGGGCCGTCGGCCAGGCGAAGTACACATCCGCGCCGAGCGCCTTGGACCCCATCACCGCCCAGCCTCCGCCGTACGCCTTGCGGACCACGACCGTCACCTTCGGCACCGAGGCCTCGACGAAGGAGAACAGGAAGCGGCCACCGCGCTTGATGACGCCGACCTTCTCCTGCTCCACACCGGGCATGAAGCCCGGGGTGTCCACGACCAGCACCAGCGGCAGTTCGAACGCGTCGCACAGCCGCACGAAATGCGAGGCCTTGTCCGAGGCCTTGGCATCGAGCGCGCCCGCCAGATACATCGGCTGGTTGGCGACCACACCGACCGGGCGCCCGTCGACCCGGGCGAAACCGGTGATCACGTTGCGCGCCATATCGGATCCGATTTCGTGGAAATTGCCGTCGTCGAAGATCCGCAGCAGCACCTCGTGCATGTCGTAGGTGGCGTTGTCGGAATCCGGGACGATGGAGTTGAGCTCCAGATCCGATTCGGTGATCTCGGGTTCGAGACCCGAGTTGACGATCGGCGGCTCCTCCTGGCAGCTCGACGGCAGATAGCTCAGATATTCGCGCGCCCACTCGAATGCCGCCTTCTCGTCCTTGGCGACGTGGTGGATGTTGCCGTAGTCGGCCTGGTTGTAGGCGCCGCCCAGCTCCTCGAGGCTGACATCCTCACCGGTGGCCTCGCGAATGATCTGCGGGCCGGTGACGAACATGTGCGCGGATTCGGTGGCGATCACGACATCGGTACAGATCGGCTGATACACCGCGCCCGCGGCACAGTTGCCGAGAATCAGCGACACCATCGGCACCGCGCCGGACAGCGCCTCCATGGCGATCGCCATCTCGCCGTACCAGCGCAGCGAAGTCACCGCCTCCTGCACGCGGGCGCCACCGGAGTCGTTGATGCCGACGAGTGGGCAACCCATCTTGGCGGCGAACCGCATGATCGAGGCGACCTTGCGGCCGAACATCTCGCCGACCGAACCGCCGTAGACGGTCTGGTCGTGCGAGAACACCGCTACCGGGCGCCCCTCGACCATCCCGTGGCCGGTCACCACGCCGTCGCTGTAGAGGGCGTTCTTATCGGCCGGATTGCGTACCAGGGCGCCGATTTCGACGAACGTGCCCGGGTCCAGCAGCATGTTGATCCGCTCGCGGGGTGACGGAATGCCCTTCTTGGCCCGCTTGGCGGCCCCCGCTTCACCGGCTGGTTCCTGCGCGAGTTCCAGCTTCTTCCGCAGGTCGGCAAGCCTTTCAGCGGTCGTACTCACTGCTCTCCCTTCCCGGGCGCATCGTCTGCTTCATTGCGGATCGCCGCCAGTTTCCGGGTGAGGTCGGCACCGATCTGCGCGACGCGCGGTTCATCGATGATCTGGAGGTGGTCACCGGGGATGTGGATGACCTCCAGGTTGGGGATATAACCATCCCAGCCGCCGTTCGGTTGACGATCGGCGAAACGAGGCTCGAGTTCGATGATGCCGTCGTGGTAGCGGTCGGCCAGATAGAGCGTCACGTCGCCCTCATAGTGGGACGGTCGAGCCTTCTGCAGATCGCGACCGTCCAGCCACGAGGTGCGCTGATGCTCCAGCACACCGCCCGGGATCTTCACGTCGGCGAACTTGAGCAGGCTCATGATGATCTCGTATTGCTCCTCGTCGGAGGCGTCCGCGAGTTCCTGCAGCATCTCGTCGTCGAGCTGCCCCTCGATTCCGTACGTCTTCTGCGCGAACGCCTGGAAACGCTCGATCCGGGCGCGACGGCCCTCCGGCGAGGTGTCCTCGTCCTCGACCGGCAGTGCCAGATCGATCAGGCCGACGAGCCGGACGTCATCGCCCTCGGCACGCATGATCTGGCCGACCTGCAGGGCGAAGACGGCACCGAGCGACCAGCCGTACAGCACGTACGGACCGGAGGGGAAGATCTTGCGGATTTCGGCGGCGTACTCACGGGCCCGCTCCGGGATGGAGCCTTCGATCCGCTCGAAGCCGTACATCGGGGTGTTCTCCGGCAGCCGCTTCAGCAGCGGCTCGTACACCAGCGTGTTGCCACCCGAGGGGTGGAAGACGAAGATCGGGATCTCGGTCGAGCCCTCGGCCAGCGGCCGCAGCGGACGGATGAACCCCTCGACCTCGGTCGCCGAATCCTGGTGCCGGCGAACGATATCCGACAGCTGTTCGATGGTCTCGCAGTCGAGCACGTCATCCACGTCGATCTCGCTGCCCACCCGATCCGACAGGCGAGCCGCGAGTTTCTGCGCGGTGTCCTCGTCGAGAATCGGCAGGGTGTTGAAGATGCCGCCCGCCGACTTGCCGGTCACCATCGCCCAGGCGGCGAAGGTCAGCCGCTCGGCCGCATCACGCGGCGGCACATCGGCTTCCGGCTCCTTGGTGCCGGCCACCTGGCCGCCACCGAATACGGCGGCCGCCGGCGCGGGAACGGAGCCGTTCTTCGCATCGGCAGCCGTGTCCGCCGACTCGACGGCATTGCTCGCCGAACCTGCGGCGCCGCTCGCGTTCTCCGGCTCGGCCGTATCGGCGGTCGCCGGTTCCGTGGCCGCCACCTGCTGCTGCACCGCGGCGGCCGGATCCTCGCCGGCCTCCATCGCGGCACGCGCGGCGGCGACGAAGTTGTCGTCCACGGTGAGCGACCCGCCTTCGGCGGCTTGCTTTTCCGCCATCGCCGCGATCTCGTCGCGATGTTCGATGGCGTAGCGCAGCACCTTGCCGACTTCGTTGAGGCTGGCATCGCGTACCGCCGAGACCTGCAGCGACGGAATGTCGAATTCGTATTCGACGCGGTTCTTGATCCGCATCGCCATCAGCGAGTCGAGCCCCAGCTCCATGAGCGGGATCTCCATCGGCAGATCCTCCACGGCATAACCCATGGATTCCGCGGCGATGACGGCCAAACGTTCCTCGACGGTCTGCTTACCGTTGGGGTCCCAGCGTTCGCCGAAGCTCTCGGGCGCCTCCGGTTCCGCTGCGGCGGTCGCGGTTTCGGCCGCCGCCGGCTGCGCGACGGCGGGTGCCGTCCCGGTGGCGGACGGCGCGCTCGCGGTCACCACCGCGTCGAACAGCAGCCGGAACGCGTTGCCCTCCCGGACGTGCACCTGCACCGAGGCGCCGCCCGGATGCGGGGTGAGCGTCGTGGTCAGGGTGCCGGAGGCGGGTAGCGGGGCGTGTGCGACGGTCGCACCCAATGCCACATCCGACAGGACCTGTGCCGCAGCGGCATTCACCAGGGCGGCGAGATCGGTGACGGACGCCGCCTGCACCTCCCAGGCGTGGCGGCCGTCGGGCAGCGCCACATGCGCACCGGGCGCGCGTCCGCTGCCGGAACCCGTCGCGATGCTGACCTTGGGCCAGTATTCCTTGCGCAGGAAGGCGGTTCGCGGCACATCGGCGTACTCGCCGGCGGGCAGCAGCGACGACAGGTCGACCGGATGGCCCTGCACGTACAGCTGCGCCAGCGCGGAGATGACCCCCGCCGCCTCGTCTTCTTTACGCTTGAGTGTCGGAATCAGCGCGGCATTGTGCACGCCCGCGGCGAAGGTAGTGCCCATGACCTGCATCAGCGCCACGGAATTGGGCGCCAGTTCCAGGTAGGTGGTGATTCCGGCGTCGACCGCGCGGCGGATCGCGTTGGTGAAATACACCGACCCGCGCATATTCGTAACCCAGTAGTCCTCGTTGTGCACCGGGTCCGAACCCGCCTTGTAGACGGTGGCCTTGTGCACGGTCGAGTACAGATCGGTGGTGAGCTTGGTCGGCTCGATACCGGCCAGCTCCGCGGCCAGCTCGCCGAGCAGCGGATCCATCTGCGAGGTGTGGCCGGCGCCGCGGGTCTGCAGCACCCGGGCGAATTTGCCCTCCGATTCGGCGCGCGCCACGATCGCGTGCACCTGATCGGGCGGGCCGCCGATCACGGTGTTGGTCGGGGCGGCGTACACCGCGACCTCGAGATCCGGGTACTCGGGGAGCACCTTCTCGATATCTTCGGCGCTGTATTCGACCAGGGCCATATTGCGCACCTGGTCGTCGGTGATCATCTGCTCGCCCTCGCCCATCAGGCGCGAACGGGCGCAGATCACGCGTACCGCGTCCTCGAGCGGCAGGCCGCCGGAGATGTAGGCGGCGGCCGCCTCACCCTGCGAATGCCCCACCACACCGAACGGCTCGGCGCCGTGGGCGCGCAGCAGCGCAGCCAGACCGAGCTGAATGGTGAACACGCCCACCTGGGAGGTACCCACATCCCAGTCCTGCGCGTCGTCGAGGATCATCTCCTTGACCGAATATCCGGCCTCGTCGACGACCAGCTCGTCGACCTCGTCCACGGTGCGGGCGAAGATCGAATTCTCCAGATAGAGCTGCTTGCCCATCTTCCGGTGATGGGAACCGAATCCCGCGAGCACCCACATCGGGCCCTGAGCGGCGGGCGAGTCGGCGGTGAAGACGCCGGGCCCGGGTTTACCGGCCGCGATGGCACGCAGACCGGCGACGGCCTCCTCGTGGGTCTTCGCCAGCACCACGCCGCGCGACCGGCCGTGGTTACGCTTGGCCAGCGAACGGGCCACATCCTCGAGCGGAGTCGCCTGTCCCGCTTCGGATTCCAGCCAATCGGCCAGATCGCTCGCGGCGCGGCGGCGACGCGAGGGCAGATAGGCGGAGACCGGCAGGATCACCGGGAGCGGCTCGGTGCGCGCTTCGGTCCATTCGGCGACCGGTGCGGCCGATTCCGGCTCGGCGAGCGGATCGGCGCCCTCGACGATGGCCTCGGCGCCGGCGAGTACATCGGTCGCCTCGTCGTCCAGTTCGGCCGCGAGCGTGGCGGAGTCGGAATCCGACGAATCAGCCGAGGCCGCTTCGCTTTCCGCGTCGGCCGAGGTGGCGGGCACGTACTCCTGAATGACCACGTGCGCATTGGTGCCGCCGAAGCCGAATCCGCTCACGCCGATGGTGGCGGTTCCGCTGTAGCGCGGGAATTCGGTGGGCTCGTCGACCACCTTCAGATGCGCCTGCTCGAACGGAATGTAGGGGTTCGGCCCGGAATAGTTGATGTTGGGCGGAATGACGTTGTGCTGCAACGCCATGATCACCTTGGCAAGGCTGGCAGCACCGGCGCCGGATTCCAGATGACCGAAATTGGTCTTCGCCGAACCCAGCAGCGCGGGCTTGTCCTCGTCACGACCACGGCCGATCACCCGGCCCAGGGCGTCGGCTTCGATCGGGTCACCCAGCAGCGTTCCGGTGCCGTGCGCCTCGATGTAGTCGACGGAGGACGGCGCGATACCGGCATCGCGGTACGCGCGCCGGAGCACATCGGCTTGAGCGTCCGGATTCGGCGCCAGCAGTCCGTTCGAGCGGCCGTCGGAATTGACCGCGGTCCCCTTGATGACGGCCAGGATGCGGTCGCCGTCGCGCTCGGCATCGGTGAGCCGCTTGAGCACGACCATGCCCGCACCTTCGGACCGCACCATACCGTCGGCATCGGCGGCGAACGCCTTGATGTGTCCGTCCTTCGCGACCGCGCCGACCGAATCGAAGCCGAGCGTAATCGCCGGGGCCAGAAGCATATTCACGCCACCGGCGAGAGCCAGGTCCGCATCGCCGTTGCGCAGTGCGCGTACGGCGTCGTGCACGGCGACCAGGGTGGACGAACAGGCCGTATCGACCACGGCCGAGGGGCCGCGGAAATCGTAGAAGTAGGAGATGCGGTTCGCGATGATCGCGGACGAACCGCCGGTCAGCGCGTAGGCATCCGCCGATGCGGGCGCGTCGGGATCCCACTTCCCCAGCCCCAGAGCGGAAACCAGCTGAAAGTCGTTGGTCGAACTACCGAGGAAGACACCGACCGACTCGCCCTTGAGCGTATTCGCCGGAATCCGCGCGTGCTCCAACGCTTCCCACGTCAGTTCCATCATCAACCGCTGCTGCGGATCGACACGCTCGACTTCGACCGGCGACATGGCGAAGAATTCGGCGTCGAAGCCCTTGATGACATCTTGATCGAGGTAGCCGCCGAGGGTGTTGCCCTTCTCGACCGCGGCGGCCACATCCGGGTCGGCCATGAACTCGGCCCACCGCCCCTCGGGCAGCTCCCGAATGCCGTCCCCGCGGTTGATCAGGAACTCCCAGGTCGACTCCGGCGTATCCCCCGCACCCGGCAGTCGCGTGGACAGACCGACGATAGCGATATCGTGCGCCGCGCCCGGCTGGTATCCGGCGGTGTAGAACGCGTCGTCCGCAGTCTCCTCCGGTGCTTCCGGCTCCCCGTTGATGATCCGCTCGGCCAGCGAGGCGATGGTCGGGTGCTGATACACGATGGTCGCGTTCAGCATGACGCCGGTGAGTTCTTCGATATCGCCGCCCAGGGCGATCGCATCGCGGGAGGCCAGGCCGAATTCCTCCATCGGCCGGTCCACGGTGATCTGCTCGATCGGCTGGCCGGTGGCGTCGGCCACCCAGCGCTGCAACCACTCGCGCAACTCGGCTACCGACATATCGGTGGTGCCGGATTTCCCCGCACCACCGGATTCGGCCGCGCCCGTGTCGGACGCAGCGGTCTGCTGCTCGACCTGTGCGCCCGCCGCGAGCTCGGTCTCGGCGCCGGTGGTTTCGGTCGTCTGGGTGCCCTCGTTGTCAGCCATCAATTCCTCAAGCTACCTGGGTGCGAATGTTGCGCGGGCGGGGATTGACAGCCGGTTCGCCGTCATGTGGATAAGTAGCGGGTTGTGGACAACCCGGAAAAGACCGGACGTCCCGGCGACGCCACCACCGCTGCCGACCTGCTGCGCAGCGCGCCAACGGACGAATCGTCCGGACACCATGCAGTGCTCGGCGAGCCGGCCGGGGCGACGAGAAGCCCCGTAACCGGCTCGGTGGAGGGTCACCGGGAACACGGCCTACTCTTCGTCCGGTGCGTCGGGGAAGGCCTGCTGCTGATAGCCGCCGCGCAGCGTGCCTTCCAGATAGGCGGCCCGGCAGGCGCGCCGGGCCAATTTGCCGCTGGACGTCCGCGGAATGGACCCGGCCGGAACCAGCAGCACATCGCGCACCGTCACACCGTGGCGCTGCGACAACGCCCCGCGCACCGCATCGGCGATCGGCTGCGGATCGGCCTTGTGCGCACCCGGCCCGCGCTCGGCCACGATCACCAACTGCTCGGAGGCGTCGTCGGCGTCGTACTTCAGGCCGGAGTGGCTGTTGGCGGCGAAGACCTCGGCGGGCAGCTGGTTGGCGGGCACCGAGAACGCCGCGATGAAACCCGGGCGCAGCAGCTTGCTGGCCTCCTGCGCGGAGAATTCCAGGTCCTGCGGGTAGTGGTTGCGCCCGTCGACGATCACCAGGTCCTTCACGCGCCCGGTGATGTACAGCTCGCCGTCGACGTAGACGCCGTAGTCACCCGTGCGCAGCCAGATGGCGTCGTCCGGGGTACCGGCCGCATGCGAACCCTCGGCCAGCCGGTTGGTCAGCAGGTTCTTGAAGGTCTTGCGAGTCTCCTCGTCGCGACCCCAGTACCCGATGCCGATGTTGTTGCCGTGCAACCAGATTTCACCGACCCGGCCCTCGGGCAGCTCGCGCGCCCCCTCGGCGCTGTCGATCGACTCCGGATCCACGATCGCCGCCCACTGCGACAGCGCGACATAGCCGCAGCTGACCTGGGCGATCGCGTTGGGCGCACTCTGATCGACCTTCACCACGCGGCCGGCGTTGAGCTCGTTGCGGTCGACGTAGATGACCTTGGCCTCGTCCTCGGCCCGGGTCGCGGACACGAACAGGGTCGCCTCGGCCATGCCGTAGCACGGCTTGATCGCGGTCTTCGGCAGACCGTAGGGCGCGAACGCCTCGTTGAACTTCTTCATCGACGACGTGGTCACCGGCTCACTGCCGTTGATCAGACCGATGACGTTCGACAGATCCAGCGATTCGCCGTTCTTCGGCAGACCGCGCGCCGCGGCGTGCTCGAACGCGAAGTTGGGCGCGGCCGCGAAGGTGCCGGCGCCGTCGGAGACCGCGGCCAGCTCCTTGATCCAGCGGCTCGGGCGACGCACGAACGCGCTCGGCGACATGATGGTGATGTACTTGCCGCCGATCGCCGGCAGGATCACGCACAGCAGACCCATGTCGTGGTACAGCGGCAGCCAGGTGACACCGCGCGAGTTCCAGTCCAGGTTGATCGCGTGGACCATCTGCAGCAGGTTGGTGCCGACCGCCCGGTGGGTGATCTCCACGCCGGCCGGGGTCCGGGTGGACCCCGAGGTGTACTGCAGATAGGCGATGTCGTCGACCGCCAGATCCGGCCGCACCCAGGATTCACCGAGGGTGTCCGGCACCGCGTCGACGGCGATGATCCGGGGCCGCTGCGCGGCGGGCAGCGGCCGGAAGAACTGCCGCACGCCGGCCGCCGAGGAGCTCGCCGTCAGGATCGCCGACGGCTTGCAGTCGCCCAGGACCGCATGCAGACGGTCGGTGTGGCCCGGCTCGTCCGGATCGAACAGCGGCACCGCGATGGTTCCGGCGTAGATGGCGGCGAAGAAGGAGATCACATAGTCCAGGCCCTGCGGCGCCAGAATCGCCACCCGGTCACCCGGTTCGGTCACCTGTTGCAGGCGAGCGGCCACCGCGCGCAGCCGGACGCCGAATTCCTTCCAGGTCAGGTCCTGGTACTCCCCGTCGCGCTCTCGGGAGTAGTCGATATAGCGATACGCAAGATCGTTCGCATCGTTGCGGGTGTGCTTCTCGACGTAATCGACCAGGGTGCGGCCCTCGGGAATTGCGATGTTCCCGGTTTCGTCCAGGTAGTCGTCGAAAGTCTCGTCCGTCATTCCTTCTCCTCCGAGGCACACGCAGCACGGCGACATGGCCGCTGTTACCTGTGAGGCCCCGACTCTCTTTCACCCGCGGGCGCTCTGTGGTGCGAGAGCATGCCTGCAGCTTTTTCCGGTGGTCTGCGCGGGGACCACCTATCGGCTAGATGTACTCGAGCCAGGGACATGTTACAGAGCAGGCCCCGGAGCGGTCTCCGGAGCGAGCCGAACGATTTCCCGGCGTGCACAGTGGGTGACTCGCTACGGCTCCTCTCGCAGCAGCGGGATCACCGGTGCGAAAGCATCCATCTGGGTCGGAAACACTCCGACATAGGACATCGATGTCAATCGCCGCACGTTACGGATCTGCTCGGCGATCTCCTCGAATGTGCCGATGGCCACATAGGGCGAATTCAGGATGTCTTCCACCGACAGCTGCACGTCGACCTCGAGGTCCGGATGCAGTCCCTTGTCAAGGGCCGCCAACGCCATCTCGGCGGTGCGCTCGCGATCGTCGGTGATCACGACGGCGGTGATGGTCCAGTTCAGTTCGATATCGGCGAACCGGTCCCCGGCGGCCTCCTTGATCAGCTTCACCTTCTCGATGGTCTTTTCGAGGGTGATACCCGACAGCAGCCCCTTACCCTCCTTGGTGGTGCGGGGGACCACCGAGATGATGTCGGCGTGTTTGGCCGCCAGCCGCAACATCTTCGGTCCGCCGCCGCCGGTCACCAGCGGCGGACGCGGACCCTGCCGCGGCCGCGGGGTGCCCTTGATGCCGCGCACCTGGTAGTGCTTGCCCTCGAAATGGCATTCCTGCCCACGCAGCAGCACATCGAGAATGGTCAGCGCCTCGTCGAGCTTCTCCAACCGCACGCCCGGCGATTCGTAGGGCAGGCCGGCGGCCTCGAATTCACTCTTGATCCAGCCCGCGCCGACGCCGAGTTCCAGCCGGCCGCGCGACAGCACATCGATGGTGGCCGCATCCTTCGCGAGCACCACCGGATGCCGGAAACCGTTGGCCAGCACCGAGGTTCCGATCCGGATGCGCTCGGTGGCGACGGCCAGTGCGCCCAGCGCGGCGATCGGGCCGACCTGCGGTCCGAGATGATCGGGGATCGCGAAGGAGTCGTAGCCGTATTCCTCGGCCTGCTGCGCGAGTTTGACGAATTTCCGCGCACCGCCCTCCTGCTGATTCCCCTCACCGGCAGCAGCGAATCGGAACGCGCGCGCCGGAACGCCCAGCGCTGTCATTTCGGCACCGCTGGTCGCGCTGACGGCGGCGGCTTCTGTCATGAACCTTTGCTCCTGGCTGTGCGGATGTGCGCGCTGTGGCGCGATCATCGCTGCACTTTACAGCCTTCACCAAAATCTGAGTGACCCTCGGGTTTACTTTTTCCTCGGGAAGCACGACGACCGCCGCCGGGTGGGCCGTCAGCCGTGCGGCGGGTGCGGCGCATCCTTGATCAGCCCCTCGGCCCAATTCGTCGTCCACTGGGTGGCGGTGGTGCCGTTGTCGTCCACCTGGAAGGTGTTGTACAGGCTGTGCACCGGATTTCCCACTGCGTGGACCAGGGTCATCAGGCTCGGGACGATGTTCAGCGGATTCAGCGCCTGCGGCGGGGCATCGCAGATCAGATCACCCGGGGCGCAGATCGTATTCGTGCGCCCGGCCAGCTCACCGAATCCGGCGCGTGGCCCGGTCATCGTGATCCCGGGAACCGACAGGCCCTTGAGCGCGACCTCGGCACCCACTCCCGGCGGTGCCACCCCGATCTCGCCGGCCTGTCCCGGACCGGCCACCCGGCGACCGTCGGCGATCAGGGTCACGCCGAGCACCTGGTCGGCCGCCACCGGGCCCTGCCCGGCCCCGATTTGAGCCGCGATATCGCCGGCGATCACCGCGCCCTGGGAGAAGCCGGCGATCACATAATTGGTCAACGGGCAATCCTTGGACATCTGGGTGAGCTCGGCGAGCGCGCGCTGGGTGCCCTCGGAACGGCTGTTGTTGTAGGAGGCCTGACCGTCCGGCGGGATCGCGATCGGGTTGGAGAATTGCGCGACGTACGGGACGGTGTACACGTCGAGGCGGGACTCCGGGAACTGCTGCCGCACCGGGTTGGTGACGTGCAGCATCAACGACGCCGGATTGGCGGTCGGATCGTGCGGGTCGTCGTTGCTGTTCGACTCCCACGTTCCGGGAATCGCCAGTAACTGCACATCCGGGCAGGACGCCGGCTGACTGCTGGGCTTACCGGGTTTCGGCGGGATCGGCTTCGGCACGTGCAGCCGGCCCGCGAGCACGAACCACAGCACCAGAGCCACGATCACCACCAGGACCGCGCCCAGCAGCATCAGCAGACAGCCCGGCCGACGGCGGCGGCCGGGACCGCGACCGCCGTATCCGGAACGTCGTCGCGCGTTCACTTGTTGCAGTAGGTCTGGGTCGCGACGTCGATATAGATCTGACCCGCCTGCTCGACGGACATCTTCTGCGGGTCGAAGCCAGGATCGGTGCCGGCCATCGCGTTGACGAAGGTCTTGACCTCCTGATCGGAGGCACCGCTGGCCTTGCTCTGGCAGACGTAGTTGGCGGCGGTGAGGGCGATGTCCGGGCTCGAGGGAGTCACCCCGCGCTTCTTCAGCTCGTCCAGGTAGGCCTGATCCTTGTCCGACAGCGGCGGATGGTCGGCCGCACTCGGCTGCGCCGGCTCCGGGCGCTCGTTCACGCTGGTCGGCGCGGGCGCCTGCTCCGTGGAGGGTTCGGGGGCGGGCTGCTGCGCGCTACCGGGGGCCGACTGCGCCGACGACGCCGCGGCGGTCGTGGTCGAAGGCTTCAGGGTCGGCGTGCTCGACGCCGTCGAATCGTTACCGCCACAGGCGGCGAGTAAACCGGTGGCGGCCAAGGCCACCACGATGCCGGCAACCTTGCCACCGGCGACGTACCGTTCTCCGACCGGACGGGTCCGAAGCATGAATCGTGTCCTCGATCTAGTTCGCAGAGGGCTAGAACTTCTTTCACAAGGCCTAGCAGGTCGGGCTCCAGGTTAACGGCAACCCGCGCGGACCGGGCTCCCGTGGCCGGAACCCTCACCAACCGCTTAAAGGTGATTTATCGGCCTATGCCCCGTGGACCTCCGGCGGTTTGCCGTCGCGGACCACGATGAATCCGGTCTGGAAGTTCTGCTGCACCCCGCCGGGAACCGGGAACTCGTCGCTGATCGGATAGCCGAGCCGCCCGTTCTCGAAGCCCTGCTGTCCCCAGGCGTCCATGATCGGCCCGTTGCGCACCGCCCAGGCGCCGGAGAGCGGACTCCAATAGATGTTGCCGCCCTCGAACTTGCTGTAGCGGCCCAGATCCTTGGTGGGCTGCTCCTCGGCGGCCGGGAAACCGAGCCAGCTGTTCTCGAAGCCCAGCTGTGCGTACTTGCCGAGGATCAGGCCCTGCACCCGATGGGCGCCGGTCTTGTCGCTGAAGTACATCGGGCCGCCCTGGAAGCCCTGCACGATTCCGTTCTTGTCCGGCGTCTTGGCTTCCGGTCCGACCGGATAGCCCGCCGGACCGCGTTCGAAGCCCTCGCGACCCCATTCGGCCAGGATCGCCCCGCGCACCACCTGCGCGCCCGTCTGCGGCGACCAGTAGACCGAGCCGCCCTCGAAGCTCTGGAAGCGGCCCTGACCGTCCGGAAGGGCCTGCTCGGCGGCGGTGGGCAGACCGAGCGGGCCGCCCGGACCGACCGTCGCCTGATAGGTGCCGCCGATCATGCCCGCCACCGCGTGCGCGCCGGTGGCCTGGGACCAGAACACCCGGCCGCCCTTGAAGTCCTGGGCGATCCCGTTGGTGACCTGATATTCACCGGTCACACAGTCGCCCAGCCATTTGTCGACCTGAGCCACCGCGGCGATCGCGCCACCGGCCGAGCATGCCGGCTTGTCGGCCTCCACCCCGAGCGCGGCGGCCGCCTGCGGCCAGGACTGACGCATCTCGAAATCCCAGTACGGCCACGAATGGGTGCCGGAGGGACGGTAATTGGCCTGCACCGGGATCGACAGCTTGTTCAACTTGTCGACGAAATTCTGGCTGGTCAGCCGGGACAGCATCTCGAGGCCCATACCCGCGTAATTGGTGCTGATCCCCGGAATGTCGGACGGTTTGTCGTAGGCGCCGGTGGTGCCGCTACCGGCCGAGACGTACAGGCTGATGCCCTTCAGTTTGGGCGCGAGCTGATACGGATCGTGGTCGGCCCATTCGGGATTGGTGGGCGGGCCCCACATGGCATTGGCATCGAATCCGCCGGCATCGCGCATCGCGAACATGATGGCCTGCGGCATGCCGACGCTGGTCGTGGTCAGGAAGCCGGAATACGAGGCCGCGTACCGCACCCAGCCGGGGTTGCGCCCGGCCAGGAACATGGCGGCCGTACCGCCCATCGAAAGCCCTTCCACCCCACGGACATCGGTGGCCCGCCACTGGTTCTCCAGCAGCGGCGGCAGCTCCTTGGTCAGGAAGGTTTCCCACTTGTAGTTCTTGCCGTTGTCCTGCTGCATCCAGTCGGAGTAGAAACTCGACTGGCCGCCGATCGGCAGTACCACGGTGACGTTCTTGTCGGCGTAGAAATCGACGGCGCCGGCGTCCTTGGTCCAGCCGCTCTCGTCGTCCTGGGCCCGCAGCCCGTCGAGCATGAACAGCAACGGGAATCGCGCGTCCGGGCGGGCATTCCAGTCCCGCGCCAGCAACAGCTGCACCTGCACGGGTGCGCCCATCGACGGCGAATTCACCCACAGCGAGACGCGGCGGTCGGACAGCCACACGACCTTCTGCACGGTCGCGGCGCTGGGCGCCGGCACGGCCGCGGGTTGTGCGGTGACGGGCGCGGGTGCGACGGCGATCCCGGAAGCCAACGGCACAACCACCAGCGCGGCCAGCATCGTCAGTCGCCGCCGCCCCCAGCGGCCGCGACGAACTGTCCCCCGGAAACCGGAAACCACACCTGCCACAGGAGTGTTTGTACCGCGCGCGGGCCGCTCGAGGCGGTAGGACGCGCGGACAGCAAACCTGAGAAATGGCAGCGCACAAGGCAAGCAGGGCCGTCCCGCAACGAACCGGCGCCGCGCAGATCAGATCTGCGCGGCGCCGATGTCGGTTGCGTTATGGCCGGTGATCAGGCGTTCAGAGCGGACAGGATGCCCGGACGCGCCTTGGCCAGCTCGTCCTGCCAGTAGTGCCAGGAGTGGGTACCGGTCGGCGGGAAGTCGTAGGCCGCCGGAATGCCCAGCGAGTTCAGCCGCGCCTGGAAGGAGCGGGTGCTGACCATCGAGATCAGCTCGATGCCCATCGCGTTACCGGTGTTGAACAGGCCGACCGGGGAGTTCGGGTGGTCGTAGGCACCCGGCAGACCGCTGGCCGACGAGATGAACATCGGCAGGCCGCGCAGCTGCGGCGCGAAGACCACCGGGTCCGAACGCAGCCACTGCGGGCTCCACGGCGCGGCCATCGAGTCGACGTTGAAGCGGCCGGCGTCGAGCATCATCACGCGAATCGCCTCGCGCATACCCGGCGCGTTCCAGTTCAGCGGACCGGAGAAGGAGGCCGCGTACTTGAACTGATCGCGGTGGAACGCCGCCAGGCGCAGCGCCGCCGGACCACTCATCGACAGGCCGGCCACCGCGTAGTTGGTCCGCGAAACACCGTAGTTGGAAAGGAAATCCGGGAGCTCCTTGGTCAGGAAGGTCTCCCACTTGTAGGTGAACTTCTGACCGTTGGTGTTGCTCGGCCCCTGCCAGTCGGCGTACCAGCTGGACTGGCCACCCACCGGCATCACCAGGGTGACGTTGTCGTTGCCGAACATCTCCTGCGCGTTGGTCTCGAACGACCAGGCGTTGCGGTCGTCGCGGGCCCGCAGACCGTCCAGCAACAGCAGCGCGCCGTTACCGCCGTTGCGCGCCCACTGCACCTGAACCTTCACCGGGCCCATGCTCGACGGAACCATCAGTTCGTCGTACCCACCGGCGGGGGTGCGGTGCACGGGCGCGTGAATCGGTGCGGCGATGGCGGACGGGGCCATGATGCCCGCCGCGACCGGTAGCGCCAGCGCGGCACCCACAGCGAGAAGTCGTGTGCGCCAACTACGCCGAGCACCTCGCCGCCCCTGCGGGGCTCTTTCCGGCGCGAGCGCCGAATGCGAAACCGGCGCGGCCGACCTGCCGAAACGCATGGATACTGCTCTCTTTCTGCTGCTGTCTGCTGTTGTCGCCGCGCCGCGACCACCACCGTCTACGACGGCGGGATCAGCACCCATATCGAACCCGACCTTTCGATACGAGTGACGTCGCGGCTACGAACGGTCGCACTTGCGCTCGCTGGACGATATTCGACCGCCCATTGGTTGGCAACACGGACCCCTGCGGGTGGCTGAAATCCGCCCGCGCACCATTCGTAAACGTGCAGTGACCCTATCGCGTTCGCCGGGAAATCACAGTCCGAAATGACGAATCAACTACTGGGCCGGGAAAATTCGGCCGGATACGCCGAAGAGGCAACTGCCCCTGCGGATTCGCGGGCGGTTGCCTCTTCGTACGGCGGCGGACGGGTGCTGTTCAGCCGATATTGGCCGAAAGGTCGGGGATCATCCGGTAGGCCTCGTCCTGCCAGTTGAACCAGTCGTGCACACCGACATTCGGGAACGAATACACGATGTTGCTCGCGCCGAGGGTCATCATCCGCACCTGGAAAGCCCGGGTATTGGCCAATGCCAGCGCTTCCAGCGGAGCGCCGCGGACGATGTGGTCGGCGGCGGCCGGCAGCGGCAACCCCAGGTCCTGCTGCGAGGGCACCCCACTACCGGCCGCGATCCACAGGCGGGTGTTGTTGGCGATCAAACGCGGGGCGAAGACGAACGGATCCATCCGCAGCCACTGCGGGCCCCACGGGGGCGCCATCGAATCGACGTTGTAACCGCCCGCGTCGATCATCGCGAGCCGAATCGCCTCGCGCATACCGGGTGCGGAAATGTTCAGATATCCGGAGAAGGAACCGGCGAAGCTGAACTGGTCCGGGTGATACGCCGCCAGGGTCAGCGCGGCGCTGCCGCCCATCGACAATCCGAACGCGCCGTTGCGGGAGGCCCGGAAGCCGAGCCGATCCCGCAGGGCATTACGCAGCTGGACGGTCAGGAAGGTCTCCCAGTCGTAGCGATAGTCCTTGCCCGGACCGCCCAGGAATGTCTCGGTCGCACCGGATCCGCTGTTGAAGGCGCCGAAATTGCTCGGCGGGATGCCGAAGAACGAGCTGGGCGCATTCCAGTCCGCGTAGAAACTGGATTGGCCGCCGACCGGCATCACCACATTGATATTCCAGTCGGTGAGTACCTGGGCGACATTCGTCTCGATCTCCCAGCCGTTGAGGGTCTGCGGGGCCCGCATCCCGTCGAGGGCGTAGACGACGCGGTCGGTGTTGCCGTCCTTGGCCCGGAAAATGCGGGACTTGACCGGGCCCATGACCGGAGAATCCACCCAGAAGTCGAAGCCCGACGGATCGAATGCGGCCGAGGCGCTCGCCCCGCTGCCGGCAACCGAAACTCCGAGCGGCAGCAACAGTGCCAATGCCACACCCAGCGCCGAGCGCCTGAGCCACGAACCGGGCCCGGTACCGGACCTACTTCCGAGCAACGGCTTCCTGCGCGCAAATCGCATCGAACTCGACCTTTCACCTGAAGCGACGGCCGCACCGGATCCCACACCGCGCGGCCGCCACTCATTCCGGACAACCCCGACAAAGCGTTTCGGCGCCAGACACTCGCCGCTGTACTGCAGGTTCTTCGATACCCACCGAGTATCGGTGATCCGGCGGGGCAGCCAATAGTTTCGACGCGGAAATATTCCGAAAGGTGATCTGCGACACAAGGGCGCGCGGGGTCGATTTCCGGCAACCCATCCCAGAGGGACACAGCAAACGCCCGGCGCTCGAGCATTCGGCAATCACTTCGGCCGGGTCCGGAAATGCCACGGCCCCGCGCCGGATGACCGACGCGGGGCCGCGAATCGCGCTGAGATCAGCCGATATTGGCCGACAGATCCGGCAGCATTCGGTAGACCTCGGCCTCCCAGTTGTGCCAGTTGTGCACACCCACATTCGGGAAGTCGTAGGTGACGTTGCCGGCGCCCAGGGTCATCATGCGGACCTGGAAGGCGCGGGTGTTGGCCAGCGCCAACGCTTCCAGCGGCGAGCCCTGGATGATGTCGAGCGGAGCGACCGCGTCCGACGGCGCGGGCAGTCCGCTACCGGCCGCAACCCACAGGCGGGTGTTGTTGGCCTTCAACCGCGGCGCGAAGACGAACGGATCGATCCGCAACCACTGCGGGCCCCACGGCGGCGCCATCGCGTCGATGTTGTACCCACCGGCGCTGAGCATCGCGACACGCATGGCCTCCCGCATACCCGGCGCGGAGATGTTCAGGTAACCGGAGAAGGAACCCGCGTAGCTGAACTGCTCCGGGTGGTACGCCGCCAGGGTCAGCGCGGCGCTACCGCCCATCGACAGACCGAAGACCCCGTTGCGATGGGCGCTGAAGCCCATCCGCGAGCTGAGCGCGTTCGGCAGGTCCTGGGTCAGGAAGGTTTCCCACTTGTAGGTGTTGGCCTTGCCCAGGGTCTCGTTGTAGTTCGAGGAACCGGTCATCGCCGAACCTGTCGACGACCCGGCGGAGCCGGCCGACGCGGTGTCGATGCCGAAGAAGTTGCTCGGCGCGTTCCAGTCGGCGTAGAAGCTCGACGGGCCGCCGACCGGCATCACGACGTTGATGTTGGCGCCCTGCAGCGCCGGGATGATGTTGGTTTCGATCTCCCAGCCGTTGAGGTCACCGCGAGCGCGCATACCGTCCAGGGCGTACACGACCCGGCTGGTGTTGCCGTCGGCCGCCCGGAAGATGCGGGACTTGATCGGTCCCATGGACGAATCGACCCAGAAATCGATACCCGACGGGTTGAATGCGGCGGCCGCATGTCCGGCCTCTGCCACCGACACCCCGAACGGCAGCAACGTCGCCAATGCCACGCCCACCGCCGACCGCTTGAGCCATCCGGCTCGCTGAGGCGCCGACGGTTGCTGCGACCGTCTCCGACGTCTCTGCTGCACCCATCGCACAGTCACGCCTCGCATACCCTGTCCGGCCTTTCCCGTAGTGCGGCCCGTCCGACCGCGTTTCTTCTCTGCGAATGATCACCCGTGCGCATACGACGATGCGCCCCCGACGGACGTCCGTCACCGAGCGTATCGTGAAATCGATACGTCGGCGTTATCAAACCGAGACTAATACACGACTGATTCGTTGCCCGGGGCGGACTAGTTCGGAGCCGGGAGCGGCGCCGTCGGGTCCACCAGGTGGCAACGCTGGATTTCGTACTTGGGCACCCGGTCGATGCGGTACTTCGCGAAATGCAACGACTGGATGATGTTGTGTTTGAAGCGATCCCAGGTCAGCGGCGCCCGATAGGACGCCAGCAGATCCTGCGTGGCCGGACACGACAGCGCCGTCCGGGCCTGCTGCACCCAACGCTGATCGAGGAACCACGGCATCCACGGATGCTGGTCGACCATACCGGTGTCGACGATGACCCAGTCCGGATACAGATTCTTGTCGTGACCGATCCGGCCGTCGGCCAGCCGGTCGGTGTGGGCGGCCAGCGGATACGCCAACCCCTCCTGGTCGATGACCCGCACGCTGAGCGGCACGTTCATGCTGGTCATGCCCAGATTGAGGAAGTACACCGTATGCCCGTAACCGCCGGGCGGAATCGGCAGCGGCGGCGGCGCGACGTACCACATCATGAACGACGGCGAATTGATCAGCAGACCGCCGTTCGGGGTCGCGGCGATGTCCTGCAGCATCGCCCGCATCCGCGGATAGTCCAGATAGTCCTCGGCCAGAACCGGATGGTCGTGCCCACTGTTGAGCACGTAGTAGACCCGTTCGTCGACGATGCCGGAGGCGCTGATCTGACCGCCCGAGGTATTCGCGGTGGTGTTCGCCGCGAACAGCGCCCAGCCGATGGTGCCGACCCAGGCGAGTGCCGGCACGGCGAACGACCAGCGCAGCCAGCCCGACCGGCCGGCGCCGCGGGCCGGCAGCCGCACCGGCAGCACCGACACCGGCAGCATCAGGCAGAACAGCTGGGGCAGCAGCATGCGGCCGTGCATGAAGTCGCCGCCGACCCGCATATTGAAGACGACCAGCAGCAGACCGCCACCGACCAGCACGGTGACGACCGCGGCCGGGGAACGCAGCCACTGCTGCACGCGCGCCGATCGCCGGGCCTCGCCGGTGGTCTCGGCAGCCGCGCCACCGCGACGACTCCGGATCAGCACTGCCGCCACCACGATCAGCACCAGCAGCGGAATCCACAGGTAGTACGGGCCGACCAGATCCCACAGATATTTCAGGCCCTGACCCCATTTCGCCCCGCCGGCCTCCTTGGCCACGGCAGTGTTCGGATAGGGCAGGCCGTAATAGCCCATGCGCCAGATCTGATAGCCGACCGACACCGCGCCGCCGACCACCACCAGCAGCGCGCGAATCAGCATCGGCCGCAACCGAGTCCGCGGCATCGGCGAGAAGAACAGCACGACCAGGGCCAGACCGCCGATCACGGTCATCTCCGGGCGGATGACCCAGCACAGTCCCGCCCAGAAGCCGGCCACGAGAAGGTTTGCCAGACGCGGTTTCTCGTCCTGGCTCCAGCGCAGCAGCAACCACCACAGCACGCCGAGCCAGAAGATGACCAGACAGTTCTCCAGGCCGGAGGTGGCGTAGTCACGAGCGGGCGGAACGGCGATATAGACCAGCGCACCGGCCGGCAGCAGCAGCGTGGGCGCGCCGGTGGTGAACGGGCGCCACAGCCGCGCCGATCCGACCATGGCGAAGACGATCGCCAGGAGGGAAAGGGTCAGTGCGACAGTCAGACCGACGTACTCCAGCCGGGCGTTGCTGATCCAGCTGAAGAACCAGATGACATAGGTCCAGGCGGCGCTGGTATTGGTCTCCACCCGCTCGCCCGCGTTGAAGACCGGGCCGTTGCCCGCGAGCAGATTGCGCACGGTGCGCAGAACGATCAGGCCGTCGTCGGCGATCCAGCGCCGTTGCCAGGCGCCGATACCGAACAACGCGACGGTGACGATCACCCCACCGACGAATACCGTGCGGGAGAGCACCGAAAAGCGGCGCGCGGCACCGCCGTCGCGCCGTAGTGCGCGATCGGACGACTCCGCGTCTGCCCCCTCCCCGTGTTCGTCTCCCGCTACCAGCATCTCGTCAGGTGAGATAGACAGCGACACCTACCGCTCCGATCCAGGCGATGGCCAGGAGCTGCAAAATGCGATCCCCCAGCGCGATCTCTTCGGGTTCCCCGGCCTCGCCGCCATCGACGTCGACCGCGTAGCGCAGGACTGCGATGGTAAACGGAATCATCGAGATCGCGAACCACTGGGTGTGCTTGTGATCGGTTTCGAAGGCCCACAGTCCGTAGAAGACCACCACCGCGGTGGCCGACAGGGTCCAGATGAAGCGCAGGTAGGTGGGCGTGTAGTACTGCAGCGACTTGCGGATCTTGGCGCCGGTGTCGAGCGCGATCTTCAACTCCGCGTAGCGCTTACCCGCCGCCATGAACAGCGAGCCGAAGGCCATGATCAGCAGGAACCACTGCGAGAGCCGGATATCGGCGGCCGCGCCACCGGCGACCGCGCGCAGCAGGAAGCCGGAGGACACGATGCAGATGTCGAGCACCGCTTGATGTTTCAGGCCGAAGCAGTAGGCCAACTGAATGCCGATGTAGACCGCCATCACGACGGCCAGATGCCAGGACGCCAGGAACGACACCGCGATCGAGCCGACCAGCAGCACCGCCGAGAGCGAATACGCCAGATTCACCGGCACCACACCGGCGGCGATGGGCCGGAACCGCTTGGTCGGGTGGGCCCGGTCGGCCTCGACGTCGAGCGCGTCGTTGACCAGGTAGATGCCCGAGGCCGCCATACAGAACACGACGAACGCGATCGCGATATGCGCGACCACGGTCGCATCCGCCAGGACGTAGGCGCCGGTGACCGCATCCTTGCCCGCCGCCAGCGGGGCGGCCAGCACGAGGACGTTCTTCACCCACTGCCGCGGCCGCACGGCCTTGACGATCCCGCCCGCCAGCGTCTTCGGCGGACCCTTCAGGACGGCTTCGTCGAGGTCGGTGCCGGTCGGCTCTTCACTCATATCAGCGAGGGTTCTTTCCTGTGCGGTCACTGGCGAATCTCTTTTCGGCGGCTAGCACGGCTGCGGCGGATGCCGCACCCAGAGCGGATCCGGCGAGCACGTCGGAGGGATAGTGCACTCCCAGAACGACCCGGGAGAGCAGCATCGGCGGCACGAGCACCGCAGGCAAGGGTAGCCCGGTCAACTTCCCGAGCAACACGGCCGCCGCCGTCGTGGAGGTGGCGTGCGAGGACGGGAAGCTGAGTTTGCTCGGAGTCGACACGTTGACCTGCACCGACGGATCGTGCGGACGCGGGCGGCGGACGATGCGCTTGATGACCACGGAGGCGGCATGCGCGCCGAAGGCGCCGACCGCGACACCGGCCCACTGTCGGCGCCGGGACTTGTCGACCAGAGCGCCGGCCGCGCCGATCGCCATCCAGCCGAGCGCGTGCTCACCGAAATGCGACATCCCGCGCGCCGCCTTGATCACCGGCGGCGTACCGATCGTGCCCTGAACCGCATTGAGGATCCGGACCTCCGCGGGCTTGGCCACCTCGGGGTCGGCCACCACCTGCAGGTGCGGAGTGCCGGCCGAATCGGCGGAGACGGGTGCGGTCATTTGTCCTCGCTATTGTCGTGTTCGATGCGCCGTCCGCGGGTCCCTCCGTGGTTACGCGCGCTGCCGCCTCCGGTCCCGTCGCTCCCGGCGATCCCGAATGCGTTCTCCCAGGCCGCGGTGCTGGTCAAGCGAGCGTGCGCGGCACGGTACCGGTCGCGCATCTCCGGGAACCGGGCGGCCAGTTCCCGGCGCAGCCGCATCGCCTCGGCGAACAGCTCCCGGGCCTGGCGCGGATCCCGCTTGCGATACACCACGCCACGCCCGTCGGCTGTGGTCACGGTAACCCCGTCGACCTGCGAGAGCAGGAACCAACGCGCGTCGAGGGTGGGAACGTTCAATTGCGGGCGCTCGTGGTGTTCGGTCTTGGCCGGGCGCAGATTGTGCAGTACGCCCTTGCCGAGCCGGACAATCTTCGCCAGCGGATTCGGCGGTTCGCCGACCGCGCCGACATCGGCGCCGCTGGGCAGCGGCAGCTCGGTCGAGGAACCGACGATCACCGCGTCGGAGTACTCCTTGCGCAGGGCGGCCACCTGGCCGAGCGCTGTCGGCAGCAGCTCGAACAGTTTGTCCGGCCCGGCCAGGAAGTCGCGAATCGCCTGATTCTGAATCGCGACCGTCGAATACTCCAGGCACAGCAGGTGTTTCAGCGTCGCCTTGACGGTGTTGACGATCATCGGACGGCCGTCGTTGCCGAGATGCAGCGCCGCGACCACCAGACGGTTGCGCAGGTGGAAATAGGCCTGCCAGTCGATGGCGTCGTCCTTGTCGCTCCACGCCATATGCCAGACCGCCGCACCGGGCAGGGTGACGGTCGGATATCCGGCCGCGCGGGCACGCAGACCGTATTCGACGTCGTCCCATTTCAGGAACAGCGGCAACGGCTGACCGATCTCCTCGGCCACCACGCGCGGGATGACACAGGTCCACCAGCCGTTGAAATCGACATCGATCCGGCGGTGCAGCAACTTCGAGTTGTCCCGGTCGCGCAGCGGATACTTCGAGAAATCGTGGTCGTATTCGACGTTCGGGGCCGCGGTCCACATCCAGATACCGCGATCGACCACCTCACCCATGGTGTGCAGATGCGAACGCTCCTGCAGATTCAGCATCTGGCCACCGACCAGGGTGGGAGTGCGCGAGAACCGAGCGAAGGCCAGAGCACGCAGAATGCAGTCCGGCTCGATCTCGATATCGTCGTCCATATAGACGATGTACTGCGCGTCGGTCGTTTTCAGCGCCTCGTACATGACCCGGCTGTAACCGCCGGAACCACCGAGATTCGGCTGATCGTGAATGGCGAGCCGATCCCCGAGAACCGCTGCGGCCTCGGCGAATCCGGGCTCGTCGACGGCCTTGCGGTTGCCCTGATCGGGAATGATCACAGCCTTGATCTTTTCCAGCACCAGCGGGTCCGAACCCAGCGCCGTCAGCGTGTTCACACAATCGGTGGGCCGGTTGAAGGTGGGCATACCGACGGCGATACTGCCCTCACCCGGCGCCTCGATCGGCGCGTACCAGCCGCCACTGCGCAATTCGACCGCGGTGTCGGTCGTGATGTCGAACCAGATCCAGCCGCCGTCCTCGAACGGGCCCAGATCGACCTCGAATTCGACGGTGGTGGTGTCGACCGGTGCGGTGAATGATTCACGGCTCGCCGTGGTCGTGGCGAATTCGTTGCCGCGCACGTGAATTCGGGACCCGTCGGCCTTCGATCGGTAGACGTCGACCCGGCCGTGGCCGGACAGTTCCAGCCGCAGCACCACCGAGTCCAGAATGGTCCAGCGCCGCCAGTAACTCGCCGGCACGGCGTTGAAGTAGGTGCAGAACGACACCTCGGATTCGGCGCCGATCGACAGCGAGGTGCGGGTGGGAGCGTGCGCCCGACGCGCATTCGTCGTCGATTCCTCCAGGTACAGCGTCCGCACATCCAACGGTTCGCCCGGGCGGGGCAGGATGATGCGCTGCAGCAGGGATTTCGCGCGCGTGTCGGTGCTCATATCCTCGAGTGTCACTTGTGCGGTCATTTCACTTCCTGCGTCCGCGGTACGGGTGGCGCATTACTCGGGACCTACTCGGAATCGCCGGCCGTGAGCGGTGCGCCGGATTCCAGATGCGGGCGCAGCACATTGTCGAACATGCTCAGTGCGCTACCGATCGCCATATGCATGTCGAGGTACTGGTAGGTGCCCAGCCGGCCCCCGAAAACGACCTTGGCGGAGGCGGTTTCCTTCTTCGCCAATTCCCGGTACGCCAGCAGTTTGGCGCGGTCCTCGGGGGTGTTGATCGGATAGTACGGTTCGTCGCCGGTCTGGGCGAAGCGGGAGAATTCCCGCATGATCACCGTCTTGTCGTTCGGGTAGAACTCGCGCTCGGGGTGGAAGTGGCGCGGCTCGATGATGCGGGTGTAGGGCACGTCGGCGTCGTTGTAGTTCATCACCGAGGTGCCCTGGAAGTCACCGGTTTCCAGCACTTCGGTCTCGAAATCGATGGTGCGCCAGCCCAGTTCGCCCTCGCTGTAGTCGAAGTAGCGGTCCAGCGGGCCGGTGTAGACCACCGGGGCGTCCGGGTTCTGGGCGCGGACCTCGTCGCGGACCTCGAACCAGTCGGTATTCAGCCGCACCTCGATCAGATCCGATTCGGCCATCTTCTCGAGCCATGCCGTATATCCGTCGCGCGGCAGGCCCTCGTAGGTGTCGTTGAAATAGCGGTTGTCGAAGGTGTACCGCACCGGCAGCCGGGTGATGTTTCCGGCCGGCAGCTCCTTCGGATCGGTCTGCCACTGTTTGGCCGTGTAATCGCGGACGAACGCCTCGTACAGCGGGCGGCCGATCAGCGAGATCGCCTTCTCTTCGAGATTCGTCGCATCCTGGGTCTCGATTTCGGCGGCCTGCTCCGCGATCAGTGCCCGCGCTTCCTCGGGCGTGAAATAGCGACCGAAGAACTGGGAGATCAACCCCAGCCCCATCGGGAACTGGTATGCCTGCCCCTTGTGCATCGCGAAGACCCGGTGCTGGTAGCCGGTGAATTCGGTGAATTGGTTGACGTAGTCCCAGACCCGCTTGTTCGAGGTGTGGAACAGATGGGCGCCGTACTTGTGGATTTCGATTCCGGTTTCCGGTTCCGCCTCGGAATAGGCATTGCCGCCCAGGTGGTAACGGCGCTCGACCACGAGCACCCGCTTACCCAGCAGGTTGGCGGTGCGTTCGGCAACGGTCAGCCCGAAGAATCCGGAGCCGACGACGATCAGATCGAAGGGAGCTGCGACGGTCACGGGTGCCCAGCGTAGCCGTAGCGGCTCATCACGTCTGCACGCCGTATGTCTCGATCGCGGCGGCGGTGGTCACGGGCGTGCGGCCCGCCGGGACGAACGGCGGATCACGGCCGCGCGGCGATCCAGCGCCCGGTTGCGCTCATCGCCGCGCAGACCAGAATCGGCAGTTCGATGGCGAACAGCAGCGCGAGCATCACCGCGATCGGCACCACATCGGATTGCTCGATACCTCCGGCCAGCGCCGCGACGACGACGATGGCTGAGGTCACCAGCATGACCAGCGAAGTCATCGCGATGACGATGAAACGTCCGGCCGATCGCCGGCAGAGCAGCAGGATCGCGCCGGTGAGAAACAGCGCCGACAGCGAGCCGAAGATGGTCAGGGCGATGAAATCCGGGGTCGAGTCGCCGCCGTCCATTCGGTCGTGCCGGGTCGAGATGGCCCCGAAGATCGAGAATGCAGTCGATCCGAGCCCTTGCAGCAGGGCCAGGACACCCGTTGTGATCGCGGACCCGCCGCCCGGCCTCGGCGGGACGGCAGGGTAGGCAGGCTGCATGTACGGATAGGCCATGGCCGACCCCTCAGTACGGGTAGGGCGGCTGACCGTAGTACGCAGCCGGTGAATAGGCGTGCATTCCGACACCGCACCAGCGCTTGGCCGAACCGGACAGGGTGAGGCTGAGCATCAGGGCGGCGAGCAGAGCGCCGACGATGCCTCCGATCGAAGCCGCAGGCACTCCGTTGACCAGCGGGAGCACGATCCCGGCGACGCCACCCAGCAGCCCGAGCGAGGACAGCACGACCAGCAGCACGCGCCCGCTGTTCTTGTGATTCATCAACAGGATGCCGCCGGTGGCCCACAGCAGCGCCAGCACACCGTCGACCACTGCGATCACATAGAACACGGTGGCCAGGTCGTGCGAGCGATAGGCATACGGGTCGAGCGGGTCGTCGAAGCTACTGGCCCCACCGAGCAGCCCGAGTACGCCGACTCCCGCCACCAGCGCCAGGATCAACGCGAAGATCCCCGCTGTGATCGCCGCGCCACCGCTCGGCCGCGGTTCCTGATAGCCATAGGGCAGGTAGCCCGGATACGGCGCGGGCGGATACCCGGGCGGTGGATAGCCCGGCGGTGGATACCCGTCGTAACCGGATCCGTACGGATAGCTCACTCTGTCCCCCTCGGCATCGGAGATCGATGCGGTCGACCGACACGGATTCCGGCGCTGCCGGCCGTGGGAGGTGGCGACGAATGCCCCGGTGGCACGCCCGGACCGCGGTGATCCCCGACCATGCTGTTCGGCCCCCCTTCCCTCGCGCAGGCACTCTACCGCCTACCACCGACTTCGGTACGCCGGTGCGCCGCACCGTGATCGGTCAGTAGGCGACGGTGAACCGAGTGTGCCGGTGCCGCGGCCGTTCCGCCTCGTCGAGGAGTGCGACGGCGAGGTCCTCCATCGAGATGCGGGAGACACCGGCGCTGTCGGTGAGCAGTTCGTCGGCGCCGATGCGGTAGCTGCCGCGGCGGATACCGGGTTCGAGCTCGGCGGGCGGGCTCAGATAGGTCCAGTCGACATCGGTTGGGGTGCTCCGTAATACCTCGTGCTGGGCATGGCAGGCCAGCGCGATCGGCCGCCAGTCCGGCGGGAAGTCGGGCTGTTGCACGACGGTCGCCCCGGTGCCGGGGACGATCAGATCGCCCGCCCCGCCGACCACCAGCAGCCGAGCGCCGGATCCGCGCACTCCTTCCAGTAATGCCTGCGCCACCGCGGCCAACTCGTATTCGCGCCCCGGACGCGGCCGGGTCGCGCTGATGACGACATCACTCCCGGCGGATGCGCCCCGGACCTGGGCGGCGTCGGTCGCGTCGGCCGTGCGGACGGCGGCTTCGCGCGGCAGGTCCCGCAGGCCCTCGATGCTGCGGCCGACGGCGGTGACGTCGTGGCCGCGAGCCAGGGCCTCGCGCACGATTCGGCTGCCGGCGGCGCCCGCCGCACCGAAAACAGTGATACGCATGATGTTTCGTGCCTCCGAGGGGTCGGGCTCAGCCGAGCCGTGAGTTCTGCGGTGTCGATGCGAGCTGCGACGTTGTCGCGGTTGTGGATTCGCCCGTAACGATGGACGCCGGTTCCTGCGGATCCGGCGGTTGCACCGGTTCGGGCCTCGTCGCGCCGGGCCCGAGCTGGCCGAGAACGGTGCCGCCCAGGGCGATCACCATTCCGAGAACCTGCAGCAGTGTCAGTGACTGGCCGAGGGCGATCCATCCGATCACCGCCGCCGACAGCGGACTCAGCAGGCCGAGAAATGCCACCGAAGTGGCGGGCATACGGGACAGGCCGCGGAACCAGAGGGCATAGGCCGCCGCCGTCCCCAACACACCGAGATAGAGGTAGCCGCCGATCGCCGGACCGTCCAGCGCGGGCGGCGCTCCCTCGGTGATCAGCGCCAACGGCAGCAGGAACAGCCCACCCGCGGTCAGCTGCCAGCTGGTGAAGGCGAGCGGCCCCACCCCGTCGGGCCGGCCCCAGTGCCCGGTCAGAACCGTTCCGGCCGCCATCGACGCGGCGCCGGCGAGTCCGGCGAGTACGCCGATCGGATCGAGCGCGGCATCGGCCCGCAAGACCACCAGGGCGACGCCCATAATGCCGATAACGCCGGCCAGCAATTTGCGTCCGCTCGGACGCACCCGCAACAGCCCCGCCGCGATGGCGAGCGCGAAAACCGGTGCGGCCGAACCCAATACCGCCGCGACCCCGCCTGGCAGGCGATAGGCGGCGAGGAACAGCAGGGGGAAGAAGGCGCCGATATTGAGCACTCCCAGCAGGGCCGCGCGGCCGATCCAACGCCCGCGCGGCAGCGCGCGGGTCGCGGCGAGCAGCACCAATCCGGCCGGGAGGGCCCGCATCAGCGCGGTGAACATGGGCCGCTCCGGCGGCAGGAATTCGGAGGTGACCGCGTAGGTGGTTCCCCAGACCAGGGGCGCCAGCCCGGTCACCGCGAGGATCGCGGCTCCGGAACCGCGGACGCCGTCGGCGCGTGTCATGGCGGTATCTCCTCATTGATAATCTTAACGTTGAAGTAATAAGACCTCGGGAACTGCCTTGATGTCAAGTATCTGAACGTTAAGATTCATTCCGTCGAGAGGAGAAGCATGAGCGACGCCGTGGATCAGGTCGTCGCGGACTGGGGACGGGTCCGCCCCGAACTCGATGTCTGGCCGACCCACGTCATCGGGCGCCTCAAACGCCTCGGCCGCCGCCTCGATCGGGAAATGAAGGACTTCTTCGCTCGGTACGGCCTCGAGTACTGGGAGTTCGACGTGCTGTCGACGCTGCGGCGCTCGGGCGGGCCGGAGGGCCTCACCGCCGGTGATCTGATCAAGGCCACCATGGTGACCTCCGGCGCGATCACCAACCGCATCGATCGGATGGCCGCCAAGGATCTGGTCCGCCGCGTTCCGGATACCAAGGACCGCCGCACCATTCGCGTCCAACTGACCGATCACGGCCGCGAAGTGGTCGACGACCTCATGCCGCGGCACGTCGACAACGAGATTCGCCTGCTGTCCGGAATGAGCAGAGCCGACCTCGACCGCCTCGCCGGCCTACTCCGTGACCTGTCCGAATCCCTCGACGACACCGCCCTCGGCTGACCGGTTCCGACCGCGCGGGAGAAGACGGTGCAGCCAGTTGATGCAGAGGCCGGTCGGTGTCGAGCGCCTGCTCGTCGGCCCGGCGGCGTTGTTCGCGCCCCGGCAGATACGCGGCGGGCCGCCTACTCCTGCGGCCGCCCCTCAGCCGGCAGCGCGGCGGTGTGATCGGGTGCCGCGCTGTCCCCGGCCGCCGACTCCGGCGGCGCAACGGCACCTACCGGGGCGGGCGCGGACCGATGCGGGACCGGCCGATCGGCCGGATCGGGTGGCGGCGTCGGCGTCGCGGCGGTTCCGGGCGTGCCGGTGGCGCCGGCTGTGGACGGCGCCGCGGCGTCCCGGTCCGCGCTCTGCGACACCCCGGGAGCGATCTGCAGCAGCCGCGCGTAGTCGACGATCTGGGCGCCCAGCGTGGGGGTCGAGATGATCACCCCGCCGCGATACAGTCGGAAGGTTCCGACCCGGCCCGGCAACAGCGACTCCGGACCCATCGGGTCTCCCAACGGCCCTGCGGCACCGCCGCTTTCGGCATATTTCGTCTCGATGGCGGTGTTGCCGCGCACCGCCTGTTCCGGGGCGGTCGGCGCGGGCGCGGCCGGGGTGGAGGCGCCGGGCGCCGATTCCAGTTCGGCGGGCGCCGGTCCTACCTCGAGGGTGTTGATATCGATCGGCTGACCGCCTCCGGGCGCCGCGGAGTATTCGGTGCGCAGGACGTGCCCGTCGCGCAGCAGCACCTGCCCGGCGGTCGTGTGAACCGCGTCGGCGGCGCGCGGGTCCTCCTTCTCGGTCCCCGGATACATCTGACAGTCGGTGGTGTCGCAGGTCTGGGCGTACGGATACCGGTGTTCGGCAAGGGCATACGAGCGCGCGGCGATGGCTTGCGCGCGCAGCGCCTCGGCCCCGCCCTTGTCCGCCCAGTTGGCCTGCATCTCGGCCGGGACCACGCCGAGCAGGTAGTCCTCGACGTCGAGTTGGTTCACGGTGACGGGCCGTCCGCCGTCCTCGGCGACGCCGAGCGCGCCGCGGAACGTCGAGCCATCGCACACCTTCAATTGTTCGGCGGCGGGCCGATCCGGACCCGGATCCGCCGGATACGCCCAGGGGTCGTCGGTGTCGCCCTGCCACAGCACATCGCCGTCACAGCCGATCGTCACCACGACGTTCGCGCCGCCACTGGGAGTCGGGGTGAGGTGGGCAGCCTGTCCGGCCACCACCCGCCGACCGGCCACGGTCAGTCCGGAATCGGAGTACACGTCGAGGGTTTCGTTGTCGTACACGGTGAGTCGGACCCGCACGGTGGTCGGCCCGACGGTGGCGAGCTGCGCGCCGGGATAGTAGTGCGCCAGGATGCCGTCGGCCGTCGCGCCCGCGGTGGCCTGGTCGAAGGCGCCGACCTGGCTCATCCCGCGACCGTGGCCGGGACCGGCCACCGCCTGATAGGCCGTGTTCTCGGTCCCGGATCCGAACATCGGCAGCGCGAAGGCCACGACGAGGCCGCCCGTGACCGGGACGACGACCAATCCGATCACCGCGCCACGCCGAATCCGTCGACGATGCCGCAGTTCGCCCTGTCGGCGCCGGAGCCGGCTCGCGAAATTCTCGGTTCGACTCATCGAACCCTCCTGTGGATTGCGGACAGCCCCCATCGGCCGCTCCGGCGCTCGATCGGGCGACGGTGAGCCATCGTTGCCTCCCAACGGGTTCGGCGAGTGGGTGGTGGTTGATCGAACGCACCGCTCGCTCGGCATGTCCTGACCGGGTGTGGCTATTGGGAAGTTACGTCTGAGCTATCCTAGACCCTAATCCTCAACCAAAGGTTTAGATTTGTGGCATTTGGGACTAGTGTGACCATCGATCCGTCAGGAATCAACCCCGCGCGCCACCCTGTTCCACGCTGACGGTCACCGGTTCTACCTGAATGGGAGATGCTCGTGCCGTACCGCCGCCCGAAACGTTCCGTCGTCCTCCCGGTGGTCGCGACCCTCGCGGTCGCCGCCCCGCTCGCGACGCTGACACTGCGCGAGTCCTCCAGCTACCGACCGGCGGGCGACAGCGACCTCGCCGCGATACCCGCGCAACTGGCCGAGGTGGCCCTGTCCTCGGCCCCGGACATCGTCCTGCCGCTGCGCGAACTCACCGGTCTGAATCTGCCGGATCTGCGGCTGTCCGACTTGCGGAAACTGCCGCTGCCCAAGTCGGTTCCGATCCCGCCCGGCCTACCCGCCCCGCCCGGCATCCAGCTACCCAGCGAGATCCCATTACCCCAATTCGGTGATCATTCGACCACCACGCCGACCCCGACGCCCTACGCCGGCCCGGTCACTCCCCAGGCCCCCGCTCCCGCGAAGCAGTCCACACCCCCGGCCCCCGCGCACTCGGGCCCGGGTTTCGTCGCCGCCCCGCTCGACCCCGCCCAGATCCCGGGCGCCGACCCGTCCGCACCCGCTCTGTCCCCGGGCACCGTGCCGCCGAATATGGCCGATCAGGTCGGGGCGGAAGTCAAGGAATTGACCCGGGACACGCCCTTCAGCATGGTGGCGCTGACCGCCGCCGAACTGGCCGACACCACCTCGCTCATCCGCGCCCAGCAGTCCGACGGCAGCTGGGGTCCGTGGTTCCCGACCGACCCGGTCGATACGAATCGCAGCGACCACGCGGCCGCACCCGCCCGGACCGGCACCGAACCGATCTATGTCGGCGAGACCAAGGCGGTCCAGGTACTGACCACCCGTAAAGCCACGACGCCGGCGATCGCCCGCTCCGACGATCCCGCTCAGCTCGCCGCCGCGCAACTGTCGGCGGTGCTGATCAATCCCGGGCGAGGCTCGATCGACGACAATCTGACCTCGGTCGCCGCGGCGCTGCCGGGCGGCGGTCCGAAGGTGATCACCCGCGCGCAGTGGGGCGCCGACGAATCGCTGCGTTGCGAGGAACCCACCTACGACGACGGACTCGGCGGCATCACCGTGCACCACACGGCCGGCCGGAACGACTACACCAGGGCCGAATCCGCGGGCATCGTCCGCGCGATCTACGCGTATCACGCCAAGACCCTGGGCTGGTGCGATATCGGCTACAACGCGCTGGTCGACAAGTACGGCCAGATCTTCGAGGGTCGCTACGGCGGTCTGGACCGCCCGGTGCAGGGCGCGCACGCCGGTGGTTTCAACGAGAACACCGCCGGGGTGGCGATGATGGGCGATTTCGAAAGCGAACCGCCCACCGACGCGCAACTGCAGGCCACCGGTCAATTCGTCGGCTGGCGGGCCAAGATCGCCGGACTCGATCCCGAGGGCCACACCACGATGTATTCCGAGGGCACCGACTACACCCCCTACGCCGAGGGTGAGGCGGTCGATCTGCCGATCGTCTTCGCCCATCGCGACGTCGGCAACACCACCTGCCCCGGCGATGCCGCCTATGCGCGCATGGACCAGATCCGTGGCATCGCGGCGAGCGTCGCGGCCGGCGCCGCACCCAGCGCCCCGAAAAACCAACGGCCGCAGACAGATCTGGCCGCCCTCGCGAATCTGACCAGCCGGCTGCTGAGCATGGTCGACAAGAACATCATCGCGAAATACTGGGCGGCACAGGGTGGCCCGAACGGACGCCTCGGCGCCGCCGCCTCGGAACCGACGCCCACTGCGGACGGCGGCCAGTACGCGAAGTTCGTCAACGGTTACGTCTACGCGGCACCCGACGGCTCGATCATCGAACTGGCCGGGCAGATCCTCGACCGCTTCCTGCAACTCGGCGCCGAAACCGGCGCGCTCGGCACGCCGCTGCGCAGCCCGTACCCCGTGCCTGGCGGTCAACGCGCCGATTTCCGGCTGGGTTCGCTGATCCTCAACACCGCCACCGGGATCGTGACCACCTTGCTGAAGCACTCGGCGGACCCGCAGCATCCCGCGGCGGCGCCGATTCCGGCCCCGCTACCGCCGGGTGCCGAAAACCCGCACGCCGCACCGGCTCCCGCCGCCCCGGCGGCTCCGGAGACCCAAGCCGCACCGGCCCCGGCAGCACCGGCTGATCCGCAGGCCCAAGCCGCGCCGGGCCCGGCGGCACCGGCGAATCCGGACGCACACGCGGAACCGGCACCCCCCGCACCCGAGTCCGCTGCCGGTGCCCCGCCCGCGCCCATCCAACCGGCCGCACCGGCGCCGGCGGGCTGAGGCGAACCCGTGCGGACGCCCGCGCAGCTATCTCGGCAGCGCGGGCGCTCGCACCGAACTCAGCTGTCCCACCAGCGCTCGAGCACCCGCGCCACGCCGTCCTCGGAATTGGAAGTCGTGATCTCGTCGGCGGCGGCCTGCGCTTCCGGATGTGCATTACCCATCGCGACGCCGTGGCCGGCCATCCGCAGCATCGGCACGTCGTTGGGCATATCGCCGAAGGCGAGCATGGCCGCCGGTTCCACGCCGAGCCGCTGGGCGACGACGGTGAGGCCGGCGGCCTTCGTGATGCCGGGCGCGGACAGCTCGATCAGGCCGTTGTTGGTGGAATAGGTGATGTCGGCGCGCCCACCGAGTTCCGGCTCGAGTGCCGCGCGCATATCGGCGCTGGCCGCCCCGCGCAGCCGGATCAACATCTTGATCGCCGGCGCCGCGATGACCTCGGTCCGGGAGACCTGCGTGTCGTCGGGATTGAGCCAGGCATGCTCGTATTCCGGCGAGCTCACGAACTGCGGCGTGGCGGCGTCGTGGGCGCTGCGTCCGACCCGCTCGGCGGCCAGTCCACAGCCGGGCAGCACCCGCTCGGCCAGTTCGGCGATCCATTCCAAGCTCGCCACATCCAGGGTGGTGGTGTGCAGGATCCGGTCGGCGGCGCTGTCGTAGATGACCGCGCCGTTGCCGCAGACGCACAGCGGCGGAAATCCGAGGCCCTCGATCACCGGATCGATCCAGCGTGGCGGGCGGCCGGTGGCCAGCACGAACGGCACCCCGTCGGCGATCAGCGCCGCCACCGCGGTGCGGGTCCGCGGGGTCACCCGTTCCCACTCGTCGAGCAGCGTGCCATCGACATCGGTGGCCACCATCTTCGGCTTCGGCAGACGCGTCACCTATTCCATCCTGCCCGAAATACCGGCGTCGCTGTAATCAATTGCCGCCGCCCCGCCTGCGAGTGGGCCGAATGTGGTGCACGATGTCTCCGGTGGACCCCAGACCATTCCCTATGATCAGGGGCTAGTAACCGACCCGAGGGGACCGATGACCGGCTTTCTGCTGCGACGTGCGCTCAACTATGTCGTGCTGCTGGCGCTGGCGTCGTTCCTGGCGTTCAGTCTCGCTTCGCTGACATTTCGCCCGCTGGACAGCCTCGAACAGCGCAATCCGCGGCCGCCGCAGTCGGTGATCGATGCCAAGGCCCACGAACTGCACCTCGACGAGCCGATTCCGCAGCGCTACCTGACCTGGGTGACCGGCGTGGCGCACGGAGACTTCGGCAAGACCTTGACCGGTCAGCCGGTCAGTCAGGAACTGGGTCGCCGGATCGGGGTCAGTCTGCGGTTGCTGATCGTCGGCTCGGTGGTGGGCACGGTGTTGGGCGTGCTGATCGGCGCGGCCGGGGCGATCCGGCAATACCGGTTCAGCGACTACTTCACGACGGTCGTTTCGCTGCTGGTGCTCAGCACCCCGGTCTTCCTTTTGGCGACCTTGCTGAAATACGGTGCGCTGGAAATAAATTCGGCGACCGGGCAGCAGATATTCCTGTACACCGGAGAAACCTCGGCCACTGCCGTCCACGGCGTGTGGAATCAATTCGTGGACCGGCTGCAGCACATGATCGTCCCGACCCTCGGCCTCGCCCTGGGCGCGATGGCCGGCTACAGCCGCTATCAGCGCAACGCCATGCTCGACGTGCTCCAGAGTGATTTCATCCGCACCGCACGAGCCAAAGGGCTGACCCGGCGGCGCGCCCTGTACAAACACGGCCTGCGCACCGCCCTCATTCCGATGGCGACGCTGTTCGCCTACAGCCTGGGCGCACTGATCACCGGCGCCACGTTCACCGAGAAGATCTTCGGCTGGCACGGCGTGGGCGAATGGCTGGTGGACGCGATCAACGCCCAGGACATTTACATCGTGGTGACCGTCACGGTGTTCGCGGGATTCGTCGTGCTGGTGTCGGGCCTACTGTCCGACATCGTGTACGCGATCCTCGATCCGCGGGTGCGGGTCGGATGATCGCGAAAAAGGACTAGAGCACCATGACCGAAACCGAGATCATCGCGCAGGGCGCGCCGGAGCCCGCCGCCGCCGGCCGGCGAAAGCTGGTGTGGCGCCGATTCCTTCGCAACAAACCCGCCCTCGTCGGCGCGACCGTGCTGATCCTCATGTTGATCTGCGCCTTCGCGATCCCGCCGTTCCTTTCCTACGACTATCAACAGCGCGACCCGTACGCACTGTTGCAGCCGCCGACGCCGAAACATCCGTTCGGCACCAACGAGATCGGCCAGGACATGCTGGCCCAGACCCTGCACGGGCTGCAGAAATCGCTGATCATCGGTATCTGCGTGGCGGTGCTGACCTCGTTGATCGCGGTCACCGCCGGGTCGATCGCGGGCTTGCTGGGCGGCTGGGCCGATCGGGCGATCATGTGGCTGGTCGATCTGCTGCTGGTGGTGCCGAGCTTCATCATCATCGCGATCTTCGCCCCGCGGACCAAGGGCAGCAGTTCGATTCTGCTGCTGATCGTGCTGCTGGCGACATTCAGCTGGATGATCAGCGCCCGCCTGGTGCGGGGTTTGACGCTGAGCCTGCGCGAGCGCGAATTCGTCCGCGCCGCACGCTATATGGGCGCCTCCACCCGGTCGGTGATCGTCACCCATATCGTGCCGAACATCGCATCGATCCTGATCATCGACACCACGCTGGCGGTCGGCGCCGCGATCATGTCCGAAACCGGTTTGAGCTTCCTCGGTTTCGGTGTGCAGCCGCCGGATGTATCGCTCGGCTCGCTGATCGCCTTCGGCACCAAATCGGCGCTGACCTTTCCGTGGCTGTTCCTGTTCCCCGGCGGTTTCCTGATCGCGATCGTGTTGTGCGCCAATCTCGTCGGCGACGGCCTGCGGGATGCGTTCGACCCGAGTGCGAGTCGGGCCCGGGCACGGCGGAAGTCTCCGAAACCGGATAAGCCACAGCGCCGGAAGGCCGGGGGCGCCGGAACGGATGAAGTGGGTTCGGACAAGAGGGTTGAGGCGGCATGACCGACAGCACCACCGCATCCGCCGCGGGCACCGATGCCCGGCACCGCACCACCGAACCGCTGCTCGAGGTCTCCGACCTGCATGTGAGCTTTCCCGGCGAGGAGGGCCGCATCGACGCCGTGCGCGGGGTGAGCTACTCCGTGGCCGACGGTGAGGTGCTGGCCATCGTCGGCGAATCCGGTTCCGGCAAATCGGTGTCCTCGCTGGCGGTGATGGGCCTGCTGCCCGATCAGGCCCGGGTGCGCGGTTCGATTCGCCTGCGCGGCAGGGAACTGCTCGGCATGGGCGACAAGCAGCTGTCGACGCTGCGCGGATCCAAGATCAGCATGGTGTTCCAGGATCCGCTCTCGGCCCTCACGCCGGTCTACCGGGTGGGCGATCAGATCGCGGAAGCCCTGCTCGCCCATCGGAAGATGAGCAAAGCGCAGGCCGCCGAGCGGGCCGTGGAATTGCTGGATCTGGTCGGTATTCCCGAACCCGCGGTGCGCGCCAAGGCGTTTCCGCACGAATTCTCCGGGGGTATGCGCCAGCGCGTGGTGATCGCGATGGCCATTGCCAACGATCCCGAACTCATCATCTGTGACGAGCCGACCACCGCCCTGGACGTGACGGTGCAGGCGCAGATACTCGATCTGCTGCGCAAGGCGCGCGATATCACCGGCGCCGGCGTCATCATGATCACCCACGATATGGGCATCGCGGCGACCCTGGCCGACCGGGTGGCCGTGATGTACGCGGGCCGGATCGTCGAAAACGCGTCGGCGGCAGAGCTGTTCAACTCCCCCAGAATGCCGTACACGGTGGGTCTGCTCGGGTCGATTCCGCGGATGGACGGGCCCGCCCGCGCGCCGCTCATTCCGATCGTCGGTGCGCCGCCGGCCATGCACGCCCTGCCGCCGGGCTGCCCGTTCGCGCCGCGCTGCCCGGTGTCGATCGACGAGTGCCTGGACGCGGAGCCACCGCTGCGGGACACCACACCGGGACATCGCGCGGCGTGTATCCGAACCGCCGAAGTGGGCACCGAGGAGCTGTTCACCGCCTATCGGCACGAGGTGGACAGCGTCGAGGCGGCCCGGCCCGTGGATTCCGACGTGGTGCTGCGGGTTTCCGGACTGACCAAGGTCTTCCCGGTCACCTCCGGGGTCGTGTTCAAACGCCGCACCGGTGAGGTGCGAGCGGTCGACGGCATCGACTTCGAGGTACGCAAGGGACGCACGCTCGCGCTGGTCGGCGAGTCCGGATCCGGGAAGTCGACGACGCTCAGCCAGATCATGGATCTCGTCGAACCGCAGGCCGGCACGATCGAGATCTTCGGACAGAACGTCGCCACCCTGAGCAAGCAGCGCAAGCGGGAGATCCGACGCAAACTGCAGATCGTGTTCCAGGATCCGTCGTCGTCGCTGGATCCGCGGTTGCCGATTTTCGATGCGCTGGCCGAACCGCTGCGCGTCGACGGCCGTTCCCGTGACGAAATCCGCAAGCGGGTACCGGAATTGTTGAAGCAGGTCGGGCTGCGGCCCGAACATGCCGACCGTTATCCCGCCGACTTCTCCGGTGGACAGAAGCAGCGCATCAATATCGCGCGCGCGATGGCATTGGATCCCGAGCTGCTGGTCCTCGACGAACCGGTGTCCTCACTCGACGTTTCCATTCAGGCGGGCGTGCTGAATCTGCTGCGGGACCTACAGGCCGATCGGGGACTGTCGTACCTGTTCGTCTCGCACGATCTGTCGGTGGTGCGCAATCTGGCACACGACATCGCGGTCATGTATCGCGGCAAGATCGTCGAATCCGGTTCCGCCGAGCAGATATTCGCAGCGCCGCAGCACGAGTACACCCGCGCGTTGATCGACGCGGTGCCGCTTCCCGTCGTCTCACGCTAGGAGTCCGTCGTGCAGATTCGTTCGCGTGCACTGCGTCTGGCGGCGGTTGCCGCGGTGGCGGGGCTGAGTATCGCGCTGGCCGGATGTTCCGCACTCGACACCGCCGGCGGCCCGGCGGCCCTGGGCACGTCGAACGACATCAATCCGCAACCGCGCGAGGCGGTGCGCGAGGGTGGCAATCTGCGGCTGGCCGTCAGTGCCTTCCCGGCGAACTGGAACACCATGTCCGTCGACGGGAACGACCTCGAGATCGCCGAAATCGTCTGGCCGTTGATGCCGCGCTCCTACACCATCGACGCGGCCGGCCATCTGGCGATCGATACGAACTTCTTCACCGATATCCAGCTGACCGGCACCGATCCACAACAGATCACCTACACCATCAATCCCAAGGCGGTGTGGAGCGACGGATCACCGATCACCTGGGAGGACATCGCTTCGCAGGCGCATGCGCTGTCCGGAACCGACAAGCGGTACCTGATCGCGATCACCAACGGATTCGATCGGGTCGAGAAGGTGGAACGCGGGGTCGACGATCGGCAGGCCGTGATCACCTTCCGACAGCATTACGCGGATTGGCGCGGACAGTTCGCCGGAAACGGGATGCTGTATCCGAAATCGGTGACCGCCGATCCGGAGACGTTCAATCACGCCTTGGTCAACGGGATCACCCTCACCTCCGGTCCGTTCGTCGTGCGATCCACCGACCGCACCCAGGGACGAATCGTGCTGGCCCGCAACCCCAGGTGGTGGGGCGATACCCCGAAGCTGGACACCATCACCTACAGCGTCATGGATCGGTCCGCCTATGCCGCGGCCCTGCAGAACAACGAATTGGATGCCGCGCGACTGACCTCCATCGAGGATCTCGCCACGGTGCGTAGCAGTTCCGATCTGGTGGTCCGGCACGCACCCGGAAACCTGTGGCGGCACATCACCTTCAACGGCGCACCCGGTTCGATACTCGCCGATCAGGGTCTGCGCGTGGCGATTTCCAAGGCGATCGACCGCCAGGGTATCGCGAATGCCATCGAGAACGGTCTGGTCGCGAAGCCGAAGCCACTCGGCAACCATGTCTTCGTGCAGGGGCAGGAGGGATATCAGGACAACGCTCCGCCCTTCGACCCGGATGCCGCCGCTCGCGAACTCGACGCCCTCGGCTGGAAACTGCAGGGTGATGTGCGTGTGAAGGACGGCCGAAAACTCGAAATCCGCGATGTGATGTACAACGATCCGACCTGGGTGCGAGTCGCACAGATCATCCAGGGCGATCTGGCCGATATCGGGGTGAAGTTGACCATCGATACCCGTCCGGGCCAGGGCTTCTTCAGTGACGTGATGGTCCCCGGCGATTTCGACGCGGCGCAATTCCTGTTCTCCGGTGACGCCTTCCCGCTGGCCAGCATCCCGCAGATCTACGGGTACTACCCCGACAATTTGCAGACCAATTTCGGTCGCATCGGATCACCCGAGTTGAACGCTCTGATCGACCGGACCCTCAACGAACTGGATCCGGCGAAGGCCATCGAACTCGCGAACGAAGTCGACCGCAAGGTCTTCGAAGAAGGCTTCTCCCTGCCCCTGACCCAGGATCCCGGCAACTACGGTGTGCGGACGACCGTCGCCAATTTCGGGGCGCCCGGCCTGGCTTCCTACGACTACACCAAGATCGGCTTCGTGAGTTAGCCGAACGTCCCGACGAAAGGAGAACGAACCATGCGGATTCGTTCGACAGTGGCCCGGCTCGCGATACCCGCGGTCGCGATCGGATTGATCGTGTCGGGATGTAGTTCCGACACCAGCGTCACCGCGAGCAATGTGGATATCGGCGGGACCAACGACATCAACCCCAAAGACCTCGGCGAACTGCGCGAGGGTGGCAATTTGCGGCTGGCGTTGACCGACTTCCCCGCGACGTTCAACTACCTGCACGTCGACGGCGGAAACGAAAGCACGTCCACGGTCATCCAGCCGACCATGCCGGACACCTTCGTCAGCGATGCCAAGGGTGATCTCACCGTCGATCACAACTACTTCACCGACATCAAGCTGACCAACACCAACCCGCAGCAGGTCACCTACACCATCAATCCCAAGGCGGTGTGGAGCGACGGATCACCGATCACCTGGGAGGATCTGCGGTCGCAGGCGCAAGCGCAGGCCGGCGCCGACCGCGGCTATCAGGTGGCCGCCGTCACCGGATTCGATCGGGTCGCCAAAGTTGAACGCGGCGTCGACGACCGGCAGGCCGTCGTGACGTTCAGCAAGCCGTACGCCGAGTGGCAGGGCCAGTTCAGTCCGCTGTATCCGAAGGCGGTCACCGAAAGCCCGGGCGCGTTCAACGATTTCGCCCGTAATTCACTGCCCCTCAGCGCGGGTCCGTTCATGGTCGGTCCCATCGACCGCACGCAGAATCGAATCACGCTGGTGCGCAATCCGAAGTGGTGGGGACCCGCGCCGAAACTGGATACGATCACCCTGAGCGTGCTCGATCACAGTGCCTGGCTGGCGGCGGTGCAGAACAACGAACTCGACTACGCCTACATGTCCGGCCTCGAGCTGGTCAGCGCGGCGAAGAACACCCCGGGCATCGTCGTCCGGCGCACCCCGGAGCCCTCGTTCTCGCATATCACCTTCAACGGTGCGCCCGGTGCTCTGCTGTCGGATCCCCAACTGCGCCTGGCCATTTCGAAGGCCATCGACCGGCAAGCCATCGTCACGGCCAGTCAGCACGGGATCGTCGCGGATCCGAAACCGCTGAACAACCATATTTACATGATGGGCCAGAAGGGCTATCAGGATAATTCGGCGCCGAGTGCGTTCGATCCGAATCAGGCGGCCGCCGAGCTCGATGCGCTCGGCTGGAAGCTCAACGGCGACGTCCGCGAGAAGGACGGCCGCAAGCTGGTACTGCGGGATGTGATGTACCAGCAGGATCAGTGGGTCGACACCGCCAAGATCGTGCAGCAGGATCTGGCGAAGGTCGGTGTGAAGCTCGACATCCAGACGGTTCCGGGAACCGGGCTGTTCACCAATGTGATCGACCCCGGCAATTTCGATCTCGCCCAGTTCAGCTGGGGCGGTAGCGTTCTTCCGCTCAGTGCGCTTCCGCAGATCTACGCCTACGATCCGAACAACCTGCAGGGCAACAAGGCTCGTATCGGCTCACCCGAGCTCAACGCGAAGATCGAGGAGACCATTTCGGAATTGGATCCGGCCAAGGCCATCGAGTTGGCCAACGAATGCGACAAGATGATCTGGCAGGAGGGCTATTCGCTGCCCCTCAACCAGGCATCGGGTACCTACGCCGTTCGCGACAACCTGGCCAATATCGGCGCCTTCGGCCTGGCCTCGCCCGATTGGACGAAAGTCGGCTTCCTGAAGTGATTTCCGGAACCGGCCATCCGCTGGCCTATCCGGTATTCACCACGATCGGCGCCCTGGTGATCTGCCTCGCCTGGGCGCCGTTCGCCGATCTGGAGCAGTTGGCGATGCTGCTGGCCGTCGCCCTGGTTGTCCTGGTGTACGCCGGTTTTCGCTTCGCCGTGGCGTTCGGGGTGGTGCCCTGGCGAACCGTGCCGTCCGGGAACTTCCGGGTGAAGCGGGTGCGCCAGCAGCATCGATTGCGGAGCCGATCGTGGCTCGAACTGACCGATGCCGACGGGACTCGGTGGCTTCCGGTCTATTTCGATCCGGTACTGGTCACGATGACCGAAGCCGACGGTTCTTTCGATGCGACCGTGCAGGTGAACGGCCACCGCCTGTTTCCCTCGGGGGCCGCACGGCGCACCGAACCGCCGGGGCGCCTGATCGACAACCCCACCCGCCCGGATCCCGACGGGCCGGCACATGCCGCCGCCACGGTCCGCCTGGGCCGCCGTCTGCTCCTCGACGCCCAATTCGCGGTGGTCGCGCCCTTCGCCGGTCTGTTCTGGATCTATGTCGCCGGCGGCGGCGTGCCCGCCTTCGCCGGCGCCACCGTGGTGGCTGCCGCCACGGCCACCTGGTTCGCATCCGTCCGCGGTTCCGACCCCAGCTGATCGGCCGGACCCCGCTCGGCGGGCAATACCCCGTCCAGCAGGCGATTCAATGCCCATGCGAATTCCGTTGCGGCATCGCCGGTCAAGTGCGGGCGGACGGCGAGCAGGGCCGGGTACTCGGCGGGGCCGAGGTCGATTCCGGGGTGCCCCAGCGGGTGTTCGTTGACCACGTGACCGATGAGCAGGTGCCAGACGGCGCGATAGGTGTGCGCCGCGGCGGCCGGGTCGAGGCCGGCTTCCAGTAGTGCCGAGATCGCCGTTTCGGCGAACGGGAGGGCCGCCGGGGTCGAGGAGGAGGCGTCGGCCACCACCCCTGCGGCCCAAGGATGTTCGAGTAGCACCCGATGCGCGCCGAGCCACTGCTCGACCACGCGTTCGCGCGGGGTTCCGGTGCGTGCCAGGGGAAACATCCGCGCCAGATCGTCGTTGAGCAGGGCCAGCAGCTCCCGGCGGTCGGCGATATGCCGGTACAGCGAGGCCTGTCCGGTATTCAGCTCCTGCGCTACCCGCCGCAGCGTGAGCGCGGTCAGGCCCTCCCGATCGGCCACGCGGCGAGCGGCGGCGACGATACGGTCGCGATTCAGCGGTTCCGCACGCATCCGGCCTCCTGTCCCTTTCCTCGAGCCTAATCATCCGCTTGCGAACAATGTTCGCCTCGAGTTAGGTTGACCTAACGCGAACATCGTTCGCACGAGGAGGATGGATGCGGAAACAGCTGGTCCAGCCGGTGGGAGCCATGACAGCGCTGGCCCTCGGCGTGCTGTCCTACGGCCTGATGCAGACCATGCTGGTACCGGCGATCGGGATCATCCAGCACGGGCTGCACACCAACTCCACCGCCGCGACCTGGGCGGTGATGAGCGCTCCGCTGTTGACCAGTGCCATCCTCACGCCCGTGGCGAGCCGCCTCGGCGACCGCTTCGGCCGCCGCCGCACCCTGTTGTGGGTGCTGGCGGTCTATCTCGCGGCTACCCTGCTCGCACTCGCCGCGCCGAATATCGCCGTACTGATCGCGGCGCGCGCAGGCCAGGGCATCAGCCTCGCGGCACTGCCGCTCGCATTCGGCTCGGTGCCGAGCATTCTCCCGCCCGGCCGGGTGCACGCCGGGCTCGGGCTGCTCTCCGGGCTGGTCAGCGGTGCGGCCGGTGTCGCGTTGGTCTGCGGTGGCCTGATCGTCGACCATGCCTCGTGGCGTTGGCTTTTCGTGGTCGGCGCGGTGGTGATCACGAGTGCACTGCTGCTCACCTACCGCTGTGTCCCGACCGACGAACCGCGAAAATCCGGCGGCGCCGACCTCCTCGGGACGGTACTGCTCGCCTGCGGGCTGGCCGGAATTCTGCTGGCGCTCACCGTGGGGCCCACCAGCGGATGGATTTCGCTGCCGGTGCTGGTGCTGTTCCCGGGTGGGATCGCACTGCTGGCGGCGTTCGGTGGGGTGGAGCGCCGGGTGCGGCATCCGCTCATCGAGATGGACCTGGTGCTGCACCGGCCGGTCGGCGTCGTCCACTTCGCGGCCTTCGTACTCGGAACGATGCAGTTCCTGTACTACGTCCTGGTTCCCCGACTGACCGAATCACCCACTGTTGCCGGCGGTTTCGCCGACTCGGTCACCGCTGCCGGGCTGGTGATGCTGCCGGCGACCCTGGTCATCCTGCCCGCCGGCGCGGTTGCCGGCCGGATCATCGCCCGCCGCGGACCGCGCCTGCCCTTGACCGTAGGTCTCCTGGTGACCGCCGCGGGCACCGCCCTGCTTGCGCTCGCTCACTCACAACTCTGGCACCTGTCCGTCTGTGCGCTCCCCATCGGCCTCGGAACCGGTCTCGTCATGGCCGCCCTCCCCGCCCGAATCCACCGCGCCGTCGCCCCCACCCGCGGCGCAACCGCCAACGGAATCAACACCGTTGCCCGCACCATCGGCGGCGCGGTCGGGAGTCAGCTCGGCGCCGCGGTGGTGGCCGATTCGCTCGGCACCGGATTTCCGCGGGCATTCTGGATCGCTACCGTTATCGGAACAGTCGGCGCGGCAATCACATTCGCCGGTTCGGGCGGTACGCATCGGGACAACGAGAACCCGCCGGTCGCTATCGCTCGAAAAGCGATCAGCCGGTGATGCCCGGACTACTCTGCGTCGGTCACCACGGACCACGTCCGAAAATGATCTCGAAGGGTACATCGGGGTCGTGGATGGGCTTACCTTTGTTGTTGCGCATGGCGTACATCCCGTTCGTCAACTCGTCGACCGTCGTGATCTGCACCGAATCGGTCACCTGAGAGTAGGAGTTGGTGACTTCATCCCATTTCAGCGGATATTTCGGCAGGTACCACGACGAATAGAGCTCCGGCGACCCGTCCGCTCCCGTGCGTCCGGTTGCCACGGTGACGTGCTCGGCATTCGCAAGTCCGTCAGCGCTGGGTACGGGCGGCCTTCGCTCGGCGCCGTTCCAATTCCTCGCGCTCGAGCACCTTCGCCTGCTCCGGAGTCGGTGCCGTGCCGCCCAATCGGGCCGGAACCCATCGTGCGCCCTGCGGCATCTCGTAGTCGCGCTGCGCCGCGTCCAGCAATTTCTCCATGCGGGAACGCAATTCGGTGGTGAGGTCGTCGGCCGGCTCGAAGGGCGCGATCGGCTCGCCCACCCGGATGTTGATCGGGAAGTTGTGGCGGCCCAGCTGTTTCGGGATGTCCTTGGTCCAGATGCGCTGAGCGCCCCAGATCGTCATCGGGATGATCGGGACGTCGGCTTCAATGGCCATGCGGGCGGCGCCGGATTTGAATTCCTTCAGCTCGAAGCTGCGGGAAATGGTGGCCTCGGGATAGACGACGACGATCTCACCGTCGCGCAGCGCGGCCACCGCACGCGCATACGACTCGGCGCCGGCGGTGCGGTCGACCCCGATCGCCTTGCACTGCTTCATCAGCCAGCCGACGATGCCGTGTTCCAGCTCGGCTTTCATCATGTAGCGGACGTTGCGACCGGACTCGCGGCCGACCAGGCCGACCTCCATGAAATCCAGGTACGCGGTGTGGTTCACGGCCAGCACCGCACCGCCGCTGCGCGGGATGTTCTCGCCGCCGGCGATATCGATCTTCAGGCCCTGCGCCCAGAAGATGGCGCGGACCAACCCCGTGAGGACGTCGAAAACCGGCTCTCGCGTCATCGGTGAAACTCCTGGTACTGCCCGGCCGACCCCTGTGGTCAGGAGTCGGCGCCTCCCGCCTCGGCCGCTCGGCGTGCCGCGCGTGCCTCGGCTTTCGCCTGCGCCTCGGCCGCGTCCATGGCGTCGGCTTCCTCCAGTGTCGGTGCGCTACCGCCGAGGCGGGCCGGAACCCAGTAGGCGCCGGGCTCGTGCTGGTAGTCCTGCTGCAGCCCGAGCAGCATCTCCTGCATGGTGGAGCGGACAGTCCGGGTGAGTTCGGCGACCGCCTGCTCGTCGGCTTCGGCGGGCGGCCGAATGGGTTCACCGACCGCGATCGAGATCGGAGTATTGGTGCGGCCCAGGCGTTTCGGATGCCCCTTCGTCCACACTCGCTGCGCACCCCAGATCGTCATCGGGATGATCGGCACACCGGCTTCGATCGCCATGCGCGCCGCACCCGATTTGAATTCCTTGATCTCGAAGCTGCGACTGATGGTGGCCTCGGGATAGACCCCGACCAGCTCGCCGCGGCGCAGGTACTCCACGGCCGCCTTGTAGGAGTCCGCACCGGCACCCCGATCGACCGGGATATGCCGCAATGTACGCATGATCGGCCCGGAGATCGGGTTGTCGAAAACTTCCTTCTTCGCCATGAACCGGATGTACCGCTTCGGCGTCCGCGCGGGCAGGCCCGCATAGGTGAAGTCCATATAGCCGGTGTGGTTGATCGTGATGACGGCGCCCCCCTCCGCGGGGATGTTCTCCGCCCCCCTGACGTCGAATTTCAGTCCCTGTACGAAGAAGACGGTCCGGGCCAGGCCGATGATCGTCCGGTATACGGGTTCCACAATTCCGCTAGCGTAGTCGCTGTCACATTTTCGCTACCGACCGCCGCACAGGAAACGAGGTTCAGCGCAGTGGAAAGCCCCAGTCCAGCATCGGGTGCAGGCGGACGGAAGCCACGAGGACGTACCGGCGTGGCGTGGTGGGCGGCGGTGCCGGCGGTGCTGGCCGCGACCGTGCTGGCCGCGTGCGACTCCCAGGTCGGCATCGAGGGCACCGACTATCACCGCGATTCCGGTTCGGCCACAACGCAATCGGCGACCGCGACCGCGTCGGAAACACCGAATCCGACCCCCGCCGATTCGTCCTCCGTCACGATCGCGCTGGTGACAGCGGACGCACGCGCCACCGAAGCGGTCGGGCGCTGGGCCGCGGATCTGCAGAAACTGGCGCCCGCGGAATTGGAAGCCAAGTGCTGGACCATGGCACCCCGCAACGTGGACACCATGTACGCCGACAAGACGGCGATCCTGTCCGCCCTCGCCCAGCCGGGTACCGACAACGGCACCGCGATCGTGTGGAAGTCGGCTGCCGATGGGGTGACCGTCGTCGCCGAACGGACGGATATCGCGACCGGTTACGCCTGCCCGCGGGTCTATCCCGGCGGTGCCGAGATCGGGTTCGGCACCAGCACCGAGGCCCAGGCCGCCGATGCGCGCCATATCGTGCGGCGTTACCTGGCCCGGCAGACCGGGCACCCGGTGGACCCGGCGGACGAGGAGAGCACCCATCCACTGGTGTGCAGCGTCGCCACCGCATGGGATCCGAACGGCACCGGACGCAGTGCGCGTGCTCCGCTGGCGACGAATGCGGCCAAGCTCGCCGCGCCGACGGCCTTCGCCGACCAGTCGCTCAGCTCCAGCGTCCTGAACGGGACCTATCTCACGGTCTCGGCCACGGTCACCGCGGGCGGAGCACAGCAGGAACGGACATACACCGTGAAGGCGACCGACGACGGCTACTGCATCGGCGACGTGTCGGCCGGCGGCGCGTGACTCGGTGCCGCCATAGATCGGGGTCACGGCCCTGGATGAGGCCGCTACAGATGATTCGGCGCGAACGAGCCCGATCGAGCGCGAACGACGCCGTCGCGACGACGACGCCGTCCGGGCGCCTCACACCAGTTCTGGGACGCGCAGATGTGCCAGGGCGACTTCGAAATCGCCGACCTCGAGCACATCGACGCCTGCTCGGCGGGTGCCTTCGCGGCGCAGCGCCGCGAGTTGTTCACGGTTGCGTTCCATCGCGTCGTAGCTGTCGAAGGTCTCGCACGCGACCCCGCGGCCGCTCGCCCGGTCGACCAGCAGGCTGGTGGCGCAGAAGCCCGGCATCTGTTCCAGCTGCGGCGCCACCATGGACTTGTAGGTCTCGACCGCGTCGGCGAAACGACCGAGATCGTCGGCCTTGGCCCAGGTGAGCTGGGCACACGCGCCCGCACGGGTGGGGTGGTCGCGGTGCATGGCGCCGACCTCCCACTGCTCGACCCGCGCGTCCTCGGCGCCGAACATCCGGACTGCGCGCTCCCGGAGTGAGCGCACCCGCTCGGCGCTCCCGCGCATCATGTCCTCGGATTCCCACGACGTGGTCGCGATGCAGCGACCGGACTGCCGGTCGACCAGCAACGACATCCCGATACAGCCGGGCATGTCCTCCAGGGCCGGCATCACCTCGTCGCGCATATGCGCGATGCCGGCGTCGATTGCGGAAACTTGCGCTCGAATAGTCGTAGAACGTGCGTACACGATCCACTTCCTCTGTGTTCGGGGCAGCGCCCCGGTGGCGCCACCGATGCACATCAGACTTCTCCGGCGCGCCCGCGATAGCAATAGCTCGGAATTAACCGGCATCGATCCCGCCGAAAGCGCCCTCGGGCTGTCCGGGTACCGAACCCAGCAGCTACCCTGGATGGCTGGCAACGGTTCAGGAGGGACTTCTTCGTGCAGATCACCAGCGTCGGACATGCCGGATTCCATATCCGCACCGCGGCCGGGACGATCCTCTGTGATCCGTGGGTGAACCCGGCCTACTTCGCGTCCTGGGTGCCGTTCCCGGACAACACCGGGCTGGACTGGGACGAGCTGGGCAACTGCGATTTCCTCTACGTCTCACATCTGCATCGCGACCACTTCGACGCCAAGAATCTGCTCGACCATGTGAACAAGGACGCGACCGTCCTGCTGCCGGACTATCCGGTGCCGGATCTGCAGCGCGAACTGGAGAAGCTCGGGTTCCACAAGTTCTTCGAAACCCAGGACTCGGTGAAGCACACGATCACCGGCCGGGACGGGCACGAGCTGGACATCATGATCATCGCGCTGCGGGCGCCGGCCGACGGGCCGATCGGCGATTCCGGCCTGGTCGTCTCCGATCGCGAGACCGTGTGCTTCAACATGAACGATGCGCGGCCGGTCGACATGGAGGTCCTGCACGAGCAGTTCGGACATGTCGACATCCACCTGCTGCAGTACTCGGGCGCCATCTGGTACCCGATGGTCTACGACATCCCGAGCAAGACCAAGGCCAACTTCGGCAAGCAGAAGCGTCAGCGCGGGATGGACCGCGCGCGCAGCTATATCGAGCAGGTGGGCGCCACCTGGGTGGTGCCCTCGGCCGGACCGCCGGTGTTCCTCGACGACGAGCTGCGCTATCTCAACGACGACGGCGAGAACCGCTACTCCGCCGACAACGGGAATATCTTCCCGGACCAGATGGTATTCCTCGAACAGATGCGCATCCACGGGAATTCCGGTGGCGTGCTGATGATTCCGGGTTCCGTCGCGGATGTGCGCGGTAAGGAACTGAACCTGACCCATCCGTTCGATCCGGCCGAGATCTACGACGACAAGGCCGGCTACATCGAACGGATGGCGCAGCGCATGGCGCCGGTGGTCGAACGCGAAAAGGCTTCGTGGGCAACCGATGACGGTACGCCGTTACTGCCGCGGCTCAAGGAGCTGTTCGAGCCGATCATGGCGCAGAGCGATCTGATCTGCGACGGCATCGGTTATCCGGTCGGGCTGGTACTGGGCGAGGAAACCGTCGTTCTCGACTTCCCGAAGCGACTGGTGCGTGGCCCGATCGAGGGCGAAGGCCGCTATCGGTACGGCTTCCGCATCGATCCCCAGCTGGTGCGGACCGTCCTGCGCGACAACGAGCCCGACTGGGTGAACACGATCTTCCTGTCGACCCGCTTCCAGGCCTGGCGGATCGGCGGCTACAACGAATTCCTCTACACCTTCTTCAAATGCCTCACCGACGAGCGCATCGCCTACGCCGACGGTTGGTTCGCCGAGGCGCACGACGATTCCGCGTCCACCGAGCTCGCCGGCTGGGAAGTGCAGCGGCGCTGCCCGCACCTGAAGGCCGATCTCTCGAAATTCGGTGTGGTGGAGGGCAATACCCTCACCTGCAATCTGCACGGGTGGCAGTGGGACCTGGAGTCCGGGCGCTGCAAGACCTCCAAGGGACACGAACTACGGTCGCGCAAGCTCTGATTCGCCGCGATCGGTCGGCGCCACACTGATCGGGGCGAGCTTTTCGGGCAAACCCGGGACCGATCAGCGGATTTCCGCGAGATCGGCGCGGGTTCGCACGATTAGTCCACCGCTCAGCCCGGTGCCAACCGGCTGAGCGACTCCCACTGCCGATACCCTTCGGCCCGGGCCGCGTACAGCTCACCGACCTGGTCGTAAGAGGTGCTGCCCACGACCAGGCGGCGGGGCGGATCGGGAAGTTCGGCCAGTCGCAGAATCACCGGCGCCGCCGAACTCGGCGCCGGTCCGGTTTCGTCGCCCCACAGACGCGCCAACTCCTCGCGCAGCGCGTCGTACTCCGGCCGGGGTTCGGTGGCGGTGGTTCCGGTTGTGAACAGCCCGGTGTCGTAGCCGCCCATCTCGAGGTTGGTGACCTTGATGCCGAACGGCTCGACCTCCATCGCCAAGGCTTCGGTCAGCGCGGCGAGCGCCGACTTGCCGGCGCCGTAGTAGCCCACGGCGGCCATCCCGCCGGCCGTACCCATCGAGGTGACGTTCAGGATGCGTCCGTGCCCCTCCTGCTTGCGCAGCTGCGGGACGACGGCCTGGGTGACCCAGACCGCGCCGAAGAAGTTCACATCCAGATGTGCGCGGATCTGCTCCTCGGTCGCCTCCTCGACCATTCCGTACAGCAGGCCACCCGCGTTGTTCACCACGACATCGAGCCCACCGAACGTCGAAATCGCCTGCTCCACCCCCGCGAAGACGGCGCGGCGGTCGGAAATGTCCAGTGCCAGCGAAGCAGCGCGGTCGGAGTAGGCGGCGACCAGATCGCGCAGCGGTTCGATATGGCGAGCGGCGGCCACCACGCGATCGCCCGCCTGCAACGCCGCCTCGGCGAATGCGCGGCCCAGGCCGCGCGAAGCGCCGGTGATGAACCAGGTTTTACCGGTGGTCATTATCGCGTCCTCCTAAATGAGACGGTCCGTCTCGTCTCGACATAGTGTGGAGTCGCAACGCGCCGTTGTCAACACGGACCGTCTCGTCTCGTTTGCGTGCTAGGGTCCTCGCATGCCCGAATCCAAGAGCCGACCCGGCGGTTCCCGGCGCAGCGAACGGTCGCGCCGGGCGATCCTGGCGGCCACTCGCGAACTGCTCTCCGAAGTCGGATACCGCAAGGTGTCGATCGAGGCCATCGCCGCCCGGGCGGGCGTGGGCAAGCAGACGATCTACCGCTGGTGGCCGTCGAAAGGTGCGGTGATCTTCGAGTCGTTTCTCGGCCTGAGCGAGACGGACGGCCAGATCGTCCTTCCGGACACCGGCGATATCGAGGCCGATCTGAAACTCGTGCTGCGGGCGACGGTCGCGGAATTCGCCGATGCCGAGTTCGAGAAACCCGTGCGCGCCCTCAACACCGAGATCATCAACGACCCGGAGTTGGCCGAGCAGTACGACCTGCAGCTCCGGCGCCCGGTCGACGAGGCCAAGAAGGTACGGCTGCGCAGTGCACAGCGGGCGGGGCAGCTGCGCGCCGACGCCGACCTCGACCTCCTGCTCGAGATGCTCTACGCCCCGGTCTATCAACGCTGGCTGCTGCGCTCCGGACCGCTCGACGACGCCTATGCCGATGCGCTGGTCGAGCACACGCTGCGCGCCTTCCGGGCGTGAATCACGCTCGTGTTCGGCGCTTTTCGACGGGCTTTCGGTCGCTGCCGGTGTGCCGCCCCTGTGCGACGACGGCGATCGCGGCGGCAACCAGCGTCAGCACGCAGCCGACGATGGTCAGCACCGACAGCCGGGTCCCGGCCGGGGCGAGGACATCGAGGACCACCGAACCGATGAGCTGCCCGGACACCGAGGTGAGGCCGAACAGCAGAACGCCGATCCACCGGACGATGAGCGCCGCCACGGCGATGAAGAACACGCCGATCGCGCCGCCGAAATACAACCACGGCTCGGTGGGAAACCCGCTCGGCCAACCGATCCGCGCGATCTGTACCGCCTCCACCACCAGCAGGCCCGCGGTACCGGTCGCGAAATTGATCGTGGTGGCCGGCACCGGGCCGCCGACCGTGGCCACCCTGCCGTTGACCGCCTGCTGCCAGGCCAGGCCGAGACCGGCGAGCGCCGGCAGGGCGATCAGCAGGTAGGCGGCGCCTGCACCGGAACCGGAATCGCCGCCGGAACGACCCAGCACCGCAAGGCATACCGCGCCGATCGCCAGCGCCGCCGCACCGAGGCGCACCGGCGTCACAGGCGTGATACCGGCCGGTCCGACGCCCAGTCGGTCCACGACGAGTCCGCTGGTCAGCTGGCCCGCGACCACCGCGATCGTGAAGGCGGTGACCCCGATGGTGGCCACCGAAAGTCCCTGACAGGCAACGAAGAACGCACCGCACAGGCCGCCCAGCAGATGCCACCACCGCAGCGGCCCGGTGCGTACCGATCGACGGATCTCCCCCAGTCCCGAGCGCAGCCGTCGGCTAACGCCGCAGACGATCGCCAGCAGGATCAGTCCGGATCCGAAACTGATGACGGCTGCGGCGATTCCGTCGTCGATCCGGTCGCCGAGGTCACCGTTGATTCGCGCCTGCACGGCGACCCCGGCGCCGCAGCACAGACCGAGCAGCACACCGATGCGCCGCTGCAGATCGAATCGACCCCGGGGCCGGGCCGGTCGGTCGGCTGTCATATCCGCCACGGTAGTTGCGACTGCCCGTGGCTCACACCTGCCCGGGGCAGCGGATCCGAGCGTGGCGAGCCGGCCGGATCAGCTCCGATTGCTCGAGCCCTTCGGATCGAAGCCGTTGTTGTCCAACGGTATCCAGCCCTTGGCGGCGAAATCCTGCTCGGTGGCGGCGGCGCCGACCAGGCCGCGATGTTCGTTCATATCGCTGATCAGTTCGGACACCGGATGGGAGTCGCTGTAGTGGTAGCCCTGAGCGAGGGCGAATCCGAGTTCGGTCAGCACGGCGGCCTGATACTCGGTTTCCACTCCCTCGGCGATGACCTGCAGATCCAACGACTTGCTCAGCGCCGCGATCACACCCAGCAGCGGCGGGGCGGGCGAATCGGACCGGATCGCGGCGACGAAGGACTGATCGACCTTGAGGATATCGCTGGGGATGGTCGCCAACCGGCTCAGCGAGGAGTAACCGGTGCCGAAATCGTCGATGGCGATACGCACGCCGCTGTCGCGCAGGGCGTGCAGATTCGCGATGGCGGTCTGGGATTCGGCGGCCAGCTCGCTCTCGGTGACCTCGAGAACGAGCTGATCGGCGGGCCAGCCGGTGTCGGCGAGGATGCCCGAAACCCGATCCGCGTAGTCGGTTTCGGCGAGCTCCAGCCCGCTGACGTTCACGTTGAGAGTCAGATCGAGTTGGGCGAAGGTCTGCTGGAGCCGGGCCGCGTCGGCACAGGCGCGGCGCAGTACCAGTTCGTCGAGATCGGAGATCAGGTCGTATTCCTCGGCGACCCGGATCAGCCCTTCGGTGGTGACGTCGGGTTGCGCGTTCGAGGACCAGCGCAGCAGCGCCTCGACGCCGACCGCCCGGGCACCGTCCTCACCGAGGCTCACGATGGGCTGATAGTGCACGTCCAAGGCACCGGAATCGATCGCCTCGCGCAATTCGACCGCCAGCGGCAGTTGCCGCGAGGATTCCAGCACGGTGCGGTTACGGCCGGCCTGCTTCGCGCGGTAGAGGCCCACGTCGGCGCGGCTGACCAGCAGGGAGCCGGACTCGCCCGGCTGCCAGGAGGTGACACCGGCCGAACAGCCGGTGGTGACCGCGGCGCGCAACTGCTCGGTGAGCAGAATCGCGGCCTGTTCGGTGGTGTTGGGCAGCAGCAGCGCGAAGGCGTCGCCACCGTAACGAGCCAGCACCTGATCGGGGCCGAGCAGTTTGGACCAGGTGTCACCGACACGCTGCAGCACCGCATCGCCGGCCCGATGGCCGAGGTGATCATTGATCTTCTGGAACCGGTCGAGGTCGACCAACACGAGCGCCAGCCCCTGACCGGTCCGCCCGGCATGACCGATGGCGCTGTTGAGCGCGCGGTCGAAACCGCGGCGGTTCAGCAGACCGGTGAGGGTATCGATGTCGGCGTCGGATGCCATCCGGGTGAGGATCCCGACCACGATGCCCACGCCCACGGTGATGCCGGCGGGAATAATGCCCGACCACCACGGCAGCCCGCGCGAGGGCACCACCAAGAGGCAGAGCACCACCGCGAACGCCACATGGGCGCCGGCCAGTCGCCAGGCGAAGAAGATCGCGGCATCCGCGGCGACGAAGACGTAGAAGGCCGCCAGCGTGATGCCGCCGACGGTATTGGGGAACCAGTGCACGGCGATCGTGACCAGGACCGTCGCGACGGCGACATAACCGTGGTGCACCCAGTGCGGCTGGCGCGGGCCCCAGATCAGCAGGCTCACGCCGAGCAACAGGGCGATCGCGGCGGCGGAGCCGACCAGCGGCCGGTTGCCCTCGTTGCCCGGAGCGATGGCAGTGATCAGCAGGCCCAGGACCCCGCCCATGACGTAGAACGCCCCGGTGGTCCGAGCCATGACCATTGCCGTCGCCAGCGCCGATGCCGCCCGAACCTGCGTGCGGGTATCGCCGCGAGACCCGAGTCCTCGCACGGCGTCCAGCCTAGACAACCCGCTGCACAGCGGTTGTCACAACCGTCGGATTCGAGGCCGAAGTCACCGCGCCGCGGTGCGGCCATCACGCGCGGCCGCGGCGCGGCCCATCACGCTCGGCCGCGGTGCGGCCATCACCGTGGCGGCTCGAGCACCTCGCGGCCCACGAACGGCACCAGCGCGGCGGGCACCCGCACCGAACCGTCGGCCTGCTGGTGATTCTCCAGCAACGCGACGATCCACCGGGTGGTGGCGAGGGTGCCGTTGAGGGTGGCGGCGATCTGCGGCTTACCGTTCTCGTCGCGGTAGCGCACCGACAGCCGGCGCGCCTGGAACGTCGTGCAGTTCGAGGTCGAGGTGAGCTCGCGATAGGTCTGTTGGGTCGGTACCCAGGCCTCGCAGTCGAATTTGCGCGCCGCCGAACTACCCAGATCACCACCGGCCACATCGATCACCCGGTACGGCACCTCGATCGCGGCGAGCATCTCCTTCTCCCAGTTCAGCAGGCGGCGGTGTTCGGCGTCGGCGTCCTCCGGCCGGCAGTAGACGAACATCTCGACCTTGTCGAACTGGTGCACGCGGATGATGCCGCGGGTGTCCTTGCCGTAGCTGCCGGCCTCGCGCCGGAAGCACGACGACCAGCCGGCGTAGCGCTTCGGCCCGTCGCTCAGGTCGAGGATCTCGCCGGAGTGGTAACCGGCCAGCGGCACCTCCGAGGTACCGACCAGGTACAGATCGTCGTCGTCGAGGTGGTAGACCTCGGCCGAGTGCTGCCCCAGGAAGCCGGTGCCGGCCATGATCTCCGGACGCACCAGCACCGGCGGGATCATCATGGTGAAGCCGTTGGCGACCGCGCGCTGGGCCGCCAGCTGCAGCAGGCCCAGCTGCAGCAGGGCGCCGTAGCCGGTCAGGAAGTAGAAGCGGGCGCCGGAAACCTTGGCACCGCGTTCCATATCGATCAATCCGAGCGTTTCACCCAACTCCAGGTGATCGCGCGGGGGGAAATCGAATTCGGTTGGCGTGCCGACCGTTTCGAGCAGGACGAAATCGTCTTCGCCACCGGCGGGCGCCCCCTCCTGCACCACGTTGGAGATCGCCCGGTGGGCGGCGTCGAGTTCGGCGTCGGCGGCGTGCTCGGCGGCCTCGGCCTCCTTCACCTTCGCCGAGAGCTCCTGCGCATGCGCCAGCAGGGCCGGACGCTCGTCCGGGGACGCCTTGCCGACCTTCTTTCCCAGCGCCTTCTGCTCGGCCCGCAAGTTGTCCGCCGTCGCGACCGCGGCGCGCCGAGCGGCGTCCGCCTCGAGCAGGGCGTCCACCAGTGCCGGGTCCTCGCCACGGGCACGCTGCGACGCCCGGACCGCTTCGGGGTTCTCGCGCAGGAATCGGAGGTCGATCATGGGCAATCAGCCTAGTGGGAGCAGTCCAGCGGAATTTCTCCAGGATCGGGTGAAATCCGAACCGATCGTGGCAGCCGTTGCGGGCGGCCTGCCATGATGGACGGCGATGTCCTCCGACGATGAGGTGCCACAGGCGCCGGAACCGGGAACCGAACGATCCGACAGGCCTACTCGCAGGCGTGCCGGGGCGAACCGCCGCGGCTCGTCGGCGGTCGCGCGGAAACGTTCCGGACGCGCGGCTTCGCGCATCGCGGGCGCCGGGCCGGGCGAGGACACCGGCGCCAAGGCGCTGCACCCGCATCGGCTGCGCTGGGGTCTGCTCGCCGTCGCGGTCGGTGCCGTGGTGGCCGCGCTGGTGACCCTGTCCATCTCCGGATTCCGCAGTTCCCACGGCTTGGAGGTGCACGATCCGGGTTCGGGCAAACCGCCCGCGGGCCGCGCCGACGCCGCCTTCGGCGCCGCCAAATCCGGTGACTGCCTGACCTGGACCAGCACCAAGACGCTGGACCTGACCAAGGTCAACTGCGCGGACAAGCACCTGTTCGAGGTCACCGCCGACATCGACCTGAGCAGATATCCGGGCCGGGAATTCGGGCCGGGTTCGGCCTTCCCCGATTCGCTGCGCTTCGCCGAGTTGCGTGACGAGCAGTGCGCGCCGGCCGCGGCCGCCTATCTCGGCGGGCGGCTCGACCCGCGCGGCCGATTCGTGGTCGGCATGGTCAACCCGGGCGAACCCGGCTGGCGCAACGGCGACCGGACGATCCGGTGTGGACTGCAGCTGGTGAGCGCGACCGGCAACGCCACCCAGCAGACCGTCGGCCGGGTGCGCGACAGCGATCAGTCCCGGATCTTCGACGCCGGCACCTGTATCGGCATCAATCAGAACCTGCCGACGAACGAGCCCGTTCCGTGCGGCCAGCCGCACGCCTACGAGGTCATGTCGACCGTCGATCTCGGGACGCACTTCACCGGCGGGCCGCCGGCCAATCCCGACCAGGACAAGTTCATGCAGGACGAATGCGCCCGCGCCGCAAACGATTACCTCGGCGGCCAGGACGCACTCATCAACAAGACGCTGACCATCTTCTGGGACAATCTGGACACCCGCAGTTGGCTGGTCGGTAGCCGCAAGCTGAACTGCCTCGTGGGCAAGGGGTCTCAGGACGGCTTCGCGACCATCACGGGTTCGGCCAAGGGCGACGTCCTCATCGACGGTCAGGCGCCGGTGCCGCCGCCGAGTTCGGGACGCTCGACCCCGGCGCCGCTGCCGGGCGCCGCCCCCGCGCCGATTCCGCCGCAGCGCTGACGCCATGCCGGTCTCGATGTCGGAGAGCCGGTTCGAAGAGCTGGTGGGCGATGCGCTGGATACCATTCCGCCCGCGCTGACCCGGGCGATCGACAACGTGGTGGTGTTGATCGAAGCACGCAATCCGGACGATCCCGATCTGCTCGGCCTGTACCACGGCATCGCGCTGACCGACCGGGTGGACAGTCAGTACGGCGGCGCGCTGCCCGATACCGTGACGATCTACCGGGACTCGATTCTCGCGATCTGCGACGACGAACAGCAGGTCGTCGAGGAGGTCGCGATCACCGTGATCCACGAGATAGCTCATTATTTCGGGATTGACGAAGAGCGGCTGCATCAGCTGGGATGGGGCTAGCCTTTACGCGCGTAGCGGGTAAAGTCGAAACGATTCGTGACTCGAGGGAACCGAAGCGGGGGCCGTCGCGTCCAATCATCTCGTAGGGGGAATTCTTGTGGTTCCACCGAAGGGTCGGCCAGAAACCCTGTGCCGCTGCGGCACTGGGGGCCGGGTCGGCTCGACACTTGCATAGCCGCCACTAGAAGGAGTTCGAGTCATGGTTGGTCTGCTCGGAGTACAGCCCGAGATCGTTCTCGCGGCCTCGGCGGAACTCGATCTGCTCGCCGAACGTCTCACTGCCGCCACCGCTTTGAGCGGTCCGGCCACCCATGTCGTGCCCGCCGGGTCCGAGGAGGTTTCCTTCGCGGCGGCAGCACATCTGAACGAAGGCGCGATCAGCCACGACCGCGCGGCCGCCCAAGCCATTCTCGAACTGCACCACGCCGCCGCGATTCTGCGTCAGCAGCTGGCCTCGTATCTGGCGCACGACGCCGTCAACGCGGCCAGCACGGCCGCCATCCAGTTCTGACCGGCCCGATCCTTCACCACACCATTCGTTCAGGGGAGAGACAATGACCGCAGGGATCACCGGAATCTATTGGTTGCCGCGGCTCGCCGAAGGCAATTCCACGCTGCTGACCGCCGGCCCGCATGCCGTGCCGGCCACCGCGGCGGCGACGGCTTGGGGCACGCTGACGGCCGCCTGGGTGGACGCGACCGCCACCGTCGCGCGGGTGATGGCCGAACTCGGCGTCGGCATGGTCGGCCTCAACGGTGCCGTCGCGCTGACCAAACTCGCCGGCTTCACCAGCTGGGCCGAGCAGCAGAGCATCCAGGCGGCGGCCATGGGGGCCAAGGCTTCCGCCCACGCCACCGCGAATACCGTTGCCAGCCTGGCGATGCCGAGCCTGCCCGAGATCGCGGCGGTCGATGCCGCGCGTGTCGCGGCGCACGCGCACGGTGGCGATCTGGACGGCAGCGCGGAGGCGGCGGAGGCCGCCAAGGCCGCGCTGGATGTGCAGGCCGCGCTCGTGATGGATACCTACGAGTCCACCGTCGAGGCGATGACCGCCACCCCGGCCGAGTTCCTGACGCCACCGCCGATCGCCGCGGGCGCCGGTTTGGCCGAGGGCAGCGCCCAGTCGGCGGCCGAGAACGCCAACGGTGATCCGTTGCAGACCGCGATCGGGGTAGCCCAGGCCCTCGCGACCGATCCGGGTGTGGTCAGCGCGGCGACGCAGGCAGCGCAGGTCGCCGGATCCGTCGCATCGACCGGCGTGTCCACCGTCGGCAATGTGGCCGGTACCGCGATCGCCGCGGCATCTCATGCCGCTCCGGCCACGAGCATGACCCCGATGATGATGGGTGGCGTCGGTGGGGTTGCCGCGGGTGGCGCTGCCGTCGCCACGCGCGCGGTGTCCTTCGGCGGCGCCGTGAGCATCGGCAACGGTGCGGGCACGCTCAAACTGCCCGAAGGCTGGGGCGCGGGCAATGTGATCGGTGGCCCGGCCGCGACGGCGCCGACCGTGGAGTCGGCGCCCCTCGGGCAGATGGGCGCACCCACGCCGGCACGATCCACCAACGGCGCCGGTAACCCGCTGCTCGGCCGCCAGGCGAACAGCGACGACGACGAGGCCGAGCACCACGGCAACGACTACCTGCGGGGCGAGCACTTCGCCGACGGCCGGATCATCGCACCCGGCGTCATCGGGGCCGACCCGGCCGTGGGAGAACGCTAAGTGACCGTACTCGGCGCAGGCCGCGGGCCGTCGATGCTCGAGGCCGTCCCGTTGTCGCTCGACGAGATGCAGTTCCTGCTCGAGAAGCTGGAAATCGACGAGGTGCCGGTCGTTTTGAACGCGATCGGCCGCTACGACAATGTGGTCGACCATGACCGGGCGATGGCCGCGGCCGCCGAATCGCTCACCGCGCGTGAGTTACTCGTCGACGGCGAGGTGCATCGCGACCTCGAAGACCGCCTGCGGGGCCTGTACCGCCCGCACTGGGTGATCGCGATGCGCTGGTACGTCGGTGAGCGGGTGAACCGGTTCTGTCTCGCCAAGGGCGACAACCTCGAGGTTGTCGCCCTGCGCGGGCCCGAGTCCTACATCATCGACGAGGCGAGCCACGATCTGCCGGGCACCATCATGGCGGCACTGGGTCCCGCGGAGCCCCTCGAGCTCAGCGGAATGAACGTCCTCACCGAGGAACTCAAACCGATTCTCGGCGACGCCGGAGATGCGGCCACGACTGCGCAGCGGCTGAGCCGGGTGGGCCGGCCGCCGCGCGACGCGCAGGCGCTGGCCTCGGCGCTGGTCGAAATCCATTCGCACGCCTCGATCGTCGGCGTGGTCTACAACGATGCCAGCCGCGACATCTCGGACGGCATGATCGCGGTGTACAACACCCGCAACGGCCGGTTCATCGGCGTCACCACTCGGTCGGACGACGATGTCATGTGGACCTCGTTGGCCAGCGGCACGCCGGGCCGGTTGCGCACAGCGATCAAGGATCTGATCGACAAGTTACCGCTGCGTGCGGATTTCAGGCCGACGCTGCCCGGAGCCGGCTGAATTCCGCACGACGGATGCCGGCTAACCCATCGGGTCGTCGGCGGTCGGTTCGACCTTGTACCCGAACGGCGGGGTATAGCGACCCCAGCGCACACAGGTCCACCCGCCGCCCTCGGTCGGGACCAGTTCGATGGTCTCGGTGTTGTCCAGATGGTTGTTGGTGGTGAACGGCGGGGCGACACCGGTCAATTCGCGGGCCGCCAATCGCATGGCGGCACCGTGGCTGACCAGTAGCACGTCCCGGGAATCCGCGCCGGAGGTCAGATAACGGTCACGCAGGTCGTCGAGCACCGGCAGATAGCGCGCCAGCACCTCCTCGCCGGATTCCCCGCCCGGTAGTCGAGTGTGCAACTCACCCAGATGCCACGACCGGTACACCCGCTGGAATTCCCGATGGGCCGCTTCGGTATTCAGCCCCTCGAGCTCACCGACCTGGACTTCGTACACGCCGTCGAGCACCTCGGCCGGAACTCCGGTCACCGATTCGATATGCCCGGCCGTCTGCTGGGCGCGCAGCGCCACCGAGGAGTACAGCCGCACCGGCGGCACGGTCAGCCGCGCGGCGAACGACTTCGCCTGGGCCACACCACGTTCGGTGAGCGGAAGGCCCGGTACCCGGGTATCGAGGAGTTTCGCGACATTGCCCTCGGTTTCACCGTGACGCACCAGCACCAATTTGCGGGCGCCCCGGGCGGCGTCGTCTCGTGCGCTGGGTTCGCTCATGAAGCGTCCACCCCCTTCTTCAGATTTTCCAACCAGGCCGCCGCCGGCTCGTCGGCGGGTGGCGGCGAACCACTCGGGGATCCGGCCGGCCACGAGCCCAGATAGCGGATCCGCCCGGCGGTGCGGTGCAACGCCTTGAGCGCCTCGGCGACGGCGGTGTCATCGATATGGCCGACACAGTCGAGATAGAAGCGATAGGTACCCATCCCGGTCCGGGTCGGGCGAGATTCGATGCGGGTCAAATCCACACCGCGCGTGGCGAATTCGGCGAACACCCGCATCAGCGAACCGGGTTCGTTGGCCAGTTCCAGCACGACCAGCGAGGTCCGATCGGCCCCGGTGCGCGGCGGCGCCACCCGAGGTGGAGTGACCAGCACGAACCGGGTGGTCGCCTGATCGTGGTCGGCCACACCGGTGGCGAGTTCCGCGAGTCCGAGCCGCTGCCCGGCCAGGGAGGTCGACACCGCGGCTTCGGCGTGACCGGCGATCACATCCTCGGCGGCCGCGGCGTTGGAAGCCGAGGTGTACAGCTGCGCCTGGGGAAGCCGATCGGCCAGCCACTGCCGGACCTGGGCCGCGGCCACCGGATAGGCCGCGATCGTCCGCACCTGCGACAGCTGCGTCCCCGGCCGGCCCACGATCGTGAAGGCCACATCCAGCTCGGTTTCGGCCACGATCTGCAACCGCGGGCCGACCGCGAGCGCGTCCAGCGTCGCCGAGATCGAACCCTCGACCGAGCTCTCGATCGGCACGACCGCACCATCGGCCTCGCCGGCCCGCACCAGCTCCAGCGCGGCGCCCTGACTGGGCGCGGCGATCCGCTCGACGGGTTCGTCGAAGGTCTGCGTGGCTTCGAACCGGGCGAGGGCCATCTCGGTGAAAGTTCCCGACGGCCCGAAATAGGCGATACGCGGCACGGATACGACATTACTGGCAGTTGGCTGCGGACTCGCCGTTTGAGCATACCCAGCGGTAACAGTCCCGGCCTACGGTCCGGGGACGAGCACCCGCAATGCCGCGTTCACCTCGTCCGGCCGGGTGGTTTCGATCGCGAGCAGCACCTCCCGCAGGGCCTGCACGGCCGGGGCGCTCAGCCCGCGGAGGAATTCGATATCCGGGCTGGTCAACGCCGTTCGAATATCCTCACCGCAGAGCGCGGCCACGGTTGCCGCGACAACGGCCACGGCCCGCGCCCCGGACTCGGTCGAGGCGACGAACCCGGTATCGGAATGGGCCGCGCCGACCAGGAATTCGGCGACCTCGACATCGGGCAGATCCAGATCGAGCACCGGCGCCTGCGGATTCGCCGACGGCGGCCGGACCAGCTCGTGCACCAGGTCCGCGCGCTCGGGAGTGGGGACACTCAGCGACAGCAGGACGGGTTCGGAGGCGGGCGTCGAATCGTGCGGCACATTTCCACCGTAGCGATCGCAATGCTTGCGCATCGATGCCCCGTGACTTAGCTTAGGTTTACCTAATTATCCGCTCGTCGGTTGTCACTGGAGGTTCGTATGCGCCGCACGATCACGTCCGCCGCTCCATCCGCCGCGGAGCGAATTCGCAGTGCGTGCGCCCATGCCGAGACCGCGGTGCTGGCTCTGCCCGGCACCGATCCGATTCCCACCACCGTGCACCACCTGCGCGCCTGCGGCGACGTCGTCGTCGCCGTCGCGCGTAACTCGGCGGCGGTCACGGCCGCGGCCGGCGAGGTCGGCTCTCCCGGCGTGCTCGAGCTCACCGATCATGCGCCGCTGCCGCTGCGCGAACCCGTGCGCGCGCTCGTCTGGCTGCGCGGCCGGGTACGGGCGGTGCCCGGACATGCCCAGCGGGCCTTGGCCGCTCAGGTCGCCGGCGAATATCCGCATCCCGGTCTGCTCGATGTCGGCCACACCACGACGCTGGTCCGCGTGGTGCTCGAATCGGCGGTCGTGGCGGACTCGACCGGGGCCGAATCGGTTTGCCCGCATGATTTGCGCCGGGCCGATGCCGATCCGTTCTGGGAGCTGGAATCGGCCTGGTTGCAGCATATGGATTCCGACCATGCCGATGTGATCGCTCGATTGGCCCGGCATCTGCCGGTTCGACTGCGCGGCGGTTCGGTTCGCCCCTTGGCGATCGACCGCTACGGCGTCACGCTGCGCGTCGAAGGTCCCGAAACCGATCACGACGTCCGGCTGCCGTTCCACGCACCGGTCGACGATGTGGAACAGCTGAGCCGCGCGGTACGAATCCTCGCCGGCTGCCCCTTCTTCGATCGCTTGCACGGGTCGGACCGGACCTCGTGATTCGACGGGCGCACGCGGGCGGTTCCCGCGGCCCGAGCGCCGCGGTGGATGCACCGTATCCGGCGCCACACCCCTAGATTGTTCCTATGGTTCGCGGTGATCGTCCGGCGACTTCCCGACCCGAATCGACCGCGGACGGCGAGCGGTTCGCGATCCGGGTGGAGATCGGGATCGTCCTGATCATCACCTTCGGTCTGAGCGGGCTCAGCGCCGCGCTGTCGCTGGTCGAAAGTGCGCTGGCACCGGGCGGCCTCGCGGGTCAGCGGGTGGCGCTGAATCCCTCCCGCGCGGTGCAGTCCACCATCGACCTGCTGTTTCAGCTGCTGAGCGTGACCCGGCTGCTCGGATGGGGCGCCCTGGGCCTATACCTGTTGTGGCGCAGCGGAATCGGCCTGCGGCCGGTGGGCCTGGCCCGGATCCGGTGGCGCGGGGATGTGGTGCCCGGCCTGGTCTTGGCCGCGGTGATCGGGCTACCCGGACTCGGCCTGTATCTGGCGGCCCATGCGCTGGGCCTGAGCGTGACGATCGTGCCCAGTTCCCTGCACGACCACTGGTGGCGACTCCCGGTGCTGGTGCTCTCGGCGATCGCGAATGCGGTGGCCGAAGAGATCATCGTGGTGGGCTATCTGATCACCCGGCTGCGCGCCCTCGGCTGGTCGGAAAACCGCTCCCTGGCCGCCTCGGCGCTGCTGCGTGGCAGCTATCACCTCTACCAGGGCCTGGGCGGCGGTCTCGGGAACCTGGTGATGGGCGCGATCTTCGGCCGGTATTGGCAGCGAACCGGACGGTTGTGGCCGCTGATCCTCGCGCACGCGACCATCGACTCCGTCGCCTACATCGGCTATACCGTGCTCCACGGACACGTCTCCTGGCTGCCGTAAGCGCGCGCACCTGCGGAAATCGGTCACGTCCAGCCCACCCGACGCATTGTGCCGACCCGCACAACGCCCCGATCAGTACCATCTCGGTGGTGAACGGCGACGACCCCCAGCAGTATCAGCGGACCCGCCGGGTGCCGCCGCCGGCGGGCCCGGACGGCCGTCGTCTGCCGCCGCCCGATCGACAGGGTCCCGAGCGGAGGCTCCCGCCGGGCGCGGGTCGCCCGCAGCCGCCGGGTGCCGGACATCCCGTCGGACCTCGTCGCCAGCCGGATCCGGGACCTCCGATGTCGCCCGGAAGACCACTGCCACCGGGGCGTCCGCCGATCGAACCGACGCAGGTCATCCGCCGCGACGGCAACAATCCCCCGCCGCTGGCCTGGTCGCAGGCACCGAACAGTCCCACCAGACCGCGGGCGACCCCCTTCGAGCACGGCGGCGAGCCGCCCCGACGGCACGGCGGCGAGCCGCCCGGTGGATACGGCGGCGAGCCGCCGGAACGACACCGCGGCGAGCCGACGCACGCACCGACCCAGCGCCCGGTGCCCTACCGGGAACCACCGCCACCGCCGCCCGCGCAACCTCGCCGATCGGCCCGGCCACCACGGGAACCGCGAGCGCCGCGGGCCCGGCGGAAGCGGCATCGGGGCCGGTGGCTGCTGATCCTGCTGCTGGTCGTGATCCTGCTGCCGGTGGCCGGCGTGATCTATCTGGACCGCTCGCTGCATCGCATCGATGCCCTGAGCAGCTACAGCGACCGGGTCGGGCAGACAGCCGGCACGAACTGGCTGCTCACCGGTTCCGACACCAGGGTGGGCCTCACGCCCGAACAGGAGCGGGAACTGTCGACCGGCGGCAGCTCCGATGCCGGCGGCGACCGCAGCGACACCATCATGCTCGTGCACATTCCGAAGTCGGGCGCGCCGACCGTGGTGAGCCTGCCGCGCGATTCGTATGTGAGCATTCCGGGCGTCGGCAAGGACAAACTCAATGCCGCCTTCTCCGCCGGCGGGCCGAAACTACTCGTCCAGACGGTGGAAATCGCGACCGGACTGCGGATCGATCATTTCGCCGAGATCGGATTCGGTGGCTTCGCCGGCATGGTCGACGCACTCGGCGGCATCGATATGTGCCTGCCCGATCCGATCGATGATCCGAAGGCCGGGATCAACCTCCCCGCCGGATGCCAGCATCTGTCCGGCTCCCAGGCCCTCGGCTTCGTGCGCACCCGCGCCACCCCGCGCGCCGATCTGGACCGGATGAACAATCAGCGGCTGTTCCTGTCGGCCCTGTTGGAGAAGGCCACCAGCGCGGGCACCCTCGTCAACCCGCTGAAGGTCTGGCCGCTCGCTCGCGATGTGGCCTCCTCACTGCAGGTGGACAAGGGCGATCACATCTGGGACCTGGCCCGGCTGGGCTGGGCACTGCGCGGGAAGACCGTGGCGACGACGGTTCCGATCGGCGGCTTCACCGACGAAACGGGTTCCGGCAATGTGCTGCTCTGGGATCGGGACCGGGCGAGTCGCTTCTTCGACGCGCTGGCGCACGACCGGGCGGTCCCGGACGATCTGCTGACCCGGTAGCGTCGGGAGCATGTCCGGTACCGGCCCCTTCCTCGAACTGCTGCGCACCCAGATCCGCCACGAATTCACCACTTCCCAGCAGTATCTCGCCGTGGCCGTCTATTTCGATGCGCAGCGGCTGCCGCAGCTCGCGCGGATCTGCTATCTCGGCGCCGACGACAAACGCGCGCACGCGCTGCGGATGGTCCAGTACCTGCTCGATCGCGACGCCGCGGTGGCCGTCACCGGCACCGACGAGGTGCGGTCGGAATTCGAATCGCCCTCGGCCGCAGTGGAATTCCTGCTGAGCCGGGAACGCGAGTCGACCGATCGGATCACCGCCCTGACCCGGACCGCCCGCGACGCCGGAGACTACCTCGGCGAACAGTTCGTCCGGTGGTTCCTCGACGACCAGCTGACGGAGGTTGCCCGGCTCACCACGCTGGCGACGGTATGTGCGCGGTCGGCCGGCAACCTGTTCGATATCGAGGAGTTCGTGGCCCGCGAGATCCCTGCCACACGAAAGCCGGATGCGTCGGCGCCGAAGCCGGCCGGTATCGCTCGGCGCTGAAATCCGATGCGGTGGGAAATCGCAGGAAAACACCGAATTCCGATTATCCGCGGAACGGCGTAGTAAGGCTTCGATAACTAAGGCAATACTTGCCTCAATAAGGGTGTACTTGGATGACAGCCCCGCTTGACCAGCACTAATGTCGGGATCATGTCCAACCACTCCGATTCCGCGCACAGCAAATTTCACGCCCTGCTCCACGATCAGATTCGGCACGAATTCAATGCCGAGCATCAGTACATCGCGATCGCCGTGTGGTTCGACAATGCCGATCTTCCGGTTCTGGCCAAGCATTTCTATGCGCAGGCCATCGAAGAACGCAATCACGCGATGATGATCGTTCAGTACTTCCTGGACCGGGATATGAGCGTCGAACTCTCCGGTGTCGACGCGGCGCGCTCGCAATTCGACAATGCGCGCGAGCCGATCCAATTGGCGTTGCAGCAGGAGAAGACGGTCACCGAGCAGATCATCCAGCTGGCCAGCACCGCCCGGGAAGAGGGCGATTATCTGGGCGAGCAGTTCATGCAGTGGTTCCTGAAGGAACAGGTCGAGGAGGTGGCGCGCATGTCCACACTGCTCACCGTCGCCGATCGCGCGGGGTCGAACCTGTTCGATCTCGAATATTTCGTTTCTCGCGAGATGAGCGGGCCGAGCGATGCCTCCGGCGCGCCGCGGGCCGCCGGCGGCAACATCTGATCCGCACCCGACCCGGCCCGGCCCACCAGTGGTGGACCGGGCTTTCGCTGTTGATCCGAAGTCGCTGTCCGAGTGGACTTCTCGTCAGCGCAGGGTGACCTGACGCGACCGCAGACCGTCCCGGGAGCGCCGTTCGTCGGAGCTCAGCGGCGCGTCGGAGGCCAGTGCCTCGGCGAGGCGCGCGCCGAATTCGGTTGCGGGCGCGACCCATTCGCTGGGGTGGCGCTCGCGGTCCAGATCGAAGACCGGGACCAGCAGGCCGTGGGTGCGGAACGAACCCGCGAACCGGGATCCGTCGCCGAGGTGCAGCCCACCCGCGGCGTGGACGCGCGCCAGCGCCAGCATCAGGGCGTCCTCGTCCTCGGGCCGGACCCAGCGCAGATGCGCCTTCTCACCGGCATCCACCCACCATGCCGCGCCGACGGATTCGGGGCCCAGCGCGAGCCGATCCGACGGCATGATCGCCTGATCGGCCTGTTCGATCGTGGCGGCGACCTGCGGATCGGGCGTCACACCCTCCGGGACCCACCATTTGAAGTCCTGGTGGACGGTCAGATCCAGCTCGGCCTTCGGATCGATCACTTCCGTCAGCGCCGGAACCGCCTCCGGCGCGGCCTCGCTCGCCGCGGTCAGTGAGGCGCCGGGTTCGGCGGTCTGGGTCCACAGGATGGCGGCGGCCAGATCCGCGGCCGGATTCGCGGACTGGAACTGCACCTGCGCACCGACGAAGCCGGTCGGCACATCACCGACGCGCACCAGCGCCGCCACCGCTCCGGGCAGCACGGTGGCCAGGGTGACCGGCCGTTCGGCGGAGACACCGGCGGCCAAGTTCAGGGACGCGGTCGCCGACGGCACGAATTCGCGCAGCGCGACGAGATCGCATTCGGCGGCCAGGCCGGCGAACGGACGCGTCACGGCCGTGGCCGCCTGTTGTTGCGCCGCACGACGTTCGGCGAGGCGCTGGGCCCGATTGCTGTCGGGCTTGGGACTGTTCCGCTTCGACTTACCCACGAACGCAGAACCTACAGGTTCGTGGGACCCGCATCACGCAGGGGCGCGCGGATCCGGCCGGGACCGCGACGGCGAGCCGGGCAGGCGGGTCCCCACCGTGGCATTTTCCGACGTCACACCGGTTCGGCCGATGAATGTCAGATACCGTCCAGCACGGTTTTGGTACGGCCGGGATGGTTGGTCGCGATCCAGCTGACGCCGAGTTCGGCGCACAGTTTCACGTCCTGCGGATCGTCCACCGTCCAGCAGTACGTCGCTCGCCCGGCCGCGGCCGCCTTGTCGACGAGTTCGGGATGATCGCGCAGCGTTTTGACGGACGGGCCGACCGCGGTGGCGCCGACCGTGGTCGCGGCGCTCCCGCCGAGGTAGCGCGAGGACTCACCGAGCAGCACCGTCGGCAGCAGCGGGGCCGCGCGACGGATCCGCCACACCGCGGTGGCGGCGAAGGACATGACCACCGCCCGGGAATGGTCGGCCGAGGCAGGAGTGGCGATGCCGAAACGCTGCAACTCGGCCAGCACCTTGTTCTCGACCAGCGCGCCGTAGCGGACCGGATGTTTGGTCTCGATGAACAACTTCGTCGGCCGGCTGCGCCAGTCCAGCACCAGCGTGATCAGCTCGCTGAGGGTCAGCACGGGCGCCGGGTTGCCGTCGTCGCCGAAGTCGAGTTCACGCAGTTCGTCCAGCGTCATCTCGCTGACCAGGCCGGTGCCGGAGGAGGTGCGATCCACGGTGCGGTCGTGAACGCATACCAGATGACCGTCACGAGTCAGCCGGACATCGCATTCGACGCCGTCGGCGCCTTCCTGCAACGCCAGCTCATAGGCGGCGAGGGTGTGCTCGGGACGCGTCCCGGACGCACCCCGATGCGCGACCACGAACGGTGCGCGATTGCCCTGGCTCACTTGGCCATGACCTCCTCCTGTTCGACGCGCTGCGCGTCGGCGCTCTCGGTATCGGCCGATTCGTCCGCACCGGTGCCGGCGGTCACCGGGTGCACGGGTTCGATGACCTGGTCGGCCGGCCCGGTCGCGGGCAGCCAGCGCTTGGGCACCCGGACCCGGCCGCGTAGATCCCGGCCCTCACACAGGCGCAGCACCCACAGCGACGCCACGGCCACCGCCACCGCCACGAGATCGGTGTAGACGGTGAAGATCACCCCGTCGGCCTGTGCTTGCAGCGTATCCGCCGTGCGGAACAACAATGCCGCGATCACCATCACACCGTTGAGCACCCAGAGGCCCCACCAGATCCGCACCGCGCGCAGGGTCCGTGGGTCGTTGCCGAGTTGGCGCACCAACTCGGTGAGGAATACACCAGGCCAGACCATATTGATCACCGGAATCAGGCCGCCGCACAGCAGCGCGGGCATCGAGCGCGGATCGTGGTGGCCGTTGTCGGCGTAGGCCTCGCGCCGGGCGCGGATCAGCCATCCGATCGATCCCACCGCGGTCATCAAGGCACAGACCAGGGCGGCGACCGAGGTGGCGTACACGGTGAGGTCGGACAGGAACAGCACGACCGGGTCGATCAGCCGGGTCCGATTGCGCAGCAGGACGAGATAGCGGCCGAATTCCGCGGCGGCGGCGAGCCCGAACAGGATGGTGGTGGCCAACAGCAGGCCGGATACCCGCTCGGTCAGCCACTGCAGTGCCGCGCGGACCCGGTTGCGCGGTGCGACGGACGGGACCGGCGGACGATCCCGCAGGCCCCACCGTGGTATCTCGGCATAGCGTGGAGTGGCCGGGTCGGCACCGACGCTCGGCCGCGGCCGTTCCACTCGCGGGCCGCGGCCGGGCGGGCGCGCCACCCAGCGATAGTTGCGTCGTTCCGGCGGCGCGTCGACGGGCGCCGGGGACAGCAGCACACCGCGGCAGCGAGGGCACCAGTGCATCGGCGTACCGTGCACCGCCCAGCGGGCGCCGCACCGGGCGCAGGGTTGCACGACCGTACTCACCGGGCTGCTCCCCCTTCCATCGGAGTCGACCTCGTTCATCGGGTGTGCTGCGGTTCTCGATTTCCTGCGGGTTTCGTGGGCCGGTTCAGTAGATCTTGGCTTCGTGATCGCCCTCGCCGCACAACGGCCGGCCCGCCTGCTGCCAGGCGACCATGCCGCCGGTCACCTGGTAAACCTCGAATCCGACGTGCGCCAGGTACTTCGCGACCTCGATCGAGCGGCCACCCTGCCGGCAGACGACGTAGATATCGGCGTCGTAGTCCAGCTCGTCGAGGCGAGCCGGAACATCGACCATCGGGATGTGCAGGGCGGCCGGGGCGTGCCCGAGCTGCCATTCGTCGTCCTCACGCACATCGAGCAGGATCGCGGACGGGGCGCCGGCACCGGATCCAGCACCCGCCGGCGGTGCGGCATCGAATTCGGCGGGCAGGTCCTGGACCGGCACCGATGGAATTTCGAAGCTCGTCACAATGGACGATCCTGCCATGTACCCAGGATCGGCGGGGAGTCCCGGCACTCGTTCGTTTCCGTGAACTCCCGGTCTGTTCCAGCGCGCGATACCCTGCCGCACACCCCGAGCAAACCCACCTGTGAATATCTCACCCCCAGTTATCCACATAATCCACAACCTCATCCACAGGTTGCGACTTGGCAGACCGGTCGGTCCGCAACAACCGGGCCGGGAAAACGGAACGGGGGCCGCTCCGGGACTCCCCTCCTCGTCCCGGAGCGGCCCCCGCTGCCGCCTGCGGGCCTCTGGGCTGGTCACACGGTGTTTCACCGCTCGCCGCGAGGTCCCGACAACTACTTGGACGGGGGATCCGTTCATTCGGTTCCCTCGCTTCGGCAAAAAAACGACAACACTAGCGAGAAACCGAAATGCCGAGCTCGACGGCGGCGAATCGGTAGCCTGGCGCTATGGACGCGAGCAGGGGGTTACTCGACGGATTGGACACGGCCGGGCTCAACACCGCACTCGCCGAGGCGACCTGTCTCGGCCTCGCGGTCGATGCCGCGGACGCACGACTTCGAATCGAACTGGAGGTGCTGACCCTCCCCGGCGACGGGCAGCCCGCCGACGGCCGGGTGTCGCTGACCCTGTGCGGCGTCAGCCGGGTCGCCGCCTCCCTACGTCAGCAACGCTGGGACGACCTGGAGCCGCACATCTTCCCACTCACCCTCGACACTCTCGGTGAGGCCATCGCCGGATTCGGCGGCGGCGCCCTGCACGGCTGGGATTTCATCGACGTCGACGACAGCGGCTGGGCGCTGTGGCGCGAGCTGCTGAGCTTCGACACCACGATCAGCGACCGGGCCCCGGTCCATGTGTTCGAGTTCTCCCAGCAGGAGGGAACCGATCCGCGGGAACTGGACGTGCGGATCTGGTTCGAGGACATCACCATCGAAACTGCCGACGGACGCCTGGTCGGGCTGGACGAGTTCGTCGCCGGCGCGCGACGCTGGTGGAAGGCGCACGATTCGTGCGATCCGCGCACCATGCTGCCCGACGTCGCCCCGCCGATGTAGGCACCCGCCTCGCTGTTGTCCGCGGGTCGGTGCCGGCGGCGAAACCGCCGGATATGCGTTCAGCGTGAATAAATCTCCGCGCTCGGGCATACCTCGGGCGTGCGCCCTCGGATCCTGGCCGCGCAGTCGATTTCGGGCCGTGGGAATCTAGGGTGGACCGGACCCGGTTGCATCGAGCGGGTGTACGAATGAAGGTTGGTGTGCTCGACAACCCCGGGTACACGCGCCGACATCATGAGGAAGGGACATCGTGGCTGAGTACACGCTGCCAGATCTGGATTACGACTACGGCGCCTTGGAGCCTCACATCTCCGGGCAGATCAACGAGATTCACCACTCGAAGCATCACGCCGCTTACGTCGCCGGCGTCAACACCGCGCTCGAGAAGCTGGAAGCCGCGCGCGAGGCCGACGACCACGCTGCGATCTTCCTGCACGAGAAGAACCTGGCGTTCCACCTCGGTGGTCACGTGAACCACTCGATCTGGTGGAAGAACCTGTCCCCCAACGGCGGCGACAAGCCGGTCGGGGAACTGGCCGCCGCAATCGACGACCAGTTCGGTTCCTTCGACAAGTTCCGCGCGCAGTTCACCGCGGCCGCCAACGGTCTGCAGGGTTCGGGCTGGGCCGTGCTGGGCTACGACACCCTCGGTCAGAAGCTGCTGACCTTCCAGCTGTACGACCAGCAGGCCAACGTGCCGCTCGGCATCATTCCGCTGCTGCAGGTCGACATGTGGGAGCACGCGTTCTACCTGCAGTACAAGAACGTCAAGGCCGACTACGTGAAGGCGTTCTGGAACGTCGTCAACTGGGCCGACGTGCAGGAGCGTTTCGCCAAGGCCGTCGCCCAGGGCAAGGGCCTCATCTTCGGCTGAGCTGATCCGCCTCTCCGCGTACTCAGGCCATACCCGGTTGGGTATGGCCTGAGTTGCGTCGAGGGCCGGCGGTCGCAGCGAGATCGTGTTCGAGGTGGTTGGGGAGTTACCCATGTCCGAACGAAATCTGCTGCTTCCGTTGGCATGTTCCAGCACTGTTACCAGCTGTTTAGCACTCTCTGGTACTTGTGTGCCAGACATTGTTCGAGTAATCCTCGGGTACTCCTATCTCAACGATAGGTCGAGGACGGGCTCGCTCATCGCGGAGCCGCCCCCGTTGACACTTCGGGAGGCATCCGATGCGTACGAACACTCCGGTCGGGGTCACGCCGTTTCAGGCACAGGGTTCGCTGCGGGGATTCGTGATCTCCGGGCGCTGGCCCGACACCACGAAGGAATGGGCGCAGTTGCTCGCGCTCGCGGTCCGGGTCGCCAGCCTGCCCGGCCTGCTCGCCACCACCACGGTCTTCGGGGCGCGGGAGGAGCTGCCCGACGATCCGCATCCGGGCACGGTCGGACTCGTCATGGCCGAGGGACCGGTCCTGGGCGAGGAAGCGGTCGAGCCGGGCCGCTTCGCCGAACACGTCCCGCCCGCGCTGATGATGTTGCACCCACCCTCGGAGACCAATCCCTCCCTGCCCGAATGCGCCGGCGCGGCCTCGGGCTGCGTCCTGCTGCCAGGCATTCCGGATCTGGGACTGGCCCACCGCGCGGCCTGGGTGGAGGCCGAACTCGACGGCACCGTCACCTCGATGGTGAGCCGGGTGGGGGTCGATCCGATCGCCGATCCCGACACCGCCGTCCTGGCGATGCTGCTCGCCGCGGCCTGATCCGCGGCGGGCTCCCGAACGCCGTCGGCCGCCCCGTCGAATCCACTTCGACGGGTACCCGAAATTTTCCGGCAGCGCGCCCAAACTTATTGTGCCCATTGCGATTTGGGCAACAGCGACTTGGCCTCGGCCGCCGGGTGCGGGTAGGGTGAGGGCACAGCGAAGGGGAGTAGCCCGCAATCGCATGGTCGACATACTGATCCGCCAGTCGGATCCGGCCATCCGAACCGGTGTTCCGGTGGGCGAGACCTTCGGCCGATGACAGACCGTCCGTGCGGGTTGTCGGCTGAGGGCGCCCGTCTTCGGCCGACAAGCCGGAGACCTGGGAGCCGATGATGATCGCCGCGATACTGCTGAGCTTCGGCGTGCTCTTCGTCGCCGAACTCGGTGACAAATCGCAGCTGATGGCCCTGACCTTCGCGCTGCGTTACCGCTGGTGGATCGTGCTCGGCGGCATCACCGTCGCGAGCGTGCTGGTCAATTTGATCGCCGTCGGTGTCGGACACTTCCTCGGTGCGGCGTTGCCGACCGATCTCATCGCCCTCTGCACGGGCATCATCCTGCTGATCGTCGGTGTATGGACGCTGTGGGCCGCCCGGCACGAGGAGGGCGAACCCGATGAGCCCGCGGTCACCGGGCCGGCCTCGCCCGGTCGCGTCTTCGTTCTCGTGATCTCGTCGTTCCTGCTGGCCGAACTCGGCGACCGCACCATGTTCGCCACCATCGCCCTGGCCTCCAACCACAGTTGGCCGGCGGTCTGGGCCGGCTCGGTCGCGGGCATGGTGGCCGCCGGGGGCCTGGCCATCGCCGTCGGCATCACAGTCGGCAAGCACATTCCGGAGCGGGCGATCGCCGTCGCCTCCGGCTTGCTGTTCCTCTACATCGGCGCTGCGACGCTGCTCGGCGCCCTCGCCCCGGACCTGGGCAAACTCGGCGAATATTCGATCGCGGCCGTGGTGCCGCTGGTCGCCGGTGCGGTGTGGGGTCTGCTCGGCCGGTCGCGCAGGGGCAGCCAGGAACCCGAGGAAACGCCGTCGCTGCACGGCCACTGAGCCCACCTGTCAGCAGGGTTCGGCGAGGGCCGACAGGCGCCGAGCGAGTCGGCCCGCGGCAGCGCGTAGCTCCGGCGGTTCCAGGACTTCCACCGCGAAACCCAGGCCGACCACCCGGACCGCCAGCCAGTCGAGATCGTCGCCGGCGACGGTCAGGATCGACCAGCCGTCCCGGTCGTCGTCGACCCGGCCCACCTGCGGCGGAATCAGATCGCGCACCCGATCGGCGGTGGCGTGGACCCGGATTCGGGCGAGAAAGCGATACGGCGCCTCGGCCACCGAGCGCTGCACGTAATCGACCGGGTCCGGATGCGCACGCGGACGGAACCGCCACGTGGTGGCCACCACCTCGCGCATCCGGTCGAGTCGGAATGTCCGCCAGTCGTCCCGGTCGAGGTCGCGAGCCATCAGATACCAGCGGCGGCCGGTGGTGACCACGCGGACGGGTTCGACCGTGCGTTCCGCCGCGCCGTTGCGGCCGGTGTAGTGGAAGCGAACCCGGACCGCGTCGCGGCAGGCCCGCGCGAGGGTCATCAGCACGTCGGCATCGATCTCGATGCCGGGGCCCACCATGGTCTCGGTGGCGTCGTGTACCGCCCGCACCTCGGCCCGCAATCGGGGCGGCATCACCTGATCGAGTTTCGCCAGCGCCCGCAGCGCCGCCTCACCCGCACCGGTGATCGTTCCGCCGGCGGCCAGGCGCAGCGATACCGCCGTCGCGATGGCCTCCTCGTCGTCGAACAACAGCGGCGGCAGGCGGGTGCCCGCGCCGAGCTGATATCCGCCGCCCACCCCGGCGGTCGCGTGCACGGGATAGCCGATCGCACGCAACCGTTCCACATCCCGACGTACCGAACGATCGGTGACTCCCAGTTCGGCCGCGAGTTCGGCGGCCGTCCAGGACGGCCGGCGTTGCAGCAGGGCCAGCAGCCGCAGCACCCGCTCGGTTGTCGCCTCGACGGTCACGCGGCCATCCTGACACAGATACCGGAACGGAACTGTCCGCTATTGCGGGCAGGCTGGGCTCATGACCGATCCGACCTGGAACAGCCTGCTTCGCGAGCAGATCGACCGGCACTGGACCACCCAGTTGCGGCCGCGACTCGACGGGCTCACCGACGACGAATACTTCTGGGAGCCGGTGCCCGGCTGCTGGAATCTGCGGCCACGCGGCACCGGGACCGCGCCGATACAGGGTGGCTCCGGCGCGATGACGATCGACTTCGCCTATCCCCCGCCGGAACCCGCACCGGTCACCACCATCGCCTGGCGACTCGGGCATGTGATCGTCGGTGTGCTCGCCGTGCGCAACGCGTCGCATTTCGGCCGTGCGGCCACCGACTACTACGCCTACGAGTATCCCGAGACCGCGAAAGAGGCGCTGGCCCAGTTGGATTCGGAGTATTCCCGATGGTTGTCCGGGGTCGAGTCGCTCGGTGAGGACGGTCTCGCCCGGCCGTGCAGTGCGGCGGAGGGACCCTTCGCCGAATACCCGTTGTCGGCGTTGGTCCTGCACATCAACCGCGAACTGATCCACCACCTGGCCGAGGTCTGCCTGCTGCGCGACCTCTACCTGCACCGGAACCGACAGGAGGTAGCGTGAGCGCCGATCACACAGCGGTTCGTGCTGCCGACCGGGTCCGGCTGATCCCTACACCACAGGAGGCGAGCTGATATGGCCCGCGATGTCCAAATCACCTTCGACTGCGCCGACCCCGCCGCGCTGGCCGAATTCTGGGCCGATGCGCTCGGCTACCGGGTCCAGGGCCCGCCGCCCGGATTCGAGACCTGGGAGCAGGCGCTCGAGGCGATGAACGTACCGCCGGAGCACCGCAACGACGCCTCGGCCGTGGTGGACCCCGACGGGTCCGGCCCGCGACTGTTCTTCCAGAAGGTGCCCGAGGGCAAACAGGTCAAGAATCGCGTGCACCTCGATGTGCGGGCGGCACCGGGGCTGACCGGCGCCGACCGGATGGCCGCCCTGGAAACCGAGGCCGAGCGCCTGGTCGCCAGGGGCGCCACCCGCGTGCGGCGATACGAACCCGTGCCGCCGCTGGGCCAAGGCCATATCGTGCTGACCGATCCCGAGGGCAACGAGTTCTGCCTGGACTGATCGACCGCGCGATTACCAGGGGTCGAAGTATCGGCCGGGATCGCTGCGATGGTTGTCGGGAGCGGCCAGGGCGGAACCGAACAGGTCACCGCTGCGGTACACCAGTTCCAGCATGGGCTCGCGCAGCTCGCGCAGACCGTCCGGATCATCGGTGGCGACGTGATTGGTGACCATGGCGCTGAGGGCGGCGACCATGGTCCGGCAGGCGAAGCGCTGCTGCTCGGTCCGCGCGTCGAGTATTTCGGCGACCACGGCGACGAACGATTCCTGCAACTGTGCGCGCCGGGCGATCGCCTTCGGCCCGGCGGCATACACCTCGACCAGAAACAGGCGAGCGTAGGCGGGTTCGGCGGCCAGACCGTCCAGGTAGGCGTCCAGCAGAGCGCCGATCGGCGGCTCGGCGGCTCTCGTCGCCGGCCCGTTGTCCGGCTCCGGGGCGGGGCGCAAGGCGCGGCGGATGCGGCCGAGCAGCAGTTCCACGGCCCGCTCGTAGGCCGCCTCGAAACAGTCCTCCTTCGAACGGAACTGCTCGTAGAACGTTTCCCGCGAGACGCCCGCGCGCTTGATCACGGCCGCGACGGAGGTGCCGACATACCCCTTGTCCGCCATGGCGTCCGCCATCGCCACGAGGATGCGGTCCCGCTGTTCGCGGACGATCGTTTCCCGCGGAATTCCGTGCCGGCCGCGGGGCAGCCGGCGGTCCGCGGGGGCCGAGGCGGTCATAGCGCTACTCCATCGATCGATCGCGAACGGTTCGCCAAGGAAATTAGCTGGTTGCCTTCCATTCTGCGCGGGATCGCGTTCCGCAGCGGCCACACCCCCGCCCGACTCGATGATCTCTCCGGATATGGTGCTGTTGACGGAAGGCCAGTACCCATCGGGCCGTCACTAACGAGAGGACCAATCACCGTGGAGATTTCGGGCTCCGCCGCGATCATCACCGGAGCTGCGTCCGGTCTGGGCGCCGCAACCGCAAAACGCTTCGCCGACCAGGGCGCGACCGTATTCGGTCTCGACCTGGCGCAGTCGATCGAACGCGCCGGCGACAGCGTCCCCGCCGGTGTCACCCTGATCCCGACCGATGTGACCAGCAACGACGAGGTCGCCGCCGCGGTCGCGAAGGTGGTCGAATCCGGCGTTCCGCCGCGCATCGTGGTCAACTGCGCCGGCGTGGGCTGGGCGGGACGCATCCTGTCCAAGAACGGTCCGCACGATCTGGAGCTGTTCCGGACCGTGATCACCGTGAACCTGCTGGGCACCTTCAATGTGATGCGCCTGGCCGCCGACGCCATCGCCAAGACCGAGCCCGTCGACGAATACGGCCAGCGCGGCGTCGTGATCAACACCGCCTCGGTGGCGGCGTTCGAGGGCCAGATCGGCCAGATCGCCTACTCCGCCTCCAAGGGCGGCGTCGCCGGTATGACCGTCCCGGCCGCGCGCGACCTCGCGCAGTTCGGCATTCGCGTCAACACCATCGCCCCCGGCATCATCGACACCCCGATGCTGGCCGGCGTCACCGAGGAGTACCGCAAGGGCCTCGAGGCCGGCGTGCCGTTCCCGTCGCGCCTGGGCCGCCCGGACGAGTACGCCCAGCTGGCGCAGTACATCACCGAGCACGACTACCTCAACGGCGAAACCTTCCGCATGGACGGTGCGCTGCGCATGGCGCCGCGCTGACGCAGAGGTGTGGGGGCCTCGCCCCCACACTCCGCGGGCCCGCGCGTCCCGGTTCGGGATTCCTCAGTCGACGTCCAGGACGGCCTTGCCGAAAACCGTTCGGCTGAGCAGGCTTTCCGCTGCATCGGCGGCCCGATCCCAGCCGCCGCGCCAGCCCACCTGCGGATCGAGCTCCCCGCGGGCCACCAGCGACACCAGATAGGCCAGATCCGGTCCGAAACCGGGACCGACGGAGAAGGCCTCGATCCGCGCGCCCGGATTGGCCAGCCGGGCCTGTTCGAAGTCGATGCTTGTCGGCTCCATCGATGCCTTGCCGACGCTGAGGGCCAGCCCGCCCGGGGCCAGCAACGCGTACGCGTCGGACAGCAGCTGCCCGCCCACATTGTCGATCACGCCGACGACCGGTTCGCCGATGCCGGTCAATCCTCCCGAAACAACCTCCGCCGCACCGAGTTCGGTGAGGCCCGCGCCGCGTTCCGGCCGGCCGACCGCCGCGACCACATGGGCGCCCGCCCGGGCCGCGAGCTGGACCGCGAAGCGGCCGACGCCGCCCGAGGCGCCGGTGATCAGGATGCGGCGCCCGATCACCGGGCCGAGGCGGCGCAGGGCCCGCACGGCGGTGACACCGGCCACGGGCAATGCTGCGGCGGCGCCGTGCTCGACATCGTCCGGCAGTACCGCCAACTCGCCGGTATCGACCGCGCGCAGTTCCGCCCAGCCACCATTCCAGCCGAAGGTGACCACGCGCGTGCCCACCGGCGGACCGCTGCCGTCCGCCGCCGCCTCGACGACGACACCGGAAGCGTCCCAGCCGGCCACGCCACCGGGTGAGTAGTTCTTGCTCAGATACCTGACCTCGCCGAAATTCAGTGAGGTCGCGGCGATCCGCACCACCACCTGTCCGGTGCCGGGCACCGGATCGGGAGCCGTTGCGAGTCGCAGTCCATGCCGGGCAGCCGGGTCGTACACCAAAGCTCTCACACGATCACGAACCGCAGGGCCGCGGCCGACATTCCGCCCGCCCGGAATGTTCCCGGGCGGGCGGCCGATCGATCACAGCGTCTTGGTGAGCCGATCCGCCAGCAGCTGAGCGAAGTGAGCCGGATCCTTCAACTCCCCGCCCTCGGCGAGAACCGCTGTGCCGTACAGCAATTCCGCGGTCGCGGGCAGGTCCTCGGACTTGTCGTCCTTGGCGTAGGCGTCACGCAGTCCGGTGACCAGCGGGTGGTCCGGGTTGAGTTCCAGGATCCGCTTCGATTCCGGCAACGCCTGACCGGACGCCCGGTACATGCGCTCGAGTTGGGGCGTGAAGTCGAAGACGTCACCGACGATGCAGGCCGGGGAGGTGGTGAGGCGGGAGGTCAACCGCACCTCCTTGACGCTGTCGCTCAGCGTCTCCTGCAACCACTTCAGCACATCGCCGAAATCCTTCTCCTGCTGTTCACGCAGCTGCTCGGAGGCCTTCTTCTCCTCCTCGGTCTCCAGATCGACCTCACCCTTGGCGATCGACTGGAACGGCTTGCCGTCGAATTCCGGCACCGAACCGACCCACATCTCGTCGACCGGGTCGGTGAGGATCAGCACCTCGAGGCCCTTGGCCTTGAAGGCCTCCATATGCGGCGAATTCTCGATCTGCTGGCGAGATTCGCCGGTCATGTAATAGATCTTGTCCTGACCCTCGGCCATGCGCTCGACGTACTGCGCGAGAGTGGTCGGCTCCGAATCGGAATGGGTCGAGGCGAACGACGAGACCTGCAGGATGGTTTCGCGGTTGTCGAAATCGGAGAGCAAGCCCTCCTTGAGGACTCGGCCGAATTCGTTCCAGAAAGTGCGGTACTTCGAGTCTTTCGCCGACCCCGCCTCCGCGCCCTCGGTCGCTTCGGCCGTTTCGGCGGTCTGCATCTCCTTGATCGTCGAGAGCACCTTGCGGACCAGGCGCTTGCGAATCATCTGGATCTGACGATCCTGCTGGAGAATTTCGCGGGAAACGTTCAGCGACAGATCCTGCGCGTCGACCACGCCCTTGACGAAGCGCAGATACTCCGGCATGAGCTCTTCGCAGTTGTCCATGATGAACACGCGGCGCACATACAACTGCACCCCGCGCTTGTGCTCGCGCATGAACAGATCGAACGGCGCATGCGACGGAATGAACAGCAGCGCTTGATATTCGAAGGTGCCCTCGGCCTTGAGCGGAATGATCTCCAGCGGATCGTCCCAGGCGTGCGAGACGTGCTTGTAGAACTCCTTGTACTCCTCGTCGGACACATCGCTGCGCGGGCGCGTCCACAGCGCCTTCTGCGAATTGAGCGTCTGCTCCTCGAGGATGGTCTTTTCTTCCTTCTCCTCACCCTCGCCCTCGGTGACGGTGCGCTCCACCGTCATGCGAATCGGCCAGGAGATGAAGTCGGAGTACTTCTTGACGATTTCGCGGAGCTTCCACTCCTGCGTGTAGTCGAAGAGGTGATCGTCCTCGTCGGCGGACTTCAGGTGCAGCGAGACCGCGGTGCCCTGCGGGGCTTCGTCGAGGGTTTCGATGGTGTAGGTCGAACTGCCGGCGGCCGACTCCCAGCGGGTGCCGGAGGTCTCCCCCGCACGCCGGGTGGTGAGGGTGACCTTGTCGGCGACCATGAACGTCGAGTAGAAGCCGATGCCGAACTGGCCGATCAGATCCTCCGAGCTCACGGCGCTCTCGCCACCCTTGGACTCGAGCAGCTGCCGGCGGAGTTCGGCGGTTCCGGACTTGGCCAGCGTTCCGATCAGGTCGACGACCTCGGCCCGGGACATGCCGATACCGTTGTCGCGAACGGTCAGCACCCGAGCGTCCTTGTCGACCTCGAGCTCGATGTGCAGATCCGAGGTGTCGACCTCGAGATCCTTGTCCCGGAACGACTCGAGCCGCAGTTTGTCGAGCGCGTCCGAGGCATTCGAAATCAGTTCTCGAAGGAAGGTGTCCTTGTTCGAGTAGACCGAGTGGATCATCAGTTCCAGAAGCTGATGGGTCTCGGCCTGAAACTCCAGTTGTTCGACTTGATCGGTCACGTGCAGATATTACGACGAATCGGAGCGGGCTCGCGAAAGTCGGTCATCGCGGGAACCTCGGCATCGGCACTGTGCGGACCGGGCTGGGCGGGCGACATCCACTCCCGTAACACGTGCGTCGCGCGCACATCGTCCTCGTTGTATTCCAGCAGGCGAGTGCGCTGGGACAGATCCGGTTCGCCGTCGTAACCGACCGCGAGCCGGTACCAACTCATCGACGCCTCACCGCCGGCCTCGGGGTCGCGCCAGCCGAATCCGGCGACCGGCGCGATCTTCTTCAGGCCCTTCCCGTTCGGGCAGATGAACTGCTCGGAGACGGCCTGGAACATATCCACCCATTGCGGACTGTCGACGAAGGCCCGGATCTCGGCCTCGGTGGGAATTCCCGGCAGGCCGGCGAAGCGCCGGGCCGATTCGTACAGCCATTTGTCCTCCGCGGTGCGGGAGTAGCAGTACGCGGCGAAGGTCTTGCCCGCCGCGGCCGCCTCCGCACGCACGCCCATCAACCAGGTCCAGAATTCCGCGAACGATCGGGCCTCGTCCACGGTCGGCAGCGGTTCCCAGGTGAAAAAGGGCCGGTAAACGCCGTCGAGCAGGGTGCCCCACAGATAGGCCCCGTGCTCCTGATAGCTCTCCAGATCGACGTCGACCTCGACATCCGCCCGGTGTACCCGCACCCGGTCCACCCGGCGGACCAGCGGCGCGCCCGAAATCCAGGCGCGGGCGGTGACCACCGTCTCCGCGAACGGCTCGTACTGCCAGTCCTCGGGTTCGGGGCCCGACCACTCCGCCAGATCGTCGATGGTCTGCACGCCGTGCCGGCGCAGCAGTTCGGCGCGCGAGCCCGGGGCGACGAGGCTGACGTCGCGATGGGCGGCCAGCCAACCCTCACAACTGACGGCGGGCGGATCGGTGATCTCGGCGGCGCCGGCCTCGGCGGGAATCGGGGCGCGGGTCCACCACGGACACTGCCGGCACTCCGGGACCTTCGACGGAACCGTCGGCAATTCGCCGCGGACCACGGCGATCCGATCGGCATAGCGACGGTCGTACTCGTCGAGCACCGGAGCCAGATCGTGCACCAGGATGCGGTCGAAGTGATAGCCGATGGCCCCGCCGACCAGGGCGGGACTGGCGAATCCGTGCCGTTGCAGCATCCGGTACAGATGGGCCAACCGCTGCTGATCCCGGGGCTGGGTCCGCATCCGCACATGCCGGTCGGGCTGCGGATTCCAGTGATAGAGGTCCGAGGTGGTGGGGTGGAAATCGGCCGGATCGGGTTGCCGGGGGTCGGTCACCTTGTGGTTGACCACGATGACCGGGATGTATCCGCCCCGATCGACATCGCGCAGCAGAATCTCGCAGCCGCCGCGCCGGCCGGTGTCCGGTTCCTGCGGCAGCAACGCGCCCCAGATCCGCGGCGTCCCTTCCGCGCAGGCGCGCAGCGTGGCCGCGGCCCGGGCAGTCGCGGGCTGATCCGGGTCGATGATCACCCAGGATTGCGGGTCGGCGGCGACGAGGGTGTCGCGAACCCGGGACCGATGCGCGGTGGCCGCGTCGCGGCGCTGTTTGACCCCGGCGTCCTCGGCGACCCCGAGCAGACGTTCCGGATGGGTGGCGTCCAGGTGCAGCCGGTGGCGGCAGCCGACCAGGGCGCGGGCGTCGACGTAGGCGACGGCGGGACCGCGCTCGGCCACGGCCGACCCGTTCGGCTCGTCGGACGAATCATGCTGTGCCCGTTGTGCTTCCACAGGCACCACGACAGCTCGGCGAGCAGCAGCCCGCCGCTCGTCGCCTCCGCCGTCCTCCTCGCGACCGTCCCGGTCGCCGCTGCCCGAATACACGCTAAGCAGTATGGTCCCTACCTCCGACACTCCCGCGAACCGCCCGCGTGCACGGGGTGCGGATCGCCGTGACCTCGGCGGTTGTGACCGGTCGTCGGGCCGCTCGGCGCGCAATGCCCGGCGCCGCGAACCGCGGACCGGCCGCCGCGGCGGCGCCCGAACGCGCGCATCCCGCTACAGTTGGCGCAAACCGTGTGGCATGTGGGTTATCAGCATGACGGAATCTTCGTGACGGAGGGCCTTTCGATGGGGTTGTTCACCAAGCGCAAGCGGCGTGCGGACCGCAAAGCCGAGGCGAAAGCCCTCAAGCACAAAGCCGCGATGGAGGCCAAACTCAGCGCCCGCAACGAACGCAAACGCCAGCGCGCGGAAATCCGCACCCAGCGCGAGGTGGCGAAGGCCCAGATCGCGACGCTGAAGGCAGAGGAGAAGGCCGCCCTCAAGGCCGCCGAGCGCGCCGATCGGGAACTGCTCACCGCGAGCCAGGTCAAGAAGTACCTGGGTGTGGCGCGCGTACTGGTCCCGGTGCTGGCGCCGCTCGCCTACCGGGCCGCGACCTATCTGCGCGGGCAGATCGACACCCGCCGGGCCCACCGCCTCGGCATCGGCATCGGCGAACTCGGCAACTTCAGCGGTCACGGCGCCCGGCTGCAGGCACGGATCGCGGGGGTGGAGTCGACCCTGGCCGGGATCGAGAACTCCGCCGACAAGAGTGGTGAGACCGCGAAATTCGTGGCCGCCACGCGCGATCGGCTGAGCAGTCTGGCCGCGGCCGTGCGCACCGCCGAGCAGATGCCGGCGCCGCGGCGGCGGGCCGTGCACAACTCCATCTCGCACGAACTGTCCGGCGTCGAAGCCGATATTCTCGCGCGCCTCGGCGTGCGCTGAGCGACCGTCCCGCACATGTCGCCCCGTGTCCGGCCCGCCGCAGGATCATCGCCCGCGCGATATCCGGCCCGGCCCGGCACGGAGGCGATGCGCGGTGGGCTCGTCGGCGCGGCGGTGGTGGTGCTCGCCAGCGCCGCACACGGCTGGGCCGGCGGTGGTTATCCGGCCTCGGCGGCGCTCGCCCTGCTACTGCTGAGCGCGGCGACGGCCGGGACGCTCGCGGCCTTGCTGCCATCGGCCGGCGGGAGCCGAGGCCGGCTGGCGGTGCTCGCCACCCTCGGCGGCGGACAGGCGGTGGCACACCTCGCACTGAGCCTGCTCGCCGCCCACCATTCCGATGAGACTCCCTGCCGCAGCGGCCTTTTCGCTGTCGGCTCGATGTCGGCGGGTGGCTCGATGACGATCGCTCATATCGTCGCCACCGTCGTCTGCGCGGTGCTCATCGTCGCCACCGAACGGTTCTATGCCGCGCTGTCGCGCACACTTCGTTCGATCATCACCCGGCCGGGAGCACTGCCCGGCGCCGCCGCCGCGCGGCCGCGAACCGGCACCCGGCGCGCATGGGAACAACTGTGCGTCGGCGCGGTCGGACCGCGCGCACCACCGGTACCCGCCTGAACCGATCCGCTCACCTCAGGCATATCGCCACGTACCGAGAAAGTCATCCACCGTGAGATCATCTGTGTCTCTTGCGCTTTCGCGCGCCCTCGTCGCCACCGGCGCCGCCGCCGGTCTCGCCCTGTTCGCCGCCGGAACGGCTGCCGCGCACGTCACCGCCGACGCGCCCGGGGCCACCCAGGGCGGCTACGCCGTCGTCACCTTCCGGGTACCGACCGAATCCGCGACCGCGTCCACCACCAAGCTGACCGTGGCCCTGCCGCAGGTCGCCTCCGCCCGCACCGAACCGCTGCCGGGCTGGACCGCCAAGGTCGAGAAGAACGACAAGAACCAGTTCACCTCCGTGACCTGGACCGCCGCACCGGGTAATCCGGGCATCACCCCCGAGCAGTTCCAGCGCTTCGCCGTCTCGGTCGGCCCGCTGCCGAAACAGGACAAGATCAGCTTCCCGGCGACCCAGACCTACAGCGACGGCAAAGTGGTCAACTGGAACGAACCGATGCCCGCCGGCGGCGACGAACCCGAACATCCGGCGCCCACGGTCGCCCTCGCCGCGGGGCACGACGCCGACGACGATCACGGCGCCGCCGGCGCGACCTCGGGCGAAAGCCACTCCGACCAGGCCGATTCCGACAACACCGCGCGCTGGCTGGGTGGTATCGGCCTGGTGCTGGGCGCACTCGGCGCGGCGCTCGGTCTGGGCAGCCTGATCCGGGGGCGGCGCGCATGATCCGCCGCATCCTGCTGGCCGTCGTCGGTGTGCTGGCCGCGGGCGGACTCGCGATCGCGGTGGCGGGTCCCGCTGCCGCCCACTCGACCGTGGTCGCCACCGATCCGGCCGACGGTGCCAGGATCGCCACCGGTCCGGCTCGGGTCAGCATCACCTTCAACGAGAATCTGCAGCCGAGCTTTCCGTCACTGACCGTGGTGGGACCCGACGGCAATCTGTGGTCGAAGGGTAAGCCCGTGGTGGACGGGCCGACCGTCAGCATCGAGGTCGGCGATCTGGGACCGGCCGGGACCTACACCATGGCCTACCGCGTCACCTCGGCCGATGGCCATCCGGTCAGCGGCACCCGCGCCTTCGAGTTGACCGCGCCCGGCCACGGCACGCCGGGGCCCAAGGCCGATGCGAAGAGCAACTCCGGTGAGGGTGGCGATTCCGGCGGCGTTCCGCTGTGGGTGTTCATCGTCGCCGCCGTCGTGCTGTTCGGTGGCGGTCTCGCGTTCGCGCTGTTCGGCGGTCGCTCCCGGCGGTCGGGTAGCGGCGGCAAACCATGAGACCGGGGACGACCGGCGGCAGATCGACGGCGCTGCGATACGCGTTGCTGCTGGTCGTCCCGGCCGCCCTCGTCGGCGTCGGGCTGGGATGGGCGTTGGCCGCTCCCGATCCGGTCCAGGCCGAGGCCCCGGTGCGCGCCCTGGCCGACGGTCTCGGTGCCACCGTGCTCGGCCTGGCCGTCCTGCCCCGCCTGCACGATCGACTGCGGCCGGCATGGCGGCTGCTCGCGGTGCTCGGCGGACTCTGGTCGCTGGCGGAATTCGTCCTGCTCGCCACCGAGGCCGCCGAAGTGGTCGGCGTCTCGGTACTCGGTTTGCGGGCAGCCGATTTCGGTGACTACCTGGCCCATGTGAGCGGTGGTCAGATCGGGATCGCGGTACTGATCGGCACGGTCGCGGTGGCCGGATACAGCACCCTGGCCTATCGCCGGCGGGAGCGCGGGACCACCGACCTGGTGCTGGTGTTCGCCGCGGTCACCCTGGTGTTGCGGCCGATCACCGGGCATATGTCGCAGCAGACGCTGGGCTCGGTGCTGGCCGCCGTGCACGCTCTGGCCGCGGCCGCTTGGTTCGGGATGCTGGTGGCATTGGCACTGGTGGTGCGCACGCGCGGCGAATGGGCCGTCATCCTGCCGCGCTATTCCGGATGGGCGCTGCCCGCCATCGCCGCCGTAACGGTGACCGGGATCTGCAACGGACTCGTTCGGATCGGCGATCTCGCGGCCCTCGTGGACACCGGCTACGGCCGGATCCTGCTCGCCAAAACGATCATGGTCGTCGCGCTGCTGGGGCTGGGCTGGTGGTGGCGGCGCAGTTGGGTGCCGGTGGCGAGCGACCATCGGATGAGTGCGGAATCGTCGCTGCGTCGGGCCCTGCTCGAGGTGGCGGTGATGGCCGTGGTCTTCGGTCTGGCCGCCACCCTGTCGGTTACCGCCTGATCCTCGCGGCGGGTCACGATATAGCGCCCGAACTGGAGTGATAGCAATTACATCCGGCACGGGCCGGACTGCAACACGTTACGGTGACACGCATGACCGCAGTGAAGATCGTGGCCGACTGCGCCGCGCCGGCCGAGACCGCGTTCGCCTATGTCGACGACTATCGGCATCTGCCGGAATTCGTCACCGAGGTCCATTCCTTCCGCCCGGTCACCGAACAGGTGGGCGGGTTGGGCGCGACCTTCGACACCGAGATCAAACTCGGCCCGGCGTCGCTGACCTCGCGGCTGCAGATCGTGCGTTGGGAGGAGAACGTCGCGATCGCGGTCAAGGCGGTCACCGGATTCGAGATCGAATCGACCTTCCTGTTCCATCCCCGCGGCGAATCCGCCTGCACCGTGGACGCGATCGTCGAATACCGGGTACCCGGCGGTATCGCCGGCAAGGTGCTGGGCAAGACCATCGAGCCGTTCGTGAAACTGTCGGTCAAACACACCACCCACAATCTGACCACCAAGATCGCCGAATATCACCGGTCGCTGGACGGCTGACCGCGGCTGCGCGGTCGCAAGGTCTCAGGATGAGCGGATCGGCCACATGGCAAGCTTGGTTGGTGACCGATTCAGCAAACCCAGTGGCAACCGCCGACCTCGCCGATGAGATCGGCCCCGAGATCCGCAGCTGTGACACCCAGTTCACGCAGTTCGGCGGCAATCCGGTGTTCAGCGGACGCATCGTCACCATCCGCTGCTTCCAGGACAACCTGTTGGTCAAGCAGACTCTCAGCGAACCCGGCGAGGGGCGGGTCCTCGTTGTCGACGGCGGCGGCAGCGTCCACACCGCACTCGTCGGCGACATCATCGCCGGGCGCGGTGTCGACAACGGCTGGGCCGGCGTGATCGTGAACGGCGCCGTGCGCGATTCGGCGATTCTGCGCACCCTGAATATCGGTATCAAGGCGCTGGGCACCAATCCGCGCAAGAGTACGCAGACCGGTTCCGGTGAGCGTGACGTGCCGGTCGAATTCGGCGGCGTCACCTTCGTGCCCGGCGAGATGCTCTACAGCGATCACGACGGGATCGTCGTGCGCGCCGAATGACTCGTCGATCGCCGCCGGATCAGCCGGCCGCCACGCGTACCCGGTGGCCGGCCAGGGCGACGACGTCTCCGGCGTGGAGTTGGCGCCCCCGCCGTAGCTCCACCTCGTCGTTGACCCGGACCAGTCCGGCGGCGATCACGGTCTTCGCCTCCGAGCCGCTGTCGATGAGATTGGCCAGCTTCAGAAATTGCCCGAGTCGAATGACATCGTCTTCGATCGGCACATCGACTGGATCCGACATGGGGTACATCTTTACCGCCGCGATCGACGGGCCGCACGCCGCCCCCATCGAGGGCCGGGCGTCGAGGCCCGCCGGCGCTGCCGCCGGTATCCGGCGAAAGGATCGAATATGACCGTGCACGAGCAGGACTCGCCCGGTGACCTTCTCCCGGTGAGCGGCCCCAGCCCGCACACTGGACCGGTGACTTCCACGCAAGACCGGCTCCACGACCGCGATCGCAGATCACCGTCCTCCCCGGTTCCGCATCGCGCCCACGGTCGGCTCAGCGAAGTCCCGCACCTGGTCGGTCTGGTCCTGGGCGTCTTCTCGATTCTCTGTGCGCTGTGGAGCATTTCGCCCGGACTGCGCTTTCTGACCTCGGTGCCGCGACACTATCTGGACGCCTACTACTTCGACGCGCCCGACACCAACCTGATGTGGGCGGTGATCGTAGGTCTGCTCGCCGGCGCCACCGCCTCCCGAAAACGGATCGCCTGGTGGCTGCTGGTCGGCTACATGGCGCTGTTCGCCCTGGCCAACGCGCTGGATATCGCCGAGGAACAGGATCCACACGCCGTCGCGGCGCTGATCGTGCACATCGCGGTGATCGGGCTGATGATCGCGGCCTGGCCCGAGTTCTACACCCGGGTGCGCCGCGGCGCGGTCTGGAAGGCCCTGGGTGTTCTCATCGGCGGGCTGGTGGTCGGCAGTCTGCTCGGCTGGGGTCTGGTGGAATTGTTCCCCGGCAGTCTGCCGCGCGGGGCGGAACGTCCGTTGTGGGCGGTTTCCCGGGTGACCGCGACAATCCTGGTCGCCGACAACAACTTCGACGGTCATCCACCCCACCCGGTGAATCTGCTGCTCGGCCTCTTCGGCGCGATCGCGCTGCTGGCCGCGGCGCTGGTGCTGTTCCGCTCGCAGCGGGCCGCCAATGCGATGACCGGCCTGGACGAGTCGGCCGTGCGCGGACTGCTCGATCGCTCCGATGTCGAGGATTCCCTGGGCTACTTCGCGACTCGCCGCGACAAGGCGGTGGTGTTCGCGCCCAGCGGCAAGGCCGCGATCACCTATCGGGTGGAACTCGGGGTCTGCCTGGCCTCGGGCGATCCGATCGGTGTCCGGGAGGCGTGGTCGCAGGCCATCGATGCCTGGTTGCGGCTGGCCGACGAATACGGTTGGGCGCCCGCGGTGATGGGCGCGAGCGAACTCGGCGCCACCGCCTACCGGCGTGCCGGCCTGTCGGCGCTGCGGCTCGGTGACGAAGCGATCCTCGACACCCGGTCGTTCTCGCTGGCCGGGCCGGAGATGAAGCAGGTTCGCCAGGCCGCCAACCGGTTACGCAAACAGGGCTTCACGACCCGGATCCGCCGGCACAGCGAATTGACGCCGGACGAGATGGCGCAGATGATCGCCCGCGCCGACGCCTGGCGCGATACCGAAACCGAGCGCGGCTTCTCGATGGCGCTCGGTCGGCTCGGCGACCGGCTCGACGGCGACAGCCTGCTGGTCGAGGCCGTCGACCCCGCGGGCCGGGTGTGGGGCATGCTGTCGTTGGTGCCGTGGGGACGCAGCGGCGTCTCGCTCGATGTGATGCGCCGGGATCCCAAGGGCCCCAACGGAATCATGGAATTCATGATCTCCCAGCTGGCGCTCGGCTCGGAGCAGTACGGCATCACCCGGGTCTCGTTGAACTTCGCCGTATTCCGCTCGGTGTTCGAGGAAGGCGGGCGGATCGGCGCCGGCCCGGTGCTGCGGCTCTGGCGCAGCGTGCTGATGTTCTTCAGCCGCTGGTGGCAGCTCGAGGCGCTGTACCGATCCAATGTGAAATACCAGCCGCAGTGGGTGCCGCGGTTCTTCATCTTCGAGGAACGCCGGCAGCTGCCGCGGGTGGCGCTCGCCAGTGCGCTGGCCGAGGGCTTCCTCCCCCGATTCGGCAAACAGCCGGATGCCTCGGCCCACACCGGTCTGCATTCCACGGTTCCGGAGACCCTGACCGGCCTGCATGCCGACGGCAGCCCGCCCGAACCGCCGCCCTCGGCGCTCGAACAGGCCGCGGCCCGGCGGCCCGAGCAGGTGCGGGTGCGGATGGACAAGGTGCAGCGGCTGGAACAGGCCGGGATCGACGCCTACCCGGTGGCCTATGCGCCGACCCATTCGATCGCCGATGCCCGCCGCTCCCCCAAGGGCACGACGGTGCGGGTGTGCGGGCGGCTGTTACGGATTCGCGATTACGGCGGCGTCATCTTCGCGGTGCTGCGGGACTGGTCCGACGATATCCAGATCCTCATCGACCGGGACCGGGTCGGCGCGCGCCGCTCACGCTCGTTCGACGAATACTTCGACCTCGGGGACCTGATCGAGGTCAGCGGACAGATCGGCGCCAGCCGGCGGGGCGAGCTGTCCCTGCTGGCCCAGGATTGGCGGATGATCGGCAAATGCCTGCATCCGCTGCCGGACAAGTGGCGTGGCCTCGCCGATCCCGAGGCGCGGGTGCGCCGGCGCTTCGTCGACATGTCGATCAACGTCGAAACCCGCGAGGTGCTGGCCAAACGCAGTGCGGTGGTGCGCTCGCTGCGGGATACGTTGAACGGCTGGGGTTTTCTCGAAGTCGAGACGCCGGTGCTGCAACAGGTGCACGGCGGCGCCAACGCCGCGCCGTTCCGCACCCACATCAACGCCTACGACCTCGACCTGTATCTACGGATCGCGCCCGAGCTGTATCTCAAGCGACTGTGCGTCGGCGGTATGGAGAAGGTCTTCGAACTCGGCCGGGTCTTCCGCAACGAGGGTGTGGACTTCAGCCACAATCCGGAATTCACGATTCTGGAAGCCTATGAGGCGCACAGCGATTACGAACGGATGATGCACGCCTGCCGGCAGCTGATCCAGAACGCGGCGATCGCGGCGAACGGGGCGTGCGTGGCGCTGCGTCCCGGCCCGGACGGGACCCTCACCGAGGTCGACATCTCCGGCGATTGGCCGGTACGCACGGTGCACGGCGCGATTTCCGAGGCGATCGGCGAATCCATCACCCCCGAGACCGACGTCGACCGGCTGCGCCTGCTGTGCGACAAGGCCGAGGTGCCGTATCAGCCCGGCTGGGACGCCGGCCAGATCGTGCTGGAAATGTACGAACATCTGGTGGAGGACCGGACCCAGGAACCGACCTTCTACATCGACTTCCCCACCTCGGTTTCGCCACTCACCCGGGCCCACCGCAGTATCGAGGGTGTCGCCGAACGCTGGGACCTGGTGGCGTGGGGGGTGGAACTCGGCACCGCCTACAGCGAACTGACCAATCCGATCGAACAGCGCCGGCGCCTCACCGAACAGTCGCTGCTGGCCGCGGGCGGCGATCCGGAGGCCATGGAACTGGACGAGGACTTCCTGGAGGCACTGGAATTCGCGATGCCGCCGACCGGCGGCCTCGGCGTGGGCGTGGACCGGGTCGTCATGTTGATCACCGGCCGCAGCATCCGCGAAACCCTGCCGTTCCCGCTGGTCAAACCACGCACCGGCCAGGGCGAGGGCCGCTGAGCGCCATGAGCCGCCGGTACCCGTCGCCACGGCGGGAACCGGCGTCCGGCACAGTAGATCCGTGCAGCTCGTTCTCGTGCGCCACGCCCAGCCCGGGCGGGTGCTGACCACCGACGGTCCCGCCGACCCCGAACTCACCCCGCTGGGGGCCGAACAGGCCCGGCGGGTGCCGGCCGTGATCACTCGCTTCGCCGGTGGGGGGCACCGGATCGCCCGGGTGCTGTCCAGTCCACAGCGCCGCGCGCTGGATACCGCGGCGCCGACGGCGGAGAAGCTGGGACTGCCGGTCGAGGTGCTCGACGGACTGGCCGAATACGACCGGGACCTGCCCGCCTACATCCCGATCGAGGATGCCAAACGCGATTTCCGCGCCACCTACGACCGGATCAAGGCCGGGCATCTGCCCGAACAGATCGACGGGCCCGCGTTCGTATCCCGAGTGCTCGATACGGTCGCGCAGATCGTCGACCGAGCCGAACCGGCCGACACCGTGGTGGCCTTCGCTCACGGCGGAGTGGTCAACGTGCTGCTACAGGACGTTCTGGGCCTGGAGCGCCCGCTGACCTTCCCGATCGACTACTGCTCGATCACCCGAATCCTGTTCTCCCGCAGCGGTCGCCGGACCGCCGCGACGATCAACGAGAACAGTCACGTGTGGGATCTGCTGCCGCGCAATCTCCCGGACACGAACTGACACTGCCGAATTCACAGCGGATTACCAGCGCGATCGGCTGCTCGTCCCAGCGGCCGCTCGTTCGATGGGAGTCGTGGGCCCGCACGACGGCCCATGTTCCGCGAGAAAGGTAGTCCGTTGCTCTCCTCCACGAATACCACCCGCCGCCGGCTTATCGCCCGCATCGCGATCGCCGGCGCGGTAGCCGTCGCCCCCGTGGCGGCGGTCGGCGTTCCCGCCTTCGCCGACACTCCGTCCGCCGCCCCGATCGACCGGCACGACCACGATCACGACGGATGGCGCCATCACCACGACCACGATCGCGACAACGGTCCCTGGCAGCCGGGCGGATTCCCCGGCGGCTTCCTGCCCGCTCCCCCACCCACCGGCTCGTTCGGCTGAGTCGCCGTAGCCGAACTCGCCGTAGCCGGACGTGCCCGAAGGCCACTCCGATGGGAGTGGCCTTCGCCGTCATGGCGGCATTCTGTCGGACCGGAGAATTTCGCGTCACCCGTCGGAAACCGGTCCGCCCGGACGACTATGAAGGTGTGAGCACGAGACCGCCCGTGCGGCCCGATCCGGCGTTCGGGTTGCTGGAGCTGTACGACGAGGCGTTGCCGCACGTCTACGGCTATCTGCTGGCTCGGTGCGGGGAGCGGGCGCTGGCCGAGGACCTGACGGCGGAGACCTTTCTCGCCGCGGTGGCGGCGGTGCGCAAGCCCGGCGCCACGCGGCCCTCGGTGCCGTGGTTGATCGGAGTGGCCAGGCACAAGCTGGCCGATCATTGGCGACGGGTCGAGCGGGAGCAGCGCGGGCTGCGAGCGTGGGACAGCGATCCCGTCGAGCACCAGGCGGAGGATCCCTGGGACGGCGCGCTCGACGCGATCCGCGCCCGCGATGTGCTCGCCCAGCTCGGTCCGCATCATCGGGCCGCGCTGACGCTGCGCTATGTGGACGGCCTGCCGGTCGGTGAGGTCGCCGCCCACCTCGATCGAACCGTGCACGCCACCGAGGCGCTACTGGTCCGCGCCCGCAATGCCTTTCGCCGGGCCTACGTGGGAGAGGAGGGCTGACATGACCGATCCGCTGGATGCCCTTCGCGCGCCCGCCGAGCCGGTTCACCCGGACCCGGCCTTCGCCGAGCGGCTGCGGGAACGGCTGGTCGATGCCGTCGTGCACGCTGCCGCCGGCCGTTCCGCGACGGACCGAACTGCTCGCGAATCCGATGTCCCGACCCCGAGAGGAGCGATCATGACCGAAGCCGACACCCGTGGCTCGGCCGCGGAGCCGGCTACCTCGTACCCGGCCCTCACGCCCTATATCGTCGTCGACGACGCCCGCCGAGCCCTGGACTGGTACGTCACCGTCTTCGGGGCGACGCGGCGCGGTGAGCCGATCGTCAACGCGGACGGCACCATCGGGCACGCCGAACTCGGTCTCGGCAACGCGGTGCTGATGGTCTCCGAACGGTCCGAACTGTGGCCCGACGTTCCGGTCGCGCCACCCGCCGGCCCCACCCACAGCCACTCGCTGCACCTGCAGGTCGGTGAGGTGGACGAGTTGACCCGCCGCGCCGCGGCCGCCGGGGCCGCCGTCGAGCGCCAGCCCCGCGACCAGCCCTACGGTCGTGGCTCGGTCATCGTCGACCCGTTCGGACACCGCTGGATCCTGCTCGTGGCGCCCCACGAGACCCGGTGAGACCGTCCGTTGTCGCGCCCGGTGAACGCATCGAGGGCCGGCCCCGATTGTCCGGGGCCGGCCCTCGTCGGTGGTGAACCGTTGGCGCTCAGGCCATTCCGGCGATCCAGTTGTGCATCCAGGAGATCGCGGTCTGTCCGCCGCCGACCTGGTAGCTGCCGTAGGAGGTGTGCGTACCGGACTGGTAGAAGTGCTCGAGCTGCTTCACCCGCTGCTGGTTCGCATCGTCGCTGAGCTGCGACTGCAGTGTCGAGATACCGCCGTGGGCCATCAGGTCGCCGATGATCGAGCCGGCCTCGAGCTGGTAGCGCCACAGGTTCGCGGCACTGGCCCCGGAGGCCTGGGCCAGGAAGCCGGCGAACCGGGTCACGTAGTCGGTGTCCTCGGTCGAGCAGTACAGATCGCCGGCGGCGCAGATGGTGCGGACCCGATCGCTGAGGAAGCCGAAGCCACCGACGCGCGGACCGCCCGCACCGGCGCCGCCGACGATCGGACCGACCTGGATGTCGGTGGGCGAACGACGCGGATCGGAGATCAGACCCACGCCGGACACTCGGTCCGGCGTCACCACGCCGAGCCCGGTACCGATCTCGGCCGCCAGATCACCCGCGGCGTCGGCACCCTGGCTGTATCCGACGATCGCGTAATGGGTGCCCGCGCACCGGGCCGCCATCGCCTGGATCAGGCCGCGCGCGATGTCGGTCGCCTCCTTCTTGGAAGCGCCGTAAACGTCGCCCTCCCACGGGAAGGCGGTGGCGGCGTAGCTCACGTAGTCGACATCCGCCGAACTCGGCAGGCCGCGGGTCACACCCGACAGCATGCCGGGACCGACCATGTGGTCGGGCTTGTGGTCACCGGTCTCCCAGGTACCCGGGATCGCGACGACGTACAGGCTCGGGCATCCCGGATCCGCAGTCGCGGAGCCGCTTCCGAGCGCGGTACCCGAAACCGCCATTCCAGCCAGTACCGCCACCGCCGCCCCGGCGGCCGCGACAACCTTCTTCAACCGCATGCTGCTCCAGTTCAAGCCAGCCCTCGCCGGGGCTACCCCTACGTCTTCGCCGATGATGATGCCGCCGCCGAATTGCCGTGCGGTGAATTCCAGGCAACGCACAGCTGCCTGCGACTCCGGGCGGCATACCGGTCATTAGGATAACTGCGGCATCGGCGGGCTGCCATCCGAGCCCGAAAACCCGTCCGATTTCCGATGTTTGGGACGCGAGTACCCGTTTCCGCAGTACAGACCACAAAAAGCAGGCGCCCACGGACTCGAAAGTCCGTGGGCGCCTGTGTTTTTTCGGCTCGTCCGAGCGGTCAGCGCTGGGCGACCGCCGTCGGGGCGATCGGCGCCGGCAGCGCGGTCTCACCCTCGAGGTGCTTGTCCACCGCGGAAGCGGCGGCGCGACCCTCGGCGATGGCCCACACGATCAGCGACTGACCGCGGCCCATGTCGCCGGCGACGAAGACACCGGGCACGGTGGTCTGGAAGTCCTTACCGCGCTTGACATTGCCACGCTGGTCGTAACCGACGCCGAGATCCTCGAGCAGACCCGGCTTCTGCGGGCCGACGAAGCCCATCGCCAACAGCACCAGATCCGCCTCCAGGGTGAAGTCGGTGCCCTCGACCTTCTCGAAACGGCCGTTGACGTTCTGCACCTCGTGCGCCTGCAGGCCGGTCACCTTGCCGTCCTTCCCGATGAACCGTTCGGTGTTCACCGAGAAGACGCGCTCGCCGCCCTCTTCGTGCGCCGAGGAGACCCGGAACATCAGCGGGTAGGTCGGCCACGGGGTCGACTCGGCCCGCTGCTCCGGCGGCTTCGGCATGATCTCGAACTGGTGCACGCTGGCCGCGCCCTGGCGATGCGAGGTGCCCAGGCAGTCGGCGCCGGTGTCACCGCCACCGATGATGACGACCTTCTTACCCTTGGCGTGGATCGGCGGCAGGCCCTCCTCGTCGGCGATCGGATCGCCGAGCTGCACCCGGTTGGCCAGCGGCAGGAACTCCATCGCCTGATGGATGCCGTCCAGATCACGACCCGGGATCGGCAGATCGCGCGCGATGGTGGCGCCACCGGCGAGGACCACCGCGTCGAACCGCTCGCGCAGCTGCTCGGCGGTGATGTCGACACCGACGTTCACGCCGGTCTTGAAGATGGTGCCCTCGGCCTCCATCTGCGCCAGCCGGCGGTCGATGAAGCGCTTCTCCATCTTGAATTCCGGAATGCCGTAGCGCAGCAGGCCGCCGATGCGGTCGTCGCGCTCGAACACCGTGACCGTGTGGCCCGCGCGGGTCAGCTGCTGAGCCGCGGCCAGACCGGCCGGACCCGAACCCACGACGGCGATCTTCTTACCGGTCAGGCGGGTCGGGTACACCGGCTGCACCCAGCCCTCGTCGAAGGCGTTCTCGATGAGTTCGACCTCGACCTGCTTGATGGTCACCGGATCCTGGTTGATGCCCAGCACGCACGACGCCTCACACGGCGCCGGACACAGCCGCCCGGTGAATTCCGGGAAGTTGTTGGTCGCGTGCAGCCGGTCGATGCCCTCGCGCCAGCGGTCCCGGAAGACCAGGTCGTTCCACTCCGGAATCAGGTTCCCGAGCGGGCAGCCGTTGTGGCAGAACGGGATGCCGCAGTCCATGCAGCGGCTGGCCTGGGTCTGCAGGGTCTCGTGGGAGAAGTTCTCCTCGTAGACCTCTTTCCAGTCCATCAGTCGCAGCGGGACGGGACGGCGAGTGGGCAGTTCCCGGTTGGTGTGCTTCAGAAATCCCTGTGGATCACCCACGTGCGGCCTCCGTATTTTCGCCTCTCAAAGCCGTCCGCGCGTCATCCACGCGTCTCACGTCATCCACGTGCGGCCTCCATGATCGCCTCGTCGACATCCCGCCCGGCCTTCTCAGCCTCGGAGATAGCGAGCAATACCTTCTTGTAGTCGCGAGGCATAACCTTCACGAAGTGGTTCACCTGCTGCGACCAATCGCTGAGGACGCGTTCGGCAACGGCCGAACCGGTCTCGTCGCGATGGCGGGCGACGACGTCGCGCAGCCAGGTGAAGTCCTCACCCTCGAGCTGCTCGATATCGACCAGCTCGGTGTTGAGGTTGGCTTCGAACGTGCCGTTCGGGTTGTAGATGTAGGCGATACCGCCCGACATACCGGCACCGAAGTTGCGTCCGGTCTCGCCGAGGATGACGACCCGGCCGCCGGTCATGTACTCACAGCCGTGGTCGCCCACGCCCTCGACCACCGCGGTGGCGCCCGAGTTGCGCACGCAGAACCGCTCGCCGACCACACCGCGGATGAACGCCTCACCGCTGGTGGCGCCGAACAGGATCACGTTGCCCGCGATGATGTTCTCTTCGGCGACGAACGACTCCGGCGCGTTCAGCGACGGCCGCACCACCAGGTGTCCGCCCGAAAGGCCCTTGCCCACATAGTCGTTGGCGTCACCGAACACCCGCAGCGTGATACCGGCCGGGACGAACGCGCCGAAGCTGTTGCCCGCCGAACCGGTGAAGGTGATGTCGATGGTGTCGTCGGGCAGGCCGGCGCCACCGTAGAGCTTGGTCACCTCGTGGCCGAGCATGGTGCCGACCGTGCGGTTCACGTTCGTGATCTTGGTCTCGAACTTGACCGGCTTGCCGCGCTCGAGCGCGTCCGCCGCCTGGGCGATCAGCTGGTTGTCCAGCGCCTTGTCCAGGCCGTGATCCTGGGCCTTGGTGCAGCGGCGGTCCTGGTACATGAACGCCGTCTCGACATCGTCGAGGATCGGCGACAGATCCAGCTTGCTCGCCTTCCAGTGCTCCTTGGCCTTGCTGGTGTCGAGCAGGTCGACCCGGCCGATGGCCTCGTCCAGCGACCGCAGCCCCAGCGAGGCCAGCAGCTCCCGCACCTCTTCGGCGATGAACATGAAGAAGTTCTCGACGAATTCGGGCTTACCGGTGAAGCGCTGACGCAGCACCGGATTCTGGGTCGCGACGCCGACCGGGCAGGTGTCGAGGTGGCAGACGCGCATCATGACGCAGCCGGACACCACCAGCGGCGCGGTCGCGAAACCGTACTCCTCGGCGCCGAGCAGCGCGCCGATCAGCACGTCGCGGCCGGTCTTCATCTGGCCGTCGACCTGCACCACGATGCGGTCGCGCAGACCGTTGAGCAGCAGCGTCTGCTGGGTTTCGGCCAGGCCGAGCTCCCAGGGGCCGCCCGCGTGCTTCAGCGAGGTCAGCGGCGAGGCGCCGGTGCCACCGTCGTGGCCGGAGATCAGCACCACGTCGGCGTGCGCCTTGGAAACTCCAGCCGCAACCGTCCCTACCCCCGGCTCCGCGACAAGTTTCACGTGAATCCGAGCCTGCGGATTCGCGTTCTTCAGGTCGTGGATCAGCTGGGCCAGATCCTCGATCGAGTAGATGTCGTGGTGCGGCGGCGGCGAGATCAGGCCGACACCCGGCGTCGAGTGCCGCACCTCGGCGACCCACGGGTACACCTTGTGCGCGGGCAGCTGGCCGCCCTCGCCGGGCTTGGCACCCTGGGCCATCTTGATCTGGATATCGGTGCAGTTGGTGAGGTAGTGCGCGGTCACGCCGAAGCGACCCGAGGCCACCTGCTTGATCGCGCTGCGCCGCCAGTCGCCGTTGTCCTCCGGCTCGAAGCGGGCCGGCGACTCGCCGCCCTCACCCGAGTTGGAGCGGCCGCCGAGGCGGTTCATCGCGATGGCGAGCGTCTCGTGCGCCTCCGCCGAGATCGAGCCGTAGCTCATCGCGCCGGTGGAGAAGCGCTTGACGATCTCGCTGGCCGGCTCGACCTCCTCGATCGGAATCGGGTGCCGGCCCTCGGTCTTGAACTTGAACAGGCCGCGCAGCGAGGCCAGCCGCTCGGACTGGTCGTCGACCAGCTTGGTGTACTCCTTGAAGATCGAGTACTGACCCGAGCGGGTCGCGTGCTGCAGCTTGAACACCGTGTCCGGGTTGAACAGGTGGTACTCACCCTCGCGCCGCCACTGGTACTCACCGCCGATCTCGAGTTCGCGATGCGCGCGCTCGGTGCGGTTCTCCAGGAAGGCGATCCGGTGCCGGGCCGCGACCTCCTCGGCGATCTCGTCGAGGCCGATACCGTCCAGCGGCGAGGTCAGGCCGGTGAAGTACTGATCGCACAGTTCCTGCGACAGGCCCACGACCTGGAACAACTGGGCGCCCCGGTAGGAGGCGATGGTGGAGATGCCCATCTTGGACATCACCTTCAGCACGCCCTTACCGGCGGCCTTGTTGTAGTTCTTGACCGCCTGCGCGTAGTCGGCGGCCTTGTCGCCGGTGCTGCCCGGCATCTCCAGGGCGCCCCGGTCGAGCATGTCCTCGATCGACTCGAAGGCCATGTAGGGGTTGATCGCGGCCGCGCCGAAGCCGACCAGCATCGCCATGTGGTGCACCTCGCGCGCGTCACCGGCCTCGACCACGAGGCCGACCTTGGTGCGGGTGCGCTCGCGGACCAGGTGGTGGTGCACCGAGGCGGTGAGCAGCAGCGACGGAATCGGCGCCAACTTCTCGTTGGATTCGCGATCGGAGAGCACGATGATCCGCGCGCCGCCGTCGATCGCCGCCGAGACCTGGGCGTTGATCGCCTCGAGCGCCTTGCGCAGGCCCTTGCCACCCTTCTTGACGGGGTAGAGGCCGCGCACGACCACCGAGCGCAGCTCCGGCCGCGATCCGTCGTCGTTGATGTGGATGAGCTTGGCCAGCTCGTCGTTGTCCAGAATCGGCTGGGTCAGCGTGATGTGACGACAGGACTCCGGGCCCGGGTGCAGCAGATCGGCCTCCGGACCGATGGTGCTGCGCAGGCTGGTCACGACCTCCTCGCGGATGGCGTCCAGCGGCGGGTTGGTGACCTGCGCGAACAGCTGCGCGAAGTAGTCGAACAGCAGGCGCGGCCGCGAGGACAGCACCGCGATCGGGGTGTCGGTACCCATCGAGCCGAGGGCCTCGCCACCGGTCTTCGCCATCGGCGAGATGAGCAGGCTCAGTTCCTCGGTGGTGTATCCGAAGATCTGCTGGCGGATGAGCACGCGGTCGTGCGACATGTGCACGTGCGGGCGGTCGGGCAGTTCGGCCAGCTTGATGATGCCCTCGTCGAGCCACTGCTGGTAGGGGTGCTCCGCGGCCAGCTGCGACTTGATCTCGTCGTCGCTGATGATGCGGCCCTGCGAGGTGTCGACCAGGAACATGCGGCCCGGCTGCAGGCGGACCTTGCGGACCACCTTGGACGGCTCGATGTCGAGGACGCCGACCTCGGAGGCCATGACGACCAGACCGTCCTCGGTGACCCAGATCCGCGAGGGACGCAGGCCGTTGCGGTCCAGCACGGCGCCGATGACGGTGCCGTCGGTGAAGCACACCGAGGCCGGGCCGTCCCACGGCTCCATCAGCATCGAGTGGTAGCGGTAGAAGGCGCGGCGGGCCGGGTCCATCGACTCGTGCCGCTCCCACGCCTCGGGGATCATCATCAGCACGGCGTGCGGCAGGCTGCGGCCGCCCAGGTGCAGCAGTTCCAGCACCTCGTCGAAGCGCGCGGTGTCCGAGGCGCCGGGCGTGCAGACCGGGAAGATCTTCTCCAGCCGGTTGTTGCCCTCGCTGTCGGTGCCGAAGATCTCGGAGTTGAGCAGCGCCTCACGCGCCCGCATCCAGTTCTCGTTACCGGTGACGGTGTTGATCTCACCGTTGTGCGCGACGCGGCGGAACGGGTGGGCCAGCGGCCAGGACGGGAAGGTGTTGGTCGAGAAGCGCGAGTGCACGATGCCCAGCGCCGACTCGACCCGGTCGTCCTGCAGGTCCAGGTAGAACGCCCGCAGCTGCGGGGTGGTGAACATGCCCTTGTAGACGAAGGTCTGGCCGGACAGGCTCGGGAAGTAGACGGTCTCGCGGCCGACCGCACCCTCGCCGGCGCCCTGCTTGCCGAGCTCGTGCTCGACCCGCTTGCGCACGACATAGGCGCGGCGCTCCAGGTCCATGCCGCTGAGCTGCTCGGCGGAATCCGCCGGCGAGGCGATGAACAGCTGCCGGAAGGTCGGCATGGCATCGCGCGAGAGCGCACCCAGGGAGGACTCGTCGATCGGAACCTCGCGCCAGCCCAGAACGGCCAGGCCCTCTTCCTTGACGATCTTCTCGACCCGGTAGCACGCGCGCGCCGCTTCCCGGCGGGCCTGCGGCAGGAAGGCGATACCGGTGGCGTAGGAGCCTTCCGGCGGCAACTCGAAGGTGGCGCCACTTTCGGCCAGCACGGCCCGGAAGAACCGGTCCGGAATCTGGATCATGATGCCCGCACCGTCACCGGAATTGGGTTCCGCACCCGCAGCACCACGGTGCTCCAGGTTCAGCAGTGCCGTAATAGCCTTGTCGACGATGTCGCGGCTACGACGGCCATGCATATCGACGACGAACGCGACACCGCAGGCGTCGTGCTCGTTCGCCGGGTTGTAAAGACCAATTCGACCCGGTGAGCGGTGTCCAATTCGCGGCTCGCCGCGGTGGCCAGGAAGTTGCGTCATGCCTCTGCCTTCAAGAAATAGGCGCCTTCAACGAAGAGGCCTTCGATTCGGTGCCTTCGTCTGATGGCCCTCGTCGAAACGCCTCCGCCTAGACTGCGTCCGGACGTTGCGGCGACCAGCGGCGCTGATGGTCATCCCGTGCAGTCAAACTCTCCAGTTGTCCACCCGCTTCGGTTTCGTAGTCGGGTGCTCGGTGGTAGCGGAACTCTGCGGAGTTCCTTACCCACCGCGCCGTGCTCGCCCGCTAGGCTGATGCTTGCGGCTCGTGGCCGAGTTCGGGCGACGAGTCGGACATTTCGCGTCCGACACCTAGAGCAAACGATAAGTCAGGACCGGAGCCCAACCAACTTAGGTTGTGCTAAATACTCCGTCTACCTGGGCATCTTCATCGGTCCTCCACTACCTGCGCGTTCTCCAGTGTAAAGCAGGTAGCGCCGATCGCTGAGTCGCGTTCGCCACTGCCGCCGATAGCGCCTGCACATCGGCCGCGAACTGGGAAGCCAGCCCAGCGCAACGCTCTCACCTGCGTCGGAAGAGATTTCCCCGCCGGGCGCCATGACAAACCGGGGTGTAAGACGGCTAACTTTCCGGACACCCGGAGGAGACATTCCGGATACGGGAGCGACAAGCCACGGCAATGTGCGGACCGTACGGCCTCGTTTTCGATTGTGTGGTTCAGCACATCTTCGGCAAACAGCGTTCTGCGCTGACTGTGGTTTATTTCACATGCGTTGCGGGACAAAGCGATACGGCCGCTCGGACCAGTGCCGCGCCGTGCAGCGCGTCCACCCGGCCGGCGGTCACGACCGGGAAGACCGCGGCGGCGAGATGCCGGGTGCAGTCCGGCGCCTCCAGTACCGCCCGCTGCTCGGCCAGCTGTTTCAGGATCTCGGCGTTGACCTCGTCGATCACCGGCCGGACCGCGGCCAGGTCCGACGTGCCGGGCGCGGGCGCCGCGGCCGGATCGAAACGCCAGCGGGTGAGCAGTCCGTACTGCACGGTCTTGTTCGCTTCGATCTGCCCGGTGAACACCTGCCGGACCCAATCCTGCGGGAGGCCCGAGCGGGCGCCGGCGGTCGCCATCGCGTCGTAGACCTGCGCCTCGCGCGCCGGGTCGTCGACAACCGGCGGCTGCCCGGTCGCCTGCGCGGCAGCCCATTTGGCCGCGGCCACGGCGTCGGCGGTGTTCAGACGCCGCAGTACCGCCTCCACCAGCGGGCTCAGCGCCGAATCGGCACGCGGCGCACCGTCTCCCGTCGGCGCGGGGGCGCTCGGCGGCGGCCCGGCCTGCGCGTGCGGTAGCGCTCGTTCCGTGGTCATCGGCGCCGCGATCGCGAACGCAGAGGTGAGCAGCACGGCCACACCCGCGACCACACCGCGGCCGAGCCGCCGGTCGCCACGGATACTCGGCCCCGCGGGGCAGTCCACCGCCATCGCCGCAGCTCCGGGAACCTCACCTGTTCCGCCGGCATACCCACCCCCGATCCGGCGAACGCCGCTCACCGAACGGCCTCGTCTCGCGCGCACGTCCGACCCTCCTGTCGCCGATCCGCCATCGCCTCCGAAGATAGGAAACGGATCCCTACCGGAGGGTAGGTTTCGCCGCCCACGACGTCTGTGAGGCTCACCACATCGATGCCGCCGCGCTCGGTGGATACCCGGTCGGCCTGTCACGCTGAACCCTGATTGCGCGCGGCCGGGCGCACGGCGAGTGACCCGCTCCGCCCGCGACCGGGCACAGACCGCCCGGACCACGACGTAGCGACCGTTTCGCCTGATGCGAGAACGATTGGGACCCAGAGGATGTGAATCCGTTGACCGATCCCCATGTCCCGGAGCAGTCCGATTCGCGGCCGCACCGCCCGAACTCGCCCGAAACGAGCGCGTCGAGGTCCGCGACCGGACTGCTGACCTGGGCCGGCGGCGCAACCGCCGGCGGCGACCGGCACGAGAGTTCGGCCTATGCGGTCACCGGTGCTGTAGTGGTGCTGTTCGCGGTGATATCCGGGATCGTCGTCGCGGCGGCGGGAGCGGCCGCACACTGGTCCCCTGCCATCGTGGCGACCGTCGCGATCGTTGCGACCCTGCTGGTCGGCGCGATATCGCGGGCCCTGGCCACCGCGCCGCTGTCCGGCGGCACCGGTCGCGGCCGGGCCGAGCGGTTCGGGCGGATCGCGGTCGCCGTGATCACCGGCGTGCTGGTGGCCGAATTGGCGAGCACGGTGATTCTCGCCGGATCCGTCGATCGCACCCTCGATGATCGGTCCCGTCGGGATGCCGAGTCGGCCACGACCGTGGTCACCGCGCGAAACGAACTCGACCGGGTCACCGCCGACCGCACCGCTCTCGCGCAGACGATCGCGCAGGCGCAGGCCGATATGGAGCAGGCGCTGGTCGTCGCCCGCTGCGAATACAACCCGACACCGCAGTGCCCGCAGACCAAGATCACCGGTGTGCCCGGCCGCGGCCCCGAAGCACAGACCGCCAACGCCATGCTCGACGACGCTCGGGGTCGCCTCAACACCGCCCAGGCTCGGGTGCAGCCGCTGGACGCGGAACTGGCCGCGCGCCGGAGCGCGCTGGACCAGGCCCGCACGGCGGCGTTCCGTACCGGCGATCGGGGTTTGGGTGCACGCTGGCTGGCGATGAACGACTACACCACCGGACATCCCGGTGCGTTCCTGTTGCGGCTGCTCACGATGGTGGTGGCGGTGGTGCTGGCGGTGCTGCCGCTGGCGTTGCGAACGTGGCGGGGCGAATCCTCGTTCGATCGCGCCGTCGCGGCGCGGGCCGAATCCGACCGCGCCGCGCGAGCGGCCGATACCGCGGTGGCGGTCAAACGCGCGGAGATCCACGCCGAAACCGAAAAGCTGCGCGCCGAACAGGAATTGGCCGCCGCCCAACTCGCCCTGCACGCCGATACCGCCATCGACCGGGAACACCAGCGCCGACGGGTGATAGCCGCCATCGGCAACCTGGAGATCGGCATCACCGAACCGCAGCGCCGCGCCGTCGCCGAGTTCGAGGCGCTGGCCGCCATTCCGTCCGGAGCTTCGGCCCGGCCCGCCCTGCCCGCCGCCGAATCCGCGGATCGAATCGATATCTCTCAGGAGGGGACCGTGACCGCACGGAATCTGCCCGCACAGCTGCCCTCGGCGGGTCTCGCCACCGATGCGCCCACCACGCTGCCCGCCCATCGCGAGGAGCCGAAAAAGGGTGGTGGACTGGAACTTCCGGTGATCGGTACGGTGCCGTTCACCGACACCGCCGCGCGCTGGATCCGCCCGCTGGTACCCGGCTTCGTCGCCACCGCCCTCGACCGGACCATCGACACCGCGACCGCGCCACTGCGCACGGTGCGGCAGGCCTTCGAGGAGGCCGAGGAGATCACCTTCACCCTCAAACGGACGCGCAAGGTCACGGTGCACGCCGAGGACTCGCACGATCCGGCCGCGAGTTATCCGCATCAGGCACCGCCGCACCAGGCCCTGCCGTATGCGCCCTATCCGCCGAGCGCGGCCCCGTACCCGTACGACCCGCGCTACAACGCGTATCGCTACGACCCCCGCTACTCGGCCCTCCCGCACGGTGCGCAGACCGCCGACCCACAACTCCCCGGGTCCGACCACTACGACGCGCTGCCCGCCCCGGGTACCGCGGAGCTCGGCTATCGCGCGCCCCGCGAGCTCCCGCCCGGCCGCGACTGAGGCCTGTCGCAGCCGGCCGGGACCCGTTCCCGATACCCGTCGTACCGCCGTCTCGCTGGATAGACTCGCCCCCGTGTCGCCAGCCGTAGCGGATCGGACCGCCCCGGGGGCGTCGCCGTCCGGCGGCGCGCCCGGGGACCCGGCGAACCCGAACGACGGCACCGATTCCGAAGCCGTTCCGGTGCGGCCGCTCGCGTGGCGGGAATTGGCGGATCTGCCGTTCGCGGTACTGCAGCGGCGAATCCGGACGATTGCCGGCCCGGCCGGCGCCGGTTTCGCTCTCGCCTGGGGTGTCGTCCTGGGCACATCCGGATCGGTGTCCCTGCTCACCGGCGGGTCGAGCACCGGGAATGCCTGGGCCGCAGTGCTTTCCACTGCTGTCTGTGCGTGGGTGCTGCGGTTGTGGGTCACCGTCGTGACCGTGCCGATCGGACTGGCGGTGGTGACCGAGCAGCCGATCACGGCGGGCGCGGCCGTTCGACGCGGAGTGACGGTAGCCGGCCGGCTGGCCCGCCACCATCTGATCTCGACGCTGACCGGCCTCGGCATCCTGCTGCTCGGCGCGCCCCTGGTGGCCACGCTGCTGCCGACGCTGATCTGGCTGGGACGGGTGCGGGGCCGGCGCTGGTCGGTGCCGCCGATCCTGGTCGCCGAATCGGCGCCCTATGCGGCCGCGGTGGACCGCGCGAAAATGCTCGCCACCGGCCGCGTCATGCCACTGGCGGGACTGTGGATCCACCTGCGTGCGCTGCTGCTGGTCCTCGCCGTTCCGGTGGCGGGACTGCTCGGGTTTCTCACCGATATTCTCGGCACCCACCGGTGGGCGGTGGTCACCCTGCTGTCCGGGGGCGTGCTGTTGATCACCGCCTTCGCCGCGGCCCTGGATGCCGCCGCCGGGGTCGTGGCGTACGTCGATCGTCGCTGCCGCCGTGAGGGTTCGGATATCCGGATTCCGACCGGGCAGGTGATTCGGTGACCGACGAGAACCACCGTACGCACGAATTCGGGGCTCCCCCGCCGCCGACCCTCGGTGCTGCCGCGCACCACCGCGCCGCGGCCGAATCCGCCGCCGGGCATCGGGACTTCGATACGGCCCTGCGCGAGCGCTTCCGGGCCGTGATCCGCGGGCTGGAGCAGGGCGGAGTGCTGGAGGTCCGACGCGGACGCACCGCCCGGGAAACGGCACTGGCCGCGGCGGACGCCCTCCCCGGCACTGCCGACGAATTCGACGGGGCGGCACGGAGTTTCGACGAGATCGTGTACGGCGGGCGCGCCGCGACTCCGGACGAATACCATCGGCTCAGCGCCGCCGATCGCTATTCGCTGGCCCCGCCCCCGCCGCCGGAGCCGGTCGAGCAGCCCGCGGCCGAACCGAGCGCGGCGCGCCGCCGCCACCTGCCGCCCCTGCCGGATGTGCTGCGGGACAAGCGCTTCTGGGCGGCACTGCTCATCGGCCTCGCCATCGCGCTGATCGCGTATCTGCTGGTCCGGCTCGCCGCCGCGCCGTCGGCTCCGCCGCAGCCGACCCATCCGCAACCGCCGCCACCGCCGGATCGTGACGATATCCGTCCGCCGAACATCGGCACCGGCAGTGATTCGATCTTCCAGCGCTTCCCGCCCTGGCTCGCCTACGGCGGCGTGCAGACGCTGATCTTCGCGGTGGTCGTGGTCTGGTGGCGGGCCCCCCGTCGCGGCGCGGTGGTCGGCGAACCCCGTCCCGTCCGGGTCGCGGCCGGCGAGCTGCTGGCCGGGCAGGCGGCGCTCTACCGCCGGTCGAAGGACCGCGATCACGTCGCCGGAAAGCTGCGGGCGGCGACGCTGCGGCGGATTCGCGGCCGGTTGGCGTTGCGGCCCGATACCCCGCCGGAGGTGGTCGCCACCCTGCTGAGCGACCGCCTCGGCGTCGCACCCGAGCGGATCGCGGGCGCCCTCCACGACCCGGTGCCCGACGATCGCGCACTGGAATACGTTGCCGCCCAACTGGACTGGATAGAATCGACAATCGGATGACGGAGACCGGATGACAACCGCGCGGACCGACCACACCCCCACCGCCGAACAGGCGCATCGGGCACTCGGGGAATTGCGGGCCGAGATCGGCAAGGCGGTCGTCGGTAACGACCAGGCCGTGCTGTACCTGGTACTCGCCCTGCTGTGCCGTGGTCATGTGCTGTTGGAGGGCGTTCCGGGGGTGGCGAAGACGCTGCTGGTGCGCACTCTTGCCGCCGCGCTGGAACTCGAGCACACCCGGGTCCAGTTCACTCCCGACCTGATGCCCGGAGATGTGACCGGTTCCCAGATCTACGACCCGCATTCGGCCGAATTCACGTTCCGGCGCGGCCCGGTCTTCACGAATCTGCTGCTGGCCGACGAGATCAACCGCACCCCACCGAAAACCCAATCGGCCCTGCTGGAATCGATGGAGGAACGCCAGGTGTCGGTGGCCGGCGTACCGCAACCGCTGCCGGACCCGTTCGTCGTGATCGCGACCCAGAATCCGATCGAACAGGAGGGCACGTATCCGCTCCCCGAGGCCCAGCTGGACCGGTTCCTGTTCAAGGTCGACATCCTGCTGCCCGGACGCGAGGACGAGTTCCGGATCCTGCAGCGCCATGCGGCCGGATTCGATCCGCGCGATCTGAGCGCCGCCGGGGTGCGCGCGGTCGCCGGGCCGGCGCATCTCGCCGCCGCCCGGGCCGCCGCCACCCGGGTGGCGGTCAATCCCGAGGTTCTGGCCTACATCGTGGATCTGTGCCGCGCGACCCGCACCTCGCCCGCGGTCCAACACGGCGCCTCACCCCGCGGCGCCACCGCGGTACTCGCTTCGGCACGCGCGCTGGCCTGGCTGAACGGCCGCGCCTTCGTTACCCCCGACGATGTGAAATTCGTTGCGGTGGCGGTACTTCGGCACCGCTTGCAGCTGCGCCCGGAGGCGGAACTCGACGGTGTCACCGGCGAGGGGGTGCTGTCGTCGTTGCTGGCCTCGGTCCCGGTTCCGGTGTAGCGCGATGATCGTCACCGGTCGGCTCGCGCTGTGCGCGGCGGTGGCGGCGGCCGTCGTCTGCTTCGCCCTGCCGTCCTGGATCGGCGTCGTCGCGATGACGACGGTACTGGTGCTGCTCGCCGGCATCGACGTGCTGGCCTGCCGCCCCGATTCGCTCGAATTGAGCCGAGTTCCGCTCACGACGGTTCGCGTGGGCCGGACCGCGGTGGTCGAGCTGACCGTGTTCAACCGCGGCCCGAATCCGGTCCGCGCACTGCTGTGGGACGATTGGCCGCCCAGTGCGCAGGCCCCCGCGCACACTCACCGGCTGCGGCTGCCCGCCAATACGCGGACCACACTGCGCACCCCGGTACGGCCGAGCCGGCGCGGCGACCGGACCGCCGGCCCGGTGACGATTCGGCTCGTGGGCCCGCTCGGCCTCGCCGGACGGCAGTTCCGTCGCACGGTGGCGGCGAAAGTCCGTGCGCTGCCGCCGTTTCGGACCGAACGCGTGCTGGCGGCGAAGGTGTCGCGGCTGCAACATCTGGACGGCCGGTCCGTGGCGAATCTTCGCGGTGCGGGCTCGGAATTCGATTCCTTTCGCGAATACGTGGCCGGCGACGATGTCCGCTCCATCGATTGGCGCGCGACCGCCCGTGCGACCGACGTCCTGGTGCGGACCTGGCGGCCGGAACGCAACCGCCACGTCCTGATGCTGATGGATACCGGCCGGATCAGCGCCGCGCGCCTGGGCGAGCAGACCCGGCTGGACACCGGGATCGAGGCCGCGCTGTTGCTGGGCGCACTGGCCGCGGCGGCGGGCGACAGTGTCGACCTGCTGGCCTTCGATCGGGAGGTCCGGGCCGAGGTCCGAGGGGTTCGCGGAAAGGCCGTGCAGCCCAAACTGATGCACGCGCTGTCGGGCGTGGTGCCGGCCCTGGTCGATTCCGATACCGCGGCGATGGTGCGCACCGCCGTCCGCAACACCCGGCGCCGAAGCCTGGTGGTCTGGTTCACCAGCCTCGACGGCGCGATGGTCGAGGAGAATCTGCTGCCGGTACTGCCGGTGCTGAGCCGCCGTCACCGGGTGCTGCTGGTGTCGGTGACCGATCCGGAGATCGCGGCGGCGGCGAACCGGCGCGCACATCCGCAGGAGGTCTACACCGCCGCGGCGGCCGAACATCTGCTGACCGAACGCGCCGTGGTCCGGGAGACGCTGCTGCGGCAGGGCATCGATGTCGTCGCGGCGGCGCCGGACCGGCTACCCGAGGCACTGGCGGACGAATATCTGGAACTCAAGCGATCGGGTGCCCTGTAGCACCGGCCGCGGCCACCGGCCGGAAGGGCAGTCGTGGTGCGGGCAGCATGCGGCGTTGCCGCTCGGCGATCACCGCACCGAGAATCTGCAGCGGCGGGTAGCCGGCCGGCGGCGGCACCCGCAACCGGGCGCAGACGGCGAGGACCAGCGCGTTGCCGAGTTCCGCCTGCGCCTGCGGGGTGAGGCCGTGGAACCGGGTCAGATACTGCCGCACCGGGAGCGCCAGCTCCTCGGTGAGTCCGGACAGATCCAGTCGCGCCACCCAGCCGGCCAGCCACGGCGGCGCAACGGCCAAGGCGGGCATGGGGATTCGCGCGCGATCCGAGACGACGACGGTCCCCGCCAGAATGTCGCCCACCCGGCGCGCCCGCGGTGAACACAGCGAGGTGACCACCGCGACCACACCGAACCCGCCCAGATTCCAGAAATCGACGAGCGCACCGGACAGGCCCCGGGTCAGCGCATGCCGGAAGTCGATCGGCCCGCCGTCGCCGCGCACCACCCGCAGGCCCAGCGCCAATTTGCCGACAGTGCGCCCGCGCATCGCCGTTTCGCAGACGACCGGGTAGCCGACCAGCACCGTGACCATGGTGAGCAGAGCGGCCGTATCGAGCCAGGCGGTGTCGGGTTCGAATTGGAACAGCACGCCGAACACCGCGAGCAGCAACAGCAGCCCGAGGACGAGTTGCAGCACCAGGTCGATCGCGAAGGCCGCGGCCCGCATCGGGATCCGCGCGATCGGCAGCTGCAGGGAGACGGCCTCCCCGGTGGTGAAATCGGCCATGGCCAGTCGAGTATCCCGGATCGGCCGCGCACGAACTAGCCTCGATTCTCGCGGGTGTCCCGCATCGACACCGGAGGACCGCCGAGATACCCTGCGAAGCCCGCTCGGCGGTCCGACCGGGTGCGGGTGTCCCGCATCGACACAGGAGGAGCGGATGGACGTCGATGCCTATTCTTTTGCGCAGCGGCGTTATTGGGATCGGCTCGATCGGCTGACCGCGCAGCGTCGGCTGACCGGGGCCGAGGTCGACGAGTTCGTGGCGTTGTATCGCCGCACTTCGCAACAGCTGGCGCGGTTGCAATCGCACTCTCCGGATCCGGAATTGATCAACGGGTTGAGTGCGTTGCTGGCGCGAGCGCGTGGCCGGCTGCTGAGCGCTCGGACCGACACCTGGTCTCGGATCGGGTACTTCTTCACCCACGGATTCCCCGCCGCGGTGTATCGAGCACGCCGGTGGTGGCTGGGCGTCGCGGCCGCGTTCCTGGCGGTATCGGCCGCGATCGGTATCTGGGTCTCCGGCTCGGGCGCGGCCCGGCGCGCGCTGGGACTGCCGGCGAATGCGGAGAAGTTGACGGCGCCCGGCGGCCGCTTCGAGTCCTATTACTCCGAACATCCGCACGATGCCTTCGCGGCGCAGGTGTGGACCAACAACGCCTGGGTGGCGGCGATCGCCTTGTTCACCGGCATCCTCGTCCTGCCGGCGGCATATCTGCTGTTCATGAATGCGCTCAATGTCGGGGTCTCGGCCGGCCTGATGGCCGATGCCGGGCGTTTGGAGTCCTTCTTCGGATTCCTGCTGCCGCACGGAATGCTGGAGCTCACAGCGATTTTCGTTGCCGGTGGGGCGGGACTGCGGCTCGGCTGGACGCTGATCGATCCGGGACGGTCGCCGCGTGCCGAGGCCTTGGCCCGGCAGGGCCGGGCGGCGGCGACGGTAGCGCTCGGGCTGGTGCTGGTGCTGCTGGTATCGGGCCTGATCGAGGGCTTCGTCACGCCGAGCGGCTGGCCCGCGCCCGCGCGTATCGGGATCGGACTGCTTGCCGAACTGGTCTTCCTGGCCTATGTCTTCGGTCCGGGGCGCAGTGCTGCGGAGGAACAGGCCGCGCTGCGAGCATCGGCCGAGTACGAGCGCATCTCCGGCTAATGCCGAGCGCATTCCGCTGAGGCTGAGAAAATCCCTTGCGATGGATGAGGGATGCGGACGATGATCGAGTCCGGGATTTGAGATCCACTGGCCGCAGCGAGTCCAGCTCAGCTGCGGCCAGCGTTGCCGTTGACTCTACACAATCGTTATCCCGACGCAACCTCCTGCACACCCCGTCTGCCTGGCCGTAACCGGGCCGAAACCCGCAGTCGGGAAGGACATCCGGAGACCGCGCGCAAATTCCTGGCGGGCGGTCGGAAATTTCCGCGCACACCTACCGCAATCCTTGTGCTGCCGCGATATTTCGTGCTTTTTCGGCTGTTATCAGACGGCAGCGGCGGGCCCACCGAATATTTCCCGGCGTGTCGCCGTCCCGCCACGTACCCGGCATCACCGCAGGTAGAGGCCTCACCGGACGCCGGTTCCCAGTCCGAGAAGCACCACCCGACCGATAAAACAAACTCAAAGTTTGTTATATCCGGAGGTTCCCAGACTTCCATTAGGCGTTTCTCAGAAACCCGCACATCCGCATCCGTCGAATGTGGGAGTTATTGCAGCAGCGAACCCGAATTCGCCCGCCCCGGTCGGTTATACGGCGATGGAATAACCACACACCAGGGCAGCAGAATGCGGCGAAGATCACACCAGTGCGCACGACCTGCGCCCAACCTGCCCGAGCACGGCGGCCCGGACCGCAATACTGTGTCCATGACCGCCGAACAGCAATCCGAACCGGTCGTGACGCAGGCCGCCGAACGGTTCGAAGTCAGCGTGGACGATCGGCTCGCCGGCTTCACCGAATACCTCGACCACGACGGGCAGCGGATCTTCTACCACACCGAAATCGACTCCGACTTCGCCGGACGCGGCCTGGCCGGCGTCGTGGTCTCGCAGGCGCTGGCGCACACCCGCGAGGCCGGGTTGCGCGTCGTGCCGATCTGCCCGTTCGTCGCGGGCTACCTGCAGAAACACAACGAGTTCGCCGATATCACCGATCCGGTCACGCCGGCCGACCTCGAGTACGTGCGCACCCATCGCGGCGGCTGATCCCGGACGGCTATCGCCGCCGATGGGCAGCCGCTGTTCGCACAATGCCGCCGAGTGTGGCACCGTGGGTAGTGGAGATCGGGCTGATTGCAAGTGATCGGTTCGGCTCACCTACAGAAAAGATGCAGTAGAAAATGGCACAAGGCACTGTGAAGTGGTTCAACGGCGAGAAGGGCTTCGGCTTCATCGCCCAAGACGGAGGCGGCCCTGACGTCTTCGTTCATTACTCCGCCATCGGCGGCTCGGGTTTCAAGACCCTCGACGAGGGCCAGCGCGTGGAGTTCGAGGTAGGCCAGGGCCAGAAGGGCCCGCAGGCTCAGGACGTCCGCGCTATCTGATCAGCGTGACTCGAAAGACCCCGTATTCCTCCGAGAAATCGGATGGGATGCGGGGTCTTTCGCATGTTCCTCATCACATTCTGGCGAGCTGAGCGCGAAGCCGGGCGTTGAATCGGTGATGACCGGATCGAGGGTCCGACGTAAGGGCTGGGTCGGACATATGGGTTCTGTACGAAAAAAGCCGCAGACCGGGATCCGGTCTGCGGCTCTTCTTCTGTGGGCGAAGGGGGACTTGAACCCCCACGTCCCGAAGGACACTGGCACCTGAAGCCAGCGCGTCTGCCATTCCGCCACTCGCCCGAGCGACTCGAAGACAGTATCACGCGGCCCGCACCCGCACGAAATCGCCTGGTCAAAGGGGTTTCGAACCGTTGTTTTCGGGGAAAGGGAACCACCGGGGCCGATCGTGAGTTACAGGGGTGGAGGATCGTGGATATCATGCAATGACCGTGTCCGTTCGACGACACGCCCTATCGGCATGTCGTGTCGCGGGATCGTGACGCCCGGACGACACAGACCGATCAGCTGACGTAGACATACAGCGAAGGCATACGAGGGCGGGCATCGAAGGGAGGCCGAATGGGCATCGTCTCGCGTTTCGAACGGCGCCTGCAGGGTGCCGTCGGTGATGCCTTCGCCCGGGTCTTCGGCGGCAACGTCGTTCCCCAGGAGGTGGAAGCGGCGCTGCAGCGCGAGGCCTCGGATCGGCTGACCGAACTCGACGGCGGGCATCTGCTCGCCCCTAATGTCTACGTCATCACGGTCAACCCCACGGACCTGCAGGAACTCGATGCGGACCAGGAGTTGACCACCCGCGCGTTCGCCAGGCATTTACAGGACTACATCCGCGATCAGGGGTGGCAGACCTACGGTGAAGTGCACGTCGAATTCGAGACATCCCCTACGCTGCACACCGGGCAGTTCAGGACGCACGGCCGGGTGGACCCGGATGCGGGCCGCCGGAACCCACCGGTGCCGCACCGCCCGCCCGATCGATCCGGACGACCCCCACAACGACCCGCACACCCGCAACCAGGAGCTGGCCCCATGACGCAGAACTCAGGCTACGACCCCAGCCGAGAGCCCGCGGAGTCCGATCCACGCAACCGCGGGTACGCACCCCCGCCGGGGGGCCGCCCCGCGCCGGCATATCAAGACGACTACGGCCGCGGCGGTCAGTACCCCGCCGGTGACTACGCCGCTCCGGAATCGCAGCCCGCCTACGGCGACTATCAAGGCGGGGACTACCAGAACGGCTACGACTACCAGCAGGGTGGCGCGGGCTACCAGCCGGGCGGTGCGGCCTACGGTCAGCCGGGTTACGACCAGGGCGGCTACGACCAGAGCAGCTACGACCAGGGCTACGGCCAGCAGGCGTACGCCGACCAGGGCTACGGCCAGCAGCAGGCCTATGAACAGGGCGGCTACGAGCAGGGCGGCTACGACCAGGGGTACGGCCAGCAGGGCTACGCCGACCAGGGGTACGGGCAACAGCAGGGCTACCCGGAACAGAGCTACGGCCAGCAGCCCGGCTACGGGCAGGCGCCCGCGTACGACCAGGGCTACCCGGCCCAGGGCGGTTACGGCCAGCAAGGCTACGCGGACCCGGGCTATGCCGATCCGGGCTACGGCGAACAGGGCGGATACGGCGCCGACGAGCACGGCTACGGCCAACAGCCGGCCTACGGCCAGCCGGCCGGGTACGGCGCCGCCCCGCAGCCGGCCCGCGGCGGGTCCGGCTACTCGGCCACGCTGCACCTCGACGACGGCAGCGGCCGCACGTATCAGCTACGCGAGGGCAGCAACATCATCGGGCGCGGCCAGGACGCCCACTTCCGACTTCCCGACACCGGGGTGTCCCGCCGCCACATCGAGGTGCGGTGGGACGGCCAGGTCGCGATGCTCTCCGATCTGGGGTCCACCAACGGGACGCTGGTCAACGGCTCGCCCGTTCAGGACTGGCAGCTCGCGGACGGAGATGTCATCCGCGCCGGGCATTCCGAGATCCTGATCCGAATCGTCTGATCCCGTAAGCTCGCCGGTGCAGGTCACGATGGGGCGCGAAAATCCCTCGCCCGTATCGTGATCGCAACCGGTCATCGGCCCTATTATGCTGCCAACATTCGCTCGGCAGCCGGGCCGTGCTGACCAGCACACCGGTTGGGGGACGAAACGCCACTACGGGACCGGTCGAACAGGAGGTGGAGCGCCGTGCAGGGACTGATCCTGCAGTTGACCCGTGCGGGGTTCCTCTTGTTGTTGTGGCTGTTCGTGTGGGCGGTGCTTCGGACCTTGCGCAGCGACATCTACGCGGCATCAGGCATTCGGATCCAGCCCCGACCCACCCGAGGTTCGGTGGTGCTGCCATCCTTCAGCCGTGGCCAGAAGGGCGCCAAGTATCTAGTGGTGACTCAGGGTTCTCTCGCCGGCACTCGGATCACGCTCGGCACCCAACCGGTGCTGATCGGGCGTGCAGACGATTCCACGCTGGTACTGACCGACGACTACGCCTCGACCCGGCACGCACGGTTGTCGCCGCGCGGCGAGGATTGGTACGTCGAAGACTTAGGATCGACCAACGGGACCTACCTCGACCGAGCGAAGGTCACCACTCCCGTCCGAGTTCCGCTCGGCACCCCTGTCCGTGTCGGTAAGACAGTGATCGAGCTGCGATCGTGACTCAAGTTCTCCGCTACGCAGCGCGTAGCGACCGTGGTCTCGTCCGGGCAAACAACGAGGACTCCGTCTATGCGGGCGCACGCCTGCTGGCGCTCGCCGACGGTATGGGCGGTCACGCTGCCGGTGAAGTGGCC
>NZ_BAGM01000005.1 GCF_000308855.1 Nocardia veterana NBRC 100344 | reverse complement strand
AAGATCTTAGGAACCCGTCGTGTCCGGCGTGCGCGGTTCGGGCCGGAGTCGCTGTGCTCTCGATGTGGGTCTTAATGCCCTTTCCCTGGTCAGACGCCCGCGCGACCATGAACGAGTACGACCTCAACCGGATTGCTTCGGTTCCTTCGAAAGGTTGAACAATGAACAGAAAGCCCGCGAAAGCTCTCGCCACCGCCGCAATCATCCTGTCGCTCGGAGCCGTAGCCGCGCCGATCGCAACGGCCGACACCGTCTCCGATTCCACCGCGCAGCCGATCGCGCTGTGCTTCACCATTCCATTGCCCGGTTCGGCGGATTGGGTGTGGTGCTTGTGACCCACAATGTCGGTGCCTCCACATCGGAGTGGTTGCGGACGAATACCGACCCCGACACATTCGAATGACATCCGAATTAGCGAAAAGGCGCTGACCGATCTGCCGGTCAGCGCCCTTTTTGTGGCGGTGGGTGTGGGATTTGAACCCACGGTGGCGTGAACCACGACGGTTTTCAAGACCGTTCCCTTAGGCCGCTCGGGCAACCCACCCTGTTCCGGACGGGCCGGAACGGTATCTCAGACTACTGGCGGGGGTGCGGGGATACCGAATCGGACCGGGACGGTGGGAGGGGAGTGGTGGTTGGCGGGCTTGTGTCGGTGGGATCGGCGACAATCGCGTCGGTGGTCCGACGAATCCGAAGGGGGACCGAATGCGTGGTGTGGTCGGGATGGCCGGGGCGGTGGTGGCGCTGCACATCCTCGGGTGGGGGACATTGCTGCTGGTCGTGGTGCCGCAGCATCATCCGGTGAACGGTGCCGTGTACGGCGTGGGACTGGGTGTCACGGCCTACACGCTGGGGATGCGGCATGCTTTCGACGCCGATCACATCGTCGCGATCGACAACACCACGCGGAAACTGGTGGCCGAGAACGGGCGGACTCGTTCGCAGACGGTCGGGTTCTGGTTCTCGCTCGGCCATTCGTCCGTGGTGCTCGTCCTGGTGTGCCTGCTCGGTCTCGGCGTGCGAACGCTGGCCGCGAACCTCGAGGACGAGAACTCGTCGTTGGAGCGTTGGACCGGGCTGTGGGGAACGAGCGTCTCGGGGAGCTTTCTGATTCTGATCGGGTTACTGAATCTGGCCTCGTTGATCGGCATCTGGCGGATCTTCCGGCGGATGCGCGGCGGAGAGTTCGACGAGGCCGCGCTCGAGCATCAACTGCAGGCCCGCGGCCTGCTCGGCCGGGTCCTCGGTCCGGTGCTGCGGCTGGTGCGCCGACCCGCGCACATGTACCCGGTGGGCGTGCTGTTCGGCTTGGGTTTCGACACGGTCACCGAGGTCGGGCTGCTGGTCATCGCCGGCGGCGCGGCCGCGACCGGTCTGCCGTGGTACGCGATTCTGGTCCTGCCGGTGCTGTTTTCGGCGGGGATGACGCTGTTCGACGCGGTCGACGGCTCGTTCATGAGTTACGCCTACGACTGGGCCTTCGCTCGCCCGATCCGCAAGATCTACTACAACCTCGTGATCACCGGCCTGTCCGTCGCGGTGGCGCTGGTGATCGGCGGACAGGAGTTGGTGTCGATCCTGGTGGATCAGCTCGATGTCCGATCCGGGCCGGTGGCGTGGATAGGCAATCTCGATCTGGGGCAGCTCGGCTTCGGCATCGTCGCCCTGTTCGCCCTCACCTGGCTCGGGGCGCTGGCGATCTGGCGTTTCACCGGCGTGGAGCAGCGCTGGGAGAAATCGCTCGCCGGCGAAGCCGATGCCGCGTCGCGGGCGTGATTTTTCGACGCACCGGTACGCCTCTGGCAGGATGGCGGCCATGGTTCGTCGCCGGATTGGGCGTCGGCTGTCCGGCGCCGCCATCGCCGCACTCCTGTCGTGTGCGGTAGTTTGTGCGGCTCCGCTGACGGTCGCGGCGCCCGCACCCCCGGCCGACTCCGGCTCCGCCGAGGGGCCCGCTCCGGCGTTGGAGAGCCCGAGCCCGGCCACGGCGACGATCGACCGGATCGAACCCATTCACGACCGCTGGTTGCGGGTCTTCGTCAAATCTCCCGCGATGCAACGCACCGTGCAGGTTCAGCTGCTGCTGCCGGCCGACCGCAGCCGTCCGCGACCGACCGTGTATCTGCTCGACGGACGCAGCGCGAGCAACGACTACAACAACTGGGCCGAACGCGGCGGCGCCGTGCAGTTCTTCGCCGACAAGGATGTGAACGTGGTCCTCACGGTCGGCGGACCGGCGGGCTACTACACCGACTGGCAGCGTCCGGACCCGGTGCTCGGCACCAACAAGTGGGAGACCTTCCTCACCCGCGAACTCCCGCCGCTGATCGACGCGGAATTCGAAGGCAACGGACGCAACGCGGTCGAGGGCGTGTCGATGGGTGCCGAAGCCGCGATGATGCTGGCCATGCGCAACCCGCACGTGTACAGCGCGGTCGCGGCCCACAGTGGTTGCTACGCAATGGGTTCGGACTTCGGGCAGGCGCAGGCGCGCGCGGTGGTGCGCACCTACGGCGGCGATCCGGACAACATGTTCGGCAAGCAGGACGATCCGGACTGGCTCGCCCACGACGTGATGATGCATGCCGACACGCTGCGCGGCACCGCGATCTTCCTGTCCTCGGGTTCCGGCCTGCCCGGTCCCTACGACGGTCCGGGCAATCCGGAGGCGCCCACCGCGATCGGTTTCGGTGGCCCGCTCGAGGCCGGAGCCAATGCCTGCACCATGGCCCTCGCCGACCGGCTGGAGCGCATGCAGATTCCCGCGGATGTGGATCTACGCCCGGTCGGGACGCACTCCTGGCCGTACTGGAAGGACGAGCTGCCGCGCGCCTGGCCGACTCTGGCCCGGGCACTCGGCGTGCGCTGAATCAGGCGAGGAAACGCGCCACGGTCGCCGGTGCGGTGGCGAAGCGCAGAAAGCGGTCGTTCTCGTGCGGATCACCGGCGGTCACCCGAACACCGTCGGTGCCGTAGGGCCGCACCATGACTCCGGCCTCGGCACTGGCGGCGCCGAAATCCGCGCTGTGCGCACCCAGCGGCAGCCAGACGAAATTGGCTTGGGTCGGCGGCACCCGGTAGCCGGCCGCGATCAGGGCGGTGCGCATCCGTTCCCGCTCCGACACCACGTGGTCCGTGCGGTCGAGCAGTTCGTGGCGCGCCTGCAGGCAGGCGATCGCGGCGGCCTGCGCGAGCCGGTTCACACTGAACGGGATGTGCACCTTGAGCAGTGCGGTGATCAGCTCGGGGTCGCCCACGGCATAGCCGACCCGGAGTCCGGCCAACCCGTATGCCTTCGAAAAAGTCCGCAGCACAACCACATTCGGACGACCGCGGCCGAGCTCGACCCCATCGGGGGCGTTGTCGGCGGCCAGGCGCAGGTATTCGAAGTAGGCCTCGTCCAGGACGACCAGGACGTGTTCGGGGATCGCGTCGAGGAAGCGGACCAGATCGGCGCGCCCGTAGGCCGTGCCGGTGGGGTTGTTCGGATTGCAGACGAAGATCAGCCGGGTGCGCTCGGTGACCGCGGCCGCCATCGCATCCAGATCGTGGGCGTAGTCGGCGTTCAGCGGCACCTGCACGGCGGTGGCGTTGCCGACCTGGGTGACGATCGGATACGCCTCGAACGACCGCCATGCGAACAACACCTCGTCCTCGGGTGAGGCGCAGGTGATCTGCACCAGTTCCTGGCACAGGGCGACGCTGCCGCAGCCGACGGCGACGTTCGCGACGTCGACGCCGTGGAAGTCGGCGAGGGCTGCTCGAAGTTCGCCCGAGGAGTTGTCCGGATAGCGATTGACCAGTTCGGCCGCTTCCGCGATCGCCTTGGCGACGCTGGGCAGCGGCCCGAAGGTGGACTCGTTGCTGGCCAGTTTCACCGCATCCGGATGGCTGCGACCAGGGGTGTAGGCCGGGATGGACTCCAGGTCCGGGCGAATACGAGCACTCACCCCACCACCCTAGTTGTTCGCCGATTCGCACCGCTCGCCGCGCCCGTTCGCGCAGCCCTCTCGGCGGGCTCGCAGGGCCGAACCGGCCGGGCGGTATGCCGGAACTTTTTGCGAGGAATGGGTACTTCTGTGCAACTTCTCCCGAATGTTATGCAGGCGAATTACCCTGGTTTCATGTCGGGCATCTATCGAGACAAGGCGCCATTGCGCGGCAGCGGGGTGGTCGACGACACGCGGCAGACCGTCGGCCGGGTGCCCATCACGGTGATCGAACCGGAGGGCTACGCCCGCGGCGGCATCGTCGTACTCCACGAGTCGCGCGAGTTTGCCGATGCATTGCTGGAGATGATGAAGTCACTGGCCGGTGAGGGCTGGATCATGGTCGCGCCCAATCTGTTCCACCGCTTCGATCGGCCGTCGGCCGACGGGGACGGCTCGGGCCTCGCCGTCGAACGCGATGTCGCGGCGGTCGGGGCTCGTTCGAACGGGCCCGGTGCGACCGCGACCGGATTGGCGAGTCCGCCCGCCGGCGGGACCGAGCACGTGTTCGGGGCGGATCTGTTCGCCGATTTCGACGCCTGCTTCGACTGGCTGGTCGGCCGCGGCGTCTTCGCCGACACCATCGGTGTCCTCGGCTTCGACACCGCCGGCACCGCCGCCCTGCTGGTCGCCACGAACCGGCCCATCGGCGCCGCCGTGAGCGTGGCCGCCCCCGGTATCGCCGAACCGCTGACGGCGGAGGCGACGGCGCTGGTCGACGCGGCCCCGCAGCTCCAGGCGCCGTGGCTGGGCCTGTACGGCAACGACGACCCCGTCACCCCCGCCGACGAGGTCGAGCGATTGCGCGACGCCGCGGCCAGAGCGGCCGTCGCCACCCTCGTCGTCAGCTATCCGGGGCTGCATCACCGCCCGGACCATCCGGGATTCGAGATGGCCGATTTCGATCAGCTCCCCGACGAGGAGAAGCGAATGCTGATCGACGCGCAGACCAGAATCTTCGATTGGTTCGACAGTCACCTACGTTGACCAGCCGTTTTGCGTCCTGACCGGTTGCTCTGTACTCTTGCCTCTCGGCGGTTCGAAAGGACCGGCGCCCTCGAAAGAAGGCTCCAGGAGGCGTGCCAGAGCGGCCGAATGGGACTCACTGCTAATGAGTTGTCCCTTCACGGGGACCGGAGGTTCAAATCCTCTCGCCTCCGCCACGCCCGGGAAACCGGGCACACAACTGAACAGGACCTGCGCCCGTAGCTCAACGGATAGAGCATCTGACTACGGATCAGAAGGTTGGGAGTTCGAGTCTCTCCGGGCGCGCAGAAAAGAGCCCCCGAGCTGCATCGGCAGACCGGGGGCTCTTTCGTTCCAAGATCATTCGAGGCTGAATCCCTCACTTTCCCCTTACATTCGAGTCCGTACTTTCCTTCGCGTACCGGTCGAGGACCTCGCGAACATCCGGTCCATGCGTACGCCTTTCGACGTAGTGCTGTTCGGTCGTGGCCAGCTGAGCATGCGACAGTTGCGCCTGAGCCTGCTCGACACCGAGGCCGTCACGGATCACCGTTCCCACCGTCCGCCGCAGCGAATATGGAGTGACCCATTTCATATCCTCGGGCAGGGCGGCACGCAGCGACCGGCGCAGGTTGTTCAAGCTCATCCACCCACCATCGCGGTTCGGAAAGACCGGCTTGTCCCCGAGCGTCTCCAACGATTCGAGGTCCTTGCTCGCTTCACTGAGCAGTTTGGCCAGAGTTTCGACAGCCAACGAGGGCAGTACGACCGTGTGATCGGGCGCATCGCCTTTCCGTGAGTCCTGCCGACGCAATCCCTGACCTTTGACCTTGCCGTGATCGATCACCGTGCCCGTTACCGTCATAACCGGCGGATCGGCCAACAGATCGACGTCCGACCAGCGGAGCCCGAGAACCTCATTCGGCCGGCACCCTGTCGAAGCCATCACGTCAACGAACGGTGCCAACATTCGTCCCGGCCGTGGTCCGGCCTTATGCTCACGGTTGGTATAGGCCCGCACCGCCGCGCGAACTCTCGCGAATTCCTCCGTGGTCAAGGCGCGCACCGGTGCCTTCTTCCTAGTATTTCGCGAGACCTCCCGGAGCGGATTCACCGCCAGGACGTCATGCCGGACCGCGATCGCGAACATCCCAGTAAGGGCAACCCGCAGAAACTTGGCCTGACTCGCTGCCGAATCAGCCACGAGCCCGAGGTGGCTTTCCGCGCGACTGGTCGGGAATTCGCGAACCCGCAACTCACCGATCTGCTTGGCCCCGTACTTGTCCCATGCACGCTGGTACTTGTCGACGCTCTGGCCCTTCAGCCCTGCCTTTTCCTTGCCCGCGATCCATAGCGCGAACAATTCAGCGAGCGTCGTGCGTTCGGTTACCACCGTGCTCGACGAAGGGGACATGCGAGATTTCAAGTGTCGTTGAAGATTCCGCCGGGCATCTTCGTCACTTCGTCCGCTGCGCTCAACCTGCCGACGCTTCCCATCCTGATCACGGACGTAGGTACTGGCGGTGAACTTGTCCGGCCCCACTTGGGTAACCGAGATCTTGCCCCACTCGCCTGGGGCCATTCGCTGTCTGGGCATAACGCTATGCCGCCTGGTCCAGACCGTTGATGTAGTCCGCGATCGCCTGCTCGGTGACGAAGCGGCGACGACCGATCTTCACCGAACGCAGCTCACCCGAGCCGATCAGCTCGTAGTACTTGCTGTGGCCGATCGGGATGAGTTCGCGTACTTCCGCCTCGGTCAGAAGCTTGGACATGATGACTCCTTCCTATGCTGCGGTCTGGGTTGCCGAATGTTGTTGTTCGCCTGGTGGACTGGCTTGCAGGCGGGCGGTTTCGTATTGGGCGCGCCATTTGATCCGCTGGGCGATCGAGGCCATGATCAGGTGCTCTCGCGGTGGCACGTTCTTGTCTCCCGGTTCGACCGGTTTCACGATCAGCCGGGACGGGTCGGGTTTCTGGATGCCGACCTGAGCGAGGACTTGCCGAACAAACTCGGCGCGATCGGCCTTGTGATCCGGGAGAGTCTTGCCGGTCCAGCGACGCGAGACCAGGACGCGGCGGCCGCGCAGGCCGAGGG
>NZ_BAGM01000006.1 GCF_000308855.1 Nocardia veterana NBRC 100344 | reverse complement strand
AAGATCTTAGTTGTGCTCGTTTCGGTCGTGCTTCCCATCGGTGACGAGGCGGATCCGGGCGCATGATGGTTTACCGCATTTTCGCCGCGGTTTGCACGGAAAGTTCGGCCCGATGCCGCGGTGCAGGTGACTCGCTCATGTCCGAGGTCCGATTACGCGGGGGGGCCGGAGACAGCGGTCCGCGGGCGGCGATCATCACCAGGTCGAGAGTGCTTGCTGCACACCGTCGCTGGGTGAGCTCGTGTCGCTCGGTTTCGCGGGGGGGTGGACTATGCGGTGGGCGGCGTGAATCTGCCTGCCTGGATGTCCGCGGTGAAGGCGTCCCACTCGGATGGGGTGAACGAGAGTGTCGGTCCGGTGCGGTCCTTGGAATCCCGGACGCCGATGGCGCCGTTGCCGAAATGCGCGACTTCGACACACTCTCCCCCGTGCTGCGAGTAGGTGCTCGTGAACCAGTCCGGGCCACCCGACTCACTGCTCACGTCCGTACTCCTCTGCGATCTTGCGCACCAGACGAATGGTGTCCGCCTCGCTCAAAGCTACCTGCCGAATGTCATCCAAGGCTCTCCTATAACGGCTGATCACAGCATCGTCCTCGAAGAACAGACCGCCGGTGAAGCTCTCGACGAAAACCACGGGAGGTTCCGCCGTCCGGCTTGCGCGCTGCGTCGGAAAGGAGAGGAGGGTAAAGGACTGGACGAGCAGTCCGGCATGCGCGCCGGCGTCGAACGGAATCGCGCGAACGGACACATTCGCCCTGGTCGCGATCTCTGCGATATGCCACAGTTGCTCGGCCATCACTGCCCGCCCGCCGATCTGATGCCGCAATGCGGACTCCGAGAGCAAGACTTCGAGTTGAAAGTCCGGACATTCGGATAGTTTGCGCTGCCGTGTGGCCAACAACTGCAAATGTCGCTGCGCCTCGGCCTCCGAGATCAATGGATCGGTCGTGTCGATGATCCACCGGCGATACCTCGTCGTATGAAGCAATCCCGGCACCAGCGTGAGCTGGAAACTGGTTATCCGCGCACTAGCCTGCTCCAGGCTCATGTAGTGGTTGAAATGCGGATTAACCACATCCGCGTAGGCCCGCCACCACCCGCTCGAAGCATCACCTTTGGCCGCTTTGACCTCTTTCAGCAGGCCCAGTACCTCGTCTTTCGTCTCCGCGTCTACCGCGTAGAAGTCCAGCAGCTCGCGGAATTGCGCCGTGCTGATGCGGACGATCTGGCCCTCTTCCAGGCGTCCGATCCCTTGTTTGGAGATTTCGATCGCCAACCCGGCGGCCAGCTGACTCTTCCCTGCCGCCGTGCGCAATTCGCGCATCCGGCGACCCAGTGCGCGCCGGGGAAGGGTGGACCCACCTGCCATTGTCAGCCTCCCTGTCGAGTGTGGTCCAGTACGGACCCGTGCCTACTGGACCGCCCCATACTGGACGTCCGGCGACTTGCCGCCGTCCGGTCGAAATATGCAGTCCCAGAACGCTTTTCTGGGGTGTACTGAATTCACCCCGATGACCGGGAAGACCCGGAACCATCACCGCAACCGCTCCTCGACAAAGCCGACGGCGATGGGCCGGGACACTATCGAATCGCACGGAGGCGAGACGCGTAGTGGCTCATGCAGCCCCGGTCATCGGGTGGACCATCGACCGAAGGGCCGACACGATGACGATGAAGATCGAACTGGCACAACTGCTTACGAACACAACCCCACACGACGCTGCTTCGATCCTAACACCGGACGCCGCAGGTGAATATCGCGGAAACCGCATCGCCGACAACCGAGTCGACGATGCGTGAGTACCGCACCGAAGCCGGTGAATGGCAGGCGATCTGGCGGCCGGAACGACATCGCATCCGAATCGAACTGGTCCGCGGCATCGGCGGATCGGATCGAACCCTCGTCTCCTCGGCGCCTGCTTCCGACCTGGCGGATATGCGGGCCGAGCTACCCGAACTGTCCGCTCTGTGGGATGCGATCCGGCGCGAGTACTGGTCGCGCTTCCCGGCACAACACGAACCCCCACCGCATTCACCTCGCAAGGAGACAGATGACCTCTGATCACACGGCCGAGCGGCTGCGGATGCTCGGCGACCGCGCCGCGAACGCGGGCTACCGCATGGTCCGCGATCCCGCCCACCGCGAGGCGTGGTCGCTGCTGGACGCGGAGGACGGTGAAATCATCCTTCCCGCGACAACACTCGACCGCATCGCACAATGGCTCAGCGGATGACGCCCCGAGGCCACCCCCGCAGCCGCGGATCCAGCGGGACGGCGATAGGCCGTTCGAGATCCGAGCCGGGCCGGGCAGCTGGTCGCCGCCTGCCCGGCCGCTCGCGCGAGGCACCTGCGGCCCGCCGGGGTGGTCGAAAAGCCCCCTAGGGTGCCTGGCGTCCCGACACAGAGGCTCTATTGTGAACATTAATGTTCGCAAACATGGGGAGATCACAATGAAAGTTCTGACCGGCCGGAAATGCCTGATCACCGGCGCGGCCAGCGGAATCGGCCGAGCCACCGCGGTGGCCGCCGCAGCCCGGGGGATGCAGCTGATCCTGACCGATATCGATGCCGAGGGCCTGGCCGAGACGGCGGCGCGGATCGGGGCGTCCGGCGGTACGGTCCTGAACACCCGAGCCCTGGACGTCTCCGATTACGAAGCGGTCACCGCGTGGGCGAAACAGGTGCACGACGACTACGGCAGCCTGGACGTGGTGATGAATATCGCCGGGATCGCCACCTGGGGCACGGTCGAGAATCTCGAACACCGGCATTGGCGATCGATGGTCGATGTGAATCTGATGGGACCCATCCACGTCATCGAGAATTTCGTGCCGCCGATGGTCGCCGCGGGGCGGGGTGGTCATCTGGTCAACGTCTCCTCGGCGGCCGGCCTCCTGGCGCTGCCCTGGCATGCGGCCTACAGCGCGGCGAAATTCGGGCTGCGCGGGGTCTCGGAGGTGCTGCGGTTCGATCTGGAGCGCCACGACATCGGCGTCAGCCTGGTCGTGCCCGGAGCGGTCCGCACGCCGCTGGTCGGCACGGTACAGATCGTCGGGGTCGATCGGGACGATCCGCGGGTGCGACGGATGGTGAAACTGTTCGAGGGCTACGCGGTGACGCCGGAGAAGGTGGCCGACCGAATCATCGCCGGGATCGAGCGCAACCGGTTCCTCGTGCACACCTCACCGGATATCCGGATCGGGTACTGGTTCGCGCGGAAATTCGCCTGGCCGTACGAGGTGGTGGCCCGCGTGGCCAACCGCCGGTTCAGCGAGCTGCTACCGGCCCCCGCGCGGGCTCAGTAGTGCGTCACGCAGACGACGAAACGCCGTTCCTTGTAGACGAATCCACGGTCGCCGTCGGAGCAGCTGTTGACGTCGGTGGTGCCGTTCTTGATCTCCACCACCCGGACCCGGCCCGGTTCCGCTGCCGCGCAGTCGATCGGTTTGGGACTACCGTCGGCGACGCTCATGCAGCCGCCGGCGACCCAGTTGAAGTCCAGACACAGCGTGTCCGTAGCGCCCCCGGGCAGCGTCTCGGCCACCGCGCGGTCGGCATCGCCGGGGCAGTGTCCGCCCGCGGCGGCCTTGTCGGTCACCTTGTAGCGCGAATCCCGGCTGTCACAGGCGGTCTTCTGCACCGGGGCACCGGCATCGGGCACCGCGACCACCGCGGCGACGCAATCGCCGACCGCCACCGATTCGCCCGGATGCTTCTGGTCGGCACCCTTGTTCAGCACCAGCGGCTCCTCGGGAGCCGAGGAGGTCGCATGGGTGGTGGTGGTCGGCGCGGGCCCCTCCGCGGCGACCCGCGCGACCGTGGTGGTCGCCGATACCGTTGTGGCGGAGCGGGACTCGTCCGACTGATGGTGCGACGCGGTGAACGACAGCGCCGCGGCGATCAGGCAGGCCGCCGACAGCGCGGCGGCAACGACGAAGCCCGCCAAGGTGACACCGGCTTGAACACGTCGGCGCGACATGTACTCGTCCTCCAGGGCGGTAACACTTCGAACCACCCCGAACGATGATCGAAGAACACTTGCGGATTGAAGACCTCGAAAAGGAATACACCATCCGCGCGGCCGAGTCGAGGCAGAGGGCCGGAAAATAGAAATCTTTCTTTTTCACTCAACTGCTGCATCACAATTGCACAACAATGCCGCCGTTCGGGTTCGGCAATTACCAAGTCTGGCAATTAGCGTGCGACGCGATATTGTCAGCTTCCGTCCGGACCGTTCGGCCGGAAGTCTCGTGAGAAGGAATCCTGAATGAAGTTCGGCACGTTCGCCGCAACCTCGATCCTGGCAGCGATCACGGTCGGGATCAGCGCGGGAACCGTGAACGCCAGTCCCTCGGCCGCCTCGCCGGCCCCGGCCAAAGAGATCACCGCATCCGGAATCGATCGCGGAGTCGGCTATCACGCTGTGCTCAGCGACTTTTCGCGGGTCCTGACCACCGTCGTCGACCACGGACGCTTCGAGGTCAACTCCGACGCCACCGCCGTCGATCTGAAGTCCGACAACGGTACCGCCCTCGTCACGGTGCCGCTGTCCTACCGGATGTCGAACACGACGGTGCATGTCGCACAGCACATCAGCGAGGACGGGCACAAGCTCGTGCTCGAGCCCAAGCCCACCGCCGCCGAAATCGGTGAGATGCAGCCCATCAACTCGATGGCCCGCCTGACCAACGAGATCAACCAGAACATCGTCGGCCTGGTGGTCGGCGGCGTGCTGGGTGGTCTCATCGGCGCCGTCCTCGGCATGGGCTTCCTCAGCATCGTCACCGGCCCCATCGGCATGGTGATCGGCGCCATCGCGGGCGGGTACGCCATGGGTGGCCAGCCGTTCATGGACGCCGTCAACGCGGTGGTCAGCGGACAACCCTGATCGACGAGCGGGTGTCGTGGGGCGAACCGCGCCGCCCCGCGACACCGGCCTCGCTGCGACCGGTTTCCGGAAATCACGAGCGTTCTGCTTGCACCCCCGCCGAATCCGTGGCTCAATCCGACAGTGGCCGGGGAACCGTACAGATGGATCACGACAGCCGAGACCGATATGGTCGAGCTGCGCGATCCGGTGTCCGGCCGCTCCGTGGAGATCGTGCGACCCTCCGATCGCGACCTACCCGCGCCGCTGCTGCGCGAGGTCGACACGCTCGTCTTCGACTGGGCGAATCTGCTCACCCAATACGAGGCCTGGTCGGATCTGCACACGCTGTATCGCCGTGAGCCCGATGCCGTTTTCCGATCGCTGAGCTGGTTGCTGGCGCTGTGGGCCGTCGTCGGCGAAACCCGCACCGCCAAACGGGCCGACGCGATCATCCGCGACCTCGACTATCGCGGCGGCTGGCGCGAATCGCGGGATGCCGAGGACGAGCGGATCTGGATCGGTCTGACCCAGCGCGTCCGGCTGGGCGGGATCGCCGCGCTGACCGAAGACCCGCGGGCCGTGCGCGCCTATCACGACGCCTGCGCCGATCCGCCCGACATCGGCCCGATTCTCCTGCGGCACACGCTGATTCACCTGGACGCGCTGAGCCAGGACATGGTTCGCGCCGGAATTCCCGCACGCGGTCTGGCGGCCGCCGTACTCGACCACACCACGCCGGATCCGGGCCCACGGCGGCGGTTGTGCTTCCGGCCGTCCCGGCCCAGCGATCCGGAGGGACTACGCGACCTCGGCTGAGGCGACCTCGGCGCCCGGATGCAGCCGGCGAAACCGACTGCCGTGAAAGACCAGCGGTTCATGGTGTGAGCGCGTCGCCAGCCGGGTGATCTGCACCAGGACCACCTGATGGTCACCGGCCGCAACCTGGGTGTGCACCGTCCCCTCCAGCCAAGCCGCGGCACCGCCCACGAATATCGACCCACCCTCGCCGCGCTGGAGCTCCACGTCGCGGAACCGGTCCCCGGTACGACTGCTCATCTTCTGCGCCGCCTCATCCTGGTGGGCGCTGAGCAGGCTCAGCCCCAACCGCTGCGCACCGACCAGCTTGGGCCAGGTCGAGGAGCTGTTCTGGACGCAGAACGACACCAGCGGCGGATCCAGCGACACCGGCACGAAGGTGCTCACCACCAGACCGGCGGGTACCTCACCGATCTCGGCACAGACCGCCACCACCCCACTCGGGAAATGTGCGAACGCTCGCCGCAAACCGGCGCTGTCGGAGGGGATTTCGATCAATTCGGACATTGGTCACCACTTCTCGACGAACCGTGATCAGATGACGCCGTGCAACGGGGGCGGAGTGCCGTTGAGCACCGCGCGCCCGATGTGCTGGTACTTCCACCGCACCGGGTCGTGCAGGGTATGCGTGCGGGCGTTGCGCCAGAACCGGTCGAGATTCAGATCCGCTGCGGCGCTGCGTGTTCCGCTCACCTCGAACAGCGCCGCGGACACCTCGTTGGCGGCCCGGTCGGCAGTGATCTTCGCCGTGGCGACCGCGATCGAAGCCTCGGCCGCCGACGCCGCGGCACCATCGGGAGCGGCGGCACCCGGTTCCGCGATCACCCGGTCCACCACCCGGCCCGCCACCTCGAGGGTGGCCTCGGCGGCGGCCACGATCACCGCCAGCTCACCGATGCGCTGAATCACCAGCGGATCGTCGGAAGCTCGTACCACATCGGCTTCGAACCACGGTCGGCTCCGCGTCCGCACGAAATCGGCGGCGGCGTCGAGGGCGCCCCGGGCGATACCGGCATCGATGGCCGCGTGCAGCAATTGCGCGAACGCGCCGTATCCGGTGGGCGCCCGCACCGCGGCCGCGCGCGGGATCAGCTGATCACTCGCCACCCGTACCGCGTCCAGCGTGACGGTGCCGCTCCCCGTCGTCCGCTGGCCGATACCGTTCCAGTCGTCCACGATCGTGACGCCGGCCGTGTCGGCCGGCAGGAAGGCGATGTACTCGCCGGATTCCAGGCCGCTGCGCTGTCCGGGATCGTCCAATCGGGTCAGCACCGCGAGCACATCCGCGAAGAGCGAACCCGTACAGTAGAACTTCGTTCCGTCGATCCGGAAGCTACCGTCGTCCTGCGGACGCAGTGTCGTCCCGATCTCGGCGACCGTGGCACTCCCGCGTTCGGATTGCGCGTTCGCGATCCGCCCGCCCGCCAGCACCTGCCCGAAGTACCGCTCCCGCTGTGCGCGAGTTCCGGCCAGCCGCAACAGGTTCAGATAGACGAAATGGCTGTGCGGGATCTGAGCGATATTCGGATCCGTCGCCGCCAACAGCCGGAACACCTCGGCGACCACACTCGGCGGAAGATCCGCCCCACCGAATTCGGCCGGCACGGTGATCGCGAGCAGCCCGCTCGCCGACAGTCGGTCCAGTTCCCGATGCGGCAGTTCCCGTGAGCTGTCCCGCCGCGCCGCGTCGACCGCGAAGTCGGCGGCCAGCCGTACGGCCGCCGCGCGGGCCTGATCCGCCGAGGTGATCCGCTGGGCGGCGACGGCAGTCATCGACTCGCCGCCAGTTCGGGTTCGCGCTGCGCCTCCAATTCGCGAACCAGCGGCAGCACCTTGGCCCCGAAGTACTCGATCTCCTCCTGAAAGTGCAGGAAACCGGCCAGGATCAGATCCACACCGAGGTCACGGTAGGCGACGATGCGCTCGGCGATCTGCTCCGGTGTCCCGATCAACTGGGTCCGGAAGCCGTCGTTGTACTGCACCAGATCCTCGAAGGTGGAATCGGCCCACATCCCCTTGCCGTCCCGCGTGGACGCACCCGCCTGCTGTACGGCATCGCGGAAGCCCTCCACGGCGGGCCGATCGGCCTTTTCGATGATCTCGCGCAGGGTGTCGCGGGCCTCGGCCTCGGTATCGCGGGCGATGATGAAACCGTTCAGCCCGAATTTCACCTCGCGGTTGTGTTCCCGCGCGACCGCTCGGACATCGGCGATCTGCTCGGTCACGCCGTCGAAATCCTTACCGTTGGAGAAGTACCAGTCCGCGTACCGGCCGCCGTTGCGCCGCGCCGCCGTGGAGTTACCGCCTTGGAACAGTTCGGGATTCGGCCGCTCCGGGGTGTTCAGCGGCTTGGGCTTCAGGGTGAGATCACGGATCCGGTAGAAATCACCGGCGTAGTTCACGTCGTCCTCGGTCCACAACTTGCGGATCACCTCGAGGAATTCGGCGCTGCGCCGGTACCGCTCATCGTGCTCGAGCCAGGGCTCCCCGAGCGCGGTGAACTCCCCGCCGAACCAACCGGATACGACATTGATCGCGAACCGCCCGCCGGACAGGTGGTCCGCGGTGACCCCGAATTTCGCCAGCACCGCCGGGTGCCACAGACCCGGATGGACTGCCGCGATCACCTTCAGCCGCTCGGTGGCGCCGAGCAGCGCCAGGCTGAACGACGTCGACTCGTGCTGATACTCGGCGCCGTAGGACGCCGTGTAGCGCACCTGGGACAGCGCGTAGTCGAAGCCGTTGTTCTCCGCGGTGCGCGCCAATTTCTTGTTGTACTCGAAATCCCAGCTGGTGCGCTGATCGATGGTGCTGGTCACGAGCCCGCCGCTGACATTGGGCACCCAGTACGCGAACTGGGTCCGATCGGCGATCTTCTCGGTCGTCATCAAAACTCCTGTGACTGTACGGATACCCGTCGAGGCTGTGGTGGTGCGCCGAGCACGGCAACCTGCACTCGGCGCACCTCTCACTTCAACACCGCGGCCGCGATCGGACGAGGGTTTGAATCCTCAGGATCGGATCGGCGGTGCCGCAGCCGTTACGCGGGGGCGACCGCCGATCCGTAGCGCGAACGCTCGAATCGACCGGCCGGCTGGAACCTGGCCACCAACTCGTCGGCGTCCTCACCGGTGATCTGCTCGAGCAACGCGTCCGCATCGGCGAGCGAGTTGACCTGGAGCAGCGGCTGCGGCTTGTGCAGGGTGCTGACCAGCACCGAAGCGACGCGAGGATCGACGGCCGCGGCGGCGAAGAAGCGGTTGCCGATCTCGGCCAGCTCGGGATCGCCCAGGAACAGACGGGTGACCTTCACCGCCGCGTCGGCACGCGCCTGCAGGAAACCGCGGTACTGCTCCTCGATCCAGGCGGCGTCGAACGGGCCGTCGTGCGCGGCCGCCGCCGCGACCAGGCGCTGTGCCTGGATCAGCCCGCTCTGCGCGCCCTGGCCCGCGATCGGGTCGTATGCGACGGCGGTATCGCCGAGGGCGGCCACGGCATGCCCGCCCGCGGTGAAGCCCACTCCCTGCCGCACGACCGGCCGCACCGCACCCTTCAACCACGAGTGCGGGTCCTCGGCGATCACCTTCGTGGCCAGCACTTCGGGCAGATCCCAGTCGATGTAGTCCCGGTAGAGTTCGGTGACGATCCGGTGCGCGGATTCGGCGGAGTCCGCGGCGGCGAACCGCTGCTCCCAGTCGCTGCCCGGGCGAGCCCAGCCGAGGAAGGCCCAGGTGGGGCCGGCATCCTTGTGCAGATACGGACCCCACCACGCCTCACCCTGATCGGCGAAGATGGAGAAGCCGCTGTGGCCGCCGCCCGCCGCGCTGCGCGGGGCGAAAACCTCGGGGCCATAGCCCAATCCGGTGACCGTGACGGTCAGCAGGCTGCGCTGCGGCGCGGCGTACACCGTGCGGTCGTCGTCGATCGGAAACAGTTCGGACAAACCGGCGCGGCCGGTCGCGACCAGCACCAGATCGTGGTCGGCGGCGATCGAATCCAGCCGTTCCGGGGACACCGCCGCCACGACGAACCGGCCGCCGCCGGCGATGAAGGCGGTCAGCCGCTCGTCCACCTTGAGCCGGGTGTCGACGGCGACGCCGACGAACCCGTCGAAATCGCCGTCGAATCCGATCAATTCGGGGCGTTCGGGTCCCGGCCCGGCGATTCGCACGCTGAGCCCGCTGTGCTGCGGCGCCCGATTCACGTAGGTATCCAGACCGAGGGCGGTTTCGGCCGCCTGCGCCTCGCCGAAGACGAGCGCGGTCCCGGTCGCCGGAATGTCGTCGCGCAGGCTGCGTTGGTCACGTTCGCTGAAGACGGTCACGTCGAACCCGGCCTGCTGTAATCCGAGGGCGGCGGTGACACCGGCGATGCCGGCGCCGACGATGGCTGCGGTACGTTTCGAATTCTGGTTCGTCATATCGAAATACTGCGCCTGCCAGTGCCTTTCGTTGACAGTTGCGATCAGCGGGAATCGATATCGCGCCGTGCTTGCCGATCAGCGGGCGGCGATGGTGGAATCCGGGCGCACCTGTGCGTCGGGCAGGTTCGTCGAGCCCGGGCCGCCCACCCGGTACCGAGCGCCGCGGTGGTCGTCGGGCAACCGGTCCCCCGCGCCGAACAACGCGTTGCGCAATGTGCCCGGTACATACTCGCGCGGGTAGGCGCCGCGTTCGGTGAGTACCGGAACCACGTGCTCCACAATGTCTTCGAACGTGCCCGGGGTGATCGCGTAGGCCAGGTTGTAGCCGTCGATATCGGTTTCCTCGACCCATTCCTGCAGCCGATCCGCGACCGTCGTGCCGGACCCGACGAAAACCGGTCCCATCCCGCCGATTCCGGCCCAGGCGGCGATATCGCGCACCGTCCATTCCCGGCCGTCGTCGTCGAACTCCTGGAACGCCGCCACCGCCGAGCGGATCGCGTTGCTGTTCACCTCGCCGATCGGATCGTCGAGGTCGTAGCGGGACAGGTCGATTCCCATCCAACCCGACATGAAGACCAGGCCGCCCTCCACGCTGGCATAGGACCGGTATTCGTCGTGTTTACGCTGTGCCGCTTCGTCGGTGGCGTCGGTGATGATCGTCGCCAGCGCATAGATGCGTGCCGCGTAACGATCCCGGCCCGCGGTTTCCAGCGCGTCGCGGATTCGGGAAACAGTTTGCGCCAGAACTCGTTTCGACGGTGCCGCGACGAATATCGCCTCGGCGTTCTCGGCGGCGAAGGTGACTCCGCGCGGCGATGCGCCCGCCTGGTAGATCACCGGCGTGCGCTGCGGCGACGGTTCGGACAGGTGAATACCGGGCACGGTGAAGTGCTTTCCCACGTGGCCGATGTGGTGCACCTTCGCCGGATCGACGTAGATGCCCTGGGCGCGATCGCGCACCACCGCGTCGTCCTCCCAGGAACCCTCCCAGAGCTTGTACAGCACCTCGAGATATTCGTCGGCGTGGTTGTAGCGCTCGTCGTGGTCGAGATGTTCGGATTCACCCATATTCGCCGCCGCCGACGGCAGGTATCCGGTCACGACGTTCCAGCCCAGGCGGCCGTTGGTGAGATGATCCAGCGTCGACAGCCGCCGCGCGAACGGGAAGGGATGTTCGAACCCGGTACCGGTGGTGATGCCGAAACCCAGATGCTCGGTCACCGCGGCCATGGCCGAGACCAGCAGCAGCGGATCGGCCACCGGCACCTGAGCGCCCTGCCGCAGCGCGGCGATGTCGTTACCACCGTAGATGTCGTAGATGCCCAGGACGTCGGCGATGAAGATGCCGTCGAAACGTCCCCGTTCCAGCAGCTTCGCCAACTCGGTCCAGTAGCCGAGCTCCTTGTAGCGATGGGACTGATCCTGCGGATGGCGCCACAGCCCCGGTGACTGGTGCGCGACGCAGTTCATGTCGAAGGCGTTGAATCGGATCCGTCGAGTCATCGCCGGCCGCCGTCCCGCGCTCCGGCACTCCAGGCGAAGGGCAGTTCGGCGCCGTTGAGCAGATGATCGCCGATCGCGCGTGCCTTCTGGATCGCCGGGTTGTGCACCGAGATGGTGCGGGCATTGCGCCAATGCCGGTCGAGCCGAAGCGTTTCGGAGGTGATGGACGCTCCGCCGACCTCGAACAGGTCGGTCGTCGCGGTCAGCACGGTCTCGATCACGCCGAGTTGTGCCTGCGCCGAGGCCAATTCGACCGCATCCAGCGCCGCCTCGTCCTGGGCGCCCGCGGCCAGCACCTCGTCCAACAGGTCGGCGACGGCCAGCACACTGGCCCGAGCACCGAACGCGGCGGCCGACAGCTTGCCGATCACCTGCTGCACCAAGGGGTCGTGACGCGGCAGATCGGCGGCCGAATGGGTGTAGGAGCGGGTGCGGTCCGCAACCCAGGCCCGCACATCGGATTCGGCGCGCTGAGCGATACCGGCGAGCACCGCCAACTGCACCAGCTGCAGATACGAGGTCGCGTACGTGCGACCGGGCGCGCCGTAGCCGGGGCCCAGCACCCGTTCCCGCGGTACCCGGACGTCGTTGAATTCGGTTGTGCCGCTGGCGGTCAGCCGCTGGCCGAAACCGTCCCAGTCGTCGTTCTGGCGGACACCGTCGGCCTTCGCGTCGACGAGGACCGAGACCCGTTCACCCTCCCGATCGGCCGCGACCAGGATGTAGTCGGCATACAGCGAGCCGGTGCTGTAGTACTTGGTGCCGTTGAGCAGCCAGTCGGTGCCGGCGCCGGGCGTGAGCCGGGTGCGATAACGATCGACGGCGCCCACCCCCGGTTCGGTGATCGCATTGCCGACCAGCGATCCGGAGCCGGCGGCGCGCAGCCAGTACTCGCGCTCGGGGCCGGGCTCGGCCAGCAGCTGATCCTCGACGAAGGAGAAATGCACCCGCAGCGCCTGCGGCAGATTCGATTCCGCTGCGGCCAGGTCGATCAGCAGCCGGAACAGCTGGCGCACACTGACACCGAAGCCACCGTATTCGGCGGGCACGCGCAGCGCGCCGAACCCGGCCTGCCGCAACCAGTCGACCTCCTCGTAGGCCAGGCGGCGGTCGATTTCCCGTTCCACCGCGCCGGCCGCGATGCGGTCGAACACGGGTCCGAAGATGTCGTCGAGATCGCGATCGGAGATCTGCTGTGGTGCTGTGGAGGCCATACCCGACGATGACCCGCCGGTGCGATTCGCTCACCGGTTACACGCATCGGGAACAAAACTGTCCGGCAACGATGGGAGCCGTCACGACGGGCGCATCCGCAGTTCGTCGTGAATGATCCGGGCCGCGGTCGCCATCGCGGCCTCCGCTCCGGGCTGGATCACGGCAGGGACCCGCGACCGGGTCAACACGGCGACGGCCAAGGTCTGCCCGTCGGCGTGTTCGGCAACGCCCGTCTCGTGCCGCAGATTCAACAGCGTGCCGGTCTTCGACGACCACCGGGTGGCGTCGGAGCTGAAATCGGGTGCGAGACGTTGGCGTAACAGATTGGCGGCCAACCACTCCCGGATCCGGGCGGCGGCCGCGGGGTGCGCCCGGACCGGCCGCCACAGTTCGGCGAGCAGATCGACGAACGCCCGGGCGGTGCCGGTATTGGCATGGCTGATGTCGAGCTGGGCCACCGGGTGACCGCGCCCGGCCGTCGCGGCCTCGATGGCCAGGGCGTGCGCGAGATGCCCGTCCGCCGGTGCGAACCGTTCGGCCGGGGTGCGCACCAGATCATCGGCCAGGTGGCGCACCGTGATGCCCGGATGACCGAGGCGGCGCAATTCGGCGGTCACCGCCTCCGGCGGGGTCAGCTCGAACAGCGCGTCGGTGGCGGCGCCGTCGCTGATCGCGATACTCAGGTACATCAGGTCCTCGACCGCGACCGTGGCCGGATGACGAAATCTGCTGAGCCCGGTCGGCCCCGCCACCGTGCTGCGGCCGGGCAGTACGCGCATCGGTGCGGCCGGATCGATCTCACCGCGTACCACCCGTTCCATCGTCGCCAGCGCGAGCGGCACCTTGACGAGGGAGGCGATCGGCAATTCGAGGTCGGCGTCGATGCCCAGCTCGTCACCGGTGTCGAGATCGCGGACCAGCACGGATCCGTCCAGGCCCGCGTCGCTCAGTTCCGTGCGTGCCCGGCGCAGTGCCGTCGAGACGCCCACGTTCAGCTCCGTTCGTTCGCGACGACGGCATCGGGCACACCCAGACAGCGTCCGATCGATTCCGGCGCCACCGCGCGGATGCGTTCGGCGTCCTCGGGCAATCCGGCCGCGATGTCGTATCCGCGGGCCGGTTCCAACTCACCGATGGCTCGCCAGTGCAACCCCAGGTCCGCGGCCTGAGCGGGTGAGCACAGCAGCAGGTCCGCACTGTCGAAGACCTCGGCGACCGCGGTCACCAGCGATCGGGCCACCACGACCTGCGCCGGCCGCAGCCCGAGCGCATCCCGGCAGCGGGTGATCCGATCCCGGATGTGCGGCAGATCGTCCTCCGGCTGGATCCACACCCGGCGCCGCCGCTGTCCCTCCGAAAGCCGCAGTACCCGAAGGGTTTCCAGATAAATCGGGGTGCGATCCGAGCCGGTGGCGTCGGCCAGCCCCAGGGGCACCCGCCAGGCACCGCGATCGTCGGGCACCGCCACTATCGCCGCCCGGACCTCATGGGTGCGGACGAGCTCCGCGCGGCGGGGCGGATCGGCCGGTTCCGGTTCCAGCCGCACATCCGCCTGCCGGCAATCGGCGATCAACCGGGCCACCGGCACCGGACCGCAGATGGCGGGCAGCGCCAGCCGAAACGGACGCTGCCGGGCGCGTTCGGCGTGCAGGTCCAGGGCTTCGGCCGCTTCCACCAACCGTCGCGCCGAGGGCAACATCTCGCGGCCGAACGAAGTCAGCGCGGCGGTGCGCGAGGTTCGCTCCAGCAGCCGAGCGCCGAAGTGGCGTTCCAGCGCCGCGATTCGCCGGCTGGCCACCGACTGCGGGATCTGCGCGGCGGCCGCCCCCGCCGTGAAACTGCCGAGACCGCTCACCGCGACGAATGCCTTACAGGCGGCCACCATGTCCACGACCGCGCAGTCTATGCCGAATCGGCATTGATCCCGCCACAACTGTCTTGGACAGCATGCTCTGGGTCCTGCCACTCTGGCTGCGAGCGCTCACCGCCACCCGCACGCCAGGAATGGATACGATGACTTCTCGCCGCACCAGGCCCCCGCGCGTCCGCCGCGCGACCGTACTGATCGCGTTCGCCGCCCTCGTGCCGCTGAGTGCTTGTGGCGCCGACACCGGCGCACCGGCCACCCCGGCGGCCACCTCCACCTCGGCAGTTCCCCTTACCGGCGAATCGCTGGGCGAACTGCACCATCTGGAAGCCCGGCTACGGGGACGGCTGGGCCTCTACGCCCTCGACACCGGAACCGGCCGGACCGTCGAATACCGTGCCGACGAGCGCTTTCCGTACTGCTCGACATTCAAGGCGCTCGCCGCGGGCGCGCTGCTGAGCACGCTGCCGCCGGCCGAACTCGATCGCCACGTCAGCTACACCCGGGCCGATCTGGTTCCCAATTCCCCGATCACCGAACCGCACGTCGAACAGGGCCTGACGCTGCGGGAGATCCTCGATGCCGCCGTCCGGTTCAGCGACAACACGGCCGGCAATCTGATGTTCGCCGAACTGGGCGGACCGCAGGGCCTACAACAGCGCCTGCGCGATATCGGCGATGCGACCACGCGGATGGACCGCACCGAAACCAGTCTCAACGAGGCCGTTCCGGGAGACGAACGCGACACCTCGACGCCCCGCGCGCTGGCCGCCGATCTTCGTCACTACGTGCTGGATCCGTCGGTGGCCGCCGACGACCGCGAGGTCCTGACCGGGATGCTGCGCGCCAACACCACCGGCGGTGCGCTGATCCGCGCCGCCGTACCGACGGATTGGCAGGTGGGCGACAAGACGGGCGCGGGCGCGTACGGAACGCGCAACGATGTCGCCGTGGTGTGGCCGCCGGGGCGGGCACCGATCGTGCTGGCCGTACTGACGACCCGCGATCGGCCGGACGCCGAATACGACAATGCCGCCGTCGCCCGCGCCGCCGCGATCGCGGTCGCCGGCCTGGACGGCCCGCCCGTGCCGCGCTGAGCGATGGACAACGTTGCGGCCCATGCGGGTCCGTAGCGCGGAGACGCCGGGCGCCCCGGGTCGGTGCCGATCGACCCGGGGCAACCCGGCGGATACCGTTTCGCCCTACTTGGCCGGAGCCGCAGGGTGGAACGGCGCGTTGATGGTCGTGAAGTACTGGACCGCCGCCAGGATCGCCACGGGTGCGGTCACCAGCAGCTGCCCCGCGAGGGTGCCCAGGGCACCGACCGCCACGATGCCGCCCAAGCAGCCGACCACCGCGGCGGGCACGAAGCCGCCGAACAGCCCGACGATCGCCGCCGAGGCCACGGTCGCCCCCGCGATACCGCCGAGGACGCAACCGGCCGCGCCGCCGGTGAGGCCGCCCACCAGCGTGCCGATGGTGGCTCCCGTGGAGATGGTGTTCACCATGCGAGTCCAGGCCGCCTGCTCACGGTCGTACGGCGTCTTCCACGGCGCGCTGTCCTCGAACGGCAGCGCGACCGGCTTGTAGACCGCATGCTGCACGTCGAACTGCGGCGTCAACGTCGCGGTGCGGCCCGAAATGTCCGCGGCGATCGGGAATTCGAAATCGTCTACCCGGAACTTCAATTCGGTGCCGGCCAATGTCGTTCCGTCGGCGGCCTTGATCTTGAATACGCCGTTCTCGTTCACCAGTGAGCCGGCGTCGGTCGAGATGACGGTCGACTTCTCGGTGGTCGTCGCGGTGTATCCGACGGCACCGGAATCCACTGCCGGCGCCGCTTGTACGCTTCCCGCCGCGACGCCGGTCGCGGCGGCGACCGCGACCGCGACCGCGGCGAATTTCCTCATCTGCACTGCTCTGTTCCTCATCTTTCGGCTGCGGCTGATTCGCGCAGCGGCTGGCCGTCCTCGTATCGCGGAGCCATACATCGCCGGGGGTAACCGAATGCATTCGTCCGGATCGGCGTATTCCAGTGTGTGCGAAAGAAAGAAATACAACGAGGTTAACAACCAGTGCGATTCGAATAGACGAGACGCTGCAAACTAATTCGATCTCACAAATTAAAAGAGCGTATCCGACTTAATTTTTCGCACAAAAAAACACCTCCGCACCGAGTGGTGCGGAGGTGTTTTCGCTCGATGACCGCCCGAGGCTCAGCGCCGGCCGGGCAGCGGGCTCACTTGGCGGGAGCCGGCGCCGGCGGGTTGAACGGCGCGTTGATGGTGCTGAAGTACTGCACCAGAGCGCCGATGGCGACCGGTGCGGTCACGAAGATCTGACCGGCCAGCACACCCAGGAAGCCGACGGCGGCGGCACCGGCGACACAGCCACCGAGCGGGCCGAGGCCGAACAGGGTGGCCAGCGCACCGGTGGCGACGACACCGAGGGCAGCGCCCGCGATGCAGCCGACCGCGGCGCCACCGATACCACCGACCACCGTTCCGATGGTGGCGCCGGTGGCGACGGTGTCCTTCAGACGGGTGAAGGCCGCGACCTCACGCTCGTAGGGGGTCTTCCAGGGGGCCGACTCCTCGAACGGCAGCGCGACCGGCTTGTACACCGCGTGCTCCAGATCGAACTGCGGAGTCAGGGTGGCGGTGCGGCCCGAAATATCGGCAGCGATCGGAAATTCGAAATCGTCCACCCGGAACTTCAATTCCGTTCCCGCCACCGTGGTTCCGTTCGCGGCCTTGATCGTGAACACACCGTTCTCGACGGCCAGGGACCCGGAATCAATGGTCACGGTCGCCGATCTGTCGTCGCTGGAAGCCCGGTAACCGACGGCGTCCGCGGGTGCGGCGGGAGCGGCGTTCACGGTTCCCGCCAGGGCGCCCAGGGTGGTTGCGACCAGCGCCGTGAGTACGGCGAATTTCCTCAATTTCACTGCTACTGAATCCTCAATCTTCCGACTGCCGGCGGGGCCGGGCAGTACAGGTAGCCGTGTCCGGCACGACACACGGCTCGGGACAGTTTGCGGACATACGACGGAGCCGAACCAGAGTAAGAACCAGCCCGATTTCAACCGGTGACTCGCTCCAGGTCGTCGGCCATCATCGCTCGAATGAGTCTGTCGTTCCACTGGTTCCTTCCCACCTATGGCGATTCCCGCAATCTGGTCGCCGGCGGCCACGGCACCTCGATGTCCGGTGACCGCCCGGCATCGCTGCGCTATCTGAATCAGATCGCCGGGGCCGCGGAGGAGAACGGCTTCGAGGCAGTGCTCACGCCCACCGGCGCATGGTGTGAGGACGCGTGGCTGACCACGGCGATGCTGGTGGAGACGACCGAGACGCTGAAGTTCCTGGTCGCTTTCCGGCCCGGCGTGGTGAGCCCTACGCTGGCCGCGCAGATGGCCGGCACCTTCCAGCGGCATTCCCGCGGGCGGCTGCTGCTGAACGTGGTCACCGGCGGCGAACCGCACGAGCAGCAGGCCTACGGCGACTTCCTGGACAAGGAGCAGCGGTACGAGCGCACCGGCGAATTCCTGCACATCGTGCGGGAGTTGTGGGAGTCGGTGGAGCCGGTCACCTTCGAGGGCCGGCATCTGCAGGTACGCAACGCGCAGTTGAACAATCGACCGGACCCCATTCCGCCGGTGTTCTTCGGCGGCTCCTCGGCGGCGGCCGGGCCCGTCGCGGCGCGCTACGCCGACACATATCTCACCTGGGGTGAGCCGCTGTTCGCGGTGAGCAAGAAGTTGGAGTGGATTCGCCGCCTCGCGGTGGACCAGGGCCGCATCCTCGATTACGGCCTGCGCATCCACGTGATCTCGCGCGACACCTCCGAACAGGCCTGGGCCGAGGCCGACCGCCTGCTGGCGGCGGTGAATCCCGCGGATATCGAACGCGTACAAGCGAATCTGGCCAAGAGCGAGTCCGAGGGCCAACGCCGGATGCTGGAACTGCACGGCGGCAGCACCGATCGGCTCGAGATCGCCCCGAATCTGTGGGCCGGGGTGGGGCTGGTGCGTGGCGGCGCCGGAACGGCTTTGGTCGGCTCACACGAAGAGGTGGCCGAGCGCCTGATCGAATACTCGCGGCTCGGCATCACCCACTTCATCCTGTCGGGGTATCCGCACGTCGAGGAGGCGTACTGGTTCGGCGAGGGGGTGCTGCCGATTCTGCAGCGGCGCGGACTCTGGCAACCGCCCGCGGACCGCGAAACGCGCGTCGCCGCAACACCGTTCGCCACCGCGGCCGCGAGCAGTAGCTGACGGCCGCCCGGTCGGCGATGGTTCTCATCGCGGGTCGGCGATCCAGCTGCCGTGGAATCCCGCGGGCACTCGCCTCGGTAGCCGGATCGCGGCGGTGCGGCTGAGATCGCCGGCATCGAGCACCACCAGCTCGGAACCGTGCCCGGCGCGGTCGGAGACTATCGTCAGCAGCCAGCCCTCGTCCTCGGCGCGGGCGTCGGCCGCGGGCACGAAAACCGCTTCGCCGGGCGCGAACTCGGCGCCCAGCTCGTGTGCTGTCGAGTTGCCTCGGTGCAGATCGTATTTCACGATCGCGGAATCGGCGGCGGCGTACAGGTAGCGGGCGGGCAGGCCGGTGCGGGCTTCGTCGTGCGTAGGGAACTCGACGTCCCGGTCGTCGCATGCGGTTTCGGTGACGGTGCCGGCGTGGATATCGAGTATCCAGCGGTGCAACGCCGCGGTGGCCGTCCCGGGCGATCCCGTACCGCCACCTCCGATTCCGGACCACAGGGCCGAGAAATCCGCCGGGGCGTACCGCACCGCGTCGAGTACGACCCGGCCGTGGGCGTCCTCGTGGGCATTGCCGACATGGAAGACGTAGCAGGGGTCGATGTCGAACCACCGCACCGGGCCGCCGGCGCGCGGCATCACCCCCAACCGCGCCGGATAGGTGTCCTCCCAGCGAAACGGCATGCTGCCCAGCAACTTCGGGTCGAAGACGACCGGCAGATCCAGCCACACCACGTACTGCTCGGTGATCGCGAAGTCGTGCATCATCGTCGGTCCGCCCACCTCGACGACTCGGCTCTCCACCAGTTCGCCTGCCGCCGAGAGACGGTGATATGTCAGGTACGGCGGCGCGAAACCGTAACCGAAGAAGAGCAGTTCGCCGGTGCGTGGATCGCGTTTGGGATGCGCGGTCATCGCGGTGGTGAGGCGGCCGCCGAAATCCCGGCAGCCGGCGGTCTCCACCTCCGGCGTCAGCTCGTAGGGCAGGCCGTTCTCGACCAGGGCAAGGATCCGGCCGGCATGCGAGATCACATGGGTGTTGGCCGGCACCGCCGCGCGATCGAGGGTGCCGTCCGCGCGTACGAAGGGCGCGTCCGAGGTGAATCGTGTGGTCCGCACCCAGCGATTGCGGTACCACTCCGCGCGGCCGTCGCGCAGCCGCACCCCGTGCACCATGCCGTCACCGGCGAACCAGTGTGCGCTCGGGCGGCCCGGTCGCGGGTTCGGCCCGTTGCGGAAGTACCGGCCGGTCAACTCCACCGGCAGGACCCCGTCGACCGGAAGATCGTGGGCCTCGATTTCGTCGGATACCGGTGCGAGCAATCCGGTCAGCCACGGAGCCGTCGACGATTCGGACATGGATATTCCTCTCTGGATGGGCGGATCGGTTCGGGTCGGACGTCGGGCGGCGGCCCCTCACGCGGTGGGGTTCAGCGCGGTGACCGACCGACGGCGGACGAGTTCGGGGTAGCGAGCGGTGAAGAGGGCGGCCACGGCGACGAAGCCGACCTTGCAGACGATCAGGGCGGCGAGGGCATGCGGTGTCCGGTGCTGAACGTAGGCCGACAACAGCGCTTCGGCGGTGAAGCACAGCGCCCACACCGTCGTGATGATCACGTTGGTACGCACGAAAGCGGTGGTGCCGGCGATCTGCTCGGGTACCCGGCGGCGCGCGATACCCAGCGTGAACGGCCGGCGCAGCGCCAGACTCAGCCACGCGGTCGCGGCCAACCAGCCCATTGCCAGCGCCGTCCCGTAATCGAGCACCGGCGAATCGGGCCTGGCTACCGCCACGAGCCCGAACAGTGCCATGAATCCGGCGGTGGACAGGTCCAGGATCAGTTCGTCGAGGCCGCAGCCGGCGCGGCGACCGACACCGATCAGCACCCCAGCGCTGATCAGACCGCCGATCGCGCCGACACGGTTATCCACACCGCTCCCCACCGCGAGCACGATCCACGGCACGAAGCTTCGGGCGTAGTACTTCCACACGGGCTGCGACCTTTCGTCGACCTACATGTCACATCTGACATGTCGAAGTTAGAAGGTGCGGCCACAACATGTCAATACTGAAATGTCAGTGTCGACATGTTAGGTTCGAGGCATGAGCCTCCGATACGCCGTGCTGGGGCTGCTCGCCGACCGCGGCGCAGCCAGCGGCTACGACCTGCTGAAGATCTTCGAGATCTCGCTGGGCAATGTCTGGCCGGCGACCCAGAGCCAGCTCTACGGCGAACTGGGCAAACTCACCACCGACGGCCTGATCGAGGTCACCGAAGAGGGCCCGCGCGGGCGCAAACAGTACGAGATCACCGAGTCTGGCCGAAAAGAGTTGCGGCACTGGATGATCGAGGTCGAACCACAACCGGTGCGGCGCGACGAGGCGATGCTGCGGGTCTTCCTGCTCGGCACCGTCGAACCGGAACAGCGCCGCGCCTACCTCCGCAAATCGGCCGCGAGACTGGAGCGGCGACTGGCCGAACTGCGCGAGCTGGAACGCAGTATCGACTGGGACGACGACGACCTGTCCCATTACGGCCGGCTGGTGATGGATTACGGCAAACAGCTGCTGGCAATGCGCGGCCGCTGGTTCGCCGCAGCCGCCGAACGGCTCGAATCCGCATCCGGCGAGACGGCCCGCACACCGTAGCCGACGATCCGCGGCGCCCCTGGCCGGAGCACCGTGGCATGGAACTACTTCGCGGACCGAGCTTTTGCGGTCCCGGGCTTCACGGCCTCGGGCTTCGCATCAGTGCCCTTCGCAGTCCGGGCCCTCGCAGTCCGGGCCTTCGTGGTCGCCGTCTTCGTGCTCTTCGCGGCGGCGCTCTCCTTGGCCGCCGCCTTCATCTGCTTCTTGAAGGCCCGAACCTCGAGCAGCGAGTCGCTGTCGACGATATCGGCGGCCGAGCGGCGGGAGTTCGGCTCGGAATAGGCGCCCGCGGCCTGCTCCCAGCCCGCCGGACGCACGCCGAGTTGTTTTCCGAGCAGCGCGAGGAAGATGCGCGCCTTCTGATCGCCGTAACCCGGCAGCTCCTTCAGCCGCCGCAAAACCTCTTTCCCGTCCGGATCGTCACGAGTCCAGATCTCCGAGGTCTTGCCGTCGTAGTGTTCGACCACGTAGCGGGCCAGTTCCTGGGTACGCCGGGCCATCGACCGGCCGTAGCGGTGAATGGCGGGCGGGGTGGCCCCCAATTCCTCGAATTCCTCGGGATCGGCCGCGGCGATCTTGTGGACATCGAACCCGTCCATCCGGTCGGCGATCTTCTTCGGACCGCGAAAAGCGTGTTCGAGCGGAAACTGCTGATCCAGCAGCATCCCGGTCAGCAGGGCGAAATCGTCCTCCGACAACAGCTTGTCCGCCTCCGGCTCCTGCGCGAGGCACAGTTTGCGGCTCACCATGTATCGATCATGGCAGACGGCCGGATTTCCGCCTACCGGCCACCGTGACCGACCTCACATGCCTACCCACCCGTAGGTTCTCCGCGCGCGTAGGGTGAACAGCCATGCCCGACACTTTGGCAACACCAACGGTGGAAGATATGGCGCCCACACACAGCTCCTCGGCAGACGGTTCCTCCCGTTCGGGTCTGCGACCAGACCGTTTCGATCGCGCGGGTCGCGACCAACTCATCGACGTCAACGATCTCCAAGCCGCACTTCCCGGTATCCGGGGCCTGCGTCGCTGGGCACACGATGCCCTGGCCGTCGCACCCGGCGAGAGCGCGGTGGACATCGGATCCGGCACCGGCTCGGAAGTCATGGCCTTCGCCGACGCGGTCGGCCCGACCGGCGAGGCGGTCGGCGTCGAGCCCGATCCGAACCTGCTGGCCGCCGCGGAACGCCGCGCCGCTCAGCACAATTCGTCCGCCCGTTTCGTCCCCGGCGACGCCTACGGCCTGCCCTTCGGCGGCGACACCTTCGACGCCGCCCTGTGCGAGCGGGTATTTCAGCATCTGACCGCCCCGGCCCGAGCGGCCGGTGAAATCGCCCGGGTGCTGAAGCCCGGCGGACGCGTGGTGGTGATGGACAGCGACTGGGGAACCGCCATCGTGCACCCCGGCGACCGGTCGGTCGTGCGCGAGGTGATCGAAACCCTGATCACCAACACCACCAACCCGTTCTCCGGGCGGCGGCTGCCGGGCCTGCTCACACAGGCCGGGCTCGTCGTCGACGACATCGGTTCGCATGCGCTGGTCCAGGACGCCGCCGCCGGTGCCGGTGCGCTGGTCGCCCGCATCTCGGCGATGGCGGTGGCCCGCGGCGCGATCAGCGAGGCCCAGCGGGAACAGCTGCTGACGGAACTGGAGGCCGGAGCCCGGTCCGGGGATATCCATCTCTCGGTGACGATGTTCGCGGTACTCGCCCACAAGCCGCAGTAGTCACCGCACGACCGAAACGGCCGATGGTTCCCGCCCGGTGATCGGGGGAACCATCGGCCGTCCGGGTTCGGTGACCGCCTACTTCTCCAGCAGTTTCTCGGTGGCCGCGAGCAGGACGCAGGTCGCGAGGCCGTCCATCGCCTTCTCCAGATCACCGAGCGACGGGAAGCTGGGCGCGATGCGAATGTTCTTGTCCTCCGGGTCCTTTCCGTACGGGAAGGCCGATCCGGCCGGGGTCAGCGCGATACCGGCCTCCTTCGCCAGCGCCACCACCCGCGTGGCCGTACCCTCGACCACGTCCAGGCTGATGAAGTAGCCACCCTTCGGCTCGGTCCACGACGCGACCTTCGACGCGCCGAGCCGATCCTCCAGAATCTTCAGGACCAGTTTGAATTTCGGTTCCAGCAGCGCCCGGTGCGCCTGCATGTGCCGGCGCACGCCCTCGGCGTCGCCGAAGAAGCGCAGATGCCGCAACTGGTTGATCTTGTCCGGGCCGATGCTCTTCTTCGCCGCGTATTTCAGGTACCAGTTCAGGTTCTCGCTGGACGAACCGAAGAAGCTGACACCAGCGCCGGCGAAGGTGATCTTCGAGGTGGAGGCGAAGACGAAGGGCCGGTTGGCGTGACCGGCCGCGGCGGCCATGCCGAGCACGTCGTACACCGGCGCCGCGGTATCGGTGAGCGGATGCACCGCATAGGCATTGTCCCAGAACAGCCGGAAGTCCGGAGCGGCGGTGGGCATTGAAACCAGTTCGCGCACAACCTCTTCGGAGAAATTCACGCCGGTCGGGTTGGAGTAGTTGGGCACCGCCCACAGACCCTTGATCTGCGCGTCGGCCGCGACCAGCTTCGCGATCTCGTGCACATCCGGCCCGTCGTGATTCATGGCGATCGGAATCATCTGCACCCCGAGCGATTCGGTGATCCCGAAGTGGCGGTCGTAGCCGGGGCTCGGGCACAGGAATTTGATCGGCTCGTCCGCCCAGCGGCGCTGCGAGTCGGCGGTGCCGTGCAGCATCGCGAAGACGATGACGTCGTGCATCAGCTCCAGGCTGGCGTTGTTGCCGGCGAGCAGATTCTCCACGGGAATGCCGAGCAGCTCACCGAAGATCGCCCGCAGCTCCGGCAGGCCGTGCAGGCCGCCGTAGTTCCGGCAGTCGGTGCCGGTGCCGTCGCGGAAGTCGTCGGGGCCGGGCAGCGCGAGCAGACCGGTCGAGAGGTCCAGCTGCTCCGGCGACGGCTTACCTCTGGTCAGATCCAGCGTGAGCTTCTCGGTCTGGAGCTTCGCGTAGTTCGCGGTCTGCGTCTCGTATTCGGATACGAGTTCCGCATGGCTCATCAAACCGATCTGCGTTTGCCGGGGCATCCTGAGCAGCCTTTCAAGCAGCGAGGTAACAGGTTGACGGACGGTGCGCTTCTGGCGCCGGTCCAGCCGACCACGTTACTCGTCGTTTGCGCCGCGTGGCAGCCGACTTTCCCCGGAAAAAGAAAGGGGACCCCGCGCACCCGGCAGAGCCCGTTGACCCTTGCTGCCTTCCGGCCCTGGGGGAGTTCACAGGATGCACGCCGCGCGGGATCCGTCGGCCAGTGTAGTCACATCTGCCCGCAGACGACCAATCCATGCCGTCGATCGGCGATCGCCACCGGATAGGGCGCCCGCATCACCCCGGGAGAGGAATGGCGTGGAAGTCGATACGATCACCTCCGACATTTTCGAGGGGGCTTCCGCGCCAGGACCGGAGGAAAGACGTGACAGGCAGCAACCCACCGCACGGTGGTTCCGATCATCAGGGGCAGGGAAATCCGCCCAACGAAACCGTGCACTGGTGGTCCACGCCGGCCACTCCCGAGCAGCCGCTCACCGGCACCGATCCGACGGTCATGGGGGGCAGGCCGGGTCCGGTGACCGGCACCGATCCAACCGTCCTGGGCGCCGGGTTCGATGCCTACCACAGCGCGCCACAGCTGCCCTACGCCCAGCAGCCACCCTCCCAGCCGAGTTACCCCCAGCAGCCACCCTCTCAGCCGAGCTACCCCCAGCAGCAGTTCGCGCCGCCCTACGCCCAGCAACCGATGTATCCGCAGCCGGGTAAGAAGAACAACACGCCGTGGATCGTCGGCGGGGTGGTCGGCCTGGTCGTGGTGATCGGAATCGTCATCGGCGTGATCGCACTCACCGGCGGCAGCGACAGCGGCGGCGGCAAGACCGGCGTCGGCGGTGACAAGAAGGTCGACGGCAACTACTCGATGGGCAACATCACCGATGCGTGCTCCCTGATCGATCCGACCGTCCTGCGCAAATGGGCACCCAACCCGAAGAGCAAGCCCGAACACACCGAACGCGCCCCCGACCCGAAGTTCGGCGGCGGTTCACTGAGCTGCCGCGTGGGCTACGACGGCGCCGGCAAGTACGGCACCAACGGGTCCGATATCGACCTCGACGCCGACTTCCAGAGCAAATACGGGGAGCCGGAATTCAACAGCTGGAAGAACTACGACACCAAGACCACCGGCAGCGGACGCACCTCCGGCGCCATCGCCGGCATCGGCGAACAGGCCTACTACGCGACCTACCAGCAGGACTACTCGAGCTTCGACACCCTCGACTACACCTGCGCCGCCCTGGACTCCAACGTCTCGGTCAAGGTGAAACTCAGCATCCAGACCGACTCGACGATCGACACCACCGAGGTCGGCAACGTCTGTAAGGACCAGCTGAAGAAGGCCCTCGCCGGCCTGCACAAATAGGCCGCTACCAGCCCCATTTGTTGTTCCCCCGGGTCGACCCGGTATATTGCTCAGCGGAGGATTCGCCTAGTGGCCTATGGCGCTCGCCTGGAACGCGGGTTGGGTTAACGCCCTCAGGGGTTCAAATCCCCTATCCTCCGCAGAGATCGGCCCAGGTCAGCTGTGCTGACCTGGGCCGTTCTATATCCGGAGACCGGCACGGCCGAGAAGTTCTGCTCAGCTGCCGACGCAGCACCGGATACGGATTCGCGGCCCACCGCCCTGCCTTCCATCGAGACGGGATTGCCGCCGGTACAGTCCGATGCGATCAACCAATGGTTCCTGACTGTCTCGTGCTTTGCGACCGTGCAAAACCAATGCTGAACAGTTGCGGAGGTTGTGCTGATGCGCCGTCTCGTCCGAGTCCTCACGATCGCGGCCGTAGTCCTGTCCGCCGAGCTCATCCTCGCCGATGCCACCGCCGCGGCGCCCGAACCGCGGACCGCGCTCGTCCTGTCGATCAGCGAAGGAACCGAGCTCGCATCGAACGCTCGGACTGTGCAGTTGCTGTGCGAACCGACGGGTGGCGACCATCCGAAGGCGCAGCAAGCGTGCGACGCTCTCGCACGCGTCGACGGCAACTTCGACGCCCTGGATATCGAGCTGATCTGCACACCGGAATACCAGCCCTTCACGGCAACCGCGGATGGGCTGTGGCGGGGTCGCCGGGTTCACTACCAGCAGACTTACCCCAATTTATGCTTCCTGGAAAGTCACCTGTCGCCGGTCTTCGACTTCTTCTGATCGCTCGACGATTCCTGGCCGCGCCCATCCGGCAGCCGGGGTTCGCTCCGAGTGCCGGTGTCCGAATGCCGCGCGCGGGCGGCCTCGACTTCGTCCATATGCTCCTCGGCCCAGTTCTTGATGGCCTGCATCACCGGCAGCAGGGACCGGCCCAGTGGTGTGAGTTCGTAGTCGACCCGTACCGGCACGGTCGGCTGCACCGTCCGAGTCACGAGTCCGTCGCTTTCCAGGTTGCGCAGCGTCTGGGTGAGCATCTTCTGGCTGACGCTGGCCAGTCGCCGCTGCAGATCGCTGTAGCGCTGTGGCCCGTCCGCCAGGGCGTTGATCGCCAGGCTCACCCACTTGTCGGAGATCCGGTCCAGCAGTTTACGGGCGGGACATTCGGCCAGATATGCGTCGTAGGCAGTGCCGCGCTCGCTGCGAAGCTGGGCCGCGGTGCGGGTCGGCATCGGTCACCTCCGGGTGCGATAGGCACTTCGAAGTGCGTACTTCCTGTCGAAGAGTAACTCTCCGACAGTGGTGTACATGAGTAGCGGAGAAATGATGCGGGCCGTCGTGGCCCGCGGGTACGGCGGGCCCGAGGTGCTGGAGATCGTCGACGTCGCGATTCCCGAACCGGGCCCGGGGCAGGTCCGGATCGAAGTCGAAGCCGCCACCGTCAACCCGGTCGATCTGGCCACTCGCTCGGGCGCGCTGGCCGAGGCCGGGTTGATGGCGCCGCGGGCGATCACCGGAATGGGTTGGGACGTGGCCGGATCCATCGACCGGCTCGGCCCGGACGTCTCCGGGTTCGCGGTGGGACAACGAGTGATCGGCCTGCGCGATCTGCTCGACCGCTCGCTCGGAACCTATGCCGACTACGTGGTGCTCGACGCGACGGCGGTGTCGCCCATCCCCGCCGGGTGGTCCGGCGTCGAGGCCGCCACCCTGCCGCTCAACGGCCTCACCGCCGCGCAAGCGCTCGATCTGCTGGGCCTGCGGGAAGGTGACACCCTCCTGGTCACCGGCGGGACCGGGGCCGTCGGGGGATTCGCTGTCGAACTCGCCGCGCGGCAAGGCGTTCGGGTGCTCGCCCAGGGCTCGGACCCGGCCTTCCTCCACTCCGTCGGCGCGCACTGGACCCTTCCGCGCGAGGCCGACCTGGCGACCGAGGCCCGTCGGTTGGTGCCCGGCGGCGTGCATGCCGCGCTCGACACGGCGGGCCTCGGGGCTCGGGCGCTGGCCGCCGTGCGGAATCGGGGCTCCTTCGTCACGGTGGTGGGTGGTGCCGATCCGATTCCCTTGCGCGGCATCGCCGTTCACCACGAATGGATCCACGCCGACGGCGGAACCCTCGCCCGCCTGGTGGACCAGAACCTCACCACCCGCGTCGCCGACACGCTCCCGCTGGCCGATGCCGCGGTGGCACACGAGCGGCTCGCCGCCGGCGGTTTTTCCGGCCGCTTGGTTTTGACGCCCTGACCTCGGCCGCCTACTCGTGTGGCAGTTCGCCCGTCACGATGTGATCGGCGAGGTTCATACCCTCGCGGACCAGGCGGGCGAGGTGGCCGTCGCGGATGCGGTAGATGATGCGGCGGCCGGCGCGACGGGTTTCGACCATGCCGGTGAAGCGGAGTTTCGCCAGGTGCTGGCTGACCGCGGTGCGCGAACCGCCGCATGCCTCGGTCAGGGCGGTGACATCGGCTTCGCCGGCAGCGAGCACGCACAGGATGTGCAATCGAGTGGGGTCGGAGAGCATTCGGAACACCGCGGTGGCGGCGTCGAGATGGGCGGGATCGGGTTCGGCGGCGTGGACCAGGCTTGGCGCCGCGATCGCGCGGGTTTCCTCACCGGTCATGGCTGCCTCACCGACTTCCTGTCGCCGCCATCTGCGCACCTGACGATTCGTGTGCCGGCCACGCGCGCGCGGCGACCACCGCGGCCAGTGTAGCCAGCGCGGCCAGCACGATCGCGGCATCGGCCTGGCCGGCGGCGGCGCCCAGCCAACCGGCGATCGGGTAGGTCAGCAGGAAGCACGCGTGCGAGAGCGAGAATTGGGCGGTGAACACCGCGGTCCGCGAGTCGGAATCGGACTGGGCGCGAAGCAGACGCGCCGCGGGGGTGTTGATCAGCGAGCTGCCCGCTCCCAGCAGCACCCAGGCCGCCACCAGCAGGGCCCAGCCCGGCGTGGGCGCCGGCCGGAACGCGGCCAGCGCCGCGGCGCCGATCAGGCCGATCGGCAGGATCGCGCAGCCGGTCATCATGAGGCGACGGTCGGAGATACCGGTGAGCAGCCGCGGGATCGCCAGCGCGATCATCATCGATCCGCCGCCGTAACACCCCAGTGCGAGCGCCAGCCCGGATGCCGATCCGTGCAACAGCACCCGCACGTAGACGACGCTGTCGACGATCACCAGGGCGGTCGCGGCGGCGACCGCCAGATTCATCGCGAGCAGTCCGCGCAGGACCGGGCGAGTGGCCATGTAGTGCGCGCCACGAGTGATGCGGGTGCGCAGCGGGACCGCACGGTTCGGCGGGGTCAGCCGCGGCAACCGCGTACCGCCGACCATGACCGCGGAGGTCACGAAGCCGACCGCGGTGCCGACGAACAGCAGGTGGTAGCCGATCACGGTCAGCAACGCCGCCGCCAGCACCGGACTGAGCAGCGCTTCCAGGTCGTAGGCCGCCCGGGACAGCGACAGCCCGCGGGTGTAGTCCCGCTCGTCGGGCAGGATCGACGGGATCACCGCCTGGAAGGCCGGGGTGAAGGTGGCCGAAGCCGCCTGCAACAGGAAGATGAGCCCGTAGATCTCCCAGATGTGCGTGACCAGTGGGAGCAGCAGCGCGATGACGGCGCGGACGACATCGGCCGACACCAGCAGGGTGCGGCGCGGCACCCGGTCGGTCAGGGCCGAAATCACCGGCGCGACACCGACATACGCGATCATCTTGATCGCCAGCGCGGTGCCGAGCACCGCACCCGCGGCACGTCCGGCGAGGTCGTAGGCGAGCAGGCCCAAGGCCACCGTCAGCAGTCCGGTGCCGACCAGCGCCACCACCTGCGCGGTGAACAATCGCCGAAAACGGCGATGGCGCAGCACCTCCAGCACCCGAGCCTCCGCAACCGTCGCCGACGAACCGAACAGTCACAGCATAGGCCAATAAGTGCGCAAGTGCGCACATGTATTAAGGAACGTCCGAGCAGCGACCACACCGCACACCCCGCCGCGCCCGAATCGCGAAAACACGGCCGCCCGGATCGGTGGCGGGGTCCTCGCCACATCCCGCCGAACGCATCGAACACCCGCTCGGCGATTCCCGCCCGGCTTCGCCCGCGGCGCGACCCTGCTGCTCATGCCGGCCGCGTCGACGAGTGGGAACCCGAGGAGGTGTACCGGGGCCCCGAGCTGGAACGACTCGGCAGTGCACGGGACCTCGCCGGGCCTTGCGGCCCGCAGGGCAGCCGCGGTGATCGCTCAGGCCGGCGCGAGGCGGCGCCGGAGGTGGTCGATCCCGTCACCGGACAGTTCGCGCAGGGCGATGGGGCGGCCGGTCATCAGGAGCAATAGAGCCAGCGCCGGGCCGTGAATCGGGGTGCCGCTGCCGACCGACCAGTCGATATCGTCGGCGATCAACTCGAAATCGCGCAGCCGGCGCCGCGCCCGGAACGGCCAGCCCATGCCCCAGACCCGGCTCGCGGCCGCGGCGGCATCCCCGGGCCGCACGGCGATCGAACGGTTCAGCGGAAGCGCGATGTCCTGACCGTGAACGATGGTGTCGAACAACAGATTTCGCACATTGGTGACGGCGGGCATGGTGCGGGCGGGAGCGGCCGCGCGCAACTCCGCGGCGAGATCGGCACCGGGACGGTCCGCGTAGGCGACGGTCAGCCGGTCGACCATCGCGTTGTACCGGCCCCCGGCCAGGACGAAGGCCCGGGCCGCCGGCCCCAGCGCCAAGGGCCGGGAGCCGAGGACGAGATGGGCAGCCACGTCCCGGATGCGCCAGTGCGCACACAGCGAGGGCGCCTCCCATTCGGCTTCGGTGAGGCCGGACAGCAGGTCGGCGATCGCCACCCGCTGCTGTTCGATGACGCGCCAACAGTGCTTGTCGTCGGCCCACATCGGCATTCTCCTCACATTAGTAAGCCTACCTGACTAATTTAATCAGCCTGGCTGACTATATTCAAGATGTGACCGAATCCGACCTCAACATCGGCGTGCTGATGTTCATCCCGTACCGAGCGATGGAGGCTCGGGTTTTCGGCGCGCTCTCGGCCGCGGGTTTCACCGACCTCACCCTCGCGCAGGCCCGGCTCGTCGCCCGGCTCGGACCGGACGGCACCCGGCTGACCGAACTCGCCGAACAGGCCCAGGTCACCAAGCAGACCGCCGGCGCGCTGGTCGACCAGCTCGAGCGCGGCGGCTACGTGGAACGGATTCCCGACCCGAGCGACGGCCGGGCCCGGCTGATCCGGCTCGCGCCGCGCGGCGCCCGGGCCGCCGCGGTGGCGAATTCGACCGCGGCGCGCGTCCAGGACGAATGGGCCGCCCACCTCGGTCCGCGTCGGATGGAGCAGTTGCGCGCCGCCCTCGACCGGCTGCGCGAGATCACCGACCCCTATACCTGACCTCCCGGCCACCACCCGTGATCGCTTGTCCGGGTAATCAGTTCGCCGATCTCACCCCGCCGGACGCGGGCGACCCGGCCGGGTAATCGGCGAGCTATTGTCGGCACCCCGGTTTATGATCGAACACATGTTCGAACATTGGCCGGAGCAGGGAGGGGAGCAGGGAGAACTGCCACTACACCGGGTGGTGGTTCCGCCGATGCCCGTGCTGGTCGATATCGCCGCCGCTATCCCGACACATCCCCACCTCGCCGAACACGAGGCGGTGGCCGGCCCGGTGCGAGCCGGCGGGCTGGACATGACCGGGCGGATCCCCGGGCGACTGCATGCCTGGGCGCGCGCCGCCGACGGAACCTGGTTGGGACTGGTGGAGTTCGAGTTGACCACCGGCAACCGCCGCAGCCGGCTACCGGTCACCCAATGGTGCCCCGCCCATGCATTGATCATGCGCGGCGGTTGCGGGCCGCCTGCCTAGACGGCCCGCGAAAACCCCACCCGGACTACGCCTTTCCCGCCGGAGCGGGAGCTTCGATCGGGGTCAGTCCCCGTAGCGCCGACGGCAGAGGCTCCCGATGCAACACACCCAGCCGCTGGGTGGCCCGGGTGAGTGCGACATAGAGCTCGGCCGCCCCGCGCGGGCCGTCGGCGAGGATTCGCTCCGGTTCCACGACCAGAACCGCATCGAATTCGAGGCCCTTGGTCGTCGCGGCCGGCACCGTTCCGGGCATGCCGGGCGGGCCGATGACGACGCTGGTGCCCGCGCGACCGGCTTCGGCTCGCACGAATTCGGCTATGGCAGCGGGTATTTCGTCTGCGGTGACCCGACGCGACCAGGGCTGCACACCGGCGGCTCGCACCGATTCCGGCGGCTCGACGTCCGGCGCGAACTCGGCGAGTACGGATGCGGCGACGGCCATGATCTCGGCCGGGGTGCGGTAGTTCATCGACAGCGACCGGTAGAGCCAGCGACCGGGCGCATAGCGATCGAGCATGTCCTTCCACGATCTCGCACCGGCGGGCGATCGGCGTTGCGCGAGATCGCCGACCACCGTGAACGAGCGACCGGGACAGCGCCGCATCAACACCCGCCAGTCCATCTCGGACAGCTCCTGCGCCTCGTCCACGACGATATGCCGATAGGTCCAATCCCGGTCGGCCGCAGCGCGTTCCGCCAGTTCCCGAGTGTCGCGTTCGGCGAACCGCTCGGCCAGATCCTCGGCGTAGAGCAGATCGGTGGCGAACAGATGGTCCTCATCGTCCATCATGTCCTCGCGACCGGTCATCAGGTCCAGTACCCCGGCGGCGTAGTCGGCAGCCGCCTGCCGCTCCCGGTCGGCGGCGGAATCCGCCGGCTTCTCCCGCCCCAGCAGATCCACCAGTTCGTCGAGCAGCGGAACATCGGACACGGTCCAGGCCGCACCGTCGGCTCGCCACAGCGCCGGATCGGCGCCCGCGGCGCGCAACCGCTCCCGCGACGAATACAGCGAGGCGAGCAGGCCTTCCGGGGTGAGCACCGGCCACAACTGATCCAGTGCCGCCAGAAATTGCTCGTTCTCGGCGAGTTCGGCGGTCAGATCGGCCCGCATGTTCTCCCACGCCTCACGATCGTCGCGAGTCAGCCAGCCCTTGCCGATCCGGGCGATCGACCGTTCGGTGAGCACGTAGGTGACGATCTCGCGGAACACCGCCCGCGCCTCGTTGTGCGGCAGACCGCTCGCGCGTGCCTCCGACCTCGCCCATTCCGCGGTCTCGGCGTCGATGCGGGTGGTGACATCGGTCAGCTCGACGGTCAGCGGCCGCTCCGGCAGCCGTTGCCGGTCGGCGATCGCGGCCGCCAGGACGTCGAGGATGCCCAACGACCCTTTGATCCGGGCGGCTTCCTCGGTGTCGTCGGCCGTGACGTGCAGGCCGGGGACCAGACCACCGGTGGTGGTGAAGACCACGTTGGTCTCCCCCAACGAGGGCAGCACCCGGCCGATGTGGTGCAGAAACGCCGGATTCGGCCCGACCACGAGCACGCCGTGCCGTTCCATCTGCCGGCGCTGGGTGTACAGCAGATAGGCGACCCGATGCAGCGCGACGACGGTCTTGCCGGTACCGGGCCCGCCCTCGATCACCACCACACCGGCGTGGTCGAGCCGGATGATCTCGTCCTGTTCGGCCTGGATGGTCGCGACGATGTCCCGCATCCCGTCCCCGCGCGGGGCGTTCACGGCCGCAAGCAGCGCCGCATCCCCGCGGGCGCCCGCACCGGGGCGTCCGAAATCCTCGTCGGTGAAGTCCACCACCCGGCGCCCACGCGAGTGGAATTGCCGGCGCCGACGCATATTTTCCGGATTGGCCGCGGTCGCGACATAGAAGGCCCGCGCCGCAGGTGCTCGCCAATCGAGGAGCAACGGTTCGAATTCGTCGTCCGCGTCGAAAATTCCGATCCGTCCGATATACGACCGCTCGCCGCTGACGGTGTCCAGCCGCCCGAAGCACAATCCGTTGTCGGCCACGTCCAGCCGCTTGACCTCCCGAGCTCGCGCCCGCACCTCGGCATCCCGTTCGACCAGCGCCGCGCCGCCGCGCAATGCCGCGCGATACCCGGCCTTCGCTCGGTCCCGTTCGGCGTCCAACCGGGCGTAGAGCCCGTTCACATAATCGCGTTCCCGCCGCAATTCGTCTTCGTATCCCTGATCCGACATATGCCCTCACTTCTCCGCTCGACGATCGCGGTCACGCACCGGACATCCGTGTCCCACCTCGGCCGGCCATTGTGCGGCATCACCGGGGCCTTGCCGCAAGCCCCGGGGTCGGCTATATATTGAATATGGAAGGAGTGGGTCACCACCCTTCCATTCTTTGTAAAGGCCTCGTTGTAAAAGCCCTGAGAAGCCCTGTTCAGTGCGTTCTCCGTCGGCTCACCGGCCCGAGCGTGCGACGGCCTCGCGGATCGCTTCGCGCAGGAGCCGCGCGTAATCGTCCACATCCGGCACCGCCCGGGAATCGGCATGGATCGAGAGTGTGATCGAACTTCCCAGACCGTGCAGGCCGTGGGTCAGATGCATGACCGCGCCGAGGGCGGGGAAGCCGGCGGTGAACCGGACCCGCCCGCCCGCGACCGCGAGATCGCCCGGTCCCCGGTCGACGCTGGACAGGACGGTGTGGCCGGAAATCCGGTCGGGGACCGTATCGAGTGGATAACCGGCGATATCGCGGCGCAGCACCGGCGCGGGAATGGCATCGGTGACACGATCGCGGGCGGCCTGCAACGGGTGGGTGGCCCGATCGCGGCGGTCGGCGAGCGCCGCGGCGATCCGGTCGGCGCGAATCCGCAGATCGGGTTCCGCCACAGCGAGGTCCACGCCGAGGTCGCGATAGTTGTTGCGCGAGCGGGCCGCGGCCGAAGCCGCCGGTAGTGCCATCGAAACCTGCGCGCCGAGCCGATCGACGGATGCATCGTGTGCGGCGAGGTAGCGCTCGAGCGCCCGCGAAATCGCCGTCAGGGCGACGACGGTGACGGTACGGCCGGGAGCACGCAGGTCCTCCCCCACGATCATGCGGACTGCCCGATGCGTGGGTGCAGGCGGACGATTGATCACGGTCGGCTCGAAACCCGTTGCCGGCGGCGGTATCTCACCTGCCACGGTCCGGCGGTGCAGTTCGGCGTCGGCACGTGCCGCGGCCAGCCCGCGCCGGACCGTGCGTGCCATCGCCACGGGGAGCAAGACCGCCGAACGGGCCTCGGCCGCACCGTCTTCCACCACGCCCAGCAGAGCTCCCAGCCGACTCCGCCCGGAACGAGTCACCGATCCGGCCACCGCACCCGAACCGTTCCCTCGGGCCTCGGAGCCACCGTCACCCGGTTCGGCCTCGTCGGTCTCGCCGGCCAATCCGGTCAGCAGTGCGCGGGCGATTTCCGCCGCCCTCCTGCCGTCCGCCAACGCATGCGACAGTTGCAGCACCACAACCAGGGCCGGCTCCGCGCCACCCGGCGCATCACGAATGCCGCGGAACAGGTGCAACCGCCACGCATACCGTTCGGCGGGCACGCCCACGCCGAGCAGGTGCCCCAGCGTGGCCTCCACATTCATCCACAGTGGTGCGTCCAGGTCATGCACAACGAACTGATCCGCGTCGAAATCACCAGTCTCCCATCGCGGATAGGCCAGCCGCCGCTCACGAACCCGCAATCGCAGATCCGCGATCCGCGCGCTGCGTGCGCGCACGGCCGCGCGGAGCCGCGCCTCGGATGCCCCCGTGTCGTCGAAGCAGTACAGCAGGAACAGGTCGTTGCAGGCGCGGCGCGAGAGCCAGAACCTGGTGGCATCCTGCGGGGTCAGCACATCCACCCGCCGACGATATCCACAACCGCCCACAATTCCCGCACCGCAACCGTCGCCTGGCGGCCGTACCTCGCGGCCGTCGAGACGGGACGGCTGAGCCGTCGCACCTGCGCACCCAGCAACAAGGCCCCGAATCGGTGCGACTCGGGGCCTCTCCGGTTCGCCGTCGGTCAGGCGGGCCCGAGTTTCCCGGCCGTCACGCCCGAGACGAACGCATCCCACTCCCCGGGCGTGAATGCCAGAACCGGTCCGGCGCCACGGTCCTTGGTGTCTCGAACCCCGACATTGCCGTCGCGCAGAAATGCGACCTCGACACAGTTTCCGTCGGGCCCGCTGTATTTACTCTTGCGCCATACCGCACCGGAGAAATCAACCATCACCTCAGCCTCTCCTTTACCATCCGTCGATAACGCGAAAATCCTGCTGCACTCGCCGGGCGCCCCCGGTCACGACGACTGCGTAGACCTACGATGCGCCTGGTCACAGCGCACTACCTGCTCAATTCACCGATCGGTTCACGAGGTGCACACCGCCGTGGTGCAGCCCTCGGGGTAACCCCGGGAGAGCACCCTAGCAGCACCCCCAATCACTGTCTGCTGTCTTTTCGCTTTCAATCATCGAATTGCCGCTGCCGAATTCCGGTTCACTAATAGCGGAGGAATTGCCAAATGACAGGAGAATGATCCGGTAAACAAATCGCCGGCCTCGAATTCCGGGCGCCGATCGCCGCGGCGGGCACCCGATAAACCGTGCGGTTGCTCGGCGTGGATCATGGAGTCGTGGTGGAACGAGATCGCGACGATGCCGGACACGCCCGAAATGCCCGTCCTCGTGACCGATTCGGGCGCCCCCTACCGCCGGGTAGCGTAGGCGTTGCCCGAATTCCGGATGATCTCGACCTGCCACCCGACGAAACCTTGGACTACGCACAGCGCCTCCTCGACGAGGGTCTGGCCTTCAACGCACACGAGGTACTCGAGGCCGCCTGGAAGAACGGGCCGTTCGCGGAAAGGATGCTGTGGCAGGGCCTGGCGCAGTACGCCGTAGGCCTCACCCATATCCAGCGCGGAAATCCGAAGGGCGCTCGCACCCTGCTCGAACGGGCGGTGGGCCGGTTACGCGCCACCCCGGAGCCGCCGTACGGCATCGACGCTCCCGGGCTCGTCGCGCACGCCGAGGATCTGCTCGCGGATCTGGCGGCCGGACGCGACATCCGGGAGGACGACCTGCGGCCCCGGCTGCGCGGATGAGGCCGCATACCGCCGGCGCCGGCCGCTTCGCCCCCAGCCCGTCCGGAGATCTCCATCTCGGCAATCTGCGCACCGCGCTGCTCGCCTGGCTGTTCGCCCGCAGCACCGCACGCAACTTCCGGATCCGGATCGAAGATCTCGATCGCGTGCGCGCCGGTGCGGCCGAGCGCCAACTCGAGGATCTGGCCGCGATCGGTCTGGACTGGGACGGCCCCGTGCTGCGCCAATCGGAACGCACCCGCCACTACGACGCGGCCATCGAGCGGCTCGGCGCCGCCGGATTGACCTACGAATGCTATTGCACCCGAAGGGAAATACAGCAGGCGGCAACAGCGCCACACGGTCCGATGGGCGCCTATCCGGGCACCTGCCGCGACCTCACCGCGGCGGAGCGGGCGGCCAAACGGGCCGAGGGCCGCCCGCCGGCCCTGCGGTTACGCTCGCAGACAACGGAATTCGAGGTCGTCGACGAGATTCACGGCCGCTACCGCGGCCTCGTCGACGATTTCGTGCTGCGACGCGGCGACGGCACGGCCGCCTACAATCTCGCGGTCGTCGTCGACGATGCCGCACAGGGCTTCGATCAGGTGGTGCGCGGTGACGATCTGCTGCCCTCGACACCGCGCCAGGCCTACCTGGCCACGCTGCTCGGCCTCGCCGTCCCGGCCTACGCGCATGTGCCGCTGGTGCTCAACACCGACGGCGCCCGGCTGGCCAAGCGCGACGGAGCCGTCACGCTGCGCGACCGGATCGCGCTCGGCGAAACGCCGCGGGAGGTATGCGCGCTGCTCGCGGCATCGCTCGGATATTCCGGAGCGACGCCGCGCGCGCTGCTGGACCAGTTCACGCCCGCGAATGTGCCACGCGCACCGTGGATCCTGGATCCCGAACACCCGGACCCCGACCGGCGCGGGTGAGCTACCGGCCCGTCGTCCTACCAGTTCGCGGCCGCCACATTGATGATGATCCACACGATGGTCAGCGCGATCCCGACCGCACCGACCCAGATCCCGCCCAGCGCCATACCGCGGCCCTGGCCGCCGCGCTCCTTGATCTGATTCAGCGCGATGACCCCGAGGATGATTCCGACGATCGAGCCGATGCAGGTGCACAGACCCAGAATCGAAGCGATCAGCGAACCGATCGCCAGACCGTTCGTCCCCTGCTGCGGCGGCTGAGCGTAACCGTAGGGCTGATAGGGCGGCGCGCTCGGATATCCGTAGTTGGGCTGGCCGTACGGCTGCTGCGGCGGCTGGGGGTAGCTGGGATACGAAGGCGGGGGCGGGGTCGGCTGGGCCGGCTGCTGGTGGGGGCCGGACTGCTGATGCGGACCGGGTTGCTGATGCGGGGCGGAGGAGTATCCGGCCTGCGGATCAGGCGGCGGGGTCGCCGAGGGGTGGCCGCCCGAATCGGACGAGACACCTTCGCCGCCGTACTGTTTCCACCATTCGTCGGAATCGCCGGGATTCGTCATCGGTCCAGCCTATTCCACCGGGGCCTCCTGCCGGTATCGTGCACAGCTCGTGAGTGAGACACGAGAAACGACACCGACCGGGGAGTCTGGACGCCCCGCGGTCGAACACGCAGCATTCGCGCAGGCCGCGGGGGGTCCCTTCACATTGATCGTGACCTTGTTCACGGCCACCTTGATGATTTCGAATATCTGCGCCACCAAGGGCGTGCAGTTCTTCACCGGCCACGAGCTGTCGCTGGGGCCGATCGAGATCCTGCCGATCACCACCGACGGCGCCTTCTTCCTGTTCCCCCTCGCCTACGTCATCGGCGACGTGTTGAGCGAGGTCTACGGCTTCAAGGCCGCCCGCCGCACCATCTACTACGGCTTCGGCATGCTCATCCTGATGGTGGTGTGCTTCTGGATCGCCATCGGACTGCCGGCGGCCGGGTTCTACGAGAACCAGGACGCCTTCCGCACCGTCGCCGGGACCACGCCGCAGCTCGTCGCCGCCGGACTCGCCGGATATGTGGTGGGCCAGTTCCTCAATTCGATGACGCTGGTGCTGATCAAGGAGCGCACCAAGGAGAAGCATCTGTGGGCGCGGCTGCTGGGCTCCACCGTCGCCGGCGAATTCGGTGACACGCTCGTGTTCTGCTCGATCGCGGCGACCGCTATCGGGATCAACACCTGGGGCGCGTTCATCAACTATGTGATCGTCGGCTTCGTGTGGAAGACGCTGTGCGAGGTGCTGATCATGCCGATCAGCTACCGCTGCATCGGCTATCTGAAGAAGCACGAGCCCACCTACGCACCCCTGGACAAGCCCGCGCTCTACAGCTGACGCGAGACCCGGGCCGACCGGAACCGCACGGGGCAGGGCCTTTCCGTTCAGTCGAAACGGATCCGGCCCTGCCACCGGCCCAGGAATTCGGCCTTGAAGTCGTCGTAGTAACCGCCCTCGATGCTCGCGCGGATGTCGTCGACGAGCCGAATTGTGAAGCGCTCGTTGTGAATCGTGCACAACGTGGCGGCGAGCATCTCCTTCGCCTTGAACAGGTGATGGATATAGGCCCGGGTGTAGTGCGCGCAGGTGTAGCAGTCGCAGGTCTCGTCGATCGGCGTGAAATCACGGCGGAACCGGCTGGTGTTGATGTTGAACCGGCCGGCCGCCACGTAGATCGCGGCATTGCGCGCGACGCGGGACGGATTGACGCAGTCGAAGGTGTCGGCGCCGTTCTCGATCGCGACGAAGAAGTCCTCGGGTTCGCTGATCCCCAGCAGGTGCCGCGGCTTGTCCTCCGGCAGTTCGTCACAGCACCAGCCGACGATGGTGCCGAGATTCGCCTTCTCCAACGCGCCGCCGATGCCGTAACCGTCGAAACCCGTTCCGCCGCTGCCTCGCATCGCATCCAGATCGCGGCAGGCCTTGCGGCGCAGATCTTCGTACTGCGCGCCCTGGATCACCGCGAACAGTGCCTGATACGGCCGGTGCGCCCGTTCGGCGGTGAGCCGCTCGTGTTCGTCGATGCAGCGTTGCGCCCACTCGTGCGTGCGCCGCAGCGACTTCTCCTGATAGCCACGGGTATTGAACAGCGTGGTCAGTTCGTCGAAGGCGAACATGATGTCGGCGCCGAGCCGGTGCTGGATGCCCATCGACACCTCCGGGGTGAACCGGTGGTTCGATCCGTCCAGATGGGAGCGGAAGGTGACGCCGTCGTCGTCGACCACGGCCAGCCGTTCCTTCCCCTTGGCGATCACCTCGTCGCTCTGCACACCGACCGCCTCCATGGCCAGCACCTTCTTGAAGCCGACGCCGAGCGACATGACCTGGAAGCCGCCGCTGTCGGTGAAGGTGGGGCCGGGCCAATTCATGAACCGGCCCAATCCCCCGGCCTCGTCCACGATGTCGGAGCCGGGCTGCAGATACAGGTGATAGGCGTTGGCCAGCAGGGCCTGCGCACCGATCTCCGCCATCGTCTCGGGCAGCACCGCCTTGACCGTGGCCTTCGTGCCGACCGGGATGAACGCCGGGGTGGCGATCGGACCGTGCGGTGTGCTGATCACACCGGTGCGGCCGTGCCGGCCGGGCAGCCGGGTACCGATGGCGAAGGAGAACTGGTCGGGATCGGACACGCCGCTATCCTGCCAGTCGACATCCGCACCGATGCCGCGAGCCCGGCGCGCGCACCGGCCCGACGGGCTAGACGACGTCGACGGTCTCCTCGTCGACCAGATCCTGATCGACCGCCGCACCGGTGAACTGCGCGTTGTAGAGCCGGTAGTAGGCGCCGCGCGCGGCCAGCAGCCGTTCATGGGTGCCCTGCTCCACGATCCGGCCGCCCTCCATCACGACGATCAGATCGGCATCGCGGATGGTCGAAAGCCGATGTGCGATAACGAAACTGGTGCGATCGCGACGCAGTGCGGCCATCGCCTGCTGGACCAGCAGTTCGGTGCGGGTGTCGACCGAGCTGGTCGCCTCGTCCAGGATCAGGATGGCCGGTTTTGCCAGGAAGGCGCGGGCGATGGTGATCAGCTGCTTCTCGCCGGCGCTGACACCCGAACCCTCCTCGTCGATCACGGTGTCGTAGCCCTGCGGCAGCGAATGGACGAAGCGATCCACATAGGCCGCACGGGCCGCCTCGAGGATCTCCTCCTCGCTCGCCCCGGTCTTGCCGTAGGCGATGTTCTCGCGGATCGTCCCGCCGAACAGCCAGGTGTCCTGCAGCACCATGCCGATGCGGGAACGCAGCCGATCCCGCGAGATGCGGGTGATGTCCACCCCGTCGATGGTGATCGCACCGGAATCCAGCTCGTAGAACCGCTCCAGCAGGTTGACCAGCGTCGTCTTACCGGCACCGGTCGGGCCGACGATCGCGACCACATGACCGGGCTCGGCGACCAGCGAGAGGTCCTCGATGACCGGCTTGTCGGGCTCGTAGCGGAACGACACCGCGTCGAATTCGACCCGGCCGTGCTCGAGCGAGCGTTGGTCCTCCTCGCCCGGGTCCGGAATCTGCTCGTCGGCGTCGAGGATTTCGAAGATGCGTTCCGCCGACGCGACGCCCGATTGCAGCAGGTTGACCATCGAACCGATCTGGGTCAGCGGCTGGCTGAACTGGCGCGAGTACTGGATGAAGGCCTGCACCTCACCCAGCGACAGACTGCCCGAGGCCACCCGCAACCCACCGACCACGGCGATCAACACGTAGTTGAGGTTCCCGATGAACATCATCACCGGCATGATCAGCCCGGAGATGAACTGAGCCTTGAAACTGGCCTGATAGAGCTTGTCGTTGCGTTTGTCGAACTCGGCGCCGACCTCGCGGACGCGGCCGAACGCGGTGACCACCTCGTGCCCGGTGAAGGCCTCCTCGACCTGCGCGTTGACCAGGCCGGTGTACTTCCACTGATCGATGAAGTGCGGTTTGGACCGCTTCGCGATCTGGGCGGTGACGATCACCGCGGCCGGCACCGTCAACAGCGCGATCAACGCCAGCAGCGGCGAGATCCAGAACATCATGATCATGATGCCGAGCACCGACAGCACCGACATGACCAGCTGACTCATGGTCTGCTGCAGACTCTGCGCCACATTGTCGACATCGTTGGTCACCCGGGACAGCACATCACCGCGGGCGTTGGTGTCGAAATAGCTCAGCGGCAGCCGGTGGATCTTGTCCTCGACCTCGCTGCGCAACCGCTGCACGGCCCGGTTGATCACCGTGGTGAGCAGATAGGCCTGCAGCCAGTTGAACACCGACGCCAGCACGTAGAGCACCAGGACCAGCAGCAGTACCCGGCCGACCGCACCGAAGTCGACGCCGACACCGGGCACCACGTGCATCGCCGAGAGCATGTCGGCGAGCCGGTCCTGCCCCTGCTCCCGCATCGAAGCGACGGCCTGATCCTTGGTCAGACCGGCCGGCAACTGCTTGCCGACGACCCCGTCGAAGATCAGGTTGGTGGCCTTGCCGAGAATCTGCGGACCGAGCGTATTCATCACGACGGCGGCGACGGTCAACAGGAAGATCGCGACCACGAACGTCCGGTCCGGAGCCAGCCGCTGCAACAGCCGCTTCAGCGTGGGCCCGAACGATTTCGCCTTCTGCCCGGGCGCCCCCGGCATCGGCCCCCCGGGCCTCATCGGGCCGCCTCCTGTGTTCTGCGGGACACCCGCACCCGGACGGCCCGATCAGCGGCTGCGCGAAGGTAGCTCATCGGGCCGCCTCCTCGGGACTGAACTGCGATTCCACGATCTCCCGGTACTCCTCGCATTCGCGCAACAGCTGGTCGTGGGTGCCGAGGCCGACCATGGCGCCGTCTTCGAGAACGACGATCTGGTCGGCGTCGCGGATGGTCGATACCCGCTGCGCCACGGTGATCACCGCGGATTCGCGCGTCTCGGGGCGCAGCGCATCGCGTACCCGGGCGTCGGTGGCCACGTCGAGGGCGGAGAAGCAGTCGTCGAACAGGTAGATCTTGGGCTTCTTCACCAGGGCGCGCGCAATCGCGAGTCGCTGCCGTTGTCCACCGGAGACGGTGGTGCCGCCCTGCGCGACCGGAGTCTGCAGGCCCTCGGGCATGGCTCGGACGAAATCCGCCGCCTGCGCGATTTCCAATGCGTGCCACAGCTGTTCGTCGGTCGCCTCCGGATCGCCGTAGCGCAGATTCTCCGCGATCGTGCCGGAGAACAAATACGCCTTCTGCGGCACCAGGCCGATCTGGGAGCGCAGCAGATCCATGTCGAGCCGGCGCACATCGGTGCCACCAACTCGCACCGATCCGTCGGTCACGTCGATCAGTCGGGGAATCAGATTGATCAGCGTGGTCTTGCCGGACCCGGTGGATCCGACGATCGCGGTGGTGCGTCCGGGCTCCACCCGGAAGCTGATATCGCGCAGGACGGGTTCCTCGGCGCCGGGGAATTTGAACTGCGCCGCAGACAGTTCCACGACGCCCGGATCACCGGCGAAGGTCTGCGGCTGCGCGGGCGGCACCACCGAGGAGTCGGTCTCGAGGACCTCGGCGATGCGTTCGGCCGATACCGCCGCGCGGGGCGCGATCATCGCCAGGAAGGAAGCCATCATGACCGCCATCAGGATCTGCATGATGTAGGACAGCAGCGCGGTCAGCGAGCCGATCTGCATCTCGCCGGAATCGATCGCGTGTCCGCCGAACCAGATCACCGCGACCGTGGTCAGGTTGCTGATCAGCATCACGGTCGGGAACATCAGCGCCGCCATCCGGCCGACGAACAGCGACGCCGTGGTCAGCTCCTCGTTGGCGACCCCGAAGCGCTGGGTTTCGTGCCGTTCGCGCACGAACGCCCGCACCACGCGAATACCGGTGATCTGCTCGCGCAGGACCCGGTTCACCGCGTCGATGCGCTCCTGGACACGCCGGAAGCCGGGGACCATCCGGGAGATGATCAACGCCATCGTCAGGCCGAGCAGCGGCACCGCGACCAGCAGAATCCAGGACAGTCCGAGATCCTGGCGCAGCGCCATGACGATGCCGCCGATGCACATGATCGGCGCCATCACCAGAATGGTCACGCTCATCACGACCAGCAGCTGCACCTGCTGCACATCGTTGGTGTTGCGGGTGATCAGCGAGGGCGCGCCGAAGATCCCGACCTCGCGCGCGGAGAAGGTGCCGACCCGGTGCAGCAGCGCCGCGCGCATTTCCCGCCCCGCGCCCATCGCGGCCTGCGCACCCAGATAGACCGAACCGGCCGACGCGAGAATCTGCACGCCCGACACCAGCAGCATCCACAGACCGGTGGTCCAGATGTAGCCGATATCTCCCTTGGTGACGCCGTTGTCGATGATGTCGGCATTCAGGCTGGGCAGATACAGCATCGCGATGACGGAGATGAGCTGCAGCACAACAACCCCCACCAACTGGGTGCGGTAGGGGGCGAGAAAGGCGCGCAGCAACCTGATCAACATGATGGGTGCAGGCTACCGTCATTCCGAGGCGCCGGCGGAAACATTTTCCGGCGGGCGACATCGCTTCCCGGATGCGGCGGACGCGGGCCGCCCGCCGGGATCGCCGCACCTCGGCACGCCGGGCCGTCCGGCGGCGTCGCGATCGGCCGGATCAGTCGGCGGTGGGCGGGACCGGCGCCGGGCGACGGGTCCACGCACCGGGATCGCGGACCAGTTCGGCGATGAAATCGGGCAGCCGGTCGGTGGCGATATCGGCGATCGACACCTGCTCCAGCACGGCACGAATATTGACCCGCAGCGCGATCCACACCCGCTGCAACGGCTCGGCCACGCCCGAATAGACCACATCCTCCGGCCGCTGCCCACGCACCGAGGCCAGCGGACCCTCGACCGCGCGGATCACATCCGCGATGCTGATCTCGGTGGCCGCGCGGGCCAGCCGGTAGCCGCCGTCGGGACCGCGGCGGCTGACCACCAGATCGGCCCGGCGCAGTTCCCCCGCAATGGCTTCCAGAATTTTCGGCGAAATCTGCTGCGCCGTGGCGATCGTCTCGGCCTTGACCGAATCCGGTTGGGCGCGAGCGATTTCCAGCAATATACGGACCGCGTAGTCGATCCTGGCCGAGATGTGCACTAGCGCGATTCACCCGGCCCGTTCAGCACACCGAGGGCGGCCTCGATCAGCACGCGCTCGACGACCTCGTCACCGGCGTCGGGCACGAGTTCATCCGACCAGAGCGCGGTACCCAGCACTTCGAGCGCGGCACTCGCCCGCAACTGCGCCTCGGCCGAGGGTTCCGGTCCGGCCAGCCACACGCACAGGCGGCGGTGCATATCGAACATGTCCGGATGCCGATCTCCGATGGCGTTGATGATCGCCACCGTGTCACGCACGCACATCGCGCCGGCGGTCCGGTGCCGTAACAGGGTGCGGAGCTGGTGATGCAGCACTTCACGGGCGCCGGCGGGACTGTGCGGCACACCGTCGAGTTCGTCGACGACCTGCTTCATATCGTCGAAGATCGGCTCGATGATCGCGAGCAGCAGATCGAGCTTCGAGGCGTAGTGATAGTAGAGCGACGCCTTTGTGATTCCCACCGCATCCGCGACCTCGCGCAAACTGGTCTGCTCGAATCCCTTGGTCGAAAACAACCGGATCGCCGCCTCGCGAATCGCATCTTTGGTGCTCTGACCTGCGACAACTGATCCGGAGGTAGTTCGGGCGCTCATGCGATGATCCTCTCATCAACCGATCGAAACGCCAGGACGCGCCCCGAAAATTGAGGTTGGTCCTCCGCTTACGGATTCGGTAGTCTACCTACCGCACGGTAGGCAGAGCGCGTCGATGGAGGCGGATCGCAGTGCGGCGTCCGCAGTAGTGCTGTCTACGGGGCCTGAACTCAGCACCGCAAATCAGCTATCGCTAGGAGATACCGCGTGTCCGTGTACCTCTATCGGTGGGGGAAGTTCGCCTTCCGCCGAAAATGGATCGTGCTACCGATCTGGTTGCTGATCTTCGTGATTGTCGGCGCCGTCGGCGTCGGGCTGAAGAAGCAGAGCCAGGACGACTTCAACATGCCCGACCTGCCCTCGCAGAAGGCCACCGACATCCTGGACCGAGAATTCCCGGGACAATCGGCCGCCTTCAAGTTCGACGCGGTCACCGGCACCTATGTCGTCGCGGCCCAACACGGCAAGCTGACCGATCCGGACAACCACCGAGCCCTCACCGCGCTGGTCGAGAAGATCAACAATCTCGACATCGTCGACGAGTCCAAGATCAAGGCCGATCCTCAGCGTCCCGGTGTCCTGGTCGACCCCGTCACCGCCACCACCGCGATCGGCTGCACCTCGGGTGACCGTACCGACCCGAACTTCGTCGCCAAATGCGGTCTGGCGCCGCTGAATGTGCTCGGCAAGAACAACAATGCCGATACCGTCGCCTACTTCAGCGTGCCGTTCGACATCAAGTCGTTCTCCGACCTGACCCAGGCCGACCGGGACAAGGCCTACAAGGTCGCCGATGAGGCGCGCCAGGCCGGCCTGGAGGTCGAACTCAGCGGTTCCATCGCCACCGAGCAGATGGAGCCCGGCGGCGCTTCGGAGATGATCGGCTACGTCGTGGCGTTCATCGTGATGATGGTCGCGTTCGGCGCGTTGCTGGCCGCTTTCGTCCCGATTCTGACCGGCATCGTCGGCGTCGGGATGGCGTCGGCGCTGATCATGGCCGGTACCTCGGTCGTGAACATCCCGAACTTCACGACCGTGCTCGCCTCGATGATCGGTATCGCGCTGTCCATCGACTACGCGCTGTTCATCGTCTCGCGCTACAAACACGAACTCGCCGTGCAGGATTCGCCGGAGGAAGCGGCCGGCGTGGCCATCGGCACGGCCGGCTCGGCCGTGGTCTTCGCCGGGATGACCGTGATCATCGCGCTGTGCGGGCTGAGCATCGTCGGCGTCAGCTTCCTGACCTGGATGGGCCTGGGCGGCGCGCTCGCGGCGTTCTTCGCGATCCTGGTCGCCCTGACCCTGCTGCCCGCCGTGATGGGAGCCTTCGGCCGCTTCCTGTTCAAGCCGAAGCTGCCGCTGGTGGCGCGCACCGACACCGAGGACGACAACGCCGTCACCAACGGCAAGCGGTTCGCCCGCGTGATCGCCAAGGCCCCGTGGCTGACCCTGGGCGCGAGCGTGATCGTGCTCGGCCTGCTCGCCGGACCCGCGGTGAATCTGAGCCTCGGCCTGCCGGGCGAGGACAGCCAGCCCAAGACCACCACCGTCCGCAAGGCCTACGACCTGCGCACCGAGGGCTTCGGCGAGGGCAGTAACGGCACCCTGCTGGTGGTGGCGGATCTGACGAAGGTCCGGCCGGAGCAGCGGCAGGAAGCCGTCATGGCGTTGCACGACAAGCTGGCCGCCTATCCGGGCATGGACTTCGTGACCATGCCGTCGACGAACAAGCTCACCGCCGGCAAGACGCCGGATTTCGTCAACAGCACGGGCGCTCAGCTGACCGCGGTACCCGACTACGGGCCGAACAACTCCGACACCCAGGACCTGGTGAAGCACGCCCGGGATGCGGAAGCGGACCTGCAGGCGAAGTACGGCATGGAGTACGGCATCACCGGCAGCACGGCGATCTACTCCGATGTGTCGAACGCCCTGCTCGGCAAGATCGTGCCCTACATGACGATCGTGGCGATCGCGGCCTTCCTGCTGCTGGTACTGGTCTTCCGGTCGATTCTGGTGCCGCTGACGGCCGCACTCGGCTTCCTGCTCTCGATGGCCGCGACCTTCGGCGCGACCGTGCTGATCTTCCAGCAGGACAAGCTCGGCCTGATCGGTGACCAGCATCCGATCGTGAGCTTCCTGCCGATCATGTTGATCGGCCTGGTCTTCGGGCTCGCGATGGACTACCAGGTCTTCCTGGTCACCCGCATGCGCGAGGAGTACATCCACGGCAAGTCACCCGAGGAGGCCATGGTGGCGGGCTACCACCACGGCGCTCGCGTCGTCACCTCCGCGGCCATCATCATGATCTCGGTCTTCGCCGGATTCGTGCTGATGCCGGATGTGACCGCGAAGTCCATGGGCTTCGCCCTGGCGGCCGGCGTGCTGTTCGACGCCTTCCTGGTGCGCATGGTGCTGATCCCGTCGCTGCTGGTACTGCTGGGCAAGTGGGCGTGGTGGATGCCGAAGTGGCTCGACCGGGTCCTGCCCGATATCGACGTCGAGGGCACCAAGCTGCGCGAACTGCAGCAGCGCGCCCGCGACGCCGCGTCCGAGAAGCAACCGGTTCCGGTCGGCTGATCACCGGGATCCGACGGGCCCCCATCCGAGTTTTCGGGTGGGGGCCCGGTTCGTATCCGGACCCGTGCCAACTCGATCACCCGGGAGTTCTTGATCTGACAGCAACTACCCAGCAGACTCGGACCTGACGCTCTCCATCTCGGCCACTCGACGGACCCAGGCGGTCCGGCGGGTGCATCGGCAACCGCACAGCTCGATCAGCGATCGGCCCCGGTTCGCGCGGATCGGAATCGAGGACCGCGACCACTAGGAGTGCCCGTGTCCGTGTATCTGTATCGATGGGGAAGATTCGCCTTCCGGCACAAATGGATCGTGTTGCCGGTCTGGCTGATCCTGTTTCTGATCATCGGTTCGCTGGGCACGCAGCTGAAGAAGCCGATGAACGACGACTTCACCATTCCGAATCTGCCCTCGGAACGTGCCACCGAGATCATGGACAAACACTTCCCGGGAATGTCGGAGGCGTTCAGCTTCGAAGCGGTGACCGGCACGTACGTCTTCGGCGCGGCGCCGGGGCAGAAGCTCACCGACACCTCCCAGCGCGCCGCCCTCGACGGCGTGATCGCGAAATTGAACGGCCTGAACATCGTCGACCACACCACCCCGCTGGTGGATCCGGTCACCGCCACCGAACGGATGGGCTGCCTGAGCGGCGACCGCGGTTCGCCGGAATTCGTCTCCCGATGCAGCGCCGCGCCACTGAACGTGTTGAACCGGGAGCATCCGGATACCGTTGCGGTGCTCACGGTTCCGTTCACCATCGCGAAATTCACCGACATCACCGAGGCCGATCGCCAGGCCGCCTTCGGGGTCGGCGACGATGCCCGCGCCGCCGGACTTCAGGTCGAGATGAGCGGCTCGCTGGCCATGGAACAGTCGCAGCCGAGCGGCCAGGCCGAGATGATCGGTATGGCCGTCGCACTGGTGGTGATGGTGGTGGCCTTCGGTGCGATCGTGGCCGCCTTCGTACCGATCATCACCGCGATCGTCGGGCTCGGGCTGGCCACATCGGTGATCTTCCTCGGTACCTCGTTCATGTCGGTGCCGAGTTTCACGACCTTCCTGGCCTCGATGATCGGTATCGCACTGTCCATCGACTACGCCCTGTTCATCGTCTCCCGCTACAAACACGAACGGGCCGTGCAGAGTTCACCGGAGATCGCCGCGGGTACCGCCCTGGGGACGGCCGGTTCGGCAGTGGTTTTCGCGGGCGCGACGGTGATCATCGCGCTGGTGGCGTTGGCCATCGTGAACATCCGCTTCCTGACTTTCATGGGGTTGGGCGGGGCGATCGCGGCGGCCTTCGCGGTACTGACCGCCGTCACCCTGATGCCGGCGCTGCTCGGCGCCTTCGGGAAGTACCTGTTCACACCGAAGCTTCCGGTGATCGCGCAGCACGACCCCGAGGACGATGCGGTGGTCACCAACGGCATGCGGGTGGCCCGGGTGATCGGCCGGATGCCGTGGCTCACGCTGGTCGCGAGCATCATCGTGCTGGGCCTGCTGGCCGCGCCCGCGCTGAGCCTGAATCTGGGCCTGCCGGGTGAGGACAGCCAGCCGAAGACGACGACCATCCGGAAGGCCTACGACCTGCGGACCGAGGGATTCGGCGAAGGCAGCAACGGAAAACTCGAGATCGTCGCGGATCTGACCGATGTACCCACCGATCAGCGGCAGCCGGCGATGACCGCGCTGCACGACGAATTGGCCGCATATCCCGGGATGGACTACGTCACCCAGCCGCAGCCGAGCAAGGACGGCGCGGGCGCGCTGATGACCGCGGTACCCACCACCGGCCCCAATGACCAGGCCACGAAGGATCTGGTGCGCAATGCCCGCGACGCCGAATCGAAACTGCACGCCGAATACGGGATCGAATACGGAATCACCGGCACCACAGCCATTTACGCGGACGTCGATCACGCGCTGCTCAGCAAGATCCTGCCCTATCTGGCGATCGTCGCGGGCGCGGCGTTCCTGTTGCTGATCGCGGTCTTCCGGTCGGTGCTGGTGCCGTTGACCGCCGCGCTGGGATTCCTGCTCTCGATGGCGGCGACCTTCGGGGCGACCGTACTGATCTTCCAGAAGGGGGCGCTCGGGCTCATCTCCGAACCACGGCCGATCGTGAGCTTCCTGCCGATCATGTTGATCGGCTTGGTGTTCGGCCTCGCCATGGACTACCAGGTCTTCCTCGTCACCCGGATGCGCGAGGAGTACGTGCACGGCAAGGCGCCGACCGATGCCATGATCTCGGGCTACCACCACGGTGCCCGGGTGGTCACCTCGGCGGCGATCATCATGATCTCGGTTTTCGGTTCGTTCCTGCTGGAATCGGATGTGACCGCGAAGTCCATGGGTTTCGCGCTGGCGGCCGGCGTCCTGTTCGACGCCTTCCTGGTGCGGATGGTCCTCATCCCGTCGCTGCTGGTGCTGATGGGTGAGGCGGCCTGGTGGATCCCCAACTGGCTCAGCCGGATCGTGCCGGACATCGACGTGGAGGGCGCTCGCCTGCGCGAACTCCACATCGACGATCCGGACGAACCACGCAGCCCGGTGAAGGTCGGCTGAGCCGACGCTCCGGCCGGGCGACCGGTCAACCCAGCTGGGGAGCCACCTCGGCGGCGACCAGTTCCAGGTGCGCGAGATCGGAGAGGTCCAGCACCTGCAGGTAGAGCCGGCTGATGCCGGTGGCCTCGCGGTAGCGGCCGATCTTGTCGACCACCTCGGCCGGGGTGCCGGCCAGACCGTTGACGCGCAACTCGTCGACCTCGCGGCCGATCGCCTGTGCGCGGCGGGCAATTTCGGCCTCGTCCCGGCCCACACACAGCACCTGCGCGGCGGAGCGGACGATCCCGTCGGGATCGCGACCGATCTCAACGGCAGCGGCCGCGACCCGATCGAATTGCGCGGCAGCCGTTTCCGCGTCCACGAACGGCAGGTTGAATTCGTGGGCGTAACGCGCGGCCAGCGCGGGGGTGCGCTTCTTACCCGCACCACCGATGATCACCGGCGGCCCCGGCTCCTGCACCGGCTTCGGCAGGGCCGGACTGCCTTGCAGCTCATAGTGTTTGCCCACGAAATCGAAGGTGGCGCCGACCGGAGTGCGCCACAGGCCGGTGATGATCGCCAACTGCTCGGCGTACCGGTCGAACCGCTCCCCCAGGTCCGGCAGATCGATGCCGTAGGCGCGGTGTTCGTCGCCGAACCATCCCGCGCCGAGCCCGAGTTCCACCCGCCCACCGGACATCTGGTCCACCTGCGCCACCGAAATCGCCAGCACCGACGGATGCCGGAACGTCGCCGCGGTCACCAGCGTGCCCAGCCGGATCCGGGAGGTCTCGCGCGCGAGCCCGGCCAGCGTGATCCACGCGTCGGTCGGGCCGGGCAGTCCGGAAACGTCACCCATCTTCAGATAGTGGTCGGACCGGAAGAACGCATCGAACCCCGCCTCCTCGGTCACCTTCGCCACCCGGAGCAGATCGTCGTAGGTAGCCCCCTGCTGAGGCTCGGTGAAGATTCGTAGTTCCACGAACACCAACGTACCTGCGCAAAGGGGTGCGCCGATCAACCGGCCATCGCCGCGACCGCCCCTGCGGCCTCGGCGCGGCAATTCCCCGCCGGGGTGTCGTGCACGAAGACCACCTGCGCCGACGACACTGAATTTCGCTGAATCACCCTGAATCCGGGTCCCTCGTTGGGAACCCGTCGGGAATCTTCGGGCCGAATTCCTATGCCGGAACGGCGTCAAGCCTGTGTCGGGCGGCCCTGTCGATATCGTGGCTGGCATGGCGACAGCGCGAGTATGGGCGGTTACGTCGACGACGCCGACAGAGGATGACGCTCGAGCGATCGCGCGAGCGGTGGTGGGCGAACGGCTGGCAGCGGGCGCGGAGATTACGGGCCCGGCAGTGTCGGTGTTCTGGCATCTGGGCGAGCTCGGCGAGGGCCAGGAATGGCGGGTGACTGTGCGAACGGCGGCCACGACGCGGGACCGTCTCGCGGCACGGATCGCGGAGTTACATCCGTGGGACAGTCCGGAGGTGACCGCGACGCCGGTGGAATGGTGCTTGGACACCTACGCCGAATGGGTGGAACGGACTACAGGCGCACCGGAATAGGCGGGCGCACTGCGGCGGTGCGGCGCGCCAGTTCGGCGCCGCCGTCGATTCCCGCGACGACGCAACGCTGTGTCACGTCCCGGAGCCGTGCCACGGGCCGCGCAGATGCGACCCGTCCGGCGAGGGTGAGCGCTTTCTCTGCGGTCGATACGGCCGCGGTGTCGGCGCCGGCATCGATGTAGGCATCGGCCAGCCAGCCCAGATAGAGCGCCTTGTCCCGTGCCCAGTGGTCTGGGTAGCTGGCAAGGGCGCGCTCGAGCGGAGCTATCGCCTGGTCCGGTTGACGCAGCACCGACCACACGCGCCCGGTCATGATGTCGAGTTCGGAATGGTCGACCCACGCACACCAGGGCGGCGCGTCAGTGTCGTTGTCCTGCAACGCGTCGCGGGCCGTTTCCAGCGCGCGGGCCGCGCCGTCGCGGTCCCCGGCGGTGGCCAGCGACCACGCACGCCGCGATTGCAGCAATGCGCGAGCCTTGGGCGGCGCGTCGGTGCCGATGGCCTCACACCCAGAATCGGCGGCCCGTACGGCGTCGGTGGTGCTGCTGGCGTACGCGATATGCACGAACGCGTTGGCGGCCAGTTCCCGGCTCGCTGCTTCGTCGGCGGCCCGGCGGCTGTATTCGAACAGGTCGACTGCGGTCGCGGTGAATCCGGCATCAAAGGCGGCCCATCCGGCTTGCTGGCCTTGCTCGGCGGCCAGCTCGGTGAGCTCGCGTTGGGTGCCGAGTGAGTAGCTTGCGCGGCTGAGCGTCTGTTCGGTGCGAGCGAGTTCGGCGAAGTAGACGCGGAAGGTGTCAGCGCCGCCGAGATAGCTGTCGACGTCGACCAGGCGCGCGAATCTGTCCCGCATTTCCGCGATATCGGCCGCGCCGACCCGCCCGGGTACATCGGTGAGCGTCACTGCGGCGGCGCCGACACCGGCCAGCGCCAGGAAGTCTCTGCGTTTCGTGGCATCGTCCTTTTCGCCATCGCGTCGGGTCCGCTTCGGATGCAGACCCAGCGCATTGTGTGTTTCTACCCCGAACACTGCCATGAGCGCAGCGCGTGTTGCGTCCCTGGGCCAAGAGATTTCGCCGCATTCGATCCGCGATACCGCCTGCGCGTCGAATGCGGACGCGCGGCCGGTGGCGAGTTCGATGTGCCGACGCACCAGCTCAGCGAGCTCGCCCTGAGTCCATCCTCGCGCCAGCCGTAGCGATCTCAGCAGATCGTTCGTCATAGGTTCCCCACAGGCGCCCGCCCTTATTTGCCGAGTGTTTTGCGCTGTCCCGCACCGCCGGCCAACACGATTCTTGGAAGTGGTTCCGACGCCGGGCGCCGCGAAGACCCCGGCGTCGGTTCTTCCCACTCGATGGCGGAAGGGGTGTGGCATGTGGATCGTATTCTTGCTCACCGCAGGGCTTTTCGTACTCACTGTGGCACTGTTCCGGCTGCCGCTTCGCGGAGAGCGCCGCGAGGATGGCCAGCAGTGAAGGGCGCTCACCCGATCGCGTTGGGATGGGTACACCCGGAATCGACAGCGCTGGACTGGGATATGGCTCAGGTTCGCCGGTTGGCACGCCACCTCGGCTACGCGCTTGTGTGGCCGCCGGAGACGAGCCGGATACCGCTCGCCGATCAGGCACGCGCGGCCGGTGCCGATGCGGTGATCACGCCATCGACCGATCACATCGGCATTCTCACGCTGCACGCGGTGATGTGCGTGGCCGACGTGGAGACGGTCACGCCGCGACTCTCGTTCGCACGCTGGCCCGCCGAATCCAAGGTCGACGAATAGCCAGCTCCCCCCGAGAGTCCCGGATAACGGTGCCGATATGAAGGCAACCGGGGATTGGGTGGAGTTGGCCGGCACCCTCATCACGATGTACGGGCTGTGGTTCGCGGCAGAGGCAGAATCCACCGCTCAACAAGCCCTGTCCGAGCTCAGGGCGAGCACCCGCCTCGATGCGGCGACGGATCTGAGTATCGCGCTGTTCGGGATCGCCACGACCGCTGTCGGCATCGTGCTCGGCATGGTCGCCGTTGGTCGGTTTTCGTGGCTCCCTTGGTAGCTGGCACCGGAAAAATTCATGTCCCGGCCTGACTCCCGCGGCGTCCACCAAGTCAGGTTTTTTGGGGGGCGACAAAACGTACGGCACGGAGCAGTGACCAGCATATTCATCCAGTTCGGAGAGGCACGCCCCACCGACCTACCAAACTGGGGGGAGAGAAATCTACTGCCGAACCGGATGCTCGGGCGCAAGGATCCGGCCGTGACGCTGCGGGTGTACGCGGACCTGTTCGATTCGGACCTCGACAAGGCGGCCCAGCTGATGCACGACAACTACGCGCTGGCCGCCTGAGTTAGGAATTCGTTGGGAAAACCGGTGCCTGCGGCATCCCCGGTAGACGAAAAAAGTCCCCCACCTGGTAAGTCAGGTGAGGGACTGTGGCGGTGGCGGAGGGATTTGAACCCTCGGTGGGGGGTTACCCCACACACGCTTTCGAGGCGTGCTCCTTAGGCCGCTCGGACACGCCACCGCAGGTGACTTTACCGGACGGGGCGGCGAACTCGAAATCGGGTGGTCAGGCGGCGCGGGAGCGTCAGGGGCGCCGAGTGCGGAAGAAGGTGTCGAGCACGGCGGCGCATTCGGCTTCCAGGACACCGCCGCGGACCTCGGGGCGATGATTGAGCCGACGGTCACGCACGACATCCCACAGCGAGCCCACCGCCCCGGTCTTGGGTTCCCACGCACCGAACACCAGACGACCGATCCGGGCCAGGACCAGCGCGCCGGCACACATCGTGCACGGTTCCAGCGTCACGGCGAGGGTCGCACCCTCCAGCCGCCAGCCGTCACCGTAGACCTGCGCCGCCCGCCGCAGCGCCAGGATCTCGGCATGGGCGGTGGGGTCGCCGAATGCCTCCCGGGCGTTGCTGGCGCGCGCCAGCTCGCGGCCGGCGGCATCGAACACGACCGCGCCGACCGGAACATCGCGCGGGTCGGCCGAGGCCGCCGCGTCGAGCGCGGCGCGAATCAATTCCTCGTCTCCCGGCGCGGTGGCCGGGAGCGGCGCCGAACTCAACGGTGCAGCTTGTCCAGGACCGCGGAGAATTCGTCGGCGAAGCCGAGCCGCTGCGCGATCATCCCCAGCTGCTCGTCCGGGTAGAGATCGGTTTCGGTGAGGATGACGCTGAGCACGGGCTCGGGCAGACCCAGGTCCGAGAGCACGCCCAGATCGCCTTCCTCCCACGGTTCGATCTCGTCGAGTTCGTCCGGATCGATATCGGGGACCTCGACATTCAGCGCGTCGAGCACCTCGACGGCGATGTCGTAATCGATCGCGGCCGTCGCATCCGAGATCAGCAGCCGGCTGCCGGTGGGGCCCGGCCGCAGGACGATGAAGAACTCGTCGTCGACGTCCAGCAGTCCGAAGACCGCACCGGTGCTGCGCAGGGCGCGCAATTCGTTCTCGGCCGCGGACAAACTGCTCAGCGCCTCCGCACTGAGCGGACTGCATCGCCACGTGCTGTCCTCGCGGACGACCGCCACTGCGAACCCTTCCACATCGTCGTAATCGTCCGACGCGGCCCTGTTCGTGCTCGAGCGCTGTGCCATGGCCGCAACGGTAGTCGGCTTCGGCGGAAATGTTGAAGTCGTATGCGAATCTGATCCGATGACGGGCGATCGGAATTCCGCGGTGTGCGTACTGGGTACGGGTTTGATCGGTGGTTCGCTGCTGCGGGCGGCGGCGGCCGCCGGTTACCGGGCCTGGGCCTACAACCGCTCGGAGACCGGCGCCCGGGCCGCGCGCGCCGACGGATTCGACGTGGACTCCGATATCGCGAAGGTGTTGACCCGCGCCGCGGCCGAGGATGCGTTGATCGTGCTCGCCGTGCCGATGCCCGCGATCGCCACCGTCCTCGCCGATGTGCGCACATTCGCCCCCGACTGCGCGCTGACCGATGTGGTGAGCGTGAAGGAACCGGTGCGTGCCGAGGTGCGCCGCCAGGAGCTGGCCGCCCGCTACGTCGGTGGACATCCGATGGCCGGCACGTCCGAATCGGGCTGGGCCGCATCGACTTCCGAACTGTTCCGCGACGCGGCCTGGGCGGTGGGGGTCGACCCCGGCACCCATGCCGAAACCTGGGTCCGGGTCGCTCGGCTGGCGCTGGACTGCGGAGCGGTGGTGGTTCCGGTGGTGGCCGCCGAACACGATCGCGCGGTCGCCCGGATCTCGCATCTGCCGCACGTGCTGGCCGAGGCGCTGGCGGTGGCCGGGGCGGCGGGCGGCGATCTGGCCTTGGGCCTGGCGGCCGGCTCCTTCCGCGACGGCACGCGTGTCGCCGCGACCGCACCCGAGCTGGTGCGGGCGATCTGTGAACCCAACGCGGTGGCGCTGACCGAGGCCCTCGACGACGCCCTGCGGTTGCTGACCGCCGCCCGCGACAGCCTGCGCGCGGAAGGCAGCCTCGGCGAGCTGATCGACGCGGGCTACAGCGAACGCGACCGCTACGACACCCTGCGCCGCTGGGACATCACCGATATCCGGCCCGGCGATCAGGACTGGCTGGAGCGACTGCGCGCCGCCGGACAGCGCGGCGGGGTGATCCGCGCGCTGGACTGAGCGGTCAGATCCGTTCGGCCAGACCCGGGTAGTCGAGCACGAATCCCTCGTCGTCGACGGTGACGGTGGCGCTCGACACCGGGGAGAGCACGTGGATTCCGTCCGCCCCGCTGCTGTAGGTCAGGCTCGCTTCCTGCACCAGCAGATCCGGCACCCGGACATAGACGACCGGGACCTGGACGTCCTCGGTGCCGTGCGCCAGTCCGAAACGACGAATCGGCAGGGTGTTGAACAAGGGGCTGAGCACCACGTCGACGTCGAGCGCACCGCCGAACATCGAGCGCACATGCGTGCCGCCCGCGTCGACGAGCCAATAGTTCTCCTCGTCGCGCGCGATCGACGCATGCCGCTCACCCGCGGCGACGGTGCTGCGCAGCGACAACCGTTTGGTGCGGCCGACCTCGTCGGTCACCAGGTCGTAGGACGCGCTGAACGCGGGATGTTCGCCACAGGCGCCAGCGATGATCCGGCCGGAGGCACGGATCCGGTTGCCCGTGAGAACCACCCGCACCGATTCCATCCGAGAGGCGTCGTGGGCACGCCAGGTGAGCACCGCCGGCCAGCGTGGCGCCGCGCCCACGCCGCCGTCGCTCGCCTGGGCGGTGTCGGAATTGCCCTGGGCTGGCTTACTCACCCCTCTACCGTAGGTGACGAGCACGCCCGCGGTGCGGTCGCGGCGCGCGAGTTGTTCACCCGCGCTACACCAGCGATTCGCGCCACGCGGTGTGCAGGGCGGCGAATCGTCCCGTCGCCTCGATCAGTTCGGCGGGCGTGCCGTCCTCGACGATGCGGCCCGAGTCCATCACCAGCACCCGGTCGGCGATGGCGACCGTCGACAACCGATGGGCGATGATCACCGCGGTGCGCCCGCGCAGCACGGTCTCCAATGCGCGCTGCACCTGCCGCTCACCCGGAATGTCGAGACTCGACGTGGCCTCGTCCAGCACGATCACCGCCGGATCGGCCAGGAACACCCGGGCGAAGGCGACGAGCTGGCGCTGCCCGGCGGACAATCGCCCACCCCGCTTCCGCACATCGGTCTCGAATCCGTCCGGCAGCGACATCACGAAGTCGTAGAGCCCGACCGCCCGCGCGGCGGCGAACACCTCCGCGTCGGTGGCCTCCGGCTTGCCGAGCCGGATGTTGTCGGCCACCGACCCGGAGAAGAGGTAGGACTCCTGGGTGACCATGGCGACCGCCCGTCGCAGATCGGCGTCGGCGATCCGGCGCAGATCGATGCCGTCCAGCGTCACCGTGCCCGACGTCGGGTCGTAGAACCGCGAGATCAGTTTGGCCAAGGTCGACTTACCCGCGCCGGTGGCGCCGACGAGCGCGACGATCTGGCCCGCCGGCACCGTGAGCGAGAAGCGCGGCAGCACCGTCCGAGTGGTCCTGGGTCCCTCGCTGTCCGGTCCGCCACCGCTCACGTCGTCGCGTCCCGGATATCCGAAATCGACATCGGTGAGCCGCAATTCGCCGCGCACCCGTTCCAGCGGACGAGGCGCATCCGGCTCCGCCACACTCGGCCGCTCCTCGAGCACGCCCGAAATCCGTTCCAGCGCGGCAGCCGCCGACTGATAGGAGTTGAACACCTGCGCCAGCTCGTCGAGCGGGCCGTAGAACTGGCGCAGATAGAGCAGGAACGCGGCCAGTACGCCGATCTCGGTCTGGCCATGGATGACTCGCCATGCGCCGACCACCAGAATGACCACGTTGGTCGCATTGCTGATCAATCGCACCAGGCCGATGTAGGAGGCCATCCCGTACAGCGCGCTGATGTTGGCGGCGCGGTATTCGGCATCGGAGTCGAACAGGATGGTCTCGTTGCGCTGCTCGCGCCGAAATGCCTGCACCGCCCGGATCCCGCCCATCGTCTCGACGAAATGGACGACCACCTTCGCGATCGCACCCCGGGTGCGCCGATAGCCGGCGCGCTGGCGGCGCTGGGCCCAGCGGGTCACGAAGACCAGCGGAACGAATCCGGCCAGCACCACCAGCGCCAACGGGATGTCGAGCCACAGCAGGATCGCGGCGATGGTGACGACCGACAGCACCGCGCTCAGCGCGTCGTTGAGCGCGCGGTCGAGCAGATCCTCGAGCGATTCCAGGTCGCTGGTCAGTCGCGCGACGATCTTGCCCGAGGTGTAGTTCTCGTGGAAGTCGATCGACAGCCGCTGCACATGCGTGAAGACCCGCAATCGCAGATCGAACAGGACCTGCTGACTGAGCCGGCCCGAAACCCGCAGGAACAGGAAGGTCGTCACCCCGCCCAGCGCGGTGCAGCAGACGATGCCGCCGACCGCCGATGTCAGCGGCAGCCAGTCGCCCGCGATCGCGCGACCGACGCCGGTGTCGACGCCGTGCGCGACGAACAGCGGGGTGGCCACCAGCGCCGCGTTGTCCACCACGATCAGCACCAGCGCCGCCAGCGCCGACACCCGGTAGGGCCGGATCAGCGACCACAGCAACCGCCGCGACCGCGCGGCCAACGCCAGATTGACCGCGTCGGTCTGCTCCCCCTCCTCGGCGGCCACCCCACGCCAGTCGGACTCCTGGACAGGCGCCTCGGTGCCCCCTTTCGCACCGAGCTCGGTGTCCGGCTCAGCGTTCGTGCGCGAGTCGGCGCCCTCGGTCGGATTCGCCGGCATCGAGTTCGTCGGCATGGAGTTCGTCGGCATCGAGATCACCTCCCATCAATTCCCGGTAGCGCGAACAGGTTTCGAGTAGTCGTTCATGTGGTCCGTCGGCAATGATGCGGCCTCCGTCCAGGACCGCGACCCGGTCGGCCCAGGCGGCGGTGGACGGCCGGTGCGCGACCAGCAGGACGGTGGCGCCGGCCAGCGCCGCGCGCAGCCGCACCTGCACCTGCTCCTCGGTGGTCACGTCCAGCGCCGAGAGGGGATCGTCGAGCACCACGATGTGGCCGCCCGCGTGCTTGTCCCGATCCAGCACCGCTCGGGCCAGCGCCAGCCGCTGCCGCTGCCCGCCCGACAGGCTCAGGCCCTGCTCGCCGATCCGAGTCCGCAGGCCCCACGGCAGTTCGTCCACGAACCGCGCGGCGCCGGCCGTCTCCAATGCTCGGCGGATCTGTGCCGCCGTGGCGTCCGGATTGCCGAGCGTGACGTTCTCGCGCACGCTGGCGGAGAACAGCACCGGGTCCTCGAAGGCCACCGAAACCTGGGAGCGCAGGTCGGCCAGCCGCATCGAGCGCACGTCGACGCCGTCGATCGTGACCGCGCCGTCGGCGACATCGAACAATCGCGGAACCAGTCCGAGCAGCGCCGATTTACCGCTGCCGGTCGCACCCACCACCGCCACCGTCTCACCCGGCCGCAGCCGGAGCGAAATATCGTGCAGCAGGTCGTGTTCGGCGTCCGGGAAACGGAAACGCACCCGCTCGAACCGCAGTTCCCCGCGCAGCGGTTGCGGTACCGGCACCGGATATTCGGGGTCGGTGATCTCGATCGGAGTGTCGATCACCTCCCAGAAGCGTTGAGCCGCCGTGCGGGCGTGATTCGTCTCGGCGAGCAGGAATCCGAAACCCATGATCGGCCACTGCAGGTAGGTGGTCAGCGTGATACCCGCGACCAGCGCACCCACGGTCATCGCCTGCTGGGTCAGCAGATAGCCGCCGATCGCCAAAGCCGCGGCGATGCCCAAGGCGGACAACGTGTTCAGCGCCGTCCACAATCGCGCCGCCAGCCGCACCTTCGCCAGCTCCAGGCGCTGGAGTTCGCGAGCCTGGGCACGGAACCGGCGACCGAACCACGGACCGCGGCCGAAGGCCTTGAGCACCCGGATTCCCTGCGCCGACTCCTCCACGGTGGTCGCCAGATGGCCGGACTGGTCCTGCGCCCGCCGCGAGGCGAGGCCGTAGCCGCGTTCGAATTGCAGGGCCAGCAGCACCAGCGGAATCGCGATCAGCAATTCGATCAGCCCGATCTGCCAGCTGAGCACGAACAGCAGCGCCACACCGATCCCGAGGGTCGCGCTCAGCGACAGCAGCGAGGGCGCGACGAAGGCGAAAAACCTTCGCAGCGTGGACATATCGGTGATGGCGCGGGAGGTGAGCTGACCGGACTCCATCCCGTCGTGCACCCCCACCGACAACACCTGAAGTCGCTGGAAGAGCTGGGCGCGCAGGCCGACCTCCAGTCGGCTCGCGGGACCGGCCACCACGCGCCGCCGCCACCACGAGCTGACCGTGCTGAGCACCGCCAAGCCGACGATCAGTCCGATCGGCGCCCAGATGCCCGCGAAATTCCGCTCCGCCACCGGCCCGTCGATGATCCTCGCCGTCACCAGCGGCAACGCGATATCGCACAGCATGCCGAGGCCGGACAGCGCCGCGCTGCCGAACAGCGCCATCCGGTACGGCCGCATCTCGGGCCACAGGCGCCGCAGGGAGCCCGCACCCGTCACTCGGCCGGGATCGGACGTGCTTTCGGTGACCGTTCCGGTTCTGTCGTCCTCCGAATCGGATACGGTCTCCGTCGTCGCGACGGACACAACAATCCCCTTCCATGTCGTCGGTCGGGTCGTCTCTTCGCCGAATCGGCACCGCACACATCCCCCGGTCCCCGCCCCGAGCGCGCGTACGACCTTTCAGACTGCCAGCGACCCGGTTCCGCGCCAACCGATTTTTCATGTCCTCGGCCTCCGCTTCGCTGCGACGGCTCCCGGCCCGGGTGTCCGACCGCACTGCGAGTTGATCGGCAGGCCGGTTCAGGTGCTCGAGTACCCTGCACATCCGGGCCCTTCGCGATCGCGCCGGTGCCCGATGGGGATTCGGCGAAAGGACCACCGGCTGTGAACAACGCGCGGGTCGTCGGATTGTTCGCGGGAATCGGTGGTCTGGAACTCGGTTTGAGCGCGCACGGCTGGCGAACCGAATTGCTGTGCGAGATCGATCCCGGTGCCCGGGCCGTCCTGTCCGCGCATTTCCCGGATGTCGAATCGCACGCCGATGTCACGCGGTTGCGCGCGCTGCCCGCCGGAACCGAATTGGTCGCGGCCGGTTTCCCCTGCCAAGACCTGTCGCAGGCCGGGCGTACCGCCGGGATCACGGGAGCGCGGTCGGGCTTGGTCGACGAGGTCTTCCGGCTGGTCCGCCGCAAACGCGGCCCGCGCTGGCTGCTGATCGAGAACGTTCCGTTCATGCTGCAACTGGGCCGCGGCCAGGCGATGCGGCACATCACCGCCGCCCTCGAGGAGCTCGGCTACACCTGGGCATACCGGGTGGTCGACGCGCGGGCGTTCGGGCTGCCGCAACGGCGGCAACGAGTGCTGATGCTGGCCTCGCGCTCCGAGGATCCGCGCCCGGTGCTGTTCGGCGCCGACGCCGGACCGCGCACGATCGGCGATCCGAATACCGACCCCTGCGGTTTCTACTGGACCGAGGGGGTGCGCGGACTGGGCTGGGCGGTCAACGCGGTACCGACGCTGAAGGGCGGCTCCGGGCTCGGCATCGCGAGCCCGCCGGCGGTGCGCCTGCCCTCCGGCGAGATCGTCACCCCGGGCATCACCGATGCCGAACGGCTCCAAGGCTTTTCGCCGGGGTGGACCGTCCCCGCCCTGACCGCCCCCGGAGTCCGTCCCGGCCACCGGTGGAAATTGGTCGGCAATGCGGTCAGTGTGCGGATGGCCGCCTGGATCGGGGCGCGGCTGGCCGCGCCCACCGAGGAACCGGTCGTCGAGTACACCCCGCTGGCCGCGCATCGCTGGCCGACCGCGGCCTGGGGTCACGCCGGCACCGCCTATCGGGTACCGGTCTCGACCTGGCCGGTGCACGAACCGTACGAGGATCTGCGCTGGTTCCTCGACGATGCTCGGCTGCTGTCGGCCCGCGCGACCGCCGGCTTCCTGCGGCGCGCCGCCCGCGGCACACTTCGCTTCCCGCCCGGCTTCCTCACCGATATGGAGAACCATCTGCTGCGGATGGAAGGTGCCGCGCAGCCGGCGCGTAACCGTGGCGTGAGCGGAAACCGGCACGAGATGTCGAAAAGGTCACCGAACCCGGCCTCGGGAACATGTGTTCCGGCCGGCACGCTGTAAGGAGTGTGCATGAGTTCCGGCCGTCCCGTCACCGATGCGGTGACCAGCGCCCGGATGGCCCGGCAGCGGCGGACGGGTACCGCCCCGGAAACGGCGTTGCGGACCGAACTGCACCGGCGCGGACTGCGCTACTTCGTCGACCGCGCGCCCCTGCCCGGCCTGCGTCGCCGCGCCGATCTGGTGTTTCCGCGGCGCAAGGTCGCGGTGTACGTGGACGGTTGTTTCTGGCATTGCTGCCCGGAGCACGCCACCTATCCGAAGAACAACGCCGAGTGGTGGGCGGAGAAATTGGCCGGCAACGTGGCACGCGATCGCGATACCGACGAGCGACTCGATGCGGCGGGCTGGGTGGTCGTGCGGGTGTGGGAACACGAGGATCCGATCACGGCCGCCGATCGGGTCCAGTCGGCGCTGTCGGGGCGATAGGCCATGATGGAGGTTGCCGGTTCCGACAGCGTGAGCACGGCATATTCGGAACCGCACACGAGAGCGCAGAATGTGAGGATGCCGGACGTAGGGATGTCGAACGCGGGAATCTACGTGCAGCGAACGACGTGAAACGAGGGCAATGACGCCGAGCGAGCCGCCCGATCGAACGACCGGCGAATCCGGAGCGATCGCCGTACTGGAACGCTCGCACGTCTCCGGGCGGCGGCGGTTCCGCGTCGTCCGTTCCGCGATCGCGGCGGCAATCGCGGTCGCGGGCATCTGCTATTCCTCGTGGATTCTGGAGTTCGTCCTACCGATCCACCTGAACCCGATCAGGTCGTTCCTGAGCGAGTTGGACGCCGAGGGTCGGCCCTACCGCTGGGTGTTCGACCTCGGTGACACCCTCGCCGGTTCGCTGACCCTGATCTCCGCGGTCGTCGCGTTGTTCGTCTTCCGGCGCCGAGGGCTGTTCACGGTGGCGTGGATCGCGCTGGGCTGTTTCGGCGCCGCCACCATCGCCGATGCGCAGTGGCCGCTGCACACCTGTTCGGGCCCCTGCCCGCCCTCGGACAGCGGGATGTTCCCGCAACTGCATCAGATTCACGCGCTGACCAGCACGCTGGCGGTGACCTCGATCTTCGTGGCGATGATCGCCTTCAGCGTGGCGGCCTTCCGCTATCGGCGCTGGCCGATTCTGCGGCATTCCGGGCTGTGGATTCTGATCATCGGCTCCGCCGCCACCGCCTGGATGTTGATCGCCGACAATCTGCCCGGCAACTACGCGTTGGGTATCGCCCAGCGCATCCAGGTCGGATCCATGTCGCTGTGGCTGATCGCGCTCGCGGTCCAGATCTGGGTGGCCGAACGGACGATCACCGGCGAGCGGAAGGCCGCGGCGGCTCGACGGTCCGGGACCGCACCGTGACCAGCGAGCGGGGAGCCGATTCGGCCACCGCGCCCGCGATCGCCATCGCGGCGAAGACAGCCAGGATGGCGCCCAGGACGAGTACCTCGACAACTGTGTTCATATACCCACGGTGGCACCGCCGGCTGGCACGGGTTTGTGCGGAACTTGGGTAGAACCTGAGAATGCGAGGGGACGGCTAGCCCACGGTGATCGTCACGGTGTGGCTCGCGGTACGCCCCGGCAGCGCCCGGGTGTCGATGCGCAGGATCTCGCCGGTGTCCTGACGGCCGTCCGGCAGCGTCTTCGGTTTCAGGCCGAACGGCGGCTGCGTGCCGGTACTGCCGGCCAACCCGAAATCGCTGTCGTTGGCGATGTAGAGCGTCGCGCCGCCGTCGGTGGTGGCCACACCCTCGATCTTGTCGTGGCCGAAGAAGCCGCCCCGCGGGTCGAGCCCGGCGAGCAGGCCCGCCAGATCGAGATTCGATTTCTTCGCCACCGGCGTGATCCCCGCCCGGTTCAGCGCGGCCACCCCGTCCTCGGTGGATACCTTGCCGACGTAGGTTTCCAGCGGCTTGTCACCGATCAGCAGCCCCAGTGCCGGGTCGTAGTGCGCGCCCGGGACGGCGGCGTTCGGGCCGACATCGGTGGCGCCGGTGAGATCGATCGTCCACAGCTTCTTGTTCGCCTTCGGGGCCGGTTCGCCGTCGCGCTCGTCGACGAGGAAGGTGTGCGCGTCGAGGGCGGTGATGTCGGAGACGGCCAGCTTGTGCTTCGGGTCGGCGAGTGGGTAGACGTATTCGGCGACCGCGTGGGTCCGCAGATCGACGGTCACGATGCGGGTCATCGGCACCTCGCGAGCGGAGTCGAGTCCCGGTGTCTGCAAACCACTTTGGATGATGCCGACCAGGGTGCGGCCGTCCGGCGCGAGGGTGAGACCTTCCATGCCCTGGTTGGGGGTGCGCAGGGAAAGTTCCTTCGGCAGTCCGGATCCTGGTGCCAGCCGTTCGATCTCGCGGCCGGTGGCGTCGACATGGACCAGGAACGGTCCGTATTCGTCGGATACCCAGAACGTCCCGTCGGGCAGGGCGACCAGCCCCTCGGGGTCGAGACCGTGGTCGGTCGGCGGCAGGGGGCGCCCGGCCGGGTCGCGCATCGTCTCGCCGGTGGAGGCGGTCGAATCCACCAGGCCGTTGAACGGCACACCCGCGCGATTCTTCAATTCGATCGTCGATTCGAGGACCGCCGCGGTGCCACCGAGCCGGAACTTGCCGATCTTGGGCACGAAATCCGCTAGCGGAACGATCTTTTCGTTCTTTCCCGGCCCGTCGACGTTGGGTCCGCGGTCGGTGAGGCCGTAGAACTCGTCGTTCGATCCGGGCACCGGAGTCCACGCGGAACCGAATCCGCTGCCCTGCACCGTTACGCCACCGATTTGGCCGAGCGACGGGATATCGGTGGTGAACAGGTGGACCGCGTCGGCGGTGGTCACGGTGAACGTGTCGGTGCCGTGATAGCCCGGATCGGGCAGGTAGCGCAGTCCGCCGGCGGTACTGCGCTCCAGCCGGCCGTGCTGCGGGTCGCCGAAGGCCACCGCGGCGCCGCCACCGGTGCGAGCGGCCAGTTCGTCGAGCGAGATGGTGAGCGGACGATCCCGCTCGGTGTGCAGGTCCGGTTCGTCACCGCCCGGGGAACACGCGGCTGCCGCGCAGAGCACAGCACCCGCGAGGACAGTTCGGAGCAGATGACCGGTTCGCATCCGAAGTACCTATCCCGCCGAGACGACGATCAGTTGGCCGTGACCTGAACAGTTATCCGACGGCATGCCGGTTCGCCCAGCGCCCGTTCCCAGCGCTGGGTAGGGTCACCCCCGTGACCAGCGAAGCGCCGGAATCAGCCGCACCCGTCGAACTGCTCGAGACCGTGGACGCGGCGACCCAGACCCTGCTCGCCGCGGTGGAAGCCTTGGGCGACAGCGATATCGCCACCCCGTCTCTGCTGCCCGGCTGGACCCGCGGCCATGTGCTCGCCCACCTGTCCCGCAACGCCGACGGCCTGGTGAACCTGCTGCTGTGGGCACGCACCGGCATCGAAACACCCCAGTACGCAAGCCAATTCCTGCGTGACTCGGATATCGAGGCCGGGGCCCCGCGGCCGCTCGCCGAACAACTGGCGGACCTGCGGGCCTCCGCCGACCGCTTCCTCGGTCTGGCCCGCGCCATGCCGCCGGACCGGTGGGGCTACCGTGTGCGCGCCCGCACCGGTAAGGAACTGCCCGCCTCGGTGGTGCCGTGGTTGCGGTTGCGCGAGATAGAAATTCACCACGTCGATCTGAACATCGGCTACCGCCCGCAGGACTGGCCCGCCGCCTTCGTCGCCCGCATGCTGCCGGAAGTGACCGCGGGTTTCGCCCACGCCGCCGAATCGCACCGCCCCGCCGACGCGAAGCCGATGACCTCCGACCCCGACCAGCCCCCGCCTCCCACCTTCACCCTCGTCGCCACCGACACCGATTTCACCGCCACGGTGGGGCGGGACCCTTCCGACACCATCTCCGGTCCCGCAGCGGAGCTGCTGGCCTGGTTGATCGGCCGGAGCGACGGGGTCGGGCTGACCGGATATCTGCCGAACCTGCCGGCGTGGCTGTGAGGTCCGGCCTCACCGGCCCACCCGACCGGCCGCCTCGAGCCGGTCGGCGAGGAAATCCAGGACGCGATGCAGGGCGGCCTGTGTCGGCTCGCCGGGCTCGTCGACGAGGTGCTCGGTGAGCACCGAATGGGGGCTCAGCACGCCCTCGAGATTGGCCGCCGCATCGTCGAGTTCGATGGCGATGACCTGCCGGAAAATCACCCGGGACTTACCCTCGTGGGTGAAGATGGCGCGCTCGAAATCGCGCAGATCGTCGTCGCTCATATCGGCCCTTCACTAGCTGGGCCACCACTATCCGGCGAACAGACCGGTCGAGTCTTGAAAAAATGTTCCGCGCGGGGTGCTGTCCAATCGATGCGCGATTCGTACAGGGACCGCAAACGCCTCGGTGCCGAACCGTCGGGTCAGTCGGTGGCCCCGTCGGGACGGTGGGCCGCAATGATCATGACGAGACTGTCGAGGCCCTCGAAATCTTTCGGATTCGTTGTGTAGAGCGGCAACCCGTCGCGCCGCAGTGGCGGCAATCATGAGATCGGCCGTCCGGCGTCGTGGCTGAGGGCCGATCGCGTACACCGAGGCACAGATCAGTCCGAAGATCCGAGCGGCCTCACTGTCGTAGGGCAGCGCCTCGCCGAACGTCGCCTCCGTGTGCTGCAGCACAGCGATCGGCCGAGCGCGCCTGATCGGATCATCGGTGGCGTATGGCCCGCACGACAATTCACCCAATGTGACTGCGGTGATGGCGGATTCGACGGGTAGTTGAGCCGGATCGAACACCGAGAGCGCGGCGACAATGCTGATGTCGAGCACGCCCCTCGCCCGCGGATCGTTCACAGGCCGGTCCCTTCGAGCGGATCCTCACCGAGTTCGTCGCTGACGGCAGCATCCAGGTCACGCCGCAACTCTTCGTAGTCCAGCACGGGAGCGGTAGCGAACATCGCCTGCGCCTGGCTCGTATGAACGAAGCGGTGGCGCCTGATCGGCGTCACCTCGGCCAAACGGCTCCCCGTTGATGGTGAGCACATATTTCTTGCCCTCCCGCAGCCCACGGGTCACCACACCGGAGTCGTTGACGAATTGACGAACGCTGACCTCGGTCGGCTGGAACATCTCCGGGACGGTCATGGGTACACCTACCACGCCGTGGCACGCCTGAGCGCGCAACGCCTCCAGCCGGCCGTGGTGGGACAACCGGCACACGATTCTTCGACCCGAATGCCGTGTCAGCGGCCGTGTCAGATCCGCATCAGGCGGATATCAGCCGAGCCGGTGACCCTATCCACGTGAACGACACCGCAACCGCAGCTCCGAGATCTCGGAATGCGCTCCAGGACAACGTGATTCTCGAGGCGAACCATCCGGTTGCCGGTAACGACACCGCGGAACGGCACACCGGTCGTGACCGCCGTCCACTCCGTTCGCCCCACTCCCGACAAGGCAAGGAACAGATCGCGATGACGAACACCACTGCCCCCTCGACCGAGACCACCTGGACCGGCATGGTGCAGGTCGACGACACGGCTCTGGCGGTGACCGATACCGGCGGCCCCGGCATCCCGGTGCTCTACCTGAACGGCTGCTACGCCAGCCGGCGGCACTGGCGCAAGACGATCGCCGAACTCGGCCCCGGCTTCCGGCACATCACCTTCGACGGACGCGCCCGCGGCAAGTCGCACACCTCGGCCGACTACTCCTTCGAGGCAGCGCTGCGCGACATCGACGCCGTCCTCGCCGCCCGCGGCGTGGACCGGGCGATTCTGGTGGGCTGGTCCTACGGCGGCATCCTCGGCTGGCACTGGGCCGACCGCAACCCCCACCGCGTCGCCGCCATGGTGACCGTGGACGCCGCCCCCTACGGCATCACCGGCGAGGAGAGCCGCGAGCGCATTCGGAAGTTGTTCCACCGCATGCGTTTCCTGCTGCCCCTGGTCCGCCCGTTCGGCATGGCAGCGCGCATGTCGGCCGCCGCCCACGCCGAGATCGGCATCGAAGCCAACGAGATCGTCGACGCCAGCGCACCCGTCCTCCTACGCCTGACCTGCCCGACCCGCTTCGTCCTCGCCACCGGAGACAGCCTCGGCAGCGAAGCGGGAGAGATGGAAAAAGCCCGAGCCTCACTCGACCCGGTCTTCACCGGCAACCCGAACGTCCAGCTCGGCACAAAGGTCGAAAGCAACCACTCCAAGATCCTGAGCAAGGACTTCGCCGCAATCGCCCGAACCATCCGGGAAACAGCGACCCTCGCCGGGGATGTCGACTAGCCCACCAGCGCCACAGGTTGTGGCATTACACAGGCGCCTCTCGCAGCGACTTTGAACGCGGTCCGAACGTCGAGTGCCCCAGCCCATACGGACCCGACCACGACGATTCGGCGAAGGGCTCGACAGGATGACGGTTGCGACGACCGCGACGGACGTTCCAGGGCGAATGCATCGGTCGTACCCGCGCACGAGACCGCAGATGCGAAACGGCCCCTCGCCTGTCACCAGGTGAGGGGCCGTACTGCGCGCCCGGAGAGACTCGAACTCCCAACCTTCTGATGGGTTCGACCGTCCGTGGCCGTCTGTCGACATCCACTAGTAGCGTTGTGTAGGAACAGATTTCGGCGCGACGGCGCGGCTGGAATCTGCCTCGATCCGTCCTTGTACGCGGACGTTTGTACGGTGAAAGTAACGGCTCATCGAGTCGTTCTGGCATCTCTTTCTCCGCTGAAATCAGTTGAACTTGTGACACCCTGGTGGCAATGACTGATGGGGGTTGTGTGCTTACGGGTGTTGTGCCGATTCTGGTAGTCGGGTTGAGGTGGGCATGCTGGAAGTGTCATGAACAGACGCTGTGTGTAGTTGGCTTATGCCTAGAGCAGTCCCGCGAGATCCGGACTGGCGAGACAGCGATGAAATTCGCGCGGGGTCTGCTTGTTGATGCCGGCCGAACCGATGCCGCATCGCTGCTGGTGCAGCATTACACGCGCTCAGGAGATCCGACCGGGATTGCCTCGGATTGTTCGTGGTGCGGAGCGCTGCAAGGCAACTTCCATGTCCGCTCCGAGGCCAGAGAGCGTCTTGCGTATGGCTGCGGCCTGGAAGCACTCGAGGTCTTGGCCGATGGCTCATGCACACGGGCCGAATGGATCGAACTGGACGATGATCCGGGCGGTGGCCTTCTTACCTACTGACCTTCCATAATTCGGCAGGGCTTGCTGGCGACGTGCGGTTTGGCCCTGGTGGTGGTCGGCATGCGTCCATGGGTGGGCTGGCTCCCGCCTGCCCGATAAGGCCTGCCCTTCGCGCGTAGAGGCTCCGGGGTCAAGGGTGGGCGAATGCCCATCAGCAAAGCTGACGCCATCGGCGCCCTTGACGCTGGAGGGGCGCGGGAACACAATGCAGGCCGACCACCACCAGGGCCACGCGGCCGAAGGACGCGCAAATCAGTAGGCCGGCCGAATCGCTG
>NZ_BAGM01000007.1 GCF_000308855.1 Nocardia veterana NBRC 100344 | reverse complement strand
GTCCTCGTCGGTCGCGAGGCGGCGGGCCCGCCCGACATGGCCGCCGCTGACCGATGCGGCCCACGCTGCCCGCTCGGGCTCCAAGCCGTCGCGCTCGCGCAGGACCTGAGCGATGGCGTCCACCGATGGTGTCACCAGATGGATGTGGCGGCACCGCGAGCGCAGGGTGACCGAAATATCCTCCGGATCCACCGAGGGTGCGCACAGGAGGAATACCGTCCGTTCCGGCGGTTCTTCGACGACCTTCAACAACACATTGCCGGCGGCCTCGGTCAAGCGGTCGGCATCCTCGATCACGACGACCTGCCACCGCCCGGTACTGGGGCGACGCGCCGCGACCTGCACGATCTCGCGCATCTCCTTGGTGCCGATGCTGAGCCCCTCGGGAATCACGCGACGCACGTCGCCGTGTGTTCCGGCCATGGTGGTGGTACAGGCGTGGCAGTGACCGCACCCGGGCGTCCCCTCCGCGGTGCACTGCAGCGCGGCCGCAAAGCACAGTGCCGCAACGGATCTGCCGGATCCGGGTGGGCCGGTGAACAACCAGGAATGCGTCATCGCCGAAGACGCCACCCCCGTACGCGCCGCCACGGCGGCAGCGGTCAACTCGGACTCGACCGAGTCCTGGCCCACGAGCCGATCGAAGACACCTGCCACGCGGTCCACCCTAATCGGCGGGTCCGACAGCCGGCTGCCGCCGGTCGATCGCTACGACTCGGCGGCCGCCTTGTCCGCGGCCTTCTTCGCGGGCGCCTTTTTGGCAGTGGTCTTCTCGGCGGTCGACTTGGCCGCGGTCTTCTTCGCGGTCGACTTCGCCACGGTCTTCTTCGCCACCGTCTTCTTCGCCGCGGTCTTCTTCGCGGGCGCCTTCTTGGCCGTCTTCTTGGCGGCCTTCTTCACCGGCCCCTTGGCGCGGCGCTCGGCGAGCAGTTCGGAAGCGCGCTCATCGGTGATCGATTCCACCTCGTCGCCCTTGCGCAGACTGGCGTTGGTTTCACCATCGGTGACGTACGGCCCGAACCGACCGTCCTTGATCACCATCGGCTTACCCGTGGCCGAGTCGTTGCCCAGCTCGCGCAGCGGTGCCGCACTGGCCGCCTGCCGGCCGCGACGCTTGGGCTCGGCGTAGATCTTCAACGCCTCCTCCAAGGTCACCGTGAAGATCTGGTCCTCACTCGCCAGCGAGCGCGAATCGGTGCCCTTCTTCAGATACGGGCCGTACCGGCCGTTCTGCGCCGTGATCTCCTCACCGGATTCGGGGTCCTTACCGACCACCCGCGGCAGCGACAGCAGCTTCAGCGCGTCGTCGAGCGTGATGGTCGACAGATCCATCGACTTGAGCAGCGATCCGGTCCGGGGCTTGGGCGCGGCGGCCTTCTTGGCCCCCTTCTTCGCATCGAGATCGGGCTCGGGCTCGGGCAGGATCTCGGTGACATACGGACCGAAACGGCCCTCCTTGGCCACGATCCGATGCCCCGTTTCGGGGTCCACCCCCAGCGACCGCCCCTCCTGCGGGGTGGCGAACAGCTTCTCCGCCACCTCGGGCGTCAGTTCGTCCGGCGGCAGGTCGTCGGGAAGGTTCGCGCGCTGGGAAACCGGGTCGCCGTCCGGGTCGTCCGGGTTCTGCACCATGCGCTCCAGATAGGGACCGAAGCGCCCGACCCGGACCACGATGTCGCGGCCCTGATCGTCGGTGAACATCTTGATCGAGTTGACCTCGCGGGCATCGATATCGTCGAGCCGCTCCCCGACCATCCGCTTGAGACCGCCCGACCGTGCCACCGAACCCTCGGCGCCGTGATCGCCGCCGAAGTAGAAGCTGGACAACCAGTTTCCGCGCTGCTCACGACCGCCGGCGATGGCGTCGAGATCGTCTTCCATGGCCGCGGTGAAGTCGAAGTCCACCAACCGGCCGAAATACTCCTCGAGCAGACCGACCACCGCGAACGCGACCCAGGACGGGACGAGCGCGTTTCCGCGCTTGTACACGTACCCGCGATCGAGGATGGTCTTGATGATCGAGGCGTAGGTCGACGGACGTCCGATGCCCAATTCCTCGAGCGCTTTGATCAGCGAGGCCTCGTTGTAGCGGGGCGGCGGATTGGTGGTGTGCCCGTCGGGCGTCAGCTCCGCGGCCTTGACGTTCTGGCCCTCGGTCAGCGCCGGCAGCCGGGACTCGGCGTCATCGGACTGACCACCCGTCTCCTCGTCGACGCTTTCCACATAAGCCTTGAGGAAGCCCGGGAAGGTGATGGTCCGGCCGGAGGCGGAGAACACGCACTCCTCGCCGGTCCCCGCCCGGCCGGTGATCCGAACGGTCAGCGTGGTGCCGCGCGCGTCCGCCATCTGCGAGGCGACCGTGCGCTGCCAGATCAGCTCGTAGAGCCGGAACTCGTCCTGGTCCAGCCGAGCGTGCAGCTGCCCGGGGGTGGCGAAGGTGTCGCCCGCGGGGCGGATCGCCTCGTGTGCCTCCTGGGCGTTCTTCACCTTGCGGTTGTACTGCCGCGGCGTCGGATGCACGAATTCAGGGCCGTACAGCTGCGTGGCCTGCGCGCGCGCCGCACTGATCGCCGACTCCGACAGCGTGGTCGAGTCGGTACGCATGTAGGTGATGTAGCCGTTCTCGTACAGCCGCTGCGCCACCCGCATCGTGCGTTCCGAGCCGAACCGGAGCTTGCGCGCCGCTTCCTGCTGCAACGTCGAGGTCATGAAGGGTGCGTACGGCCGCCGGGTGTACGGCTTGGACTCCACCGAGGTGACCTGGAAGTCGGCCTGCTCCAGGGCCGCGGCCAGTCGCCGCGCGGCGGCCTCGTCCAGCACCGTGACACCGCTGCCGGCCTTGAGCAGACCGTCGGAGCCGAAGTCCCGGCCGCCCGCGACCCGGGCCCCGTCGACCGTGACCAGTCGCGCCCCGAACACCCGCGGATTGGCCTGATCGGTCTCACCGTCGCCGGCGTCGAATTTCGCCGCGATATCCCAGTACTCCGCGGAACGGAACGCGATCCGCTCCCGTTCGCGCTGCACGATGATCCGCGTCGCCACCGACTGCACGCGGCCGGCCGACAACCGCGGCATGACCTTCTTCCACAGCACGGGACTGACCTCGTAGCCGTAGAGCCGGTCCAGGATGCGCCGGGTCTCCTGCGCGTCGACCAGATCGTTGTCCAGATCTCGGGTGTCGGCCGCGGCGGCGCGGATGGCGGGCTCGGTGATCTCGTGGAAGACCATTCGCCGCACCGGGATCTTCGGCTTCAACGTCTCCAGCAGATGCCAGGCGATGGCCTCACCCTCGCGGTCGGGGTCGGTGGCCAGGTACAGCTCGTCGGCATCGCGCAGCAGCGTCTTCAGTTCCGAGACCTTGGCCTTCTTGTCCGGGCTGACGACGTAGATCGGCTCGAAATCGTGATCGACGTCGACGCCCAGCCGGGCCCAGGATTGCCCCTTGTATTTGGCCGGAACGTCGGCGGCGCCGCGCGGCAGGTCCCGGATATGCCCGACGGACGCCTCGACGGTGTAACCGCGACCCAGATAGGGCGCGATCTTGCGGGCCTTGGTCGGCGACTCGACGATGACGAGACGACGCAGGGGACGCCCCCGGTCTGCCGACGCATCGCGCCCGGCGGAAGCCGCATCGGGAGTCGGCGATGCACCGCGGTCTCGTGTTGCCACCGGCGAACACACCTTTCCTGTCGACCCGCGCGGCGCAGGCGCGCAGCGCGCGGCTGGGGCAGAAGGGAGAGACGAATGTCTCCCGCCAGAGACGTTTATACCGTGTTCCGCTGTCGTCGAGCCTGCACTGCGACTCCGCGGTCCGGGAGTCTCGGCTGTTCCGCTCGGCACTCCCCCGTGCGTGCCGTTCACACCGGCAAGGCTGCGAACTGCAGAAAAACACCCGTCTGGACAACCCGGCTACATCGAAAAGCCCCGGTTTTCGATCGAGTGTACTTCCCCCGGATATGACTCGTCCCTCACCGCGTCGGCGGTGAGGGACGAGGGTCAGACCTGTAGGGTTACTCGCTCAGCTGAGCGCGCGAACTCCGGTGGCCTGCGGGCCCTTGGTGCCCTGGCCGACCTCGAATTCGACCTTCTGGTTCTCCTCGAGGGTGCGGAAGCCCGAACCCTGAATCTCGGAGTAGTGGACGAAGACGTCAGCGGAGCCGTCCTCGGGCGCGATGAAGCCGAACCCCTTCTCCGCGTTGAACCACTTCACAGTTCCCTGTGCCATTCTGTTCCTTCTCTTTCCATACCGGAACGGCGGACAAGTTAGGTTGGTCCACCGGGTCCGTTCCGACCGCTGTACTCTGTTCCCCCTGCAGGAAGCTTCAAGCACACCGTTCGCAACATCGATCCTGCTGATGGTTTGGACTTTGGATCCGTTCCCTCGAACACAGAAGCTTGCGACCGAGAACTAGTGAACCATGTCTGCGCGCAATTCGACAGCCGAGTTACCGACAATTTGCAAAAAAGATGATCTTGCGAATGTGCAGGTGAGGGGCACAATGCCCAAATCCAAACTTGAAGTAGGTTTGCTTAGCGATAACCGAGTGGGCGTCAGGCAAACCGACTGTGACGCAGGTCGCTACTCGGTAGTGAATTGGCAGCTCGCGCGGGGACGACACACACGGTTCACACTTTCTTCGCGTCCACGGGTCTCGGTCCGATGAATCCGAAAGGCCCGACATCGCAGCCCGCGACGAGCGAGGCGATCAGCTACGGGAGATCGTTGCTGAATCGTGTCCTTTTCGGAGTGCCCGACGGGGCAAGTCGTATCACCCATGTGACCGAACTCCCGGCCCGTCCCGCCCAGGTCGCGGCGTGGCCGTCATGGGCCGATCCGGACGTGGTCGCGGCGTTGCGGGAATCGGGAGTTCGGCAGCCGTGGTCGCATCAGATCCGGACCGCGGAGTCGGCGGCGGCGGGCGAGCATGTCGTCGTCAGCACCGGCACCGCATCCGGTAAATCGCTGGGCTATCAACTACCGGTACTCACCGACCTGCGCCGGGACCCGCAGGCGACCGCTCTGTATATATCGCCCACCAAGGCGCTCGGCGCCGACCAGTTCCGGGCGGCCGCCCAGCTCACCCACAGCGTCGACCTGCGCGATATTCATCCCGCCACCTACGACGGCGACACCCCGCCGGAGGTCCGGCAATGGGTACGGGCGAACACTCGATGGATCTTCACCAATCCCGACATGCTGCACATCGGGGTGCTGCGCTCACATCAGCGCTGGGCCCGGCTGCTGCGCCGGCTGCGCTATGTCGTGGTCGACGAATGTCACGCGTATCGCGGAGTTTTCGGATCGCAGGTGGCGATGGTGTTGCGGCGACTGCGCCGGTTGGCCGCCCATTACGGTGCGGAGCCGACCTTCGTGTTGTGCTCGGCGACCAGCGCCGATCCGGCGGCCGCCGCGCAGCGCCTGATCGGCGCGCCGGTCACCGCGGTCACCGAGGACGGGTCGCCGCAGGGCGCGCGGACCGTCGCGCTCTGGGAACCGCCGCTGCTCGGCGATCTGAGCGGCGAGAACGGGGCCCCGGTGCGTCGAGCCGCGACCACCGAGGCCGCCCGGATCATGACGGATCTGGTGGTCGAGGGCGCGCGCACGCTGACCTTCGTCCGCTCCCGCCGGGCCGCCGAGGTGGTCGCGATCGATGTGCAGCGCATGCTGGCCGAGGTCGATCCCGCGCTCGCCGGCCGGGTCGCCGCCTACCGGGCCGGATACCTGGCGGAGGACCGGCGGGAGCTGGAGAACGGTCTCGCCGACGGCTCGCTGCTGGGCGCGGCGACCACCACCGCGCTCGAGCTCGGCGTCGATATCGCGGGGCTGGATGCCGTGGTGATCGCCGGTTTTCCGGGCACGGTCGCCTCGTTCTGGCAGCAGGCGGGCCGGGCCGGACGCCGAACCCAGGGCTCTTTGGTGCTGTTGGTCGCGCGCGACGACCCGCTCGACACCTATCTCGTCCACCACCCACAGGCGCTGCTGGAGCGGCCGGTCGAGGCGACGGTCACCGATCCGCACAATCCCTACGTCGCCGGTCCGCATCTGCTCTGCGCGGCCTGTGAACATCCGCTGACCGATGCCGAAATCCGCGATCTGGGCGTCTGGGAGGTCGCGGTCGAGCTGGCGGCGGCGGGAGCGCTGCGACGCCGGGAGAACGGGAACGGACCCGCCCGCTGGTATCCGACCTCGAGTGCGGACCCGCACGACGACCTCGACGTCCGAGCCGGAATCGGATCCCAGCTGGCGATCGTCGATATCGCCACCGGCCGCCTGCTCGGAACGGCGGATTCCGGGCGAGCACCCGCGACGCTGCACGCCGGCGCCGTCCACCTCCACCAGGGCGAGACGTACGTGGTCGACGAGCTGGACCTCGACGCGGGGATCGCATTCGTGCATGCGGATCAGCCGGGATGGACGACCAGCGCTCGAATGGTCACCTCCGTCGCGATCGACGAATACCTGCACGAACACAGCCACGGCCGGGTGACGGCCGCGCTGGCCCGGGTCCGGGTGACCCGGCAGGTGGTCGGCTACCTGCGCACACTGCCCACCGGCGAGGTATTGGATCTGATCGAGCTCGATCTGCCCGAGCAGACCCTGCCGACGCAGGCTGTGTTGTATACGGTCGCCCCGGATCTCCTGGCTTCGGCCAGAATCGACCCGCGGCGCGTACCAGGCGCGTTGCACGCCGCCGAGCATGCCGCGATCGGGATGTTGCCGCTGGTCGCCAGCTGCGATCGGTGGGATGTGGGTGGTGTGTCCATCGCGGAGCACCCCGATACCGGCCTGCCCACGGTGTTCGTCTACGACGGGCACTGCGGCGGCGCCGGCTTCGCCGAACGCGGGTTCACCCGGCTTCGCACCTGGCTGGCGGCTACCCGGGACGCGATCGCATCCTGCTCGTGCCCGAGCGGTTGTCCGTCGTGCGTGCAATCGCCGAAATGTGGAAACGGCAACTCGCCCTTGGACAAGAACGGAGCGTGCGCCCTGCTCACCGCAGTGGTCGCGGAACTCTCGCAGCAGCGGCCCAACTGAAACACGCCTTGGCAACACCTCTTTGACCTGCTCGAACTCGATTCGTGACACGACAGACATCGATCGGAAACCGCATCGGTCACCGGCCGCGCTCGCCCGAGAGCCGGTGCCGGCCAGCTGCTCGCCTGAGACGATTAAAGAGGAACTTAATCATGTTAACTATGGCATTGCTCTAGCGAATAACGGCCACGTGAGATTCACATGTGCGCATTTATTTGAATCACACCGAGTGCAATCCTCGAAGAATTGCGTCGCACCAAATCAATGGTCGGCCGCGAATGCAAAACCAACCCTCGCGGGTGCCCGCTGTGGTTCCGGTCACCCATTCTTTCTCACACCAACCGTCCGGTATTCATGATCGCTTTTCTGCCTCGACCGGACCCGCGCGCGCGATCGCAACAACTGAACGCTCGCCCAAAATGGTTAGCGTTAGCGCAGCGTCCACCGACACCGTCACATCCCAATCCCGGACCGAACAGGTGCGCACGTGCATTCCCATTCGCTGTGCCACCGATTGCGCCTGATCACACGCCGTCCCGGTACCGGAACCCAGCGCAGCGGCCGCGGCCAGGGCCGCCAGGTCGGCTGCGCTCTGCGCTCGGTGGCGAGCGCAGACGACCGCCGCCAATTGCACGATCAACACGGTGAGCAACAGCAGCGCCGTCACGGCCAGACACGCGGCGACCGTCGCGCCGCCCTCGGTGGCTCGCCCGCGGCCCCCGGCCGAAGACCTCCGGTCTTCCGGTCTCATCGCACCTCCTCCTCCCCGGGTTCGCGGACGGCGACCGCTTCGGCACGGAGCCGCAGCATCGGCAGCAGCGGGGCGCGAGCTCGCACCGTGACGACGGCCCGATCACCCTCCACCCGCAATTCGATATCGGCGCCCGGTGGGGCCACCCGCTGCGCCGCGGGCAAGGCGTCCGCTTCGGCCCCACGTGCGGCGAGCCGCGCCGCCTCCCGGGCGGCGTCGATACATCGGATCTGCATCGACGCCGCGAGCAAGGCACCAACACAGAGCGCGACGACCACCACCAGAGCCGCCAGCGCGATCGCGGCCTCGACCGTGACGGCACCGCGGTCGCCCGTGCGGCATCCTGGCGGGTCCGGTCGCCGACCACCTCGACCGAGTATCAGACCGTGGTGTTCAGCGCCCTGTCGATGATCTTGGTCAGGGCATTCACGATCGAATCGCCGGTCACCACCGTGTAGAGCACGGCTCCGAAGGCCGCCGCGGCAATGGTGCCGATCGCGTATTCGGCGGTGCTCATGCCGTCGTCGGCGACGGCCGCCTGCACCAATCGCGAACGTAGTTCTCGCACAACCGATTGCGTTGCCGCCAGCATCGGTCTCCCCTTTCTCTTCGATCGGCGCGGCGGATCCGCGCCGAGCCCGTCGCGTGGTCACCACGAACCACCGCCCAGCACCGGTCCCGCCAGCCCGGCGACCACCGGCACGATGCCCAGACAGACGAAGGCCGGGAGGAAACACAGTCCCAATGGACCACTGATCAGGACGCCCGCGCGCTCGGCCCGAGCGGCCGCGGCGTCCTCGACCGCCGATCGGCATTGACCCGCCAGTTCGGTGACGGCACCGGTCAGGGCGGCGCCGGAACGCGCCGAACGGCGGACCAGGCGGGCGAGCGACTGCATCTCGGGAGCGGGCGCCTCCTGAGCCGCTCGCTCCCATGCCGTGACCGGATCCGCGCCCAATGCCAGGAGATCCGCCGCACGGCTCAGGGCCGAGCGGAACGGTTCCGGTGCGACCGGCGCGACCGCCCGGGCAGCGGTCGCGGTCGGCAGGCCGGCCCGCAGGCATGCGGAGAGCAGGTCCAGCGCGGACGCGACCGCCAACGGATCGCCGACGCGCTGCTCGGTCACCCGTAGCGGTTGCGCGCGGCCTCCGCGAGCAGCACGTAACCGCGCAGACGGGGTGTGGCGTCCGGGCAGCACGCACAGCGCCGCCGCCGAGACCACCAGGGCGAGCGAGATCCCGCTCATACCGTCACCTTTCGGGTGATGGCGTCGGCCCAGAGCAAGCCTGCCCCGATCAAACCCGTACCGAGCGGCAGGACAACCGAACCGATTCCGCTGCTCGTCAGCACCCGCACGGGATGTGCGCCCATCAGCTGGCCCAGGGCGATCCCGAGCAGCGGCAGTCCGGCGAGCACCGTCGCGCTGGCCCGAGCGCCCGCCAACGCGGCACCCGTACGGTCACCGAAACGTCGGCGCTCGGCCAAATCGTCCCGCGCCGCGGTCAGCAGTTCCGCCAGCGCCAACCCGTGCCGCTCGGCCACCTCCCAGGCATCGGCGACTCGATCCAATTCGCTTGTCACGGCGCAATTTCGGTGTCGTAGTCCGGCCGCTGCCGAGCCGCCGAGGCGGGTGCGTGCCGCGCTCACCGCGAAAGCCGCCCCCGGAGCCCCGCCGATCTCGCCGGCCGCGACCGCGGCGGCGGCACTGGGATGCGCGCCGGTGCGTAATTCGGCGATCACGATGTCCAAGCCTTCCAAGAGTTTTCGAGATTCGTCGGCCCGGCGACGCTCGCGGCGCCGGTGCTTCGCCCGGATCGCGACGGTCCCGGCGAACAACGCGGCGGCGCCGGCAGGCCCTGGACCGAAGGCGACCGCCCCGGCCACCGCCGCACCGGCGATCCCGCGGACAGCCCAGACGATCGGTACCTTCGGCTCCGCACGGCGACGACACGTCAGGGCGCGCAACCGCCGCTGCCGCGACGCGGTCGGCAGTACGAGCAGGGCCAGCGCCCCGCACAACAACCCGATGATCATTGCCCGATCCGTTCGGCCAGCAAGTGCTGCAACGCCGTTCGGGCCGGCGCTTCGGCCGCCTCGGCGGACCAGGCGGTGTCGATCCGCACCGCCGCATGGCCCTCTCGGGTCACCAGCCCGATCTCGTGCAGTATCCGGCGGCCGTCGGCGCGGCGGCGCACAGCGAGCACGATATGGATCGCCGCGGCGAGTTGGCTGTGCAGACCTTCCCGACTCATCCCGCCCAGTGCCGCAAGGGCTTCCAACCGCGCCGGGACCTCGCGTGGCGAATTGGCGTGCAGCGTCCCGGCGCCCCCGTCGTGCCCGGTGTTCAAGGCGGTGAGCAGATCCACTACCTCGCCGCCGCGCACCTCACCCACGACGATGCGGTCCGGCCGCATGCGCAGGGCCTGCCGCACCAGGTCCCGGACAGTGACCGCACCGACGCCCTCGACATTGGGCATCCGCGCGACGAGCCGGACCACATGCGGATGCGGCGGCGCCAGTTCGGCCGCGTCTTCCACACAGATGATGCGTTCGGCGGAGTGGACCCGTGCGAGCAGGGCGGACAACAAGGTCGTTTTACCCGTGCCGGTGCCGCCGACCACGAGAAAGGCGAGCCGAGCGCGAACGATCCGTTCCAGGAGCGCCTCCGATTCCGTCGTCAGCGTGCCGGAGGCGGTGAGTCCGCGCAGACTGTGCCCGACCGGCCGCAGGACCCGGAGCGAGATACACGTGCCGCCTTGAGCGATCGGAGCGAGGACCGCATGGAGTCGCACACCGAAGCTTTCTCCCGGCCCCCGTTCGTACTCCGGCAGCCGCCCGTCCACCCACGGTTGGGCGTCATCGAGGCGGCGGCCGGCGGCGAGCGCCAGCCGTTGCGCCAATCGCCGCACCGCCGCCTCGTCCGGAAACCGGATCGGGGTGCGCTCGAGACCGTGCCCGCGATCGATCCACACCGCGTCCGGCGCCGTCACCAGCACATCCGAAATTCCGGGATCGTGCAGGAGCGGTTCCAGCATTCCCGCTCCGGTCATCTCGGTCTGCAACAGTCGCAGTGCGCGCAGCAGATCGGTATCGCCGAGAACACAGCCGGCCTCGGCACGGATGGCTGCCGCCAGCGGCGCCGGATCGTGCTCACCGGCCTCCGCGGCCAACCGTTCGCGCACCCGGTCCAGCAGGTCGGCACTCACCACGCCGCTCATCGATCACCATCCGGCAGCGCCGCCAAGACCGCTTCGGCTCCGGTCAGCAGTGGGCCGCGGGCGAGTCCGAGGCCGCCGCGCTCGAGGGCACCGGCCAGTCCCGGCTGGGCACGCATCGCGGCCAGCAGCGGTAGGTCCAGAGCCTCCGCGATCTCCCGGCCGCGCAGACCACCCGGCGCCGGACCACGAACGACCAAGGCGTGGTGCGGATTTCGCGGCCGGATATCCGCGACCGCAGCGCCGGCGGCCGCGACCGCGCGCAATCGCGCGGGTACGACGAAGATCACGAGATCGGCGGTGTCGAGCATGTGCTCGGTATGCGGGCCCCGGCATCCGGAGATGTCACACACCACCAGATCCCCGGCCCCGCGCCCGGCCTCGACGACCGCACGCACCGCGCCCGGGCCGATGGTGTCCGGGCCGGAGTTCGCCGGTCTGCTGCAAGCGAGAACTCCCAGCCCGGGGGCGGCCGACGGTAGGGCCTCGTGCAGCGCTTGCGCGGCCACCCGACCGTCTTCGACGGAGAGGTCCGGCCAGCGCAACCCGGGAACCGATTCGATTCCCAGCAGCAAATCGAGACCCCCGCCCAGCGGATCGCCGTCGACGAGCAGCACGTGCGGCCGGAAGCGGCGGGCCGCGGCCGCCAACGCCAGCGCACCGGCGAAAACCGAGGCGCCGGCCCCACCGCCGGCACCGACAACGGCGAGGACCAGACCGTTACCGGGGTCGCGCCAGGCGTAGGCGGCGAACGCCTCGATCAACGTCTCGGTGGCGGCGGGTAGTGCGATCACCTGCTCGGCGCCGACCGCGGCCGCCGATTGCCAGTGGTCCAGATCGGGCTCGTCGCTGCCCACCAGGACGACGCCGGAACGGCGGGGATATCCGGCAGCGGCCGCGGCACGCGCGGCGGGAGCATCGATGATCAGGAGAGCGGCTGCCGTCCAGGCATGCCGCCCCACAGGCATCGAACGCTCGTTCAGATTTCGGTCCGCGGCGGCCGCGATCCGGCGCACCTCCTCGCGTAACCGCCGATCGCCGATCAGCACCAGTGCCGGAGGGGGAACTGCTGCAACGGAATTCATGTTCCTCAGCGTCGTCGCGCCCGGCTCGGCGAACCAGAGCCCGACCGGCGAGTGTGGACAACACGCGCCCTGTGTACAACCGCCCTCGACGACACCCGACATCCGTCGGTCGATCAGGCCAGGCGAGGAGTTGGTCGATGCCTGCCGGAAATAGAGGACGGCCCCAGCCGGGGGGGAGGAGGCTGGGGCCGTCGGGGTTCAGCCCCGGGGGGTCGGGCTGAACGCGCCTGGACCATGTCCAGGTGCCAGCAATACTACACCCAGAAACCGGCGGCAATGCAAGTCCATCCCGACACGAACTTCGAGCCTCGAACGGGCGTGCCGACCGGGGCATCGCGCCGGTCGCGCGCCCGGGCTGCACACCACCGCACGGTCGAACCTCCCTATTCTGGACCCGTGACGGCCGAGCGCGACCAATCAGTTACGGAAACCGCGACCGCGGGGGACGACGAACACCGAGAGCCCCGCAACGATGCAGCACCGCGGCCGGTGCCACCGACCCGCGCCACGCCACGGATCGCCGCGTTCTTCGATCTGGACAAGACCGTGATCGCGAAATCGAGTGCGTTCGTCTTCAGCAGGCCGTTTTTCGATCAGGGCCTGATCGACCGCCGCACGGTGCTGGAGTCCAGCTACGCACATTTCCTGTTCCTGCTCTCCGGCGCCGACCACGACCAGATGGAGCGCATGCGTGAACATCTGACCAAGATGTGTGCCGGATGGGACGTCTCGCAGATCCGCTCGATCGTCGCCGAAACCCTGCACGAACTGGTCGATCCGCTGATCTACGCCGAGGCCTCGGATCTGATCGCCGATCACAAGATTCGCGGCCACGACGTGGTCATCGTGTCGGCATCCGGTGAGGAGATCGTCGCCCCGATCGCCGCCGCACTCGGCGCAACCCATACCGCGGCCACCCGGATGGTCGTCGAAAACGGTAAGTACACAGGCGAAGTCGAGTTCTACTGCTACGGCGAGGGCAAGGTCGAGGCGATCGAGAAGCTGGCCGCGTCCGAGCATTACGACCTGTCGCGGTGTTACGCCTATTCGGATTCGATCACCGATCTGCCGATGCTGGAGGCGGTCGGACATCCCACCGCGGTGAACCCGGATCGGAATCTGCGACGGGAGGCGGTCGCGCGGAATTGGCCGATCCTCACCTTCTCGAATCCGGTGTCGCTGTGGTCCCGGATTCCCGCGCCGTCCAGTACGACGGTGGCCGCCACCGCGGTGGTCGGCGTGAGCGCGGTGCTGGCCGGCGCCCTCAGTTACCGGCTGCTGCGCCGGCGACGCTGAGGTCACCGCGCCGGGCGCATCGCGGCTGGTCAACGACGCGCAACCCATCGATGTAACCACGATTCGAGACACCCCACGCCGATTATGAGAATGTCCGCTCGACCCTTGATGTGAGGGGTGTCACAGAGTAACAATGGACGCACGGAGGGGCGGAAGGCCAAGATCGAAACGGAAGAGAAGGTTCGATCTCCCGACCGCACTTCCCAGCACGGACGCCAGGTACCCACGCGGAGCGCGCCGCGACAAGGGCAGAAGCGTTGTGGGCCTGCGAAATCCGGATTCACGTCGGCAATGGCCTCGCACAGGTTGCGGGGATGAACCGGCGGGGTGCGGATGATCGCCGAGGCCGCAGAACACAACCCGATAAGCACGCTTGGTAACCGGGTGGTCCGTGCTAGCGGGCGGTGAGGCCGACAACGGCTACGCCGCCCGCTTCGATGTGTACGGCCCTTCGCGCGGACCCGTTCGGACATCGCCGGTCTCTTCGGTACCGACGATCATCCCGCCGCGTCGGCGATGGAACGGGCCTCGCGGGCGCCGTCCTCGAGCGCGCCGCAGCAGAACACCACCCAGCCGCCCACCCCGTCGGCCGTACCCGCCGCGAATCCGCTCGCCGCATCCAGATACGCCTGTCGGCGGCGCAGCCAGAAGACCTCCGGAACACCCAGACTGTGCGGGTCGAGGCCGGACGAGACGGCCACCAGACGCGAGGCCGCCCGGGCCACCACTCCGTCGGCGGATCCGAAGGGGCGCAAGGTCATCAGCTCGCCGTGCACCACCGCGGCCAGGACCGGCGCGGGCGCGTCCGAGGTCAGGACGGTCTGCGCCAGCAGATCCAGGCGCTGCGCGACCCCGGCGTCGGCACGTGGCCGCCCGAGCTCGATCTCGTCGGCGACCAGGTCCGCCGCGGCCAGCAGATGCAGTCGAGCCAGCGCCTGCAGCGGCGCGCGTTGCCACACACCGACCATATTGCGCAGCGCGTCACCGTCGAGCGCCTGTCCGACCCGCAAGGCGCCCGCGAGAACCGGGTCGGCGACGCGCCCGTCGGCCGGCAGTTCGGTCGCGCCGCCGTCGATGGCGGCGGACGAGCGCGCCGCCCGCACCGCGGCCTCCGCTGCCGTGGTCGGCCAACCACGCCGATTGGCCTTGTGCATGTGAACCTCGGCGAGCGCGTCGCGGGCACGGTCGGCCGCCTCGCGGACTCCGGGCAGGTCGACCAGGGGCTGCAGCACATCGCTCACCACCCACACGCTAGTCGAGGCGTCGCGCGCGCCCGGCAACCTCCGGGCGCCGGAACGGGCGTGACGTCCACCGTTCGAGACCCGTACGCGGCGCAGGTCACAGTCCGTTAGGGTCACATCGTGGCCGCGGTCACCCCCCGGCCCGACGCGTATCCGATGGACAGGCCCCGATGGAGGCACCGTGAGCGACGACCGCGTACTGGCTCGCGATGCCGACCGGGTGCGGGTGCCCCGCAAATTTCAGGAGGCGACATGACCGACACGACCGCTGAGCACCGAGACGTGTATCCGCCCAGCGCCGAATTCGCCGCGGCGGCCAATGCCGATGCATCCATCTACGACCGGGCAACGGCCGATCGCGACGGGTTCTGGGCCGAACAGGCGCAGCGGCTGCACTGGCATCAGCCCTGGAATCGGGTACTCGACTGGGACGACGCTCCGTTCGCGCGCTGGTTCGTCGACGGCAAGCTGAACGTCGCCTACAACTGCGTGGACCGCCACGTCGCCGACGGCCACGGCGATCAGATCGCCATCCATTGGGAGGGCGAGCCCGGCGATTCGCGTTCGATCACCTACGCCCAGTTGCAGGCCGAGGTGTCGCAGGCCGCCAACTACTTCACCGAACTCGGCCTGGTCGCCGGCGACCGGGTGGCGATCTACATGCCGATGGTCCCGGAGGCCATCGTGTCGATGCTGGCCTGCGCCCGGCTGGGCCTGACCCATTCGGTGGTCTTCGCCGGGTTCTCCCCCAGCGCCCTGCGCCAGCGCGTCGACGACGCCCGCGCCCGGCTCGTCGTCACCACCGACGGCCAGTGGCGGCGCGGCAAGGCCGCACCGTTGAAGGAGGCCGTCGACGAGGCGCTCTACGCCCACGGCGATGTGCCGCACAGCGTCGAGCACGTACTCGTGGTGCGGCGCACCGATATCGAGGTTCCGTGGACCGAGGGTCGCGACCTGTGGTGGCACGAAACCGTCGCCCGGGCCAGTACCGAACACGAGGCGCAGGCCTTCGATGCCGAGCATCCGCTCTTCATCCTCTACACCTCCGGCACCACCGGAAAGCCCAAGGGCATCCTGCACACCTCCGGCGGCTATCTGACCCAGGTCGCCTACACCCACCATTACGTCTTCGACCACAAACCCGGGCAGGACGTCTACTGGTGCACTGCCGATATCGGCTGGGTGACCGGGCACTCCTACATCGTCTACGGACCGCTGGCCAACCGGGCCACCCAGGTCGTCTACGAGGGCACCCCGAACTTCCCCGACGAACACCGCCACTGGCAGATCATCGAAAAGTACGGCGTCACAATCTATTACACCGCGCCGACGCTGATCCGCACCTTCATGAAGTGGGGCCGCGAGATTCCCGATTCGCACGATCTGTCCTCGCTGCGGGTTCTCGGTTCGGTCGGCGAGCCGATCAATCCCGAGGCCTGGCGCTGGTACCGGGAGGTGATCGGCGCGAATTCCGCGCCGATCGTGGACACCTGGTGGCAGACCGAAACCGGCGCCATCATGATCTCCCCGCTGCCCGGCGTCACCGCCGCCAAGCCCGGCGCCGCCATGGCACCGCTGCCCGGAATCTCCGCGAAAGTGGTCGACGAGGAAGGCAATTCGGTCGAAATCAATCGAACCGAAGCCGAATCTTCGGACCGCTCCGCAAGCTCCGCGGTCGTCGGATATCTGGTCCTGGATCAGCCGTGGCCGTCGATGCTGCGCGGCATCTGGGGCGACGACGAACGCTACAAGGCCACCTACTGGGAACGCTTCGCCGCCCAGGGCTGGTACTTCGCCGGCGACGGCGCCAAGATCGACACCGATGGCGCGCTGTGGGTGCTCGGGCGCGTCGACGACGTCATGAACGTCTCCGGCCACCGCATCTCCACCGCCGAGGTCGAATCCGCACTCGTGGGCCACCACAGCGTCGCCGAAGCCGCGGTCGTCGGCGCCAGCGATGCCACCACCGGACAGGGAATCGTCGCCTTCGTCATCCTCACCGGCGGCGCCGACAACTCCGGACAGCAACTCGTCGACGAGCTCAAGGCCGAGGTCTCCCGCGAGATCAGTCCCATCGCCCGGCCCCGCGAGATCCACATCGTGCCCGAACTGCCGAAGACCCGCTCGGGCAAGATCATGCGCCGCCTGCTGCGCGACGTCGCCGAAGGCCGCGAACTCGGCGACACCTCCACCCTCGTCGACCCCAACGTCTTCGAGGCCATCCGCGCCGCAAACGCCTGATCGACCGGTTCCGCGAGCCCACCTCCGGCACCCCGCCGGGCGTGGGCTCGACCGGCGACGGCGGAGCTCGCGGTAATCGGCCGCGAGCCGATCGGTAAAATCGGGTAAAGGAGTGCCGGGAAGTCTGGTCGGCGTGTGGTTGGTGAGCCCCTTGCGGGAGTGCCCGCCGCAGCCGCCGTCGGCTCCCGAAAGGAACCTCGTGATCGTTGCGCTGCGCTCCGAACTCGCCCGTTACCTCCGTACCGAAACCGTCGGTGGCGCATTACTTCTGGTTGCCGCGGCGATCGCACTGCTGTGGGCGAACTCGCCGTGGCGCGACGGCTATTTCGCCATGGTGGACACCACCGTCGCGGTCCCCGCGCTCCATCTCGAGCTGACCCTGGGGGATTGGACCAAGGACGGTCTGCTGGCGATCTTCTTCTTCGTGGCCGGGCTCGAGCTGAAGCGGGAACTGGTGGTGGGTGAACTCGCCGACCGCAAGCGCGCCACCCTGCCGGTGGTCGCCGCGCTCGGCGGGGTGGTCACGCCGGCCCTGATCGCCCTCGCGGTGGGCTGGGGAGTGCCGGGCATGGATCGCGGCTGGGCGATTCCGGTGGCGACCGATATCGCCTTCGCTCTGGCCGTCCTGGCCATGACCGGATCGCGAATACCGGCCGGTGCGCGGGTATTTCTGCTCAGCCTGGCGGTCGTGGACGACCTGCTGGCGATCATCGTGATCGCGGTCCTGTTCACCACCACCGTGGCCCTCGGCTGGCTGCTCGGCGCGGCGCTCTGCTTCGCCGGCTGGGCGCTGGCCCAGCGACAGCGCATCCGCACTCCACTGGTGTACGTGCCGCTGGCCCTGATCGCCTGGTATGCCCTGCACGAAGCCGGGATCCATCCGACGCTGGCGGGCGTGATCTGCGGCCTGCTCACCCGGGTCCGTCCCGACCCGGACGAGGACGAAGCCCCGGCGACCCGGCTCGAGCATCTGTTCCAGCCCGTGTCCGCGGGTCTGTGCGTACCACTGTTCGCGTTGTTCGCCTCCGGAGTTCCCTTGTCGGGCACGGTCTTCGGGGAGATGTTCACCTCTCGGCTGTCGCTGGCGATCATCGCCGGACTGCTGATCGGGAAATTCGTCGGCATCTTCGGTTCGAGCTGGCTCGCCATCCGATTCGGAATCGCCACGCGGCCCGCCGGTCTCGGCAATCGGGATATGTCGGCCCTGTCGGTACTGGGTGGGATCGGATTCACCGTTAGCCTCTTGGTGGCAGAACTTGCGTTACCCGACCGGGCTGCGGCCGAACTGGCGAAAGCCGCCGTGTTGATGACGTCCTTGGCGGCCTCTCTGCTCGGTTCGGCGCTACTGTTGCGGCGTGGCCGGGCGCATCAGGCGCGGCGAGACGCAAGGGCGGCCACCGAAACGAGCGAAGGCCGGACAGCACCGGGACATGGAGAAGGGTCGAGCAATTGAGCTTCACAAACGGCGGTAACGATGCGGGCCGAAACCGGACCATCACCTCGATTCCGCTGTCCGAGGTCGATACCACCGCGAACGCCAGCGTGGGAGATCTGGTGCGCGACGCTGCCGAGCAGATGTCGACCCTGGTCCGCGCCGAGGTGGAGCTGGCCAAGGCCGAGGTGACCGGCGAGATCAAGAAGGGGCTGCAGGGCAGCGTCTTCTTCATCGGCGCGCTGACCGTGCTGCTGTTCTCGTCGTTCTTCTTTTTCTTCTTCCTCGCCGAACTGCTGGACGTGTGGCTGTATCGGTGGGCCGCGTTCCTGATCGTGTTCGCGTTGATGATCGCGGTGGTCGTGGTCCTCGGCCTGCTCGGCTACCAGAAGGTGCGCAAGTTGCGCGCCCCGGCCAAGACGATCGAATCGCTGAAGGAGACCCGCTCGGTGATTCCGCAGGGCTTCGGTTCGCACCCCGACGGCGCGGCCGGCAAGCCGACCGCATAGCTCGGCTATTACGCTTTCGGCGTGTCGTCGAATCCGCTTCCCGATCCGTCCAGCGTCCGCTTCGACGGCCCGTGGACGCATCGTGACGTGCACGCCAATGGCATCCGGTTCCATATCGCCGAGGGCGGCGCCGAGGACGCGGTGGGCGATCCCGCGCGCCCACTGGTCGTCCTGCTGCACGGCTTCGGCGATTTCTGGTGGTCGTGGCGGCATCAGCTGACCGGGCTGACCGAGGCCGGATACCGTGCCGTCGCCGTCGATCTGCGCGGCTACGGCGATTCCGACAAGCCACCGCGCGGTTACGACGGCTGGACGCTGGCCGGCGACATCGCCGGATTGGTGCGCGCCCTCGGTCATGCCGACGCCACCCTGGTGGGTCACGCCGAGGGCGGCCTGGTGTGCTGGGCGACCGCGGTCCTGCATCCGCGCGTGGTGCGCTCGATCGCGCTGATCTCCTCACCGCATCCGGTGGCACTCAAGCGCGCCGTCCTGCGCGACCGGCGCCAGCGGGCCGCGTATCTACCGAACTTCCTGCGCTATCAGCTGCCGCGCTACGGTGAGCGCCGGCTGACCCGGCAGGACGGGTTCGAAATCGAACGCCTGGTCCGCGACCACGTCGATCCGCGCTGGGCGGCCACCGCCGAATTCGTGGACACCGTGCAGCGGATGCGTTCGGCGATCCGGATCCCGGGCGCGGCGCATTGCGCGCTGGAATATCAGCGCTGGGCCTTCCGCAGTCAGTGGCGGCCCGACGGACGCCGATTCCTGGCCGCGATGCGGGAACCGGTCCGCGTGCCGACCCTTATCCTGCGCGGGGACCGGGACGACTACATCCTGGCCGACACGGTGCGTGGCGCCGGACAATTGGCTCCCGGTCGGCGCCTGGTCGATATTCCGGACGCCGGGCATTTCGCCCATCAGGAGAATCCGGAGGCCGTGACCGCCGAGTTGGCGAAGCTGCTCGGTGACCCGGCCACCACCCAGCCCGTCTAGCGCGTAGCCGGTACGGCTCGATCCGACGAGGCGCGCCGGGCGCGCTCGGCGAGGCGCCCGGCGCGCGTATCGGTCAGCTCAGCACACAATCTCCGGTCGGCACGGCGTTCGTCGAGGAGTTGGCCGCGGCCAGATCGTTCTCCACCTCTTTCAGGGTGAGGACGTATCCGGTGTCGTCGTCGGTGACGGCCGCGCCGAAGACCACGCCCAGCACCTCGCCGTCGGTGTCGACCAGCGGGCCGCCGGAGTTGCCGGCCCGGACGCGGCCGCGCACGGTGTAGACCTCGCGTTCCACGGTGCCGCTCTTGTAGATATCCGGCCCGGTGAGATCCAGCGTCTCCCGGACGCGGGCGGCGCTGGCGGTGTACGGACCACCGCCCGGATAGCCCAGCACGATCGAACTCTGTCCGGATTTCGCCGCGGCCGGGGCGAGCGGGATCACCGGTGCGTTCAGTCCCGGCACCGCCAGCACGGCGATGTCCTTGGCGGGGTCGAACAGCACGACGGTGGCATCCAGCGGCCCGCGAGCGGTATCGACCTGCACCGTATTGGTTCCCGCGACCACGTGCGCGTTGGTCATGATCCGCTCGGGCGCGACCACGAAGCCCGAACCCTCCAGCGCGCGTTGGCAACTCGGCGCCACCCCGCGCACCCGCAGCACGCTGTGCTGCAGATTCAGCGCGACCGGGGTGTCGAGCACACTCGGGTCCGGGGGTTCGACGGCCGCGATCGGTGCGCGACCGAAGGGACCGATCACCTCCGGCAGGCCCGAGGTGTTGAGCAGTTTGGAGAACTCGTTCGGCACCCGGCGCAGCCAGTTCGGCGCGACCTGGTTGACATCCGCCAGTACCCGAGAACCGTTGACGGCGGCGGCGATTCCCGGTTGGGAGGACGAGGCCAGCGGCAGGGCGAGCAGCCATGCGGTGACCAGAACCGCCACACACTGCAGCGCCGCGCCGACCACGCTGTCCACACTGCGGGTGAACGGATGCCGCATCCCGCTGCGCGCCGCGCGGCCGAGCACCATGCCCGCGACCTCACCGACGATCACCAGGGCGACGATCAGCACCACCCCGACCAGCACGCGCTGACGGCCCTCACTGATGTGCTGCAGGATGTGCGGCGCGATCAGGATGCCCGCGACGGCGCCGAGCACGACCCCCAGGAATCCGAGCGCCGAAGCCACCGCACCCTGCCGCCACCCGGAGGTGGCGGCCAGCAGCGCGATGATGACGACCGCGAGGTCGAGCCACCCGGAACTACTCATAACGTCATCCCCACTGCCGCGAGCGAAGCCTGCAGATCACGCACATCGTGGTGATCCCAGTCCCGCTCCCATCCCGATACCGCAAGCAGACCGGCGAGCACGCCGGCGGTGAAACCCCAGACGAGCATGCCATCCACGGCGAAGGCAGGACCCATGTACCCCAACGGATGCCGGACGACGAACCGGTTCGCCGGATCGATCAGGTCGGCGATCGGAACTCGCACCACGCGGGCCGCTTCGGTTTCGCTGACCACCCGTACCTCCCCGGGCGTCCGCCAGTAGGCGACCACCGGCGTCACATCGAACCGCGAGGGCGGGACGAAGATCTTGGGCAGGACGGCGAACGGCTCCACCCCGGCGGGATCGAGTCCGGTCTCCTCCCACGCCTCCCGCAGCGCGGTGTCGATCGGGCCATCGTCCCCCGGTTCCACGCCGCCTCCCGGAAAGGCCACCTGGCCGCGGTGCTGGCGCAGCGTCGCGGCGCGTTGGGTCAACAGCACGTCGGCGTCGGCGGGCAGGCCGCCCGGTGTCGTGGGATCGGGTTCGGGCGAGCCGCCGAACAGGACCAGCACGGCCGCCTCCCGCGGCCGCAGGGCGGCGGAAGCGATCTTGGTCGCGGTCCGCTTCAGCACCGGGTTCACTCCGGCCGGATCGGCCGGCTCGTGTTCGGCCACGCCCCGTAACCACTGCGGAATGTCGTCGGTGACCAGCCGTGGCCGCCCGCTGCTCATCGAACCCTCACTCATGCCCTCACTCATGCTGGAACTATCGGGCACGATCGGAACCTTCCGCGTCCACCCGGCCGGGCGCCGGCCTGCTCACACCCGGACCCCCAGTTCCTGGGCGACGGTCGCGGCGATCTCGTCGGCGGTATCGAACGGCCGGACCACCACCTTCGCGATCGAGCCGTCGGCGCGGACCAGCACCGATACCGGCAGCACCGCCGGCGCTCGCACCGCGCTCCGCACCTTTCCGGAGCCGTCCTGGACGCCGGGCAGATGCACATCGAGATCCCGCAGGCGGGCCAGGGCCTTGCCCTCGTCGGGATCACTGTGCACGGTCAGCACAGTCACGGCGGAACCGGCACGGGCCGCGAATTGCCCGAGTGCGGGCAACTCCCGGGCACAGGGTTCGCACCAGTACGCCCAGAGGTTCAGCAGGGCCGGACGACCGGCCAGGGCCGCGCCGAGCTCGATCGGCCGGCCGTCGGCCGCGCATTCGAGCGTGATCCCCGCGAGCGGGCCGGCGGCCGGGGCGGGCGCTTCCGCAGGCTGCGGGCGCGGGCAATCGGCCAGTGCGGCGTTCGCGCGGAGACCGTCGGAGGCCGGTGCGGGCCCACCCTGAACCGCGCTGGTGGTGGTGGCCGGGCCGGAGTGGTCGGCGCGCGGCCAGACGGCAACGGCCAGCGCCACCACCGCGACCAGAACGACGAATGCCCACCGCCACGCCGCCGGGATCGATTTCACCGGCCCACCAATTCGAGCAGATGCTCGGCCTCGGGTCCCTTCACCAGTGCGGCAGCGCTGACCGGGTCGGTCGGGCCGATGCCGAAGGACGGACAATCCTTGGCCAGCAGGCAGGCGCCGCAGGCCGGTTTACGGGAATGGCAGACGCGGCGACCGTGGAAGATCACCCGATGCGAGAGCATCGTCCATTCCTTGCGCTCGATCAGTTCGCCCACCGCGTGTTCGATCTTGACCGGATCCTGTTCGTCGGTCCATTTCCAGCGCTGCACCAGTCGCGAGAAATGGGTGTCCACAGTGATTCCCGGCACATCGAAGGCATTGCCCAGAATCACGTTGGCCGTCTTCCGGCCGATCCCCGGCAATTTCACCAATTCGGACATCGTGTGCGGTAGCACGCCGTCGTGCCGGTCCAGTAGCGCCTGCCCCAGACCGATCAGTGAATTGGCCTTGTTCCGGAAGAATCCGGTGGGGCGAATGTATTCCTCGAGTTCCGTCCGGTCGGCCTCGGCGTAGGCCTTGGCATCGGGGTACCGCGCGAAGAGCGCCGGCGTGGTCTGATTCACCCGGACGTCCGTGCACTGCGCGGAAAGGATTGTGGCGACGGCCAATTCGAGCGGCGTGCGGAAATCCAGTTCGCAGTGCGCGTCGGGAAAGGCCAGTGCCAGTGTCCGATTCATCCGGCGGGCGCGGCGGACCAGCCCCACCCGGGTTTCCCCCGCGAAGCGGGCGGCGGTCGATTTCGAATTCGCGCGCGGGGTTTTCGTCCGTTCCGAGGAGTTGGATTCGGTTGATGTGACCGACGCCGCATCGGTGGCCGTCTCGGGTGATTTCTCCCCGTTCACAGCGGTGGATCTGGGTTCGCGCACTCGTCCACCATACGGAACCGTACCGACGTCAGCGCGTTCCCGAACTCCTCCCGTGTTCCATCTGAGACCTTCTCCGTGTTTACTCACCCGTATGCAAGGACTCGCTGTGGTGCTGTTCCCGGTGGTGTTGATGCTGTTCGCACTGCTCATGGAACGCGTCGAGAACCGGCTGCGCAAATTGCTCGAACCGGGTGAAGAGGTCCAGCAGTACCTGGACCGGGCCAGCAACGCCGAAGTGAACGAGCTGGCGAAGTTGGGGGTGCCCGCACACGCCGGCTCCGGCGGTCGCCGGCGCAACCGCGAAGAACTCGACGTCGCCCAGGCCAGCTGACCCCGTCCCGCCGACGGACCGGACGCGCTCCGGGGAACTTTCCGCGCCGCCGCGCTCGTTCACAAACCGCCCGTTACGTGGTGTCTGTCACTACGCTGCGTGGATGGCAAGTAGACTGCACTGTCGGCCGAACGCTTCGGTCCAGCACTGTGGCGAGCGACGCCGAGCCAGGCGGCAGCCTGCGTACCACGCAGGGACCCGCTGACGCCGCAGTAAGCACCGTCAATTCCCATAAGGAGCACATTCGTGGACGAGGCCCTCGCCAGAGCAGGCATCTTCCAAGGCGTCGAGCCCACCGCGGTGGCTGCTCTCGCCAAACAGCTTCAGCCCGTGGATTTCCCGCGTGGCCATGTCATTTTCAACGAGGGCGAGCCCGGCGATCGGTTGTACATCATCACCTCGGGAAAGGTGAAGATCGGACGTCGTTCCCCCGACGGGCGTGAGAATCTGCTGACCATCATGGGCCCGTCGGACATGTTCGGCGAGCTGTCGATCTTCGATCCGGGTCCGCGTACCTCGACCGCCACCACGGTGACCGAGGTACGCGCGGTGACGATGGATCGCGACGCGCTCAAGTCCTGGATCGACCAGCGGCCGGAGATCGCCGAGCAGTTGCTGCGGGTGCTCGCACGCCGGCTGCGGCGGACCAACAACAACCTGGCCGATCTGATCTTCACCGACGTTCCGGGCCGTGTCGCCAAGGCCCTGTTGCAGCTCGCGCAGCGGTTCGGCACTCAGGAGGCCGGTGCCCTGCGGGTCACCCACGACCTCACTCAGGAAGAGATCGCCCAGCTGGTCGGCGCCTCCCGCGAGACGGTGAACAAGGCTCTGGCCGATTTCGCTCATCGCGGCTGGCTGCGGCTCGAGGGCAAGAGCGTGCTGATCTCCGATTCGGAGCGGCTGGCTCGCCGGGCGCGGTAGGGATTTCCCACCGCGCTCCGGCGCCGCCGGACGCACTCGGTTCCGGGTCGTTTTCGGCTGCGCGGAGTCTTTTCCAGCTACACGGAGTCGTTCCAGCTGCGCAGAGTCGTTTCAGCTGCGCAGAGTCGTTTCCCGCGGCGCAGAGTCAGTTCTGGCTGCGCAGATACGCCAGTTGCGCCTGCACCGAACTCCGCGCGGCCGGCCACAGGCGTTTGTCCACATCGGCGTACACCCGCGCCACGATCTGCAGCGGCGTCGCCTTGTCCCCGAGCTCGCGCAAGGCCGCCCGCACCTGGTCCAGGCGCTGCTGCCGATGCTGGATGTAATAGCTGATCACCGGTTCGGCCTGGGGATGGTCGGGCCCGTGCGCGGGGAGCAGGGCACGGCCGGGAGCCAACGCGGCGAGCCGGTCCAGCGAAGCGAGGTAGTCGCCCAGCGCGTCGTCGCGCGATTCCAGCACGGTCGTCCCGCTGCCGAGGACCGTATCGCCGGTGACGAGCGCGTCGTCGAGCAGCACGCTGACCGAATCGCGGGTGTGTCCCGGCGTGCCGATCACGGTCAGCCGCAGACCCGCGGCCTCGACGACCTCCCCGTCGGCCAGCGGATCCGAAGAGCCGGACAGATATTTCGGATCCATCGCCCGCACCGGTGTTCCGGTCAGCTTCACCAGGCGATCGATACCACCGGTGTGGTCGTGGTGGTGGTGGGTGATCAAGGTGAGTGCGATATTTCCGTCGGTGGCCCGGGCGATCGCCTCACTGTGGGCCTTGTCCTTGGGGCCCGGATCGATCACCACGCAGTCGGATCGACCCGGGGCTCGCAGAATCCAGGTGTTCGTGCCCTCCAGCGTCATCTGGTTCGGGTTGTTCGCCAACAGCACCGATGCGGTCTCGGTGACCGGCCGCAGCTGCCCGTACGCGGGATGGGTGAGGTGCATGTGCTGGTCCTAACGTCCGGTGCGCGGCCGCTGCGGGAGCCGGCCGCGCCACACTGTCCGGAACTCCGGTTACAGACCTTGCCTACCGCACTTCGGCGATGAGCTCCACTTCGACCGGGGTGTTCTTCGGCAGTTCGAAGACGCCGACGGCGGAGCGGGCATGCACGCCGGCCGTGCCGAACACCTCGCCGAGCAGCTCGGACGCCCCGTTGATCACCAGCGGCTGGTCGGTGAAGCCCGGTGCCGAGGCGACGAACCCGACGACCTTCACGATCCGCACGACGGCGTCCAGGCCGACCAGATCGTGCACCGCGGCCAAGGCGTTCAGCGCGCACAGTCCCGCCGCCCGCGCCGCCTCCTCGACACTCACCTCGGCGCCGACCTTGCCCGTCGCCGACAGCGCACCGTCGACGAACGGCAGCTGACCGGCGGTGTAGACCAGTGCTCCGCTGCGCACCGCCGGAATGTAGGCGCCCGCCGGGGCCGCGACCGGCGGCAGACTCAGGCCGAGCCGGTCGAGGTTGGCGCGCCAGTCGCTACCGGCCGTCACTGCTTGGGCCGCTTCAGATAGGCCACGTGCTGTTCGCCGGTCGGCCCCGGCAGCACCGTGACCAGTTCCCAGCCGTCGGCGCCCCACTGGTCCAAAATCTGTTTGGTCGCATGCGTCAACAGCGGCACCGTCGCGTATTCCCAGACCGTCACATCGCTCATGTCGCAGAAGCGTACTGGGTGAGCCGGGGGCCGATCGCGGCACCGAGGACTCGTGCCGGACCGGTCGGCACAGATCGAGCCGGGACGGAAACCGGCTGTGTCCTACCGAACAGTAGGGCGATCCTCTGGTCGCTGTTTCGTAACGGGTTATAGGCTCGCCAACGTGGGAGTACCGACAGCAGTACCCGTTTCGCAAGAGCCGGGACTGAAATTAGGGTGGCCGGACCGAGCCGACAAAGCGCGGCTGCATTACGTGTCCGGCAAGGGTGGGACCGGAAAATCTACGGTCGCAGGCGCTTTGGCGCTCGCTTTGGCCGCCGGCGGTCGCCGGGTGCTGCTGGTCGAGGTGGAGGGGCGCCAATCCATTGCCCAATTGTTCGATCTGCCGCCGCTGCCGCCCACCGAAACCAAGATCGCGACTGCCGACGGCGGCGGCGAGGTGATGGCGCTGGCGCTCGATATCGAACACGCATTCCTCGAATATCTCGACATGTTCTACAACCTCGGCTTCGCGGGCCGGGCGATGCGCCGGATGGGCGCCATCGAATTCGTCACCACCATCGCACCGGGTCTGCGCGATGTCATCCTGACCGGCAAGATCAAGGAATGCGCGGTGCGCACCGACAAATCCGGTAAGCGGGTGTACGACGAAATCGTCATCGATGCCCCGCCCACCGGCCGGATCGCCGGATTTCTCGATGTCACCAAGGCCATGGCCGAGGTGGCCAAGGGCGGGCCGATCGCCGGGCAGGCCGAGGGCGTGGCGGCGCTGCTGCATTCCGAGCAGACCGTCGTCCACCTGGTGACCCTGCTCGAGGCGCTGCCGGTGCAGGAGACCGCGGACGCCATCGCCGAGCTGACCGAATCGGATTTCCGGATCGGTACCGTGATCGTCAATCGGGCCACCGAGGGCTTCCTCCCCGCCCCGGTACGAGCCCGGGTCGCGACCGGTGATGTCGACCTCGACGCGATCCGAAGCGGACTGGCCGAGGCCGGAATCACGCTGGACGACAAGGACTTCGACGGTCTGATCCAGGAGGCGGTGGAACATTCCGCCACTCTTCAGGCCCAGGACGACAGCTCGGCGGAGCTGGCGAAGGTCGATATCAGCCGGCTCTACCTGCCGGCGCTGCCCGACGGCATGGATCTGGGCGGGCTGTACGAATTGGCCGAACATCTGAGCGCGCAGGGAGTCCGCTGATGAGTCACCCGAGCCCCCTGATTCCGCCGGCGACCCCGTTACTGGACGTCGAGGCGATCATCGGCGATCCGACCGCCCGGGTCGTGGTGTGCTGCGGCTCCGGTGGCGTCGGCAAGACCACCACCGCCGCAGCGATCGCATTGCGGGCCGCCGAACAGGGCCGCAAGGTCGTGGTGCTGACCATCGACCCGGCGCGGCGGCTGGCCCAGTCGCTCGGGGTCAGCGATCTCGGGAACGCGCCGCAGCGGGTGCAGCTGCCCGAGACCGCCAAGGGCGAGCTCTACGCCATGATGCTCAACATGCGCCGCACCTTCGACGAGATGGTGCTCGAGCACACCAGCCAGGAGAAGGCCGAGCAGATCTTCGCCAACCCCTTCTATCAGACCGTCGCCTCGTCCTTCGGCGGCACCCAGGAATACATGGCGATGGAAAAGCTCGGGCAACTGGTCGCCAAGCGAGACTGGGATCTCGTCGTCGTCGACACCCCGCCGTCACGCAACGCACTCGATTTTCTCGACGCGCCCAAGCGGCTCGGCAATTTCCTCAACGGCCGGATGATCCGGGTCATCATGGCGCCGGGTCGCGGGGTCGGCCGCTTCGTCACCGGTGCGATGAGTCTGGCGGTGCGCGGCGTGTCCACGGTCGTCGGCGGGCAGATGCTCAAGGATGCCTCGCTGTTCCTGCAGTCGCTGGAGTCCATGTTCGGCGGCTTCCAGGACCGCGCGGAGCGGACCTACGCGATGCTGTCCCGGCCGGGGACGCATTTCCTGGTGGTCGCGGCGGCCGAACCGGACGCGTTGCGCGAGGCGTCGTTCTTCGTTGACCGGTTGTCCACCGACGGCATGCCGCTGGCCGGTCTGGTCCTCAACCGCACCCATCCGGTGTTGTGCACGCTGTCGCCGGCTCAGGCGATCGCCGCCGCCGACCGGTTGAGCCCCGGTGCGGGCAGCGATGCCGACGGCACCCGCGCGGAGGCCGATGCGGCCGCCGAGGCCGCCACCGAACCCGCCACGCTGACCGCGGATGTGCTGCGCATCCACGCCCATCGCGCGGTCACCGCCAAGCGTGAACAACATCTGCTGCATCGGTTCACCGGTGCGCATCCGCGGGTGCCGATCGTGACGGTCACCGCGCTGCCCTTCGAAGTGTCGGACCTGGACGCGCTGCGCGCGGTCGGCGACCAGCTGGCCGGCCCGCCGGCGGCCTGACACGCCGTTCACCGGCCTCGACACAATCTCTCCGGCTGCCCGGCGTGCGGCCCCGATTCCGCACGCCGTCCGGCCGTAAAACGGTCCGAGCCCGCAACCGCGGGCTCGGACCGTTCTGCTCGTCGACTACATCGCGACCTTCTGCTGACGCTGGGCCCGGAAGAAGTCCGCCCAGGAGGTCACCTCGGGATGCTGCTTGAGCAGCGCTCGCCGCTGCCGTTCGGTCATCCCACCCCACACACCGAATTCCACTCGATTGTCGAGAGCGTCGGCACCGCACTCCATGAGCACCGGGCAGTGCCGACAGATGGTGGCCGCCTTGCGCTGGGCGGCACCACGCACGAACAACTGGTCGGGATCCACTTCCTTGCATCGGGCCTGGGACACCCAGGCGATTCTCGCTTCGGCCTGCTCCACGTCCAATCGAGCGATGGGGGTAGTCATGTGCATTTGGTGTGCCCCTTTGCAGTCCGAACACCGGGTCAACGGCGCTCCGGAATCGCGTGCAGCCCACAGCAACCCAACCCCGCTGCGTTCCGCACCACATTCCACTTTGAGTGTTAGCTCTATCACACTAGGTTCTCAATCTAGGTAAAGGTATGGGGCGAGCGCAAGACCATGCCCGGATTTTCTGGTACGCCCGTCCCTGCACAGCGGTCCCGACCAGCCGTCATGGCTCACCCCCGACCGCGCACCGCACGTGTGACGGAGGGCCAATTAGGCTGGGGCGCGTGCCGATCTCACAAACGCTCGCGAGGCTCGCCGGCGCCTGCGTCCTAGCGGCCGTACTCGTCGCCGGATTGCTGTTCCCGCTTGCCGGCGGTTTCGGGTACATGTCGAACCGGGCAGCCGATGCCGTGGACAACGTTTCCGCGGAATTGGTGGAGGGCACCGCACCGGCGGTGTCGACGATGGTCGACGCGACCGGGGCCCCGATCGCCTGGCTGTACGAGCAGAGACGTTTCGAGGTCCCCAGCGACAAGATCTCCAACGATATGAAGTTGGCGATCGTCTCCATCGAGGACAAACGCTTCGCCGAACACGGCGGTGTCGACTGGCAGGGCACGCTGCGGGCATTCCTCACCAACACCTCGAGCGGCGAGGTGCAGCAGGGCGCCTCGACGATCGATCAGCAGTACGTGAAGAACTTCCAGCTGCTGGTGGTCGCGAAGACCGATGCCGAGCGCCGCGCCGCGATCGAAACCACCCCGGCTCGTAAACTGCGCGAAATTCGCATGGCGCTGACCTTGGAGAAGGAACTCACCAAGGACGAGATCCTGACCCGGTACCTGAATCTGGTGCCGTTCGGTAACGGCTCGTACGGAATTCAGGACGCCGCGCAGACCTATTTCGGCGTCGATGCCAAGGATTTGAAGGTCGCTCAGGCGGCGATGCTCGCCGGCATGGTCCAGTCCAGCTCGAAACTCAACCCGTACACGAACCCCAAGGGTGTGCTGGAACGGCGCAATACCGTGCTGGACACCATGATTCAGAACATCCCCAGCCGGGCGGACGAATTCCGGGCCGCCAAGGAGCAGCCGCTGGGTGTGCTGCCGGAGCCGAAGGGCCTGCCGCGCGGCTGCATCGCCGCAGGTGACCGCGGGTATTTCTGTGACTACGCCCTGCAATATCTGGCCAATGCCGGAATCAGCAAGGACCAGATCGACAAGGGCGGATATCTGATTCGCACCACCCTCGATCCGGCGGTGCAGAATTCGGTCAAGGCCGCGGTGAGCGCGGTGACGCCACCGGATCTCGACGATATCGCCGAGGTCATGAGCATCATCGCCCCCGGCCAGGATTCCCATCACGTGCTCGCGATGACCTCGAGCCGGACCTACGGATTGGATCAGGGCAAGCACGAAACGGTCCAACCACAGCCGTATTCATTGGTCGGTGACGGCGCGGGCTCCATTTTCAAGATCTTCACCACGGCCGCGGCGATGGAGAAGGGACTGGGAATCAGCGCCCAGCTCGACGTGCCCTCGTTCTACGCGGCGAAGGGTATGGGTAACGGTGGCGCCGCCGGCTGCCCGCCCGCGACCTATTGCGTGAAGAACGCCGGCAACTACCGATCGCCGATGTCGGTGACCGAGGCATTGGCCCAGTCGCCGAATACGGCATTCGTGAAACTCATTCAGGACGTCGGAGTCACCCCGACCGTCGATATGGCGATCCGGCTGGGTATGCGCACCTATGCCGAGGCCGGCACCTCCGGTCACGGCAACCAGAGCCTGGCCGACATGTTCAAACAGCAGAACCTGGGATCGTTCACGCTCGGCCCGGTCGCCATCAACCCGCTGGAATTGTCGAACGTCGCCGCGACTCTGGCTTCCGGCGGCAAATGGTGCCCGCCCTCGCCGATCGCCGAGGTGCTCGACCGTGACGGCAAGCAGGTGCCGCTCACTCAGCAGGCCTGTGAGCAGGTGGTCGAGCCCGGCCTGGCCAATACACTGGCCAATGCCCTGAGCCAGGACGCGATCGGTGGTACCGCAGCCGGTTCGGCCCATGCGGCGGCCTGGAACGTGCCGGTGTCGGCGAAGACCGGAACCACGGAAAGCCACCGATCTTCGGCCTTCCTCGGCTTCACCAACTCGATGGCCGGCGCGGCCTACATCTACGGCGACTCCCCGACCCCGGGCGAGATCTGCTCGTTCCCGCTGCGCAGCTGCGGTGACGGTAACCTCTACGGCGGTAACGAGCCGGCCCGCAGCTGGTTCACCGGAATCAAGCCGGTGCTCGACAAGTTCCCGCCGTCGGCACTGCCACCGGTGGACGACAAATATGTACGCGGTTCCAACAACGCGCAGATTCCCGACGTGACCGGCATGTCCGAGGCGGAGGCGCGCTCGGTCCTGATCGGCGCGGGCTTCCAGGTGTCGGTGGTGACCTCCCCGGGTTCGGCGGCCAAGGGAACGGTCACCGGCACCACGCCGAACGGATCCGCGATTCCGGGCTCGGTGATCACAGTGCTGGTCAGCGACGGCACCCAGCGCGAGATTCCGCGTCCGGGCCCGGCACCGGCCCCGCCGGTGCTGCCCGGTCTGCCCCCGGTGCCCAGGCTGCCACCGATTCCCATCCCGATTCCGATACCTCGATAGCGAGGCACGAGAGGCCGGAACTACAGCCGGGCTTTCACGGCGGCCGAGATCCGCGAACCGTCCGCACGGCCGGCGGCGAGCGCGGTCGCGGCCTTCATGACCTGGCCCATCTGCCGCATCCCGGGCCGTTCGCCGAGTTGTTCGGCCACCTCGGCGATCGCGGTGTCGGCGATATCGGCGACCTCGGCGTCGGTCAGCGGGGTCGGCAGGTATTCGTCGATGATCTCCTGCTCGGCCCGCTCGTTGGCGGCCAGTTCGCCGCGGCCCGCCTGCTCGTAGACCAGGGCGGCCTCGTTGCGCTTCTTGGCCTCCTTACCGAGTACGGCGATCACCTCGGCATCGGTCAGTTCCTTGGCCTCGGCGCCCGCGACCTCGGCGTTCTGCACCGCGGCCAGCAGCATGCGCAGCGTGTTGAGCCGCAGCGCGTCCTTGGCCTTCATCGCCGTGGTCAGATCGGCGCGCAACTTCGATTTGAGTTCCGACATGCGCCACACGGTAGCCGCTGCGAGTGTGCCCTCCCACCGCATTTACCACGCGGGCACGCGTGTCGAGCGGCACGGAGTTCACCGGTGAGCGGCACAATCCGGATGCCTGTGCGGAATCACACTCGGTATTCGTCACACAGGTCGCCTATTCTGGGCTGATGCCCGTATTCTCGTCCCCCGCACTTCGACGAGCAGCGCTGGGCTCCGGAGCTAAGGTCGCCGCCGCGGCCGCCGGTACCGCAGTGGCCGGAATCGGCTATGCCTCGCTGATCGAACGCAATGCCTTCGTCCTTCGTGAGGCCACGATGCCGGTGCTCCAGCCGGGCTCGTCGAGCCTACGCGTGCTCCACATCAGCGATCTTCACATGACCCCCGGTCAGAAGCTCAAACAGGCCTGGATTCGCGAACTCGCGGCCCTGGAACCCGATCTGGTCGTCAACACGGGTGACAACCTCGCGCACCCGAAGGCCGTGCCGGCGGTGGTCCAGTCGTTGTCGGCGTTGCTGTCGCGGCCGGGCATCTTCGTCTTCGGCAGTAACGACTACTTCGCGCCGGTTCCGAAGAATCCGCTGAAGTATTTCGACAAGAACCACAAGCGTGTGCACGGTGATCCGCTGCCGTGGCAGGATCTGCGCGCCGCGTTCACCGAGCGCGGCTGGCTCGATCTGACCCATGTGCGGCGCGATCTCGAGGTCGCCGGAATCAAGATCTCCACCGCCGGAGTGGACGATCCGCACCTGACGCGCGACCGCTACGACACCATCGCCGGAAGCCCGAATCCGCTGGCCGATCTGAGCATCGGTCTCACGCACTCGCCGGAGCCGCGGGTGTTGGACCGGTTCGCCGGTGACGGCTACGACCTGGTGCTGGCTGGTCACACTCACGGCGGCCAGCTGTGCCTGCCCGGATTCGGCGCGCTGGTCACCAACTGCGGTATCGACCGGTCTCGGGTGAAGGGGCCCTCGCGGTGGGGGGCGCACACCCGATTGCACGTATCGGCCGGTCTGGGCACCTCGCCGTGGGCGCCGTACCGGTTCTGCTGCCGGCCCGAGGCCACCCTGTTGACGCTGGTCGCCGCGCCGCCCAAGGGGCCCGTCGCCGACAGTGGCCATGGGGTGTCGGAGTCGGAGGCCGTGGCGCGCTAGTGTGACCTGCCGAGGCACGAGAGCAGGCAGGGGTACACGGTGAGCAGTGGGTTCGAGCAGCACGACGACCCGAGCGCGATGCGAGGACCCACCCCACCGGACTCCGGTTCGGCACCGACCGAAGCGATTCGGCGTATGCCCGGCGCGCCCGGCGCGGCGCCACGGCAGGATCAGCGGGGTCCGCACGACGCGAGTCCCGCTGCGGCGCAGGGTAACCAGTGGCATCCGGCCGGCTCTCCGCCGGCCGAGGGTGCGGCACCTTCCCACCCTCCGTTCGGCGCGCCCGACGCGAATCATCTTGCACCGCAGAGTTCCCCGTGGGCACGGCCGGTCATGAACCCAGGCCCCGGCGGCCCGGCGGACCACCACACTCCCGCGACGACGGAGTTCATGTCCCACCCGGCAGCTCCCCCCGGACCTGTGCCCGCCGGCCCGCATCCCGGGCCGGGGTTCAGCGGAACCGATGCGCCCACAATGGCATTCGGGATCGGAGCGGGTGCACCGCGGCCCGGTCCGGTCGCCGGGTCACCCTCGCCCGGCACGAATCTTCCACCGCAGCAACCGGAATTCGGTCACAATCTGCAGCCGCATCCGCAACCGCCGACACCCCAGCAGCCCCCGTCGTGGTCCATGCCGCCGGCGCAGCATCCGCCCACGGCCATGCTGCCCGTGGCGGGCGAGCCCGGCTCTCCGCCGCCGCGCCGCCGGAAAGCGTTGCTGCTCGGCGGGATCGGCATGGTGCTCGTGGTCGTCGCCGGGGTCGTGGTCGCGGTGGTGGCCGGTCGCGGCTCGGAGCCGACGGCCACTGCCGGCTCCCGGACTCCGTCCATGGTGAGCGCCCTGACCAGCGGAAGTGCGGCTCCGACAACGACTTCCGCACCGTCCAAGTCGGCGAAACCGGCGCCCGCCGCCGCATCGCCGGTGATTCCGGGCTATCAGGTCGTGCAGATCCTCGATCGCGGTGCGGCCTATGACGCGCCGGCCGACTGGAAGGTCGACCCGGCGGGGACGGCGACCTGGGGCACCGGATCGAACCCACTGGTCATCGCCGGCCTGGCGCAGGACGGGAAGAACTACTGCCCCAGCTACACCCGCACCAACGCGTTCCTGACCATGTCCGGACAGGCCGACCCGGCCGCGGCGGCCGCCGATATCGGCACTCGGATGGCCACCTTCGGCTGGACCAATTCCGTCGCCAAGCCCGGCACGGCCGAGCCGATGGTCTCCTTGGACGGCCAGCTGCACGGCTCCTTCGTCGAGACCACGGGCAGCGCCCCGCCCCCGGCACCCGGCTGTGCGACCACGTTCTCGATCTACGCCTTCGCCTTCCCGAGCGAGAACGGAAACTTCGTGATGACCATCGCCGCCGACACCGGCGTCGACAAGGCCCTGGACAAGGAGACCGCCAAGCGCATCCTCTCCAGCATCCGCCCCCTTCCTGCCCGCTGACCAGCGGATTTAATGTTCCGGCCGCCCCTGCTGTAAGCTACGACAGGCTCAACTCACGGGGTGTGGCGCAGCTTGGTAGCGCGCTTCGTTCGGGACGAAGAGGTCGCAGGTTCAAATCCTGTCACCCCGACTCGTGTGTGGAGACACGGCAGAGGCCCTTGACCAGTCCACATGGTCAGGGGCCTCTTGCTTTCTCGGATCACTGTCATCCCGTCAGCGCCCGCCGAAGCAGCAGGAAGCTGCATGGCGGTTCACTCGTTGCCCATCTACCGACGCACCGCGCCGATCGTGGGTCTTGCCGTTGTATTACTCGTAGGCCGCGGCAACGTTCTCGTGCCCGATGAGGAGCGCTTGTGCGGTGCCATTCCGTCATGGGGCGAACGAGATTCCGAACCCTCACACAGATCCGCGGAAGTGCACTCGCAGATCGACGTGACGCTCGAGCGGCCACGGCGGCCGCACATGCGCAGCGCGCAGCCGCACGGACCGAATTGCTTCGTATCAAGCTGCTGAGCAGCGATGTTCACCTTGAAAAACTTGGGCACCAGGCGATTGGTCAACCCGGGCGATCTACCATTCCGAGAGCCGGGAGGATCGCGACGAGCGCTTGATGCAGGCGACAGCCGCAATCGATGCGTTCATCGAACACGCTGCGGCGACGTGCAGCGGCTACCCACCTCGGGCCGAAGACTGCGCTGTATGCACTAAGCCATCTGCCACCAGCCGAGGCGGCGGGAAGACAACGAACGCCCTGACAACGGCCACAAACAGGTGATACGAAGCGACACGAATTCGCAGCTCAGCGGCACTGCCCGCACCGATGCCCCGATCCCAGGTTCAAATCCTGTCACCCGGCCCGTGTGTGGAGACACGGCAGACGCCCTGACCAATCCACTGGTCAGGGCCTCTTACTTTTCTCGGCTTCGTCCAAGGGTTCGTCGCCTTCGCGCACAGGCCAGAACAACGCTCCGATGAGAACTGCCAGCGGTAGACCTGCCGCGACCGCAAAGCCCAACAACGTCCATCCACTCATGAGGATCGGCTCCGCTTCGCCACGAACGCCCGCCCCCGCGCGCTTATCTGCCAGCACCCCCTGCGAGGATCGACCAGCACGAGCCCACGACCCCGCAACTGCTCGAGCACCCGGCGAGCGCGCCATGCCGACAAAGCCGCTTGACGCTGAATCTGGGCGGTCGAAAGCACTCCTCCCGGCTCGAGCACAGCTAGGATTGCAATCTCCGGCGGCTTCATGCCCAATTGCCGATCGCGCACCATCGATCGAATGATGTACGCGGCCAGACGGTTTCGACTGTCACCACATGCATCAGCCGGTCGAGTAGCAGCGCATCGAGATGATTCGGCGCCGGTGTGATCAATGCATCGACGTCGGCAGCGATGACGACATCGACCAGGCTCAGCACGCTGTCATCGGACGGCCACTCCAGCATGTAACCCAACTGCCGCGCGAGCCGTGCAACCTGCGCCCGCTCCCAGACCGGCGCAATACTCGCCTCTGGATCGATCCACCCGAGTGCGGTCGGCTGAAATCGCATCGCTCACCCCTCCGTTCGAAAACCGCCAACCAATGACCTACGTTCGCGAGCAACTCGTACGGACTGCTCCGCAGGAGTCCCAGACCTAGAGCTCTTCACCACCGACCACTGTGGTTTATGACCCATAAACCGCTTGAGCAAGGAAGAAGAGACGCTGTTTATAGGCCATAAACCGATGGTAAGTAGCCCTGAGGTCGGCGTCAAGCGCCTCTAAACTCGGCGACGTGGCTATCCGAGACGAGTTCGATGAGATCCGGGGTTACGCGGATCCGATCCGGCGTGCACAACGCGCTGGTGAACTGATCGTCGCGTACCAGCAACGGGCTACGGAGCTGGCCAGACTGCGCAAAGCCGCGATCGAGGAAGCTCACTCAGCGTACGGCCGCAGCTATACCGAAATCGCCGAACTGCTCGGATTGACCAAAGGCCGGATCAGCCAAATCCGAACCAGCGCACCACCGCCCGAGCGCGCCTTCTTCGGCGTAGGTCCGGTCGCCATCGGCATCCCGCGACGGTTTGGCCTCGAGGAGGGGCGCCGAAGGCCCTTTTTCGATGCCACCGATCAGGCAACCCGGGACGCGCTCGACCGGATCCTTACGCGGCTGTCGCTCGCCTCCAGCACGTTCGTTGTCGATCCCGACAGCAGCGACATCCCGGCGGGCGATGTCATCGTCGTCTGTGGACCGAAATCGGCGCCACTCGCCCACGCCCTGTTGGCCGACGATGAGGTGTTGGCATTCGAGAACACCGATGAGGGGTGGTCGATCAGTGACGCCCGTACAGGTTTGCGGCATTCCTCGCAGTTCCAGCGCAATTCGGCGGACCACCGCGACGTCGGCTACTTCTCACGTCGCGTCGCACAGGACCGCGTCGTGGTCCATATCGCGGGGATCACCAGCGTCGGCTCACTCGGCGTGGCCCACTGGCTGGACAGCAACGTGGCGACGATCTACGACGCCGGCTCGAGGTTTGTCGCCGGGCTCGTCGAGTGCGACTTCGACGATGACTACACGATCACCGGTAGCAAACTCGTTGCCGGGCCGTACCCATGGTGAACCTGCAAGTCCACTTCGCTCAGCTGCCAGCCAGTTCGGACGCTGATCGCATCGTCATCACTTCGAACAGCGTGGTCGTGCTCGACGGAGCCACGTCTTTCGCAGGAAGCGACGTGCCCGCCGGTCGCTATGCCCAGCAGTTGGGCGCGAGTATCACCGCCAACGAGCGACCGGAAGCCTCCGCGGTCGAGATCCTCGAAGACGCAATCAGAGACACGGCACTCTCGTTGGGCATGGACGCTAAGAACGGGTCTGGGCCATCGTCCACCGTTGCGTGGCTCAGGATGCGAGAGGATTCGGGACGGCTCGATGCCCTCGCGCTGGGCGATTCCCTCATCGTCATCGGACGTGCGGACGGCTCGCCGGCTGAAATTCTCTGCGACGATCGGCTCGAAAAGCTCGGACTCCCAATGTCTGAGCAGTACAGATCTCGCCTTCGTACCGGCAGCGGATACGACGAAGCGCACCGGTCGCTACTTGCAAAACTGCAAGAGACACAAAGCACTTACCGAAACGTTCCGGGCGGCTATTGGATCGCCTCGGCCAATCCGACAGCCGCACGTCACGCCTTAACGAAGTCTTTAGTAGTCACCGAGGTTGCCTGGATCATCCTCGCCACGGACGGCGCTGCCGACTTGATAGCAGCCCTCGACGTTCCATGGCACGAGATCGCCCCGCTCGGCTCCGCCGAGCTAACAGACCTCCTCGCCCGGTGCCAGAGATGGGAAGCCGAGATCGATCCGAGCGGAGCGAAGCTGCCTCGCGCCAAGCGCCACGACGACAAGACGATTGCCGTCGCGCGATTCATGGATTGACATATCAACGGAAGACGGGCATCTCACCGGAACAGCCGACCAACTTCCCCGGTGCCGGTCATCCATGTGCCGGGTCTCCCAACCACAGCCTGTCCAAGTCTCGCAACCACTCTCCCCGTGCCGGTCTCTTCGTCCAGTCAGCTCAGTAATACACAATCCGCCCCCGAAACCCTCCCCCACAGTCCAAATGCCAACTGTCGCTCTGCGACACCACACGAAAACCACTGGTGGGGGATGGTTTTGGGGGCGCACAGTCCGACCAAATCTCAGTCCACCAAGACCATTTCATCGAAATCGCCGGGGATCGACTGCTTCAGCGACGATTTGGCGGACAGCAGCACGAAGGACGTCGACGCGATGGTCAGCACTTCCTCGGTGTAACGAATCATGCTCCCGCTCATACTGATCTGACATGAAACCCGACCGGCCAGCAAGGGTCGTGATGGTTCACTACGGCGGAGGTGACAATGGCCAGGGTGCCCTGGGGCGACCTTGAAGGCGACGACGTCGAACGATTCATCGCCGCGATGATCCTTCTCGACCATCCCGGCGGAACCCGAATCACACCTGCGCAAGGCGACGGTGGCGTCGACATCAAAGTCCCGAATGGCGATGGATTCGACGTTTATCAGGTGAAGAAGTACGTTTCGGCACCCACGTCCAGGCAGGTGAAGAGCATCGAGGACTCGTGGGCTCGCGTCAACACTAGCTTCGGTTCAACCAACAAGATCACCGGCTGGTTCCTGACGATGCCGTGGGGCCCCACCGAGAAACGCGAGAAGTGGCTAAAAGACGAACTCGCCAAGGATGCAACCTTCCCGGTGCAGTGGTTCGGTCGCGAACATCTCGACGGGATGTGCTCCCGGCATCGCAGCCTGGTCGAACTGTTTTTCGAGGATGGGGTCGAGAAGATCAACAAGCTTCTCGCTTCTCTTACCGCATTGACTCCGCGCGCGCAGGGCGTGACGGAAGCAGAAGGGCTTGAGGTGTTCGCAGCGCGATACCTCCAGCTGCAAGAAGAGCTAGATAAGATCAGCCCGTTCTACCAGTATCGCCTGACACTGGTCCCCGCTGAGGAGGTGCCGACACCACCGGCTGTCGAGGGTCGTTCGCTCTTCACCACCGGCGCCAGCTTGGAGAACTATCGGCGGGTATCCGACCGTTACTTTGTACGGACAACGGTCTCAGTGGTTTCGGTCGAGGCTGAAGAGTTCAATCCTTCACCGATGCGTGTCGACCTTCAACTGCCTGTCGGCGACGACAATCGCGAAGATTTGCAGGCGTTTGTCGACTACGGCATAGCTCCGCCGGAGCCTGTAACGGCGCGGGTCACTGCGGCGGTGGGCCCGCCTGGCGTCTCGCTACCGCTTGGCGATGTGATTGTCCACCTACCAGACCAGACCGTGCCGAGCCCGTGGGAAAGCTTGGCGCTCCACCTGATGCCCGCCTCGGAGGAAGAACGACAGGCCGAGATAACGCCATTCGTCGAGGTGGTCGATATCGTGACGACCGAAGGAGCCGCAGGCCGGAACATGACCGGGACTGCTGGCGCGATCGGTGTCGACCTAACCATCAAGCTCGATCCGCCGGCCTTGAGGTTGAATACCTGGCAGGTCCCGATCGCTGGACAGCTTCCGCACCGAATACTCGCCTCACTGTGGTTCGCCAAGTTCTTGTGGTCCGGCGAATACCAAGTAGGCGTTGGCATCCCATGCGGGCCAGCGCTGGTCGAACCACAACCCACCCCGCGGCGGAGCCAGGATGCCCAAGCTGCCGAAGACTGGGCGATGATTGCGCAACACATCATGACCGCGCAACGGTGGTGCGCCTTCCAGCTCAAAGTGCCTGAATCTGTCACAGGCGCAGAACTCGATATGCTCCAGCGCGCAGCAGCGCTCACAGAGGCAGAAGGACCTATCGAACGGGACTGGGAGACACTTCGTGTCGTCCAACACAATCCGGACGTCCCGATGACTGGTGAGAGTGAATTGATCGCGTTCGCTCCGTTCACGATTCAGTTGGATGGGCACAGGATCGAACTGGACGCGACAGTGGAGGAACGGTGCGACCGAGTGGAGGCTATCGAGTCGGGTCCGGGTTACGTTGTGGTCCGACCGGTGGGCGGCGCACCAGTCCGCGAACGGCTGGTCGCTAAAAACCCGAATTATGACGGTCGAGTTCTCACGCGCCGAATCACGCCGCAAGATCCTGACGATGCAGATCCGTCGGGGAACTCTTGAGGCGAACATCATGCCCCGGCGAACATCGCCGAGCGGACTCAAGCGCCCATCCCAACCGTTCACTGCGACGATCGCAACGGTCCGCAGTTCGTCCGCAACAGAATCGGATTGGCTCAATCCGCCCCAACGCCACCATCGAAACTGCTACCTGATCAGGCAGCAGATCCAACAATTTCGGCACCTACCAGACTCAGAGAAAACAGCCTGACCTGTCGTTCGGGACGAAGAGGTCGCAGGTTCAAATCCTGTCACCCCGACTCGTGTGTGGAGACACGGCAGAGGCCCTGACCAATCCACTGGTCAGGGCCTCTTGCTTTCCGGTTGCGCTCCCAGCACGTCGTGGTGACCGTGCGCCGACGCTGATCCCGGGCGGCCGAACATATCGTGCAAACCCCCGCGGAAAAGGGGGAGAACCCGAAGACTCGGCGAGGTTTGCACGATCAGCTCACCTCCGACCGGGCATGGCACCCGAATTCCCCCATCGCGGAGCCGATTTCGCGCACGGTGCCGATCGCCGTGCTACAACTGCAGTCGTGGTTGCAATCATCGGATTGATGGTGATCCTCGGGATCCTCATTCTCGTCGCCGGCGCGGTGCTGTTGGTGGTGAGCGTGGTCAAGGGGTCCGGGAAGGGAGCGCCGGACGCCGCGGTGACGCAGGCGGGGCCGGGGGCCCTGTGGAATCGGGCGCAGCAGCCCGAGAACCAGTGGAGCCAGGCCCAGAACCATGCACCGCAGGGCTATGCACCGCAGGGCTATGCACCACAGAACCAGGCCTCCCAGCACCAGGCGCCTCAAAACTATGCGCAGCCGAACTATGCGCCGCAGCATCAGGCCCCGCAGTGGCCGCAGCAACCCCCGGTCCGGTAGGTCGGCGCCGAATTACTCGACTCCCAGGTCATCGAGCATCGCCCGCTGATGGCGGTGGCCGACGGTTTCGTAGCCGACGACCGTGATGAACGGGGAGATCATCACCACCAGCAGACAGATCGCGATCGAGACGCCGACGGCGGCCAGGACGACCGCGACCGCCAAGACCACGGCCGTGAGCGCGATCAACAGGACGTGGAACGGGTCGGGCGCGGACAGCAACAGCGTGTGCAGCAGGTAGACCATCAGCAGATAGAGGCCTACGGGCAGGGCCAGCGACAGGACCACGGCGACCGGACCGATATGCGAATGGTGCTCCAACTGCAGACCGGCCACGTGCAGCCCCGCCCCGGCGCCCGCGATTCCCATGAAGAGCGGGATGTGGCCGTAGCCGAACAGGTAACCGCGGTCGCGCCGGTGCACCAGGATCTCACCGAACGGCGTCGTGAAATACACCCACCACATACCGAAGGTCAGTCCGACGCCGGCGACGACGATCGCGATGGCGGCGGCGCTCCATTCGGTGCCGTCGGCGCCGCCGAGCAGTCCGCCGGAGGAGGCGACGGTGCCGACCACGCCCTCGCCGAGCGCGATGATCGCGAACAGGCTGTACCGTTCGGCGACGTGATGCGGATGCCACGGAGTTCCGCTCGCCCGCCCCTGTGTGAACACCGGAACCAGTAACTCCAGCACACCGAGGAGCACACAGCCCACCCCGGCAACGAGAATCGGCAGGCTGACGAAACCGACCAGGATCCAGCCGACCTGAGCGATGATCGTCCAGCGGATACTCGCATAACCGACATGCCGGAACGAGGGCGATTCCCGCCCGGCGCGCCACCACTGCAGCACCATCGCGACGCGCATCACGACATAGCCGATGATCATCACCCGCAACTCGAGATGCTCGCCGTGCTCGACCGAATGGAACATCGCGGGCAGACCGAGGGCGAATACCACCACCCCGATCATCTGCACCATCGTCAGGACCCGGTACAGCCAGTCGTCGGTCGCGAAGGCGGAGGCGAACCAGCTGAAGTTGATCCACGCGTTGACGATCGCGAACATCGCCAGGATGAAGGCGGCCACGGCCTTGCCCGGATGCCCGGCCGCCACCATTTCGGCGAAGTACGACGCCGAGGTTCCGACCGCTACCACGAAGGTCAGATCGAACAGCAGCTCCAACGGGGAGGACACGCGCCCCGGCTCGTCCGGGTCGCGGCCGATCATCGGGACCAGGCGGTGCGCCACCCCGCGACCGCCGCCGGTGGATACGGACTCGCTCATGTGCACCCATGATGCCGCACCAAACGGCACGAAGTCGGTACCGCCGTGCCATTTCGCTCGGGCCTGGCGCACGGGACTGCGCCCGATCGTCGCCGGGGCGACCCATTCGTCCGTACTCGGTTCGGACGAGAGTCCCCCGACGCCGTTGCCTACTTGCCCGAATTATCCTGCTGCAGCAGCGAATTGAACTTGTTGGTGTAGAACTTGCCGGGCTCGAGTTTGTGATCGATGGCCCCGGTGTCCTCCAGCCAGCTCTGCCAGCGGGTGAAATCCTCGTCGGAAAGTTTGCCGTACCGAGCCGGGACACCGACGGACAGCCAGTATTTCAGCGTCGAGGTGTCCTCCCCGGGGCGGTGCCGCCCGTTGATGATTTCGGTGAACTTCGCGATCACCTGATCGCGCGGGGTGACGCGCTCCCATTCCAACGCCTTCGCGACACCGGTGGTGAAGGTGCGGACGACATCGGGATTCTTGGCGATGAAATCGTTGCGGAACACGTAGGGCCCGCCGTTGATCGGCCCGCCGTATTCGTCGAGCTCGGTGAATATCGGGCGGATCCCGCCGACGGCGACCGCGCGCTGCTGGAATTGACCGTTCAGTGCGGCGGCATCGATCTGCCCCTGCCGTAGCGCGGCCTCGATATTCGGCGGCGGCAACGCGACCAGCTGCACCGATTTGATCTGTTCGACGCTCAGTCCCGCCTTCTTCAGCGCGTCGTGGATATCGGCCTCGTTCTGCCCGCCCAGCGTATTCACGCCGACCTTCTTGCCGACCAGATCGGCGGCGGTCCGGATCGGGCTGTTGTCGAGCGTGTAGTAGCCCTGGAACGACTTCTCGTCCGAGCCGTAGTAGTTGATCACCGCCGTGATCGGCGCCCCGGCACCGGCCAGTTTCGCCACCGCGCCGGCGAAGGCGCCGCCGAAGTCGATCTGCCCGGTGGCGGCGGTCTGGATCTCCTGCGGCCCGCTGATGGTGTTGCCGGACCAATCCAGCTTGATCTTGCCGTCGAAGAATCCGAGACTTTCCGCGAGTTCCGGTGGCGTGACCTGGTCGGTCCAGCCCAGATACCGCAGTGAGGTCACCCCGTTCTCGGTATGGGCGGATCCGCCACTGCCGCACGCGGCGAGTAGCAACGTGGCAGCCGTACCGGCTGCGACAATCGATAATGCGGTGCGGATACGACCGGACATCAACAATTCCTCTCGACACTGCGCACGACGGCACGGAGGTGCCGGTCGGCTCGGCCGAGCATAGGAGCCGCCACGATGGAACCGACCCCTTTGAATCATGCGGATTCCGTTCCGGCGGGTAGCACCGAATACGCGGGCCGCACCGCACGAACAATTGAATTCGCCGCGAGCCCAACCCTTTCGAGGCAGGCGCGTTCGCGGTAAAGCTGATGCGGACGGCACGAGGAGGGAGCTTTCGATGGTGGACCGCATACTCCCGGTACTCGATCTCGCGACCGCGGATTCCGATCCGGCGCGCTTCCGTTCCGAATTACGCTCGGCCACGCACGAATTCGGCTTCTTCTACCTGACCGGTCACGGCGTCTCGGCCGCGCGCAGCGACGAACTCCTCGCCCTCGCCCGACGATTCTTCGCACTACCGGAGGCGGCGAAACAGGAGATCAGCCAACTGCGGAGCCCGCAGTTCCGCGGATATTCCCGGCTGGGTGGGGAGCTGACGAACGGGCAGGTCGACTGGCGTGAACAGATCGATATCGGCCCCGAGGCCGAGGCGATCCCGGACGCACAAGGGTATTGGCGACTCCAGGGGCCCAACCTGTGGCCCTCCGCGCTTCCGCAACTCCGCCCCGCCGTGGAGGCGTGGGACCGATCCCTCGCGGCGGTCGGGCGCGCATTGCTCCGGCACTGGGCGGCGGCGTTGGGCGCCCCGGCGGAGTTCTTCGATCCGGCCTTCGCCGATCGACCGTCGACTCTGATCAAAGTCGTGCGCTACCCGGGCAACCCGGACAACCCGCAGGGCGTGGGCGCGCACAAGGACTCCGGGGTGCTGACCCTGCTTCTCGTCGAGCCGGATTCGCATGGGCTGCAGGTGGAGTTGTCGTCCGGGGAGTGGGTGGACGTCCCGCCGCTGCCCGGCGCGTTCATCGTCAACATCGGCGAATTGCTCGAGGTCGCGACCGGCGGCTATCTACGGGCGACCCGGCATCGGGTGCTCGCGCCCGAACCCGGCACCGATCGGATCTCCATCCCGTATTTCCTGAATCCGGCGCTGGACGCCCGCATTCCGTTGTTGCCGCTGCCGCCGGAGTTGGCCGCCGCTGCCCGCGGCGTCACCGCGGACCCGGCCAATCCGATCTTCGACACCTACGGGGAGAACGCCTGGAAATCCCGGACCCGCGCCCACCCCGACGTCGCCGAACTCCATCACGGCATCAAGGCCGCCGGGCCCGGCGGCTCGTACTGAACGGCAGCCGGATCAGCGCTTACGGCCGATACCGGCGACGATGCAGCGCCGCACGTCGGACAGCGGAGTCAGCCGGGGACCGTCCGGCCACCAGTCGTCGCAGAGCACGAGACCGGGTTCGACCATCTCCAGATCGCCGAACATCGCCTGGATTTGCGCACGAGTGCGGAACCGCCCGCTACCCATCGGGCTGTGGACGAATTTGTCCTCCATCTTGCGAGCCAGCTCGCTGAGGCCCGGTTCTTCCGGATCGTAGAAATGCGCGATCGCCAGGTAGGAGCCCGAGGGCAGTGCGTCGATATAGGTCCGCATCAGCGCCGGCCCGTCGTCGCCCAGGTAATGGTGCAGGGTGCCGATCTGGAAAAGGGCCACCGGCCGGGTGAAATCCAATTCGGCGCGCACGGTGGGGTTGGTCAATATTTCGTGCGGGCGAAAGATGTCGCCGGAGACGATGCTGGTCCGCGGATTCTCCTCGAGCAGGGCCCGCGCGTGCGCCAACACCATCGGGTCGTTGTCGACATAGACCACCCGCGATTCGGGCCGGATTCGCTGCACCACCTGATGGGTGTTCTCCGCGGTCGGCAGCCCGGAGCCCAGGTCCAGATACTGTTCGATACCGGCCTGCGCCGCCAGGAAACGGCAGGCACGGATCAGAAAGTCTCGATTGGCCCAGGCCAGATCGTTAACCTGCGGTGCGACGGTGCGCACCTGTGCGAGCACTTCGCGGTCGACCTCGAAATTGTCCTTGCCGTTCAGGGCCGCATCGTAGACGCGGGCGATGCTGGCACGAGCGGTATCCACTCCGACCGGCACCACACTCGGGTACGCGGCAGAGGGCTGCGACATGAGGTTCCCCTGACACTGCGCGAAAACACCGACGACTTCGACCGACTGCCGACCTACACATTGCGTTACGCCGAGTCTCCCCTACTTTCGCCACTTTCGGGGGTATACCTCGGCATTTTCCGGCTCCGGCGCAGCACCGGACGACGAACGCCGGGCCGGTACGGGGCCGGTCGTTGATATAGTCCGCAGACAAGTTCTCGCGATGGGAACGGGAAACCGGTGCAATTCCGGTGCGGTCGCGCCACTGTGTTCAGCCCACGCTGTCAGCCAGACCCCTTTCGTCGCTGTGCACGGACGGGGACGCGGGTTCCCCAGAAGGGTTGTGGCACATGTCCACTCGTCGCCGAATGCTTCGCGATGTCCTCCGCGACTGGACCCGGCGGGACTGGCTGGACGCGGCCGTGCTGCTCGGCGTGGTCGCCCTGATGCACGTGGTGGGTTTCGGTCTGCTGTTCGGCGCTATCGCGCCGCACGGTTATCGAATCGGAACCGAGGTCTTCGGGATCGGACTGGGCATCACGGCCTACACCTTCGGGCTGCGACACGCGTTCGACGCCGACCACATCGCTGCCATCGACAACACCACCCGCAAGTTGATGAGCGACGGCAAACGTCCCAAATCCGTCGGATTCTGGTTCGCGATGGGCCATTCCACGATCGTGTTCGCCCTGGCCGCCCTGGTGGTCGCGGGCGCGCACGTGGTGGGCACGCTGGTCGACGACGAATCGCCGACGCGCAAGACGCTGGGCACCATCTCGACGATCGCCTCGGGTTCGTTCCTGTATCTGATCGGTCTGCTGAATGTGGTTGCGCTGGTCGGCATCTGGCGCGTGTTCCGGGGGCTGCGCCGGGACGGCGGCTACGACCACGCCGAGTTGGAGGCCGCGCTCGACTCTCGGGGTTTCCTCGCCCGCCTGCTGGCGCCGGTGATGCGGATGGTGGGGCGGCCGGTCCACGTCTATCCGGTGGGCGTGCTGTTCGGCCTGGGATTCGATACCGCGACCGAGGTCGCCCTGCTGGCGCTGGCCGGTTCCGGCGCCGCGGCCGGGCTGCCCTGGTACGCGATCGTCGTCCTGCCGCTGCTGTTCGCGGCGGGGATGAGCCTGATGGACACCGTGGACGGGCTGTTCATGAATGTCGCCTACGACTGGGCGTTCTCCGACCCGGTCCGCAAGATCTTCTACAACCTCGCCATCACCGCGCTGTCGATCGCGGTGGCGCTGTTCATCGGCTCGATCGAGCTGATCAAGGTGTTGCACGACGACACCGGCTTCGGCGGGCCGATCGCCGAGTGGATCGCGGGGATCGATCTGAACAATGCCGGATTCGCGATCGTCGCATTGTTCGTCGTGGCCTGGATCGTCGCGGTGGCCTACTGGCGCCTGGCGAAGGTGGAGCAGCGCTGGGCGCCCACCGCGAGCGAGGAAACCGCCTGACCGTCGGCTTCCCTCCATTCGCGCCCAGGTTCTTGCGACGGCCATCACACCTGTGCCATAGTTCGCTGCACATGTGAGACGGAACAGTCTCGCATCAGCGAAGGAGACGAGTGTGACCGAAGCCTGGACGCGTCGCATCCGCCGGACGGCCGGCGTACTCGCAGCGGTCATGACGCTGACCGTCCTGTCAGGCGGGACGGCCCGGCCACCGCATGCCATCGCCGACCCCGCACCGGTCGCACCCGCCGTTCCCGTTCCGCTGCCACCGGAACTGGACCCGGGCTTCTACCACCCGGCGGCCGACATCGTCGCCGCGAAGCAGCCGGGCGAGATCATCGCCGCCCGGGAGGTCCGGGTGGCAAATCTGGGCCTGATCCCGGTCAACGTCGACGCGTGGCAGATCTCCTACCGATCGAACGACAGTCGCGACCAGCCGATCCCGGCGGTGGCCACAGTTCTGAAACCACGCGGTTCAGCCCCGGACAAATTGGTCTCCATGCAGATCGCCGAGGATTCGCTCGCCGGGTACTGCGCGCCCTCCTATGCGATCCAGCACTTCTCGGCCGCCCCGTTCCTGGGCCAAATCGTCGCCCCGGCCGAATTCGTCATCGCACAGGGTGCGCTGCAGCAGGGCTGGGCGGTGGTGATCCCGGATCACGAGGGGCCGAACAACGCGTACGCCGCGGGCCCACTCGCCGGCCGGATCACCCTCGACGGGGTGCGCGCGGCCCGCGACTTCGAGCCGATGCGGCTGCGACCGGACACCCGGATCGGTCTCTACGGCTACTCCGGTGGCGCGATCGCGACCGGGCACGCCGCCGAGCTGAAAAGCAGCTACGCGCCGGAGCTGAATATCGTCGGTGCGGCCGAGGGCGGAGTCCCGGCCGACCTCGGAATGACCCTGAATGTGGCCAACGGCCAGGCGACCTCGGGCCTGGTGCTGGCCGCGATCATGGGACTCACCCGAGAGTATCCGGAGTTCGCCCGCTTTGTCGACGAGCATATGGACCCATTGGGCAAGGGCCTGACCACCATTCAGAGCGGACTGTGTGTGCAGTACGTGAGCTCGTTACTGCCGTTCCTGAATCTGAAGGGGATGCTGCGCGTGCCGGGTGATCCGATGCAGCAGCCCGCGGTCGTGGATGTGCTGGACAAGACCCGGATGGGCAAATCGGTGCCGGATATGCCGATGTACATCTGGCAGGGCAATCCGGACGAGATCATCCCGGTCGGCCAGGTGAACGACCTGGTCGGCAGCTACTGCCGAAACCCTTCCGCCACTGTGCAATACACCCGGGAGCACTTCGCCGAGCATGTCGCGACCGAAATCTCCGGTGGTGGCGCGGCGATGCTGTGGCTGCGGGACCGGCTGAACGGCGTTCCCGCTCAGCCGGGCTGTCACATCGCCGACGCCGGCTGGTTGCTGCTGGACCCCAACGGTTTCCAGATGCTGGCCGCCACCTTCGGCGAAACCTTCGCCTCGTTCTTCGGTAAGCCGATCGGCGTGAAGTAGGAGGGAACACCTCCGGCCGTCCCGGCTCGATCGGCATCGATCGCCACGTGCCGCCGGGCAGTGGAAGGGCCCGTTCGTGGAGACGAACGGGCCCGTTCCGCGTCGGTCGGCGAAGCCGGATGCCGTCTCAGCGAATGCGCAGCCGCCGGCTCAGCCGCAGGGTGAGCAGGGTGCTCTTGAGTTGTTTCTCGAACGGCATGCCCGCCCGGGCCGAGAGCACCTGCTTCTTCTGCACGCCGACATTGACCGTGTCGGTGTATTTGAGCAGGCCGGCATCGCCGTGCCGGGTACCGACGCCGGACTGCTTCACCCCGCCGGAGGGCGTCATCTTCGCCGAGTAGGTGGCGACGAAACCGTCGTTGACATTGACGTTGCCCGCCTCGAGCCGGTCCGCGAGCCGCTCCGCCCGGGCCAGGTCCGAACTCCAGATGCTGGCGTTGAGACCGTAAGTGGTGGCGTTGGCCTGACGAACCGCCTCGTTCTCGTCGGTGTAGCGGTAGATGGTGACGACCGGCCCGAACGTCTCCACGGTCGCGTGCTCCATCTCGGGGGTCACGCCGGTCAGCACGGTCGGCTCGTAGAACGCCGGGCCGATATCCGGGCGGGGCTTGCCGCCGGTCAGCACGGTCGCGCCCTTGGCGACCGCATCGTCCACATGCGCCGCCACGCGCCGCATGTGATCCACCGACACCAGTGAGCCGAATTCCGGATCGGCGGTATAGGACGCACCCGCCTTCGACCCCAATTCCGCTGCCGCGGCCACGAATCGACGCACGAATTCGTCGTGGATGCGGTCGTGCACATAGATCCGCTCGATATGCATGCAGGCCTGGCCGGAGTTGCCGTACACCGCGAAGATCGCGCCCGGAATCACCTCGTCGAGGTTGGCGTCCTCCAGCACGATCATCGGATTCTTGCCGCCGAGCTCGAGACTGCAGCTGATCAGGTTGCGGCCGGCGCGCTCACCGATGGTGCGGCCGGTGGCGGTGGAGCCGGTGAACATCACGAAATCGCTGTTGTCGATCAGGGTGGGCCCGACATCGGGTCCGGTGCCGCACACCACCTGGATCAGATCGCGCGGCAGCCCGGCCTTGCGCAGCAGTTCCACGCCGTAGAGCGTGCACAGCGCGGTCTTGTTGTCCGGCTTGATCACCACGCCGTTGCCCGCGATGAGCGCCGGCACCGAATCGGAGATCGAGATCGCGAACGGGAAATTCCACGGCGCGATCACCGCGACGACGCCCTTGGGACGGTGCTGTTCGGTGGAGGTGGAGATGATGGGCATCGCGCCGCCGCGGCGGACCGGCTTCAGGATGCGTTCGGCGTGTTTGAGGTAGTGGCTGATCACCATCGGCGGATCGCACGATTCCTCGATCGCCATCCGCCGCGTCTTACCGCAACCGATCTGAATCAGATCCGCGATGGTGTCGAGTTCGGACAGGATCAGCTCATGGGCCTTCTCGAAGACCCGCAGCCGCTGCTTGACCGACCGGCTCGCCCACTCCCGCTGGGCCGCGCGGGCCTTCTCGGTCGCGGCCACGACGTCCTCGGGCGAGGACTGCGGCAGCTCACCGACGACGGCGCCGGTGTACACCTCGATCATCTCGTAGGGTTCGCGCGCGGCGCCGGCCGTCCCGGCAGTCACCATCCCGGTCAGGCGGTCGATCAATGCCTTCGTGATGCGCGGGGGCAGTGTGGTCGCGCCGCTGTGCGACGTGGCTGCGCCGCCGCTGTGCGTCGTTGTCTCCATCAGCGATCTCCCTAACTTGCCGCCCGTGACGGCGGTCACCATGATCCAAACTAGAACACGTTATTGTTCTGTACAACGGTGCGGGGTAACTTCGTCCGCAAAACACGAGTAATGCCATGAGGAAAGTGGGTCGGCGATGACGACGGCAGCAACTGAAACAGGTAGCAACACAGAACCCCACGCGCTGCTGGAGCGACGCGGCGCCACCCTGATCGTCACCATGAACCGCCCGGCCGTGCGCAACGCGCTCTCGGCCGAGATGCTCGATCTGATGGTGCAGGCCTGGGACACCGTCGACAACGACCCGGAGATCCGGTCCTGCATCCTCACCGGCGCCGGCGGCGCGTTCTGCGCGGGCGCCGACCTGAAGGCCATGACCAAGCAGGATCCGGCCAAGAATATGAGTGCGGGTGGAGCCTTCGATCCCACCAACATTCCCGGCCTGCTCAAGGGCCGCCGGCTCACCAAACCGCTGATCGCCGCGGTGGAGGGCCCGGCCATCGCCGGTGGCACCGAGATCCTGCAGGGCACCGATATCCGAATCGCCGGCGAGAGCGCGAAATTCGGTGTGTCCGAGGCCCGGTGGAGCCTGTTCCCGATGGGCGGTTCGGCGGTCCGGCTGCCGCGCCAGATCCCCTACACCGTGGCCGCCGACATCCTGCTGACCGGGCGCCACATCACCGCCGCCGAAGCCAAGGAATACGGCCTGATCGGACACGTGGTGCCGGACGGGACCGCCCTGGACAAGGCGCTCGAAATCGCCGAGAAGATCAACGCCAACGGCCCGCTGGCGGTGCAGGCGATTCTGAAGACGATGCGCGATACCGAGGGCATGCACGAGAACGAGGCGTTCAAGATCGATGCGCAACTCGGCCTGACCGTCTTCCGCAGCGAGGACGCCAAGGAAGGCCCGCGCGCCTTCGCCGAACGCCGCAAGCCGGAGTTCAAGGGCCGCTGACACCGGCCGCCGAACGGATCGTGCACACCTCGGCCCGATGGTGGGAAAATCCGCTTTCGGGCCGCGGTTCGCACGAAGAGTGTCGGCACCGTCACAGCTCCGGCTGCACCATGCGGGTGACCTGCTTGCGCAGGAAATTCGGCGCGAAGCGACGGGCCAGCCACAGCGGTTTGGCCGGGCCGGGGAAGACGAACAGGGGCGCCTTCGGATCGGCTACCGCCCGCTCGGCCGCGTCCAGCACCCGATCCGGCGAGATCCCCTTCTGCCCCGCCACCACCGCCTCGTTCGCGGCCCGAATGCCGTCCAGCAGCGGAGTTTCCACGATCGGCGGGCAGATCGAGATGACCCGCACCCCGGTCCCGTTCAACTCCTGCGCCAGCGCTTCGTGGTAGCAGACGACCGCGAACTTGGAAGCCGAGTAGGCGGCCAGGCCCGGCGAGGGCAGCCAGCCCGCCACCGAGGCGAACAGCACCAGGGTCCCGCGCCCGGCCTTCTTCATCTCCGGCACGATGGCCTGACAGATGTTGACCGTGCCGCCGTAGTTGATGTCCATCACCCGGCGCATCTCCGAAATATCATGCGTCAGCGCCGATCCCACCCGGCACAGCGCCGCCGCGTGCACCACGTGCTCGATCGGCCCGAGATCGGAGCGGACCTTGTCGATTACCGCGCGGACCGCCTGGTCGTCGGCGACATCGCAGAGGTAGGTGCTCATATTCGGCGAGCGCCGCGCCGTCTCCGCCAGACCGTTCTCGTTGATGTCGAGTGCGGCCACGCGATAACCCGCGGCCGCCAGCCGCTGGGCCGCCATCCGCCCCATTCCGCTGGCCGCGCCCGTCACCACTGCTGTCTTGCTCATTGAACCTCCTGAAATCCGTACCGAGCCGATGAGCCGGCTGCGCCGGACGGGTCGTCGACCCTGCCGAAGAATCCGTCGAGCCCGCTCGGTGAATGTGCCGAGCCCGCTCGGGAAATCTGTCGAGCCCCGCTCGGTGAATCTGTCGTGCCCCGCTCGGTCGGGCCGGATCCGCGCAGCGCTTCGAGCGATCGGCCGTCACACGACGGACGCGTCCTCGAATGTCATCCGCAGCAACCCGATTCGGCTGCTGAACAGCGCGCGCTTGGGCAACCCGAGCGCCCGCATCTGCCGCGCCACGGGATGATCGCCCAGCTCGATCCTGGTGCCGCCCAACCCCATTCGCACCTGGGCCGGATTCATCACCCACGGGGTGCGGCGCAGGACGCCGTCCATCAGGGTGTAGGCGGCGATCGACGCGCCGCCCATTCCACCCGGTGACGGCACGCCGCCGCCGACCTCCATCGCCACCACCAGGCGGTCGTCGATGCGTACCTCGCACCGCTTCCCGCGGCGCACCGGCGTGATCCGAATATCGGCGATCTCCTTGGGGAAACCCCAGATCTCCCGACCGGCGGCGCAGGTGAAGGTCTGATTCACCGGTAGCCACGGAATGTAGACGCCGGGCTCGCGGTCTCGTCCGCGCACCATCAGGGTGAGCCCGAATTCGTGGTAGGGACCGAGGTCGCCGTCGACATAGCGCACGAACACCAGCGAGCACACCCCGCGGCCGGCGACCGTGAGCGGTTCGAGCCCGGTCGGCGCCACGATCTCGCGCGCCGCCGCCGCATCGACGAGAAAGGTGGCCGCGCACGCGTCGGCATCGCGGATCTCGACCGGCATCCTGACTTTTTCACCGAGTACCGAATGCACCGCTGTCATCCTCCAAGTAGAACACGTTCCAATTTGATTGCACAGGCCCGATCGAGCCCGAAATCTCACTCAGCGGGATCCCCCGGACACGCCAGAGCCGAACGCCGCGGATGCGACGTCCGGCGAGCAGACGGCGGGTTCAGGAGCCGACCGTGTAGGCGGGCGGATGTGATTGCGCATGGGACTTGGCCCAGCGGTAGTCGGGTTTCCCGCTGGGGGTACGGCCGACCGCCTCGACCACCCAGATTCTGCGCGGCAGTTTGTATCCGGCGAGATGTTTGCGCACATGGGATTCGAGGTCGGCGAAATCGAGCGGACCGTCCCCGGCCACCGACAGCACCGCCGCGACCTGATGCCCCCAGCGCTCGTGCGGCACACCGATCACGACCACGTCGTACACGTCGTCATGGGCCTTGACCACGGCCTCGACCTCTTCGACGAACACCTTCTCGCCGCCGGTGTTGATCACCATATTGCCGCGGCCGAGCAGGGTGATCGTGCCGTCGGCCTCCACCCGGGCCCGGTCGTCGGTGATGACCATCCGCACGCCGTCGACGGTGCGAAACAGCTTGTCCGACTTGGCCTGATCCTTGTAGTAGCCCAGCGGGACCGACCCGGTCTTGGCCAGCCAACCCTCTTCACCCGGCGGCACTTCCCGGCCGTCCTCGCCCACCACCACGGCCCCGCGGCCGGTCTGCACCCGGGGGCCGCGACCGGGATCGTCGTCCTTCTGCGCGACGCCGATACCGCCGAAGCCGGTTTCGGAGGAGCCGATCGAATCGGTGATCACCGCGTGCGGGAACAACTCCAGCATCTCGTTCTTCACCGGCTGCGACAGCAGTGCCGCTCCGGAGGCCAGCGCGACCATCGACGAGGTGTCGACCGGCGAGCGCCGGTAGGAGTTCAACAGCGGCCGGGCCATCGCATCGCCGGTGATCACCACGATATTCGCGCGCCGCGCGGCCACCACCTGCCACACCCGGTCGGCGTCGAATCGCGGCTCGTAAATGACGGTGTTACCCGACCACAGCGCGGTGAAGGTGGGCATCAACGCCGCGGCGTGGATCAGCGGCGGCAGGATCAGCCAGCGCAGCGGGTCGTTCTGCGCCCCGACCCGGGACTGTTCGAATTCGTCGGCGACGGGCACGTTGGTGTAGAAGTCGATGCCGCCGCCCAGCACCCGCCACATGTCCTCCTGGCGCCACATCACGCCCTTGGGCATGCCGGTGGTGCCGCCGGTGTACATCATGAACAGATCGTCGGCGCTGCGCTCACCGAAATCCCGTGCGGCGGAGGTGTTCTCGAAGGCTTCCGCATACGGGGCCGACTCGCTGGGCAGGCCGGCGCCACCCTGGTCGTCGTCGACGACGAAGGCGTGCCGCAGCGTGGTGACCTGGGGTCGCACCTGGTCGACGACCTGCGCGTAGCACCGGTGGTGCACGACCGCCTCGAGATCGGCGTTGTCGTAGACGTAGCGCAGTTCCTCGGCGCCGTAGCGGTAGTTGATATTGATCGGCACCGCCCGCAGCTTGAACGCCGCGATCAGCGTTTCCATCGTCTCGATGCTGTTGTGCATCTGGAAGCCGATGTGGCTGCCCTCCCCCAGCCCCACGGCGGCGAAGTGGTGGGCGAGCTGGTTGGCGCGGTTCTCCAACTCCCGATAGCTCACCTGCCGCTCACCCTGGATCAACGCCACCCGATCCGGCATGGCATCCACGGCGTGCTCGAACAGGTCGGCGAAATTGTTCGGCATATCTGAGATCTCTCGTCGATTGCGGATTCGTGCCGGTCGTCAGACGACGGTCAGCGGCAGCGACTGGCGGGGCGAGAAACGGAAGTCCGCCCCGGTGCTGAACCGGGTGATCGCCACCTCCGGCGATTCCGGGAATGCGGTTGCGGCCGCGGTGATCTCGACGACCAGTTCGTCGTCGCCGCCCGCGCGAGCGTGGACGTCGAATCTCGGATTCACCCCGCGCACCATGGCGGCCAGCGGCTCCAGATGATCGGCGTCGATCGCGGCCGGCCAGCCGCCGTCGCGCACGCCGGGGCTGTCCCGGGCGATGCGCAGCACCGCGGAATCGTGATAGGCGTCGACCCGCATGTCCACATACGGCAGCGGGTTCCAGGCCGGGTGCACTCGCAGAACGCGGGCCAGATCCTCGAAGCCGGTGCCGAGCCCGAGGACCGCACGCAGGCGTTCGGAGGTGAGCCCGGCGATACCGGTGAACTGTTTGCGCGCGATCGCGGCGGCGGTCTGCGCGTCCGCACGATCGCCCACCGCGATCAGGAAGCCGAGGTTCAGCAGATGGTGCTGCAGACATACCTCGTCGGCGATCCGCACCAGTGCCGAATGGGAGAACTCGGCGAAGTCGATATCGCTCAGCAGCGGACCGGCGTAGTCGGACCGGCCCGGCCCGCCCGGCTCGATCGGCGCCAGTTCGAGGTGCGCCGCCGCGAAGCGCGACATCCGCTCGGCGTTGGCCGGCACGGCCGGCGGTTCGTTACCGGGATCGATCCGAACCATCCACGCGCACACCGGCACCCGATCGGCGGGGTGTCGCGGCGGCCGGTGGATCGGCCGCACCTGGGCGTGCGGATTGGTGGCCAGGGCCGTCGCGTCGAAGGTGGGGTCCTCGATGGTGTGGCACATGGCCACCACGTAGTCCTCACCCATCGGCTCGACATCGGCGAGCGCACCGCAGTGGTCCAGCCAGAACTCGCCGTTGCGGTCGTCGTCGACCCGGAATCGGAAGTCCATGAACTGCGGTGGGGCGCCGATATCCAGTTGCAGCCCTTTGAATATCGTGACCACCCCGTCGCCCGGAATCGCGAGCGCCGCCCGCATCCGGCGGGTGTAGATCGGGCTGGCGAGCTGCCACTCCTCGATGGCCACCGCCGCCATGCCGTCGCGGCCGAACGCGCCGATCGAATGCGCCATACCCGAGCGGTCGATGAGATGTCCGCACAACAGCAGTTCCGGGACCAGCAGCGCCAGTTGGTCCCGGCTCAGGTCGGCGAAACGACTCGCGTTCATCGAGCTCACCACAGCGGGACCGGCGACTCGCCGATCTTGTACCACCCCGGTAGTGGTCCGGCTGCCGACCGCTCGATCCGCTTGCGCATCCCCTCCGACAGCGCATTCGCGGTGATCATCTCCACGAACAGCGCGGAGACGTTGCCGAAGTCGAAAAAGTCACGCTGCCAGGACCATTGGAAGTTTCCGCCGTAGCGGAACCAACTGCCGCCGATACCCTCCGGACTGTAGTGCCGCCCGTCCGGGCGGGTGTTCTCGTTGACCTGCTTCCACAGGCCGATGACGGTGCCGCTGCGATCGTCGACGACGAATTCCTGATACGGATAGGTCCAGCCCTCGAGCCCGTCCATCTCCTGCCCGAGCGCCAGCTCGCGGATCTCGTCGCGCCCGACGGCCATGAACTCCTGGGTCGGGCCGTAGTTCCAACCGTAGGTGGCGTCCTCGGTGTACATGTCGGCCAGCGGCCGCCAATCGCCGGCCTGCTCGCAGCGCTCGTTCTCCACCACCCACCGGCGGACCATCTCGTCGAGTTCGTCGCGGGGAAATCCGGACATCGCAGCATCCTTCACATTCGGTGTCACCGGCCGTCACCGGCGGCCTGAGTCGGGCAACCGCCGCATCCGGGCGATCGCGGGAGTCGGTGGTCCGTCAGCCCGTTTTCGAGAACGAGTTCAGGCCGGAATATCCCTCGCGGACAGCCGCGGAAGACACATTGCTGGACATGTGTCTGGACCGTACCACCGCAAGCCGGACGCGACAACGGATCGACGATTTTTGCCACCGGAAGACCGGCCCCACCCACGCCGTCCCGCACCGTCGATGCCATGGTGGGCAGCGGTGGAGCGAACCCACCGCGAGCGACAGAATTGAAACAAGTTCTTGCGCCGGGATCCGGGGCGAACCTATAGTTCCGTACACGTGTCCAGACAGCTCCGAAAGGCGCCCATGAGCGGGTCCACGAACGACAGCACCGAGGCTGCGGGCTTCATCGGCCTGGGCAATATGGGTGCGCCGATGGCCGAGCGGCTGCTGAGCCGCCCCGGTGGCCTGATCGTCTGCGACACCCGAACCGAGGCGATGCAGCCGTTCGTCGACGGCGGCGCCCACCCGGCGAAATCCGCGGCCGAGGTCGCCGAGCGGGCCGGCGTGATCTCGGTGGTCGTACTCGACGACGCGCAGGTGCGAGCGGTCGTCACCGGCACCGACGGACTGCTCACCACCGCACGGCCGGGCACGGTGATCGCCGTGCATTCGACCATCAGCGATCGGACCGCGGTCGAACTCGCGACCGTCTGCGCCGATCGCGGCGTCGATTTCGTCGATGCCCCGGTCAGCGGGGGTGGCGCGGGCGCGAAGAAGGGTGCGCTCGCGGTGATGGTCGGTGGCAGCGCCGCCGCCTTCGAGAAGGTGCGCGAACCGTTCGGGTACTGGGCCGAACTGGTCGTCCACGCCGGGGAGGTCGGGGCCGGTACCCGCATGAAACTTGCCCGCAACCTGCTGCACTTCGTCTCGTTCACCGCCACCGCCGAGGCGCAGCGGCTGGCCGAGGCGGCCGGGCTGAACATCGCCGACCTCGGCAAGGTGGTGCGGCACTCCGATGCGATCACCGGTGGCGCGGGCGCGATCATGTTGCGCGACACCACCGCCCCGGTCGCGGCCGAGGATTTCTGGCATCCGATCTTCACCCACACCCGCGACCTCGGCGAGAAGGATCTGTCCCTGGCACTGGCCCTCGGCGAGCGGCTCGGCGTCGAACTACCGTTCGCGCGGATGGCGTTGGCGGGTCTCGGCGACGGGCTCGGCGTCGGGCCCGGCGACATCTCCCGCGCCGCACAGACCGCCACCGACACTCGGCAAGGAGAGCAATGAGCGCTGAAACCGACTGCCTGTCGCCAGAGCAGCGACGCGCCCGCGGCCTGGCAAAGATGAGCGAGGTCTACGGCTGGGAGGTCGCCGACGGGCCCGGCGCCCATTTCGCGGTCACCGTCGACCACCTGTTCGCCGATATCTGGAGCCGCCCGGAATTGTCCGTGCGGGATCGCCGCCTGCTGCTGCTCGGTGCGCTCACCGCGCAGGGGCTGCACGACGTGAGCGAGATCCAGGTGAGCGCGGCCCTGCGCAACGGGGAACTGACCGAGGAACAGCTGCGCGAGATCGCGATCTTCCTGTGCCACTACACGGGCTGGGCGGCCGGGACGAAATTCGACAGCGTCGTCGGCAAGGTCGTCGCCGCCGAGAAGAAGGCGGCCGCCGCGGCGAGGACCGACAGCGGCACGCCGAAGACCGACAGCGCCGCGCCGAAGACCGCCGAGAAGTGAGGAACGAACAAACCATGTCCGACACCCTGGGTGTGCGACCACAACGCGCCGCCGACATCACCGAGTGGGACTACGAAGCCGACGTGGTGATCGCCGGCTACGGCATCGCCGGTGTCGCGGCCGCGATCGAGGCCGCGCAGGCCGGCGCCGATGTGCTGGTCCTCGAGCGCACCGGCGGCTGGGGTGGCGCCGCCTCGCTGTCGGGTGGATTCATCTATCTCGGTGGCGGCACCCCGCTGCAGAAGGCCCTCGGTTTCGAGGACACCCCGGAGAACATGGAGAAGTTCATGCTGGCCGCGCTCGGGCCCGGGGTGGACGAGGCCAAGATCCACGACTACTGCCAGGGCAGTGTCGAACACTTCAACTGGCTTGTGGCCCAGGGCGTTCCGTTCAAGGAGGAGTTCTGGGGGGAACCGGGCTGGGAGCCGCCGCACGACGAGGGCCTGATGTACTCCGGTGGCGAGAACGCCGCGCCCTTCAACGCGATCGCCACGCCGGCGCCGCGCGGACACCTGCCACAGATGCAGAACAAGCGCACCGGCGAACAGGGCGGCGGCTACATGCTGATGAAGCCGCTCACCGATACGGCCGAAAAGCTCGGTGTCCGTGCGGAATACGATATCCGCATCCAGCGCCTGATCATCGACGACGACAACCGCGTGGTGGGCGTGGTCGCCAAGCGTTACGGCACCCTGCTCAACGTCCGGGCCCGGCGCGGCGTGGTGCTGGCCACCGGCAGTTTCGCCTACGAGAAGCGGATGATCGAGGGGTACGCCCCGCGCCTGATCGGCCGCCCGGCCGCCGCGATCGAGGAGCACGACGGTATCGGTATCCGGGTGGCGCAGGCCCTCGGCGCCGAGCTGGCCCATATGGATGCCACCGAGGTCGCCTTCTTCGGCGACCCGCAGACCATGGTGCGCGGGATTCTGGTCAACGGCCGGGGGCAACGCTATATCGCAGAGGACACCTATCCCGGCCGCATCGGCCAGGCCACCCTGATCCAGCAGGACAATCAGGCCTATCTGATCATCGACGAAGAGGCGCTGGAAGAGGCGCTGAAGACCGAGACCAGCTCCCCGTACTTCCGCCAGCCACCGACCTGGGCCGCCGAAACGGTCGAGGAGCTGGAAGAGGAGATGGGTCTGCCCGCCGGGGCCCTGCAGGCCACGATCGAGGTCTACAACCGGCACGCCGCGGCCGGGGTCGATCCGCTGCTGGGCAAGAAGCCGGAGTGGGTCAAACCGATCGGCACGCCGCTGGCCGGTTTCGACATGCGGGGGTTCACCGCCGGATTCACCCTCGGCGGCCTGCGCACCGATCTCGATTCGCGGGTGCTGCATGTGAGCGGCGATCCCATTCCCGGCCTGTACGCGGCCGGGCGCTGCACCTCCGGCGTGTGCGCGGGGGGTTACGCCAGCGGCACCTCGCTCGGCGACGGCAGCTTCTACGGTCGCCGCGCGGGGCGCGCCGCGGCCAACGACGGTCCGGCATCGAGCTGATCTCGGTGCGACCGGGTGCGGGTGTCCCGCACGACTTCGAAAGGAACCCCATGCGTTTCGGCATCGTCCTGTTCACCAGCGACCGCGGCATCCGGCCCGCGGTCGCGGCCGCGGCCGCCGAGGAGCGCGGCTTCGAGTCGTTCTTCGTGCCCGAGCACACCCACATTCCGGTCAAACGCGAGGCGGCCCATCCGCTGACCGGCGACGAGAGCCTGCCCGACGATCGGTACATGCGCACCCTCGACCCGTGGGTCGCACTCGCCACCGCGGCCGCCGTCACCCAGCGCATCGAATTGTCGACGGCGGTGGCCCTTCCCACCGAACACGACCCGATCACGCTGGCGAAGACCATCGCCACCCTGGACCACCTGTCCGGCGGCCGGGTCAGCCTGGGCGCCGGCTTCGGCTGGAATACCGACGAACTCGCCGACCACGGGGTTCCGGGTAACAAGCGCCGCACGGTACTGCGCGAATACCTGGAGGCCATGCGGGCGCTGTGGACCGAGGAGGAGGCCGCCTACGACGGCGAGTTCGTCCGATTCGGCCCCAGCTGGGCATGGCCGAAACCGGTGCAGGCGAAGATTCCGGTGCTGATCGGCACCGCGGGCACCGAGCAGGGATTCCGCTGGATCGCGCGGTCGGCCGACGGCTGGATCACCACCCCCTACGAGACCCACACCCTGCTGGAACGGCTGCGGCTGCTGACCAAGGTGTGGCAGGAGGCCGGACGCGCGGACACTCCGCGCGTGGTCGCCCTCGACGGCAAGCCCGACACGCAGCGGCTCGCCGAATGGCGCGACGCCGGTGTGACCGACGTACTGTACGGACTGCCGGACAAGTCCGAAGCCGAAGTGCTGGCCTATCTGGACCGCCTGGCGGGCAAGCTGGCGCCGCTGCGGGAAAGCGCTTGACGATCGGTGCGCAAGCGCTCGAGCATCAGCGCGCACGCGCCCGAACGTCCGACGGGCGCCTGAACAGGAAGTGAGCCGAAGACGTGCGTATTGCCCTGCTGTCCTACCGCAGCAAGACCCACTGTGGCGGGCAGGGGGTGTATGTCCGGAAACTGAGTCACGGCCTGGCCGAACTCGGCCATGAGGTCGAGGTGTTCTCCGGCCAGCCGTATCCCGAACTGCTCGATCCCCGGGTGCGGCTGACCGAGGTGCCGAGCCTGGATCTGTATCGCGATTCCGACCCCTTCCGCACCCCCCGGCCGAGCGAGATTCGCGATCGCATCGATCTGCTCGAACTGGGCACCATGTGGACCGCCGGCTTCCCGGAGCCGCGGACGTTCAGCCTGCGGGCCGCCCGGTTGCTGCGCTCGCGGACGGCGGATTTCGACGTGGTGCACGACAATCAGTGCCTCGGTTCCGGGCTGCTCGACATCGCGCGGCGGTTGCCGCTGGTGGCCACCATCCATCACCCGATCACCCGCGATCGCGCCGTCGATCTCGCCGCGGCGCCCTGGCGGCGCAAGGCGTTCGTGCACCGCTGGTACGGCTTCCTGGGGATGCAGCAGCGGGTGGCGCGGCTGATTCCGGACCTGATCACGGTCTCGTCCACCTCGGCCACCGATATCGCCGACGATTTCGGCGTGGACGCCGCCCAGCTGCGGGTGGTCCCGCTGGGCGTCGACACCGATCTGTTCCGCCCGCGCGAACGCCGGGTGCCCGGCCGGATCGTGGCGGTGGCCAGTGCCGACAAACCGCTCAAGGGGATTTCGCATCTGTTGCAGGCATTGGCCCGGTTGCGGCTCACGCACGAGGTCGAACTGCAACTGGTGGCCAGGCTCGAACCCAACGGCCCGACCGAGAAGCTGATCGCGGAACTGGGTATCTCCGATATCGTCACCGTCTCCAGCGGACTGTCCGACGAGGCGCTGGCCGAATTGCTCGCCTCGGCGCGGATATCGTGCATTCCCTCGATGTACGAAGGCTTTTCGCTGCCCGCCGTCGAGGCGCTGGCCAGCGGTACGGCGTTGGTCGCCAGCCGGGCCGGCGCCCTGCCCGAGGTGGCCGGTGACTGTGCCGAACTGGTCGAGCCCGGCAATGTCGACGAATTGACCGCCGTCCTCGGCCGCCTGCTCGACTCACCCCGTCGCATCGACGAACTGGGCGCGGCCGGGCGGCACCGGGCGCTCACCGTCTTCAGCTGGGAAGCCGTTGCCGCCCAGACGGTTTCGGTCTACGAACGCGCGATCGCCCGTCGTCAGGGCGCCGACCTCACCCCGGAAACACAGGAGGCGAACGTATGCTGACCGTCGATTTCGACCGATTGGGAATCGGGCCGGGCGCGCGGGTGATCGATGTGGGGTGCGGCCAGGGCCGGCATTCGTTCGAGGCCTACCGGCGCGGTGCCGATATCGTCGCCTTCGATCAGAACGCCGACGACCTCGCCGACGTGAAGATCATGTTCGGCGCCCTGGTCGAGGCCGGTGAGGCGCCGGAGTACGCGCGGGCCGAGACGGTGCAGGGCGACGCCCTGGCCATGCCGTTCGAGGACGGTGAGTTCGACGTGGTCATCGCCTCGGAAATCCTCGAGCACATCCCGGCCGACGAGGGCGCCATCGCCGAATTGGTGCGCATTCTCAAACCCGGTGGGGCCCTGGCGGTCACGGTGCCGCGGTGGCTGCCCGAGCGGATCTGCTGGCTGCTCTCCGACGAGTACCACGCCAACGAGGGCGGCCACGTGCGCATCTACAAGGCCGACGAGTTGCGGGCCAAGATCACCGCGCGGGGTATGCGATTCATCCACAGCGAACACGCGCACGCGCTGCACGCACCGTACTGGTGGCTGAAGTGTCTGATCGGCGTCGAGAAGCCGGATGCTGCGCCGGTGCGCCTGTACCACCGAATGCTGGTGTGGGACATGATGAAACGGCCCTGGCTGACCCGCGCGGCCGAATCGGCGTTGGACCCGGTGATCGGCAAGAGCGTCGCCCTGTACTTCACCAAGCCGGCGGTCTCCGGTGCGCGCCGCTGAGCTGCCCTCGGTTCCCGGTGTACTGACCGCCCGGCAATGCCTGGCCACCGCGGAATCCATTGCCGGACAACAGCACAGCGACGGCGCCATCCCGTGGTTCCAGGGCGGGCACACCGATCCGTGGGACCATGTCGAATCGGCCATGGCGTTGACCGTGGCCGGGCTGCGCGACGCCGCCCGCGCCGCCTACTACTGGTCGGCCGACACCCAGCGGGCGGACGGGTCCTGGCCCGCCCAGTTCCGCGGCGACGTGGTGGAGAACGCCGACGCCGACACCAACTTCTGCGCCTATATCGCCACCGGTGTCTGGCATTACTACCGCTGCACGGGCGATCGCGCCTTCGTCGATTCGCTGTGGCCGACGGTCCGCGCCGCGATCGACTACGTGATCTCGCTGCAGCAGGGGCGAAACGGCGAAATCTACTGGCTCAACACCGAACACGGCGCCCTGCCGGAGGCGTTGCTGACCGGCTGCTCGAGCATGTTCCACAGCATCGGCTGCGCCCTGGCACTGGCCGAACTGCTCGGCATCGCCCAGCCGGAGTGGGAGGTGGCGGCGTTGCGACTCGGTCATGCCCTGCGCCACCATCCGGAAGCCTTCGCCGAGAAGGACCGATATTCGATGGACTGGTACTACCCCGTACTGGGCGGGGCCCTGCGCGGGTCGGCGGGGCAGGCCCGGATCGCCTCGCGCTGGGGCGATTTCGTCGTCGGCGAGATCGGGATCCGCTGTGTCGCGGACCGACCCTGGGTGACCGGCGCCGAAACCTGTGAACTCGCCCTGGCCCTGGACACCCTCGGCGACACCGACCGCGCGGCGCGCCTGCTGGGGAGCATGCAGCATCTGCGGGAAGAGGACGGGTCCTATTGGACCGGGCTGGTTTTCGCGGACGGTAAGCGCTGGCCGGAGGAACGCACCACCTGGACCGGGGCGGCGATGATATTGGCCGCGGATGCGCTGACCAGGGTCACCCCGGGCAGCGGCATCTTCCGCGACCCGCTCCCCGGGGCTGATATCACGACCGACTTCAGCTGCGATTGCGTGCGCTCCCGCAGCTGAACCCGGATCGAAGCGATCGGCCGACGATCAGCCCTTGCCGCCGCACCCGGCGTGCCGTTCCAGCAGACGCAGCGAACCGACCCCTGCCACTTCCCGGAAGTTGCCGCTGTCCAACGCTTTTCGATAGATGTGGTACGGCGCCTGACCGCCGTCGCGGGGATCCGGGAACACATCGTGGATGGCCAGTACGCCACCGGCGGCCACCCAGTGCGCCCAGCCGTCGTAGTCGCGCTGCGCCGCGGCCTCGGTATGACCGCCGTCGATGAACAGCAGCCGGATCGGACTGCGCCAGTGCCGGGCCACCGTGGCGGACGGACCCACCACGCCGATCACGGTATCGGTCAATTCGGCCCGCACCATGGTCCGCCGGAATTGTGTGACGGTATCGAAGCGCCCGGTTTCCGGATCGACCAGCGACGTATCGTGATATTCCCAGCCGGGCTGATGCTCCTCGGATCCGTGGTGATGGTCGATCGTATAAACCGTGGCACCCGTTTCCCGCGCGGCCGCGCCGAGATAAATCGCCGATTTACCACAGTAGGTTCCGATTTCCACGATAATTCCGTCACCGGCATATCGGCGCGCCGCCTCGTACAGTGCTCGACCCTCGTCGACCGGCATGAATCCGGTTGCCTGCTCGGCCAGTTCGAACAATCGCTCGGTCGCCGCGGAAATTACGGAATCGGCACGAGTCATCAGCAGAACACCTTTCCGAACCCATCTCTTCACATATCTGCGAGCGGGGTACAAATTATTTGCAATTCGCGACCGTATCCACTCGTGGAGGCGTAAGCGAGTTGCTAACGAAGCTGCACCATAGTAGCATCCGGACACGTGTCCGATCCCATTTCCACCGAGCCTACTCCGGTGAATATGGAGGCTACTCGCCGCCGCCTCACCGAGAAGCAGGCCGATACCGTCGACCGGCTGACCAGGGCCGCGCTGGAAGTGCTGTCGCGGGAAGGTTTCGCCGGTCTCACCGTGCGCATGGTGGCCGCGGCCGCCGGAGTGGGTACGGCCACCGCCTACACCTATTTCTCCTCCAAGGAACACCTGGTCGCCGAGGTCTTCTGGCGGCGGCTCGCGGCCGACGCGCCGCCGGCGCCCGACGCCGATTCCGACCGGACCACCCGGGTGGTCGCGGTGCTGCGCCAGATCGCCATGCTCGTCGCCGACGAACCGGCACTCGCCGGCGCGGTCACGAGCGCGCTACTGGGCACCGATCCCGACGTCGCCCACCTGCGCACCCGGATCGGAGCCGAGATCCGGCGGCGCCTGCTGGACGCGCTCGGCCCGGACGCCGATCCCGATGTGCTGGAAACCCTGGAATTGCTGTACGCGGGCGCCCTCGTACGCGCCGGCGTGGGTTACGCCTCGTACGCAGAAATCGCCGATCGGCTGGAGAAATCCGCACGGCAGGTGTTGCGCGACTGATTCCGCCGCGTTACGGCAGCACCGCTTCGATGGCGGCGATCACGCTCGGATCCTGCGGTTCGGTGCGCGGCCGGAAGCGACCGACGACCTTACCGTCGCGATCGACGAGGAACTTCTCGAAATTCCATTGAATATCGCCGGCATCGCCTTCGGCATCGGCGGTCTGCACCAGTTCGCGATACAGCGGATGCCGGTCGGGGCCGTTCACATCGGTCTTCGCCAGCAGCGGAAAATCCACGCCGTAGGTGGTGGAGCAGAACTGCTGAATCTCCTCGGCAGTGCCGGGTTCCTGACCCATGAACTGATTGCAGGGCACCCCGATCACGCTGAAGCCGCGCGATCCGTACGCCTGCTGCAACGCCACCAGGCCGGTGTACTGCGGCGTCAGGCCGCATTTCGAGGCCACGTTGACCACGAGCAGCGCCTTGTCGCCCGCGAGTTCACCCAGCGTCGCCGGCTCACCGGCGAGGGTCTGTACGGGAATGTCACGAATATCGGTCACGGGCAAATGATAGGCCGGTGCGCGGTGCTCGCGAGTCGCCCTGCTGGCCTGCGGACCCGCCCCAGGACCGGCGGGAGACGACCCCCACACCCGCCCGTCGACGCGCCGCAGCGGCGGTCCAACTGCAACCTGTTCTAGGATGTGACGCAGCCGACGACGCTGGTCGGGAGGCGGAAATCAGCGCCGGACCGGCCCATGGAGATCATTTTCCGGCACGCGCGTCTTCACCAATATTAGAACTTGTTCTACAGTGATCCAAGGCACGCTCCCGCGCCGAGCGCCGCCGCGACATGCGCTAGCACTTCGAGGATGAGGTAACCGAACATGACCGACTCTCCGCGGACCGCGGACACCAGCGAAGCTGATTACATCGTCATCGGCGCGGGCAGCTCCGGTGCCACCGTCGCGAGCCGGCTCGCCGAACAGGGTGCGAGCGTCATCCTGCTGGAGGCCGGCCGCAAGGACAACACCAAGCTGGTGAGCGTCCCCGGCATGATCACGACGGTCCACACCGTTCCCCAGCTCAAGCACCGGGTGACCTGGTCGCAGTACTCCGTGCCGCAGAAGCACGCCGCCGAACGCCGGGTGCCGATGACCCGGGGCAAGGTGCTGGGCGGATCGAGCTCGGTCAACGGCATGCTCTTCGTCCGCGGCAACAAGGCCAACTTCGACTCCTGGGCGGCCGAGGGCTGCGAAGGCTGGAGCTACGAGGATGTCCTGCCGGCCTACAAGCGGCTGGAGAACTGGGAGGGCGGCGCCAGCGAACTGCGCGGCGCCGGTGGCCCGATCGAGGTGACCCGGCAGAAGGAACTGACCCCGATCGCGCAGGAATGGATGGAGGCCGCGGCCGACACCTTCGGCGTCCCCGTCATCGAGGACTACAACGGGGAGTCCCAAGAGGGCATCAGCATCTTCCAGCAGAGCGTGAAGGACGGGCTGCGCTACAGCTCGTCGCGCGGCTTCATCACCAACCGGCCGAATCCGAATCTGAAGGTCGTGACCGGAGCCCATGTCGCGCGGGTGGTGATCGACAAGGGCCGGGCGACCGGCGTCGAGGTCATCGAGAAGAAGGGCCGCCGCGTCATCCGGGCCGCCAAGGAGGTCGTGGTCTCCGGCGGTGTGATGGGTTCGGCGCACATCCTGCTGCTGTCCGGTATCGGCCCGGCCGGGCACCTGCGCGATCTCGGCATCGACGTGCACGCCGATCTGCCGGTCGGCCAGAACCTGCACGATCACCTGTTCGTGCCGATGACCTTCATTTCGAAAAAGGCGCTGCACCGCGGCATTCCGTCGCATTTCGCCGCCGGCTTCCTCAAGGAGCTGCGCCGCCCGGGCAGTTCGTGGTTCGGGCGCACGGTATTCGAGTCGGTGGGCTTCGTGCGGACCTCGTTCGCCAAGGACATCCCGGACATGCAGATCCACACCCTGCCGTGGAGCTACCCGACGCCCAACCAGGACGAGGACAAGCTGCACATGGTCGACCGACGGGAGGCGCTGACCGTCTTCCCGACGCTGATCTACCCCAAGAGCCGCGGCGAGCTGCGGCTGGCCTCGACCGACCCGCTCGACTCGCCGCTGATCGACCCGGGCTATCTGTCGGATCCGGCCGATGTGGATTTCCTGGTGGAGGCGATCGGCATGATCCGGGAGGCCGCCGCCAACAAGGCCATCGCCGGCGATATCACCGAGGAGTTCTCCCCCGGCCCCGCGTTCAAGGACGAGACCGCGCTGCGGCGCGAACTGCCCATGCGGATCCACTCGGTCTACCACCCGGTCGGCACCTGCCGGATGGGCGTGGACGAGCGGGCGGTCGTCGACCCGCAGCTGCGGGTGCGCGGCATCGAGGGCCTGCGGGTGGCGGATGCCTCGATCATGCCGAGCATCACCGGCGGTAACACCAACGCGCCGTGCTACATGATCGGCGAGAAGGCGGCGGAGCTCATCACCGCCTCGGCGTAACTGCTTTCGGCCGGTCCCCTGTGGTGCCACTGACCACCACAGGGGACCGGCCGTTTTCACGAGGCGCCCTGGGACGGTGAACACGGACCGGGTGCCGAACGGCCACGAGGTCACCGCCGCCTGAAGAAAAGTCGCCGCTGGCGCCCGGGTCAGTTCACGAACTGCCGGCCGACCTCGTTCTGCAGGTTGTTCACCAAAGCCTCGAATTCCGCATCGAGGTTCCCGCGCCGGTCATCGTCCGCCTCGTGGTCCACCCCGTGCCTGCGCAGAAATGCGTAGCTTGCCACGTAACCCAGTTCTTCCCAGGACGGATCCGGATCGTCCTGCGCCTCGACGCCCGGAAGCGTCGTCACCTGGGCAGGATCGCCGAGTACTCGAGCGAAGGTATCCCGTCCCGATCCGATGATCCACAGCTTGAAATCGTTGAAGAGATCGTCACCGACCACACCACGGTAGATCTGCTGGGCAACTTCGACGAGCTCGGCACTGTCCAACGCGGCGCAGGCAGCCGACAACAGGATGTCGAAGTGGGCGATCTCTTCCACCGATAAGGTCGCAAGCTGATCACGCAGGTACGAAGTCCGTTCGTCGCAATCGGCCGAATGCTCCAGACTCGTTTCGATCAAACCCCAGAACTCGTCGTTGTCCATGCCTTCACATCCTGCCCAAGCCCGCCCACGAATCACCACACTGCCTTCCCATGGGCGGAGCCCCGACTCGACAGATCGCGTGCGGCGGTGCCGCTGCGCCGATCGGTCGACGCGGTGCTCTACGCGTCCCGGCCACGACGCCGGGCATCGGAGCAGCCGCAAATCCGTAGGCTGAGCTCGCGATCTACTACCGCACGGTAGCCTGGTTCGCGAAGCACGATCCGGCGGGAGGAGCCGGAGCAATGGAACGGGAGATTCACGGTGACCTCGCGGGAGGAATTCCTGCGCCGAGTGCGCGATGCCCTCGAGGCGTTACCCGATGACGAACGGATGGTCCCGGTACCGCGCAACTATCAGCGCAATGCGCCGGTGACCTCGGCCGAGGACCAGGCCGAGATCGTCGAGCTGTTCATCGATCGCCTCAAATTCCATGGCGCGCAAGTACATCGGGTGCCGGTCGAGGAGATCCCGGCGACGATCGAACTCGCCCTGCGCGCGCACGGCGCCCGCTCGGCGCTGGCGCCCGACGGCCTGCCCGCCGAATGGCTGTCCAGCTGGGCCCTGTCGGATGGGCACCGCGTCCTCGACGACCAGCCGCAGCTGTCGATTCTGGACCGCGAACGCACCGACGCCGTCGTCACCGGCTGCGCGGGCGCGGTGGCCGATGCCGGAACGCTGATTCTCGACGGTGGTGCGGGGCAGTGCCGCCGCGATGCCGCCGTCCTCGCCGATTGCCACATCTGCGTGGTTCGCGTCGAGCAGATCGATTACTCGCTGCCCCAGGTCCTCGACAAATTGGATCCGCGCCGCCCGATCACCTGGTTCGGCGGCCCCACCGCGATGCCCGACCCGGACGCCGATACCGGTCGCGTCGGGGGTGCCATCGAGGAGACCGAACGGCGACTCGTCGTCGTCATCGTCGACTGAGCCCCGGCGGCTCCAGCGCCGATGGGTTCGGCCGACAGGCGCTGCACCACCACATCATCCGGCTCCACTTTCATCCACCTGCGACTTTCATCCACAAGCGCGCGTTAAGGGTGCGGCAAGGGCCGCCCGGCATTGTCGTTGTCGACACCGGGAGGTGCTCCTGCCGCGAGAGGGGGCGGCAGGATCACCGACCGGCGGCAACCGAGTCGATCCGCTCGGTCTGTCGACGAGGGGTGACAGACCGGGCGGAACGACGCGGACGCCGATCTCGAGTAATGATGGAGTCATGGAAACTGCGGTCGTCTTCGTATTGGCTTGCCTGGTCTACTGGTGGGGCCTGCTCTGACCCCACCGCGGCCCGTCGGCTCGCCGCGAACTTTCGCCCGTCGAGACGAGATCCGTCGCGACCGGTCAGCGCGTGCCGACCAGCTCGTCCGGCGAACCCGCTTCCTCCTGCACCACACCATCTTTCACATTTCGCATCCGTAGTACCGCGACGGCCATCGCCGGGCCGGCTTCGAGCAGGGTCCTGGCCGGTGCTGGCCGCTGGCTCGATCATCGCGGCCTTCCAGCCGAATTGCCGAGCACGATTTCGACGACGACCTCGGCCTGATCCCGGACGAGCGTGCCCGTGCGGCGGCGCAGGTCCTGAACCCGCCCCGCCGCCCGGGCAGCCGCCGCGCCGGGCGGCCCAACGAGGACCGCGCGCGGATCACCGGCCGGTGGGCAGGTTCGCGCCGCCGGTGACGTCGAGCACCACTCCGCTGATGAAGCCGTTGGTGGCCAGCAGGTGAACGGCGTCGGCCAATTCCTTCGGATCCCCCACGCGCCCCACCGGTGTGGTCGCGGCGAGGCCGTCGAACAGCTCGCGCCGCCGCTCCTCGGGCACCCGCTGCCACCACTCGGTGTCGATCACACCGGGCGCCACCGCGTTGACTCGCAGCGGGGCCAATTCGACGGCCAACGGCGGAACCATCGCGTTCAGCGCCCCGTTGATCGCGGCCAAGCCGACCGTGCCGGGGAACGCGGCATGCGCCGACGCCGCGGTGATGAGGGTGATCGATCCGTTCGGAACCAGCTGCGGCAGGGCCGCTTTCACGATTCGCACCTGCGGCCAGAACTTCCCGTCGAACCCCTCGGCGAGGTGGTCGAGGTCGAGTTCGGCGAACGGACCACTGCCCGCCGAACCGCTGACCGCGACGACGAGGTGGTCGATGGGGCCGGACTGCGCGAAGAAGGCCGCGATCTGCTCGCTATCGGTCGCGTCCATCCGGTAGCCACTGGTCTTACCACCCAACCGGGCCACCGCCGCATCGAGTCTTTCCTGGCTGCGCCCGGTGACGACGACCTCGGCGCCCTCCCGCGCGAACCGCGCGGCGGTGGCCTCGCCGATACCGGAACTGCCGCCCATCACGACGACGCGCGGGGTGCTGGTGGAAGCGCTCATTACTGTTCCTGTCCTGTACAGTTTGTCGAGACTGACAGTCTCGACAACGAGCGTAGCCGGTGCGGTATTCCGCATCCCGCCACCGCTGGGAGGTACGCCATGGGATCGTCACCCTCGCAACCGGATTCGCCGTCCGGCAGACGCCCCCACACCGGCCGCCGCCGCAACGAGGCCACCCGCCGTGCGATTCTCGCGGCCGCCCTCGCACAGCTCGCCGCCGCCGAGGGACGGACGATCACGGTGGATTCGATCGCCTCCGCGGCGGGCGTCGGCAAGCAGACCATCTACCGATGGTGGCCGTCGAAGGGCGCGGTCCTGCTGGAGGCGCTGCTCGACCGGGCGCGTGCGGACGTGCCGATACCGGATACCGGATCGGTGCACACGGATTTCCTGGCCGTCGTCGAGTCGACCTTTTCCGGCGCCCAGCAGGAACCGACCGCTGCCGCGCTGCGGGCACTGGTCCGGGAGGCGGCGCGCGACCCGCATCTGGCCGAACTGCTGGGCGCCTTCACCGCCGGTCGCCGCGCGGCCGTGCGCGAGATCCTCGACCGTGGTACCGCTCGCGGCCAACTACCCGCCGACACCGATCCGGAACTGCTGGTGGACCTGCTCTACGGACTGTTCTGGTATCGCTTCCTGCTCGGCCATGCACCCCTGGACCGCACCACCGCCGCCGACCTCGTCCGCACCCTGCTCCCACCGCCGTGAAACGGCGACGGTTAACACCGCACGGGCAGCCGCCGATGGTTGAGCGGATCCGTTCTCACGGACCGAAACCCTTTGACGGAAGGCATATCTCAAATGACTCGAGTTTCGCGGTTCACCGTCGGCGCGCTGGTGTGCGGCGCGACGCTGCTCCCGCTCGCTCCGGCGCAGGCGCAGGCCCCGCTGCCGACCGGCACGCAACGGTCCGTGGCCCAGATGGATGTCGACGGCGGCACCGGTTCGTCGACTCAGTCGATCATGTGCACCATCGTTCGCCTGATGCTGATGAACCAGGGGCCCGCCTGGTGCCAGTGAGCCCGGGCACGGCGGCCCATTGACCGCAGAAGCGGTCGACGAATCGCGGGCCCGCACCGAATCCGGTGCGGGCCCGCGGTTTCCGTGCGCTCAGCCGTTGCCGTTCAGGCCGGCACGCACACCTTCCTCGATCCGCTTGCCGATCTCCGGATCGATGTTCTTCCAGTACTCGAATACCCGGCTCAGCACCGGTTCGCGCACCCCGCCGAGCACATGCCCGACGACGTTGTCGACCAACCGCGCCCGCTGTTCGTCGTTGTAGACCTCACGTACCAGCGTGCCCGGCTGTGCCCAATCGCTGTCCTCGGCGTGCGTGACGTAGCCGGCCCGGATCTGTTCGGGCTCGAAACCCCAGGCCGCCTCGGCCGGCGCGAGGGCCGGATCGGCGTGCGGTCCACCGAACGAGTTCGGCGCGTACACCGGCACATCGGGCTCGTTGAAGTCGTAACGCATGGCGCCCTCCTTGGAATAGGAGTTCACCTCGGCCGCCCGCGGCCGGTTCGGCGGCAACTGGTGGTAGTTGGTGCCGATGCGGTAGCGGTGCGCATCGGCGTAGGCGAAGACCCGACCGAGCAACATCTTGTCCGGCGAGTAGCCGATACCCGGCACGATCGCCGACGGCTCGAACGCCGCCTGCTCGATCTCGACGAAGTAGTTGCGCGGGTTGCGGTTCAACGTCCACGTGCCGACCTCGATCAGCGGGTAGTCCTTGTGCGACCACACCTTGGTCAGGTCGAACGGGTTGAACCGGTAGTTCGCGGCCTCACCGACCGGCATCACCTGCACATACAGCGTCCAGCTCGGGAAGTCCCCACGTTCGATGGCCTCCCAGAGATCCTGGCGGTGATAGTCGGGGTCGGTGCCGGCCAGCCGGTCGGCCTCGGCCTGGGTCAGATACTCGATACGCTGATCGGTCTTGAAGTGGTACTTCACCCAGAACCGCTCGCCCTCGGCGTTGATCCACTGGTAGGTGTGCGATCCGTAGCCGTTCATATGGCGATAGGTCTTCGGGATACCGCGGTCGCCCATCAGCCAGGCCACCTGATGCGCCGATTCCGGCCGGAGTGTCCAGAAGTCCCACTGCATGTTGTGATCGCGCAGCCCGTTGCCCGGCAGGCGCTTCTGCGAGCGGATGAAATCGGGGAACTTGATCGGGTCCTTGATGAAGAAGACCGGCGTGTTGTTACCGACCAGATCGTAGTTGCCGTCGGTGGTGTAGAACTTCACCGCGAATCCGCGCGGATCGCGCCAGGTGTCCGGGCTGCCCTGCTCGCCGGCGACCGTCGAGAACCTGGCCAGCGATTCGGTGCGAGCACCGGGCTGGAACAGTTTGGCCGAGGTGTAGCGGCTGACATCGCCGGTGACGACGAGCTCACCGTAGGCTCCGGCCCCCTTGGCGTGCACGATCCGTTCCGGCACCCGTTCGCGATTGAACTGGGCCAGCTTCTCGATCAGATAGTGGTCGTGCAGGACGATGGGCCCCTCGGTGCCGGCGGTCAGCGATTCGTTGTCGCTGGGGACCGGGGTACCGGTGTTGGTGGTGGTCGGCCCGGTAATCGCCTCTGTCATCGAAGCCTCCTGTCGTGGGCTGTCATCCGGGAAGGTCCCGGGCTATCGGGATGATGTGTCGTCGGCGCGACGGCATTGCGGGCACAGTCCCCAGAACACGACCTCGGCCTCGTCGACCGTGAACCCGTGCGCATCCGACGGGTCGAGGCAGGGAGCATGCCCCACGACACAGTCCACATCCACGACCGTGCCGCAGTTCCTGCACACCAGATGGTGGTGGTTGTCGGCGATGCGGGTCTCGTACCGCGCCGCCGACCCGGCCGGCTCGATCCGGCGCAACAGTCCGGCCTCCACGCAGGCGTGCAGGACGTCGTACACGGCCTGCGTGGACACCGAGCCGAGCTCGGCCCGGACGGCGGCGGCAACCCGATCGGCATCCGAATGCGGCTCGGCGGCAACAGCGTTCAGCACCGCGACGCGCGGGCGGGTGACCCGCAGGCCGACCGCACGCAACCTCTCGCGCGGATCGAAATGACCGGTGTGCATGAACCCAGTCTGCCCATTTTCTGGAATAAGTCAAGAAAAGACCCGTTGGGATGTTTTGTCACTCACCTTGCGCCTCCGGCTCAGTTGGTCCGTTGTCCAGATCACATCGAGTGCGGGAAATAGATCCACCGGGACTCCGGTTGTCACTGCTTGCCGACGTCGAGACAGCCCCGGGCCGCACCCTTCGTCGCTGCGAGCGACCACTCGCCGAGAGGCGCTTGTCGGGCGTCGGCATATCGGGCGGCGGAGCCGGCGTGGCATCCGTCCGCTCGGCGCAGTAGTGCTGCGTCCGACGCCGCCGGATCCCCCCGTCCGGCGGCGTCTCCCTCAACCCCGCGCGGCACCCACAGCCATCGACGGCCCCGGTTCCGATTTGATTGCGAGCGTTGCGTGTTGACCGTCGCACCGAATGCTCGAAGTTAACCTCGGCAGCATGGGACGCCTACTCGGCTGGGTGATCGGGGTACTCGTGGTCGGAACGGTCGGTGCAGTGTGCGCCACCCCGGCCCCGGCGGCAGCGGAAGGAACGACGACCTGCGCGGTCTCGTCCGGACGCGAGTTCGACCGTGCCACACCGGAATCCGTCGGTCTGGACTCGACCCGACTGGCGTCGGCGATCCGGTTCGCCGACGAGCGGAACCGGCTGAACGTCAAGATCTTCCGGCACAACTGCCTGATCGGCACCGGCACGCACAACGCCGAAACCGATACCACGCCCTGGAATATCTGGAGTGTCACCAAGAGCGTCGTCTCGATGATCGCCGGAATTGCCTGGGATCAGGGCAAACTGGATATCCAGGCACCGATCGGGCGTTACCTACCTGCCGGGCTCGGCGACGAAGCGCACCGCGCCATCACGGTCGAAGATCTGCTGACCGAACGGTCCGGGCTGCGCGTCGGAGTGATCAACGAGGGTATCTCCGGCGTGATCCCGGTCGATCCGAACAGTGCCGTGCAGGCGCTCGGCGTTCCGCTCGACAATGCGCCGGGCACGGCCTTCTCCTACAGTCAGCGCAACGTCGATCTGCTGTCGTACGTGGTGGAGCTTGCCGTCGGCGAACCATTGCAGCAGTTCGCCCAGCGGGAATTGTTCTCCCCCTTGGGCATCCAGCGCGGCGACTACTACTGGGCGCGCGATCGATCCGGACACACCTACGGCTACGCGCATCTGCTGATCCCGCCGGACGATCTGGCCAAGCTCGCCCTGCTGGTGAGCAACGACGGCGAGTGGAGCGGCACCCGGGTGATCTCGGCGGAGTATCTGCACCGCGCGACCGGCACGCCGCCGGGGAGCACCTGCTACGGCTACCTGTTCTGGGCCCATCCGGGTTGTATCGAGATGCCGTCGTTTCTGCCGGCCGACGTCTTCGCGATGTCGGGCCTCGGACTACAGAATGCGTTCTTCATCCCCAGCCTGGACCTGACCGTGGTGTGGACGGGCGTCTTCGGTAACCGGAGTTCGGGCGGACCGACCGGCATCGTGCAGAATCTGACCGAACTGACCTGGGAGTTCTTCCGCCGGCTGCTCGGCGCCTTCGACCGGCCACCGATCGCGGATCCCGGTCCCTATGTCGAGCCGCCGGTGACGCTGGATCCGCGCGCCTTCTTCGATCCCGACATCACGCTCGCGGTGTTCGGCATCGGCCCCGATGCCTATCCCGGTTGCACCGTGCTGTCCTGCCTCGGCGCCCCGCTGGCACCGCCGTTCTCCGATGCCCCGCCGGGCTGTGTCCTGCTGGTTTGCCTCGGGCCGGACCCGCGCACGCCCGGCATCCGGTAACTCCACACGAGCGGGGCCCGGCCGTCGAAGGCGATCGCCGGGCCCGTCTCGTCGGCAGGTTTCAGCGCGCTATTCGCGCCAGCCGAGCGGTATCCATGTAGTCCCGGAACAGGGTGACCTCGCCGTCGCGCACGTGTACCACGTTGACCGAGGTTCGGACCCGCGCCCGCGGTTCGCCGGGCAGGGTCATCTCCACCTCGTTCTCCACGAAAACAACGCCGTCCTCGGCGGATTCGTACACCCGCGGGTAGACGCCGTGCACTTCGATGCCGGACAGACCCGACCAGCGCTGGGCGAGATGTTCGCGAATCGCCTCCCGCCCCTCGATGCGCTCCGGCATTCCCGGAATCGAGAACGGAATCTCGAAGACCGCGTCGGGCGCCAGCGCCGCGACGAACGCATCGGCATCACGCACCGGCAATGTCGAGAACAATCGCTCGACCACCTCGCGCGGGCTGCGCGCTGAACTGGAAACCATGACAAACTCCTCACCGATCATAAGCGGAACTATCGCCCCGCTTATGATCCGGAACGCTCGCCCCGTTTGTCAACAGCGCCGGGTAGACTCGCGCTGTGGCGGAGAAACAGTTAGCGGACCCGGCGGCCGAGCCGCGCCGAGCCCTGCGCGCCGACGCCCGCCGGAATCGGGAGCGGGTTCTCGCGGCGGCGCGGGAAGCCTTTGCCGCCGAGGGCATTTCGGTTCCACTGGACGACATCGCCCGGCGCGCCGGGGTCGGTCCCGGTACGGTCTACCGCCACTTCCCCACCAAGGAGGCGCTGTTTCAGGCCGCCATCGTCGACAACATCGAGCGGATGATCGACTACGCGCGCAGTCTGGAAAAGACCGCGGATCCCGGTGCCGCCTTCTTCGATCTCCTGGACCACATGGTCACCGAGGGTGGGGTGAAGCGTGATCTCGCCGACGCCCTCGGCGGCCACGAGACGATCGAGATCACCGGCCCCACCCGAGAATTCCAGGCCGCGATCGCCGGATCACTGCGGCGCGCGCAGGAATCCGGCGCCGTGCGTTCCGATATCGACGTCGACGATCTGATGCGAGTGCTGAAGGGCACCTTCGCGGCGACCCAGACCGCCACCGAGGAGCAGCGGGGTCGCGCCTTCGCCGTCGTCTTCGACGGCCTGCGCACTCACTAGCCGGCACACAGCGAAGCGGGCCGCCCGCGATCGGACGGCCCGCTCGTCGGCTTCGACGCTCAGCGCTGCGAGAGCAGTACCTCTGCGATCTGAATCGTATTGAGCGCGGCGCCCTTTCGCAGGTTGTCACCCGAGACGAACAACGCCAGCCCACGCCCGTCCGGCACACCCGGATCCTGGCGGATCCGTCCGACGAGGGATTCATCGATACCGGCGGCCTGCAGCGGGGTCGGCACGTCGACCAGCTTCACGCCGGCGGCGCCGGCCAGCAGCTCCTTCGCGCGCTCCACCGACAGCGGCCGCGCGAACTCGGCGTTGATCGACAGCGAGTGCCCGGTGAACACCGGAACCCGCACGCACGTGCCGCTGACCAGCAGATCGGGCAGGCCGAGGATCTTGCGGCTCTCGTTGCGCAGCTTCTGATCCTCGTCGGTCTCCCCGGAGCCGTCGTCGACCAGCGAGCCCGCCAGCGGCAGGACGTTGAAGGCGATCGGCGCGACGTACTTGTTCGGCGCTGGGAACTGTACGGCGCCGCCGTCGTGGGTCAGCTTCTCGGCATCGTCGATCACGGCCCGCGCCTGGGTCGCGAGCTCCTCGACGCCGGCCAGTCCGCTGCCCGAAACGGCTTGGTAGCTGGAGACGATCAGCCGCTGCAGCCCCGCCTCGTCGTGCAGGGGCTTGAGCACCGGCATCGCCGCCATCGTGGTGCAGTTCGGATTGGCGATGATGCCCTTGACCAGGTTGCGGGTCTGCTCGGGATTGACCTCGCTGACCACCAGCGGCACCTCGGGGTCCTTACGCCAGGCCGACGAGTTGTCGATGACGGTCACCCCGGCGGCCGCGAATCGCGGCGCCTGCACCCGCGACATCGTCGCGCCGGCGGAGAACAGGGCGATGTCCAGGCCACTCGGATCCGCGGTCTCGGTGTCCTCGACCACGATCTCGCCGCCGCGCCAGGGCAGCTTCTTCCCGGCCGAACGCGAGGATGCGAAGAACCGCACCTCGTCGGCGGGAAAGTTGCGCTCTTCCAACAGTTTCCGCATGACGGCACCGACCTGACCGGTCGCGCCGACCACACCTACGCGTACTCCCATGGCTCCGCTCCATTCGACATATTCGGGAGCGCTACGTGGTTACGCTGCGCTGCCGCCTCCGCGCTTGACCCGACCATGTCAGCGCCCCGTTCCGGCGTGCACGACCGCGACCTCGTCGCCGCCCAGATCGAAGGCCTTGTGCAGCACCTGCACGGCCTCGTCCAGTTCGGTGTCCTTCACCAGCACCGAGATGCGGATCTCGGACGTGGAGATCAGGTCGATGTTGATCCCCGCCTTGGCCAGCGCCTCACAGAAGGTCGCCGTGACGCCGGGATGGCTCTTCATCCCCGCACCGACCAGCGAGACCTTGCCGATGTGATCGTCGTAGAGCACCTGGGTGAAGCCGAGCTCGTTCTGCCGCTTGGTCAGGAACTCCACCGCGCGCGGGCCGTCGGACTTGGGCAGGGTGAAGGTGATGTCGGTCTTGCCGGTCTCGACCTTGGAGATGTTCTGCAACACCATGTCGATGTTGATCTCGGCGTCGGCGATGGCGCGGAACACCTTGGCCGCGTAGCCCGGCTCGTCCGGCAGCGCCACCACGGTCACCTTGGCCTCGCTGCGATCGTGTGCGACGCCGGTGAGAATTGCGTCCTCCAAGGGGATGTCCTCCATCGATCCGTAGATGTAGGTGCCCGTGCGGTCGGTATAGGACGACCGCACGTGCACCGGAACGTTGTAGCGGCGGGCGTACTCCACGCAGCGCAGCATGAGCACCTTGGCGCCGGTGGCGGCCAGCTCGAGCATCTCCTCGAAGCTCACCTGCTCCAGCTTCTGCGCGTCCGGCACGATGCGCGGGTCGGCGGTGAAGACGCCGTCCACGTCCGTGTAGATCTCGCAGACATCGGCCTCGAGCGCCGCGGCGAGCGCGACCGCCGTGGTGTCGGAACCACCGCGACCCAGCGTGGTGATGTCGCGGCTGTCCTGGGAAACGCCCTGGAAGCCCGCGACCAGCACGATCATGCCCTCGTCGAGGGCGTCGCGCACCCGCGAGGGGGTCACGTCGATGATCCGGGCGTTGCCGTGGGTGCCGGTGGTGATCACCCCGGCCTGGGAACCGGTGAACGACCGCGCCTCGGCGCCGAGCGAGTGAATCGCCATGGCCACCAACGCATTCGAGATGCGCTCGCCGGAGGTCAGCAGCATGTCCAGCTCGCGAGCCGGCGGCGCGGGCGCCACCTGCTGGGCCAGGTCGAGGAGTTCGTCGGTGGTGTCGCCCATCGCCGAGCACACCACCACGACGTCGTGCCCCTGCTTCTTCGTCTCCACGATCCGCTCAGCGACGCGCCGGATCCGCTCGGCAGATTCGAGCGAAGATCCTCCGTACTTCTGAACGACGAGAGCCACGGCGGGGTCCTCCAAGATCGACTAGCTGCTGTTACAGCCAACAAGACTACCGATCGGAGTCCGCTCGGTGGTCGGCTACCTCCGCACCCGAGCGCGGGACCCGCCGGCCGAACCCGCCCCGTTCGATACGCCGACCAGCGCTGATCGCCCCTCCGACGCGCCGGACCCCGGCTCCGACCCGGGAGCAGCACGGTCGGACCACCTCGAAATCGACCGCATCAGCCCGCTGACCAGCCCTTTCAACCGCCACCGGGATAGCTCGGGACCGGGCCGGCCGAACAGCCGGCGTACCGGTGTGAGTAATCACACCAGCCGGTTTAGCCCCCGGTCGGCGTACCCTCTGCGCGGGTTTCCCGCACCCGCCCCCGGCGAAAGCGCAGGATGGCCCTATGAAGAGCACCGAAATCGAGCTGCACACCGGAGATCGCGAGGTCGTTCACGACCTGACGCCGCAGTGCGCCACCTTCCTGCGCGAGGCGGGCGCCGGCGACGGCCTGCTGCACGTCTTCGTTCCGCATGCCACCGCCGGCGTGGCCCTGATCGAGCTCGGCGCGGGCAGCGACGACGATCTGCTGCACGCCCTGCGAGACCTGCTGCCGGCCGACGATCGCTGGCGTCATGCCCACGGTTCGCGCGGGCACGGCCGCTCACACGTGATGCCCGCGCTGATCGCCCCGTACGCCACCGTGCCGGTACTCGACGGCGAGTTGGCACTGGGGACCTGGCAGTCGATCGCCTTCGTCGACCTCAACGTCGACAACCCGATCCGCCGGGTACGCCTCTCCTTCCTGCGCGAGCCCAGTTGATCTTGGCCGCGCCCCGCGCCGCCGGGTTGGGGTACCGCTGGTGAATCGGCTTGCCGGAGTTGTTCTTTCGCATATCTACCGCCAATGGGTTGGGAGGGACCGGGATCCGGGGCGACCGCTTCGCGGTCAGGCCCGCCGGAACCAGCTGAGCTGGGCGCCGCTGTCGAATTCGCGACGCCGCACCGGCGTGAACGCGGTCGGGCGGAAGTTGCCGGAGAACGCGCTGATACCCGCCCCCGCGACCACCGGATAACTCTTGATGATCAGCTCATCGATCTCGTCGACGAGCGCTCCGGCCAGCTGCCCGCCGCCGCACAGCCAGATGTTCTTGCCGTCCTCCTGTTTCAGGCGACGCACCAGTCCGACCGGATCCTCCCGCACCAGCTCGACCGCCGGATCGTCGATGTCGGCCAGGGTGCCGGAAACGACGTACTGCTTCAGATGCGGGTAGGGACTGGCGATGCCGGCCGACAGCGCCGGTTCGTACGTGCCGCGCCCCATCACCAGGGTGTCCCATTCCTTGTTGGGTTCGTCGGTGGCCATCCCGAAATGAGAGCGCAGGTGGGCCGGAACCGACTCCGGATAGTGCGCGGTCGCGTATGCGGTGATGTCCTCGGCGATCGGGTAGAAGTCGTACTCCCCACCCGGCCCGGCGATATAGCCGTCGAGCGAGACGCCGACGAAGTAGACGAGCTTTCGCATGTGATACCGCCTTGCTTGTTGCACTCTGCTTGTAGTGGTCTGAACGTAGTACTACGAGTGCAGTGGTGTCAACCGGGGATCGTGTGCCGAGTACGGACCCGACAGGCGATCACCTCGGCGATACCGTGTCGCCGCAGGCGATCTCGAGCGGGTTGTGATGAGTATCACAAGAGTCGATAATGGCGGCATGCAGGCGCATGTAGGCGATCAGATACTCGTGCACAGCAATGCAGTGGGGATGCCCGAGCGCACCGGCGAAATCCTCGAGGCCCGGGGTCGCGACGGGACCCCACCGTTCGTGGTCCGATTCGACGACGGACACGAAAGTCTGGTCTTCCCCGGCCCCGACTGGGAAGTCCTTCACCACCGGTAACTGTGACAACGAGCTACGTCTAGCCCCCTTACCCGGCGGGGGCCGATCGACCGCTGCGCGGCTACCACGCGACCCGCAATCCGGCGGCGATTCCTTCCGTTCGGGAAGAAATCGCACGTCGCCCGCGCCCGCCCGCAGCGCCGCCGCAAACCTCGGACGCGCGCTCGCACCAAATCAGACTGGTCGGTCTCTGTTACCGCGGAACAGACCAGATGGTTGACGTCCGAGTGTGACGCTGGGGACAATCGGCCGAAGCAGTTCGGGGGGTGGAGGGCAAGACATGCGCACGAAGACCGACCACCGATTCATCATCGACGTCGAACCCGACCAGGTTCAGGAAGCACTGCTGGCAGTCGAGCGGATTCCGGAATGGTCCCCTGCGCATCGCGATGTGCGCGTGGCGACCCGCGACGAATTCGACCGGCCGAAACGGGTGTATGCGACGGTGACGGTGCTGAACAATTCGGACCGCCAGGTCCTCCAGTACACCTGCACTCCGGAACGCATCTCCTGGGAAGTGGTGGAGAGCGCCGCCGGTGGCGGTGGCAAGGGCTGGTTCGACATCGAGGAAACCGACGAGGGCACCGAGGTCTGGTACCACTCCGAGGTGTATCTGCCCATTCCGGTCCCGGGGCTGCTGCTCAAGCGCACGCTGTCGCGGGCCAACGACGAAGCGGTGCAGAACCTCATCGAATACATCGAGAAATTTCCGTTCGGCGAGAACTACGAGGTCGGCTGAACCACCGAGGCCGGGTGCGCGATTCGGCTCCCGCGCGTGGCGGCCCGGCACCTGACACGATGTGCGAATGACCGGTGTCGGACGCTCACGCTTACAGGTGGTCACCGAGAACGCCTCGGTGACCCAGCTGGAACTCTTCTTCGATCTCGTTCTGGTATTCGCCTTCACCCAGGTGACCGACCTGGCGGCGCACGAGGTCACCGCGGCGAACCTGCTGCGCGCCCTGCTGGTGCTGGCCGTGATGTGGTGGGTGTGGATCGCGTACGCCTGGCTGGGCAATGTGGTCAAGGCCGACGAGGGCATCGCCCGGGTGGCGATGTTCGCCGCCATGGGCGCGGGACTCATTGTGGCCGAGGTGATTCCGGAGGCCTTCCACGATATGCCCGGTGGCTGGTACGGGCCGCTGGTGTTCGCGATCGGATATCTCGTCATCCGGCTGATCCACCTGGCCATGTTCTGGCTGGCCAGCACCGAGGACCGGCAGTTGCGTGGTCAGGTCGGCCGCTGGGCGATCGGCTCGATCACGATCGGGACGACGCTGCTGGTCGTGGCAGCGATCGAGCACGGCACCGTACAGATCGTTTTGTGGATCGCCGCCATCGCCGGCGATATGGTCTGGACCTTCTTCGCCGGCAACGACTGGCGGTTGAATTCGGCCTCGCACTTCGCCGAACGCCACGGCCTCATCGTGATCGTGGCGCTGGGCGAATCCATCGTCTCGATCGGCGTCGGCGTGGCCGGACTGCCCATCTCCTGGCCGATCACGGTGGGATCGCTGCTGGCGCTGGCGGTTTCGGCGCTGCTGTGGTGGGCGTATTTCGACGTCGCCGCCCGGGTGGTCGAGGAGGCGATGACGCGGGCCCGGGGCGAGCGCCGGATCCGGATCGCTCGCAACTGCTACACCTTCTGGCATTTCCCGATGGTGGCCGGCATCGTCGCGCTGTCGCTCGGCTTGAAGAAGACGCTCAACTACCTCGGTGGTGCGGCCGGGCATACGCTGCACGATCACCTGTACGGCATTCCGCTGTTAGCGCTGTACGGCGGTGTGGTGCTGTATCTGCTGTCGCTCGTCGGTTTCCGCCACTACGCGACCCGGGTGGTGCTGTGGCCGCGGCTGGTGGCCGCGGCGGTGCTGGTGGTCCTGATTCCACTCGCGACGATGCTGCCGGCGATGGCCGCGTTGGCGGTGCTGTGCGCGGTGCTGGCCGTGCTGATCGGCTGGGAGACGGTGCGGTACGCGCAGCCGCGGCACGAGGTCCGGCACGCCCACACCTGAGGCTCACCGCAGCAGTTTGTGATCGACGGTCTCGGGCACGTGCCCGCCCTCGCGCACCGCGATCCGCATCTGATTGATGTTCTCCCGCAAGACATCTCCGACCAGTTCATCGGTGCGGGGGTCGGCCAGCACCTGGAAGACGATGCGGAAACTGGTGTCGGCGATGGCGCGGATGATCTCGTCGTGAAAGGGCACGTACCGGACCCGGCCGGCGGCCGGATCGTTCTTGATCAGCTCCAGGATCATCGCGTCGAGCTCGTCGCGGTTCTCCTCCAGGGCGGCGGCGATATTGCGCGTGTACTGACCACGGCGCAGCACATCGGCCACCTCCTCCAGGACCGCCATGGTCACCGGGCGCTTCACCGCCTCCACGATCACACCCACCGAGCGATTGACCACCGCGGCGGTGACCCGGTCGCCGAACGCCCGGTCGGCCACCCGGGCCAGCCGCACCAGGATCACCACGATCCGCAGCAGCCGGAAGCCGCGGAAGAACGGGCTGGTCACCGGGATCATGCCCAGGACCTCGTACCAGTACACGAGCGGGAAGGTCCAGGACCAGTCCGCGCGTCGCCAGCGCCAGGCGAATTCGGCCGCGAACACCGCGCAGATCGAATAGTCGACCACCACGATGACGCGATAGGTGTGCTGCGGCACCGAGAAGAAGGTGATCCAGACGACCAGCACCACCGACACGATCGCGAGCACCAACATCACCAGATCGGTCCACAGCGCCGGTGGTTTGCGCGGATACTCCTCGGGCCGTCGCCCGGTCACCTCCGTGTACTGCGCCACAACGGTCCCTTCCACATCGAACGGGTACTCGCCGAGAGTAGCGGCACCTGCCGCGCCGGGAAGCCGCTGTGAAGGTCGGGCGGTGCGGGCTCAGTGGCCCGCGCGGAGGATCGCCTCCATATTTCGTTCGGCCAGCGCCGTGATCGTCAGCGACGGATTCGCCGCGCCGGTGCTTCCCGGAATCGCGGCGCCGTCGACGACGTACAGCCCGGAGTAGCCCGCCACCCGGCCGTAGTTGTCGGTAGCCCGGCCGAGCACCGCCCCGCCCAGCGGGTGCGCGGTGAACGGGGCGTTCGCGTCGTAGCCGAGCGGGCCGTAGTCGAACAGCGCACCCGAGCGCTCGGCGATGCGCTGATCCACCGCGCGGCAGGCCGCCACGATCCGATCCTGCGCTTCGCGTGGCCAACTCAACGCGGCGGCATTGCGGGCCGGGTCGTAGGTGATGCGCGCCCGGGTCGGATCGATGACCAGGCCGAGCGAGGCGATCGCACCGGTCTCCACCGGGATGCCGGGGATGTACCAGCTCTCCAGGGTCAACGGCATGCCGGAATCGTCGAAGATCCGGCTCGCGCTCGGCACCCCCTGCCCGAGCCCGGCGAGCGCGCTCTCCCCCCGGGCCAGCGCCACATCGCCGTTGGTGCCCCAGCCGTCGCCGATATGTTCGTTGAGATTCGGCAGCGCGCCGGTGGCCTGGGCCCGAACCAGCAATTCGGTGGTGCCGATGGAACCCGCGCCCAGGAAAAGCTTGTCGCAGGTCAGGGTGCGGGTCGCGAGCACCGCACCGGTCGGGTCGAGCTTGCTCACCTGCACGACGTACCGGTCGCGGTCGCGACCGACGGCGTCCACCCGGTGGCCCGGGCAGATCAGCGCGCGGCCGGTGTTCTGGGCGTATCGCAGATAGTTCTGGTTCAGATCGAATTTCGCGCCGTTGGAATTGCCCAGATTGCTGCGCGCCGCGGTGGCCGACGGCCGGCTACCGCCGGCCAATTCGGCTCGCAGGACGTCCCAGCTGAAGATCGAATCATTGGCCTGCGGTTCATATCCCGCTCGTCGAGCCTGCTCGTCCCACATCCGCGAATGCGCGAACGGCGCCGAATCGTAGATGTCCGGCGGCATGGCCGACAGCCGCAACATCTGCCGGACCCGCGGATAGTAGACGCGCTCGAGTTCGTCGTAGGCGACCGTGCCGCGGAAGATGTCGTCGAAATGCCGGCGCTGCGGGGCGATCATGCAGCCGCTGAAGACGATCGACCCACCACCCACGGCCGCGGCCCGCCAGACGTCGATACCGCCGAACTCCGTGACGTCGAGCACGCCGCCGAAGGCGGCGAAGTTCATCGGGACCTTGGTCACCCCGGTGAAGCTGGTGCGATGCCAGAAACCGCGGCCGTCGGGCAGATCGTCGCCGGTGAAGATCTCCCGCCACGGATCGATCGGCCAGCGCGATCCCCGTTCCAGCACGGTGGTGGTGATCCCCGCCTCGGCCAGTCGCAGCGTCGCGACCGCCGCCCCGAACCCCGAGCCGACCACGATGGCCTCGGTGTGCGCCGGCGGATCGGGTAGCGGAGCGAAGATCTCCGGAACCCAGTTGCGGAACAGGTCGTTCCACACCGGATTCGCCGTCGCGGATCCGACCCCGCGCCACGCGCCCGTGGCACCCAGCAATACCGCCGCACCGGACGCCTGCAGAAAGGCGCGTCTACGCACCGGCCACCTCCCTCATCACGCATGGCCGCGCGCGAGATTACCGCCGAACTTCTTTTGCCTCAACAGAATCGGCGGCGGACGGTCCGGCGTTACATGCCGGATCGCTATATCAGGTGGTGGCGGAGCAGGCGGTGATCACGCCCGTAGGCGTTCGCGGCGCAACCGGTCGACCTCCGGCAAATCGAGCGGCGCGAGTTCGGTGACGCCGAGAGCCCGCATGAGCAGATGATCGGCGAGCTCCGGATTGCGGGCCAGGGCCGGACCGTGCATGTAGGTCCCGATGACCGAGCCCTGCACGACCCCTTCCGAACCGTCACCGACACCGTTGCCGACACCCTTGGTGACTCGGCCCAGGCCGGTCGCGTCCGGCCCGAGAGTCGTTCCGCCGCGGTGGTTCTCGAACCCGGTCAGCGGTTGGGTGAGACCGGCGAGCACCGGGTTGGTGGCCACCTCACCGATGGCCCGGACCCGCTGCGGGGAAGTCGTCACATCGAACAGCCCGACACCGTCCACACGCTCCCCGGCCGAGGTCTGATACCAGTTGCCGAGCACCTGGATGGCCGCGCAGATCGCCAGTACCGGAACGCCTTTCGCGGCCGCGCGCTGCAGACCGGGATAGCGCTGCAGGTGCCGGGTCGCCAGCCGCTGCGCGGAGTCCTCGGCCCCGCCCAGGGTGTAGATGTCCAGCGATTCCGGGACCGGATCGTTCAGCGTGATCTCCACGATCTCGGCGTCGATTCCACGCATGCGCAGGCGCTGTCGCAGCACCAGCGCATTGCCGCCGTCACCGTAGGTACCCATCACATCGGGCAGCACCAGCCCGATCCGCACCGCCGACTCGGCCATCAGTGGCTATCTCCTGCTCGGGCGTCCAGATCGCGGTTCAGATCCCGGAACGCGGTGTAGTTGGCCAGCACCTCGACCCGCCCAGGCGGACAGGAAGCAATGGCGCGCAACGGATTCGGCACGGTGGTGTGCTCGACACCAGCGTAGGTCAGGCGGACGCCGAGATCGGTGGCCCGCTCCCCCGACGCGACCACCTGGGTCCCCTCGAAGTGTTCGAAACGCACATCCCACAGCCAGGACAGATCCTCGCCGTCGGGCACCTGGCCGTTGACCGCGATCACCAGCCCCGTAGCCGCCGGGTCGATCATCGACAGCGCCTCCTGCCAGCCGGCCGGATTCTTCGCCAGCAGCAGCCGTGCCGAATGGTCGCCCACCGTGACGGTGCGATACCGCCCCGCGATTTCGCGCACGGTTCCCGCGGCCTGCGCCGCAGTCTCCGGGCTCGCGCCCAGCGCCACCGCCGCGGCCACCGCCTGCGCGGCGTTGCCGCGGTTGGCCCGGCCCGGAAGGGCAAGGTGCAGTGGCAGTTTCAGATCGTCGGGACCGCACAGATGGTCCGCGTCCACCCACCACTGCGGCTCCGGGCGCTGAAAGTCCGCCCCGGTGCTACGCCAATGCGTGCCCTCCCAGACGATCGGCTCACCGCTGCGCGGGCAACTGGTGGCGTCGACCGCCCAGCCGCTGCCGGCCGACACCCACACCACATTGGGGTGGTCGTAGGCGATCGAGGTGATGAGCACGTCGTCGCAATTGGCGATCAGGACGGTATCGGGGTGGCGCGCCATCCCCTCGCGCAACTTCCGCTCGATCATGTTGATCTCGCCGACCCGGTCGAGCTGATCGCGGCTCAGGTTCAGCAACACCACCGCGGCCGGATTCAGGGCGTCGGCGACGTGCGGCAGATGCAGCTCGTCGACCTCGATGGCGGCCAGCGGCGCGGTCCGGTCGATGCTCAGCGCGGCGACGATTCCGGCGTCCATGTTCGCGCCGTCGGCCTGGGTGACCACCCGGCCCAGCTCGGCCAGCGCCGCGGCGGTCATCCGCGTGGTGGTCGATTTGCCGTTGGTGCCGGTGACCAGCACCGTGCGCCGGTTGCGGCCCAGCTGGGTCATGATGTCGGGGGCGATCTGCAGGGCGATCAGCCCGCCGATCATCGACCCCTTACCGCGTCCGGCCTTCTGCGAGGCCCACGACGCCGCTGCCGCCGCCCGCAACGCCAGCCGTCCGCGCACCGAGATGTCTGCCACGACGCGAGTGTATTGGTGACGACCCACGGGTGCGCTATCGGCCGATGTGATCTCCGACGGGCGGCGTCCGGATCGCGGGCCCCGTAGCGGATCAGTACAGCATGCGCCGGTAGTTCTCCGGCGAGTAGTACTCCTGCAGCTCGGCGAGCGATTCAGTGGTGTTGTGCTGGACCTCCTTCACCAGCACGGCATGGCTGGGCAGCGGATCCGCGGGCCACCGTTCGGGCCGCCACAGTTCGCTGCGCAGGAACGCCTTGGCGCAGTGGAAGAAGATCTGCTCGATCGCCACCTCGACGGCGAGGATCGGGCGGTGGCCCTTGACCACCAGCTCGTCGAAATAGGGTGCGTCGCGCACGAGCCGCGCACGGCCGTTGACCCGCAGGGTCTCGTTGCGACCCGGAATCAGGAAGATCAGGCCGACGTGCGGATTCGACAGGATGTTGAAGTATCCGTCGCCCCGGCGGTTGCCCGGCCGCTCGGGGACGGCCAGGGTGCGGTCGTCGATCACGTGCACGAATCCGGCCGGATCACCCTTGGGCGAGGCATCGCAGTTACCGTCGGCATCGCTGGTCGCCAGGACGACGAAGGGAGCGGTCGCGATCCACTCCCGGTCACGCGGATGCAGGCGCGTCCGATCCTTCGTCGCGGCCCGCGGGGTCGGCTCACCGAGCAGTTCCCGAAGTTCGGCGGCGCTGGTGATCTCGCTCATCACCTCATTGAACGCGCGCGATCCGGCGTTGTCAGTCGGTTCGGTCACACCACCCGGGGCGGTGCGCGGCACACCCACCCGGACCTCGTGCCGAATCCCCGGTCCGCCAACGAATTTCACCCGGGTGCGGCGGCCTACATCGGCACGTCGAACATGTTCGGCTGACCGGCGGCGTAACGCGCGATGTCGAGTTGACGCAGCGGCTCCAGCTGGGGAGCCCGGTACAGCTGGAACAGCCGGCAGCGGTCGGCAGCGGAACCTGCCACGTCCAGCAGCGCGTTCACCGCGGTGCGCGCGGCCTCGCACGCTCCCTCCATCGTCGCCAGGTCGATATTCGTCCGTACGTAATCGCCTGCCAGAAACAGATTTTCGATGGCGCCGTGCACATTCGGGCGCGCGGCCCACGAACCGGCGGTATTGATCAGCAGCGGATCGGCATTGGTGTTGCGGCGTTGGGCGGCATCCCAGCTCACCCCGGTATCCAGGAACCACGACACCAGATCCGAATCCTCCAGTGCCGCACGGCCTTCGAGATGTCTCCGCAGCTGCGCCCACACCTCGCGGGCGATCTCGTCGTGCGTGCATTCGATCGCCGGCTTGCCGTACAGGATGCCGGGAGTATTCCAATCCGAGATGTCCACCGACAGACAATCCCGGACCGAACCGTCGCCCAGATCGGAAAACTTCGTGCGCGACCAGAACTGATTCTGCGCGATGGAGGTCAACGACCACGGCGAATCCACATACGCGGTATGGCCACGCGCGATTTCCGTGGGACGGCGCAGATAGAACTGGATACCGCTCATCCAATTCACCACCAGGCCGTTCATGGCGGCCAATTCCGGCTGTAGGGCCAGAATTTCCGGCGTCCACAAGGTGCGCGCCACCTCGACCGGGACGGCGAGAACGAAGTAGTCGGCGTCGACCGCACGATCGCCGCTGCCACCCGCCACCCGGGCACCGGAAATGCGTCGATCACGCACGTCCAGACCGCGTAGCTCGGCAGTTTCGAACCGCACTCCCAGGCCGCGCAGATGCGCCACCCAGGGGTCGATCCACGCCTCGTTGGTCGGGCCGTTCAGCAACCGGTCCAGTGGGCCGTCGTTACCCGTCTCCAGCGGATTGCCCAGGAACTGCTCGCCCATCGCGCCGATCGTGCGAGTGCTGGCGTGATCGTCCTTGGCCGCGACCAACAGGGTCGTCAGCGTCCGCGACATCAACATGCGGAATTCCTGAGACCGGCCGCGCGCGCCGACGAAGTCACGCCAGGCCAGTTTCTCCCACTGACCGAATCGGCGCTCGTCACAACTGGTGTTGAAAACCAGCAGGCGATTGGCGAAATAGGCCGCGTCGGTCATCGGCATCTTCATCGAGGTGGAGATCACCGAAGCGACGGTCTGCCGGAAATCGTCCGGCGTGGCCCACGGTTTGCCGGCCCGGCCCATCGGCACGATGGTGTCGTCCGACCCGGCGCGGGAGAAACGCGCCTCCGCGGCGGGCACCAGATTGTCCCAGACGCCGTTGGCATTACCCGCGAAGGGAATGCGCCGCATGGTGTCGGGAATATGGTGATAAAAGCCCGGGAAGAAGCGGAAACCGTGCTCGCCCGGCAGGTCCGGCCGGCCGCCGCGACCGCTGCCCGCGACCGGAATGCTGCGGGCCTTACCGCCGAGCGCGCGACGCTCGTATACCGTGACGTCGAATCTGCGTTCGGCCAATTCGTGTGCCGCGGTCAGGCCCGCGACACCACCGCCGAAAATCGCGACCCGCCGACCGGGATCAGCATTCGCACGAATCGGGCGCAGCATCGCACCCGCGGTGAGCACACTCGCGCCGACCGCCCCGCGAAGTACCGTCCTTCGCGAGACGGCTCCGTATTGTTCTGCCATCTATCGCCGACCTCCACACCGCGGGTAACTGTATGCGGTGCGGGGCGGTCCCGGATCGATCGGGGTAACAATCCGGCCGGGCCACAATTCGGCGGCACCGGAAATCCGCCGGAAATCAGTACCCCTGCGGTCCCGGATACGGCCCCTGCGGTCCGGGGTACTGCGGCTGCGATCCCGGATATTGCGTCTGCGGCCCCGGGAACGGCGGCTGCGGGACGTGATACCCGAAATCGTCGGCGACCATCGCGGCCAACTCCAGCAGCGCCCGTCGGGTCGGCTTGCTGACCAACTCCAGGTCGATCTCCGCGCCCTCGGCCAGGTGATCGTCGAACGGCACCACCTGTACCGCCCGGGTGCGGTCGAGGAACAGTTTGCGCAACTGGTCCAGATCGACCGTCGACGCGCCGCGGCGAGAGGCGTTGACCACCACCACGGTTCGCTCCACCAGTTTGCTGTAGCCGTGATGCTCCAGCCAGTCCAGGGTGGCCGAGGCACTGCGGGCGCCGTCGATCGCCGGCGAGGTGACCAGGATCAGCGAACTCGCCATATCCAGTACACCGGCCATCGCCGAGTGCATCAGTCCGGTGCCGCAGTCGGTGAGGATGATGTTGTAGAACTGCTGCAGAATGCCGATCGCGCGCCGGTAATCGGCCTCACTGAAGGCCTCCGACACCGCCGGATCCTGTTCGCTGGCAAGAACTTCCAGACGGCTCGGCGCCTGCGAGGTATGTGCCCGCACATCCGAATACCGGCTGATGTGCTGATCCTCGAGCAGATTGCGCACCGTTGAGCGGGTTTGCCGCGGAACCCGATGCGCCAGGGTGCCGAGGTCGGGGTTGGCGTCGATGGCGATGACGCGGTCGCCGCGCAGCGAGGCGAAGGTAGAGCCCAAACCGACTGTGGTCGTGGTCTTTCCGACGCCGCCCTTGAGCGACAGGATCGCGATCCGATAGTCGCCGCGCACCGGCTGATTCACCCGATCCACCAGTTCGCGGTAGATCAGATCGGCCGACGACTCGCCCGGGTTGATGGCGCCACCGGTGACCTTGTGCACCGCCCGGCGCCAGCCGCTACGCGGGGAACGGCGCGCCCGCTTGAGCAGGTTGAGGTCGTTGACGGAGCTTCCGGGCGGTCCCGGCTGCGCCATATTTTGCGGCTGGAACGACGGCTGCTGCGGTTGCGGCTGATAGCCCTGCTGCGGTCCCGGACCGCCCTGCCAACCGCCCTGCTGCGGCGGTTGCTGCTGGGCCTGGGCCGGCGGCTGCGGCGGCTGATTCGATGGCAGCAGCGGTGGCGCCCAGCTGAAGATGGGGCCACCGGCCTCGGACTCACCGGCCTGCTGTTCGGGCGCCGGCGGCGGGCCCTGCCGCTCGTCGAAGACGCGGCGGACCATGCCGTCGGAGCCGATCTCCTGCCGGATCTCACCGTAGGGCGTCTCCTGACGGACCTCGCCGTAGCCGGAGAACTCATTCGGCTCACCGGGTCCCTGCGGGAAGCCACCGTGCCCACCGGGGTTGTTGCCCGGTGGGGCGAAACCGCCCTGCTCACCAGGGTTCCCGGGCGGCGCGTAACCACCCTGCTCACCCGGATTGCCGGGCGGCGGGAAACCACCCTGCTCACCCGGGAAACCACCGGGTGCGAAACCACCTGCCTCACCGGGATTTCCGGGTGGCGGAAAGCCCTGATCGCCCGGGTTGCCGGGCGGCGGGTAACCGTTCTGCTCGCCCTGATTCGCCGGGGGCGCGAAACCGGCCGGATCGCCCGGCCGGCCCGGGGGCGGGAAACCCCCCTGCTCGTCGGGATGGCCGGGCGCTCCGAAACCGCCCTGCTCACCGGGGAATCCGTTGGGCGGTGCGAACCCGTCGGGCCCCGGGCCCGCCCACGGCGGGGGGAAGCCGTTCGGATCACCAGGCGGGGCGAACGGCCCGGAATGGTCGTTCATCGGGAAGGCGCCCGGCGGAGCGAAACCCGGATTCGGCGGGTACGGCCCACTTCCCGGCGGCGCGAAGGGGCCGGACGGCGCGAACCCACCCTGATCGGGCGGGGTGAACGGCCCGCCCTCGGGCCCGAATTGCGGACCGGAGGCGAAGACGGTCTGCTCGATGCTGTCGGGCACCGGCGGGATGATTCCCGATGCGGCGTGCTCGAACTCGGCGGCCTCCTCGGCCTCGGCGCCGTTCGGTTCGGCCTCGGCCTTCGGCCCGGCCGTCACCTCCGGCTCCGCATCTGAATCGTCCTGCGACGGCAGCGAGATCGGATTGTCCTGTTCGGCAGCTGTTTCGCCCGTTCCCTGCCCATGCAACCACGGCGGTGAAGTGGAGTTGTCGTTAGTCGTCACGTTTCCCCCATCTGCTCGACAGAGTTCGAGCAGAGAGCTCGCGGCCAATGCGCCACAACGCTAGCACGCTGGCCGAATGCGGGTCTCCCGGTGAATCTCCGCACGCACCCCGTACCGGACCCGTTGTCGCAGCACACCGCCCACCGCCTTCCCGGCGGTGGGCGGTCGCTGTTGTCGAGCGGGCTGACGGGCGCGGGCTGCGCGGGCGCCGGTGCGATCAGCTGGAGTGCAGGATCGTTCAGCGCGCGCAGGATCGATCAGCGCGCGCGCAGGGCGCGGTTCACCGCCGACACCACCGCGCGCAGCGAGGCGGTGGTGATCGAGGTGGCGATACCCACGCCCCAGGTGACCTTGTCCCCGATGGCGCATTCGACATAGGCGGCGGCCTGTGCGTCGTCGCCCGAGGACATCGCGTGTTCGGAGTAGTCCAGCACCCGCACGTCGTAACCGATCGTCGCCAGCGCGTCCACGAACGACGCCACCGGACCGTTACCGGAGCCGACGATCTCCTGCTCGACACCGTCGACCTTCACCACCGCCGTGACGGTGTCGGTACCGGAATCGGTTTCGGCCGCGGTCACCTTCTGCCGGATGCGCTCCAGCGGCAGGATCGGGTTCAGATACTCCTCGGCGAAGACGTCCCACATCTCCTTCGGAGTGACCTCGCCGCCCTCCCCGTCGGTGATCTTCTGGATCGCCTGCGAGAACTCGATCTGCAGTCGGCGCGGCAGCACCAGACCGTGGTCGGTCTTCATGATGTAGGCGACGCCGCCCTTGCCCGACTGCGAGTTCACCCGGATCACGGCCTCGTAGGTGCGGCCCACGTCCTTGGGGTCGATCGGCAGGTACGGAACCTCCCACACGATGTCGTCGACGTCGGCGCCGGCGGCATCCGCGGCGGCCTTCATGGCGTCCAGCCCCTTGTTGATCGCGTCCTGATGGCTACCGGAGAACGCGGTGTAGACCAGGTCGCCGCCGTACGGGTGCCGCTCGTGCACCGGCAGCTGGTTGCAGTATTCGACCGTGCGGCGGATCTCGTCGATATCGGAGAAGTCGATCTGCGGATCCACTCCACGGGAGAACAGGTTCATCCCCAGGGTGACCAGGCAGACGTTGCCGGTCCGCTCACCGTTGCCGAACAGGCAGCCCTCGATGCGGTCGGCGCCGGCCTGATAGCCCAGTTCGGCGGCCGCCACCGCGGTACCGCGGTCGTTGTGCGGGTGCAGCGACAGCACGATCGACTCGCGGCGGGCCAGGTTGCGGCTCATCCACTCGATGGAATCGGCGTACACGTTCGGCGTCGCCATCTCGACCGTCGCGGGCAGGTTGATGATCAGCGGCTTGTCCGGGGTCGGCGCGATGATCTCGGAGACCGCGTCGCACACCTCGCGGGCGTACTCCAGTTCGGTGCCGGTGTAGGACTCCGGGCTGTACTCGTAACGCCAGTTGGTGTCCGGGTAGCGCTGCTCGATCTCCAGGCACAGCTTCGCGGCGTCGGTCGCGATCTTCTTCACCGCGTCGCGGTCGGCGCGGAACACCACGCGTCGCTGCAGGATCGAGGTGGAGTTGTAGAAATGGACGATCACATTCGCGGCGCCCTGGCAGGCCTCGAAGGTGCGCTCGATCAGTTCGGGGCGGCACTGGGTCAGCACCTGGATGGTGACGTCGTCCGGGATCGCGCCGTCCTCGATGATCTCGCGGACGAAGTCGTAGTCGGTCTGGCTCGCCGAGGGGAAGCCGACCTCGATCTCCTTGTAACCCATCCGCACCAGCAGATCGAACATGCGGCGCTTGCGGGCCGGGCTCATCGGGTCGATCAGGGCCTGGTTGCCGTCGCGCAGATCGACCGCGCACCAACCGGGAGCCCGGTCCACCACCCGGTCCGGCCAGGTGCGGTCGAAAGGACTCGGCGCAGCGCCGAATGCCGGGCTGCCGCCCGGGACCTCCTCGTCGAACGGCCGGTACCGGAACGTCGGCATCGAGGAGTTCTTCTGCTTGTTCCACGCGGGCTGATCGGCGGGCGCGGGTTTGGACGGCGCGGTGATGGTGCGCGTACCGGATACGAAGGCGTCAGCGGGTGACATGGCGTTTCTCCGAGGGTGTGGGTGGGTGTCCCAAGTATGTGGGTCGACCGGCACAGCTGAACCCCGCGACGGGAGCCGGTCCGATTCAGACCCCGTCGCGGCGGCCGAGGAGGAGTGCCCGCTGCATGATGTCGGCCAGTTTACAGGTCGCCGCGGAGGCGAGGAAAGGAGCCTCGCCACACCACCACGTAGCCTGGCCGAATGAGTTACGACCACGTCCTGCTTCCGGTCGGCGCCGCCACCTCGGCCGACGCCGTCGAGACCTACCTCGCCGGGCAGCAGGGACAGCCCGAAACCGACGTCGTGGCGGCGATGGCGGCCGAGCTCAACCGGCGTAACGACGCGCTGCCCGAAGCGGACGGGTTCCTGAGTGTCCCGGCCGGCGGCGACGAGGCCGGCGCCGCGCTGTACGTCGCGGCCCCCTACGACGCGATCGGCCACGTGCGATCGCTGCTGTTCGAGCTGGCGACGCCGCGCGACTACGCGCTCTACGATCCGCAGCTGGACTGGCTGATCGATCCGACCGGCCGGGTCGATGTCACCGTCACCCACGGCGGTGCGGGTGAATTCCCCTATCTCACCGAGAAACTCGCCCACCAGTGGATTCCGGAGCTCGCCGAACCGAATCCGTACCTGATCGTGGAGCGCTCCGATCACGTCTACATCCAGACCTACCGTGACGAACCCGGCCTGTTCACCCTCGAATACCGCGACGGCGGACCGGACCGCCATTTCGGTGTGCAGCTGGAGGACGGTACGCAGGTGGCCGCGCTGATCTGGGATTGGACCGTCGGCGACCGGAGCCGGCTGGACGCCCTCGCCTGGGAGGCCGTGAGTTTCTGAACGGGAGCCGACCCGGGTGTGCGCGGCGCCGATCGGCCGAAACCTAGAGCGTCCGCCGTCCCGACAAGGCCCGGCCGAGAGTCAATTCGTCGGCGAATTCCAGATCGCCACCCATCGGCAATCCGGAGGCCAACCGGGTCACCGACAGCCCCGGGAAATCGCGCAGCATCCGGACCAGATACGTGGCCGTCGCCTCACCCTCGGTGTTCGGATCGGTGGCGATGATCACCTCGGTGACGTCGACGCCGTCCTCCTGATTCCCGATGCGCCCCAACAGCTCCCGAATACGCAGCTGATCCGGACCGACGCCGGAGAGCGGATCCAGCGCGCCGCCGAGGACGTGGTAGCGGCCGCGGAACTCGCGGGTGCGCTCGATGGCCTGCACATCCTTGGGCTCCTCGACCACGCAGATCATGGTGCGGTCGCGGCGCGGGTCGGCGCAGATGCGGCACAATTCGCCGTCGGAGACGGTGCCGCAGACCGCGCAGAACCGCACGCCGTCGCGCACCTTCTGCAAGGCCGATTGCAACCGATCGATCTCCGGCGGTTCCACCGACAGCAGATGGAAGGCGATGCGCTGCGCGCTCTTGGGACCGACCCCGGGCAGTTTGCCCAGTTCGTCGATCAGATCCTGAACCGGACCCTCGTACACGGATGCGTCCTACCGAGACTCAGAACGGCAGGCCGGGCATGGCACCGCCACCACCCATACCGCCGGCCAGCGGGCCGAGCTTCTCGGCGGCCAGCTGCTGGGCATTGGCCATCGCGTTGTTGACCGCGCCGACGATCAGATCCTGCAGCGTCTCCACATCGTCCGGATCGACGACCTTCGGGTCGATCTGCAGCGACTGCACCTCACCGGTGGCCTTGATGGTCACCTTCACCAAACCGCCGCCGGCCTCACCCGCCACGTCGGTCGCGGCGATTTCGGCCTGCGCGGCCATCACCGCCTGCTGCATCTGCTGCGCCTGGGCGAGCAGTGCCTGCATATCGAGCTGTCCACCAGGCTCCACGGGATGTCCTCTCTGCGGGATGCGGATGCGCACCAGCCTAGTCACGATCGGGTAGCGGCCGATACCGGCCCGGGTGCGGCCATCTACCATCTGATACCGGGGTCGGGGACGGACACAGGGTCGGGAACATCCGGTGGAGGCCGGCCATGTATCGCAAGCGAGATCAACACACTGACGCATCGGGGCATTCGGCTGCCCGGGCACGCCGGCGACGGCTTTCGGCGCTGGCGGCGGTCGCCGCGACCGCGGTCCTGGGCATCGTCCCCGCGGTGTGGGCCCCGACCGCCGCGGCCGACCAGGATTACGGCGGCGGATGTGTGCTCTACACCGACAATCCGGCGGCGACGGTCGATGCGCTGCACAACCACTGTTCGGTGGAGCAGCAGTACGCGATCTACCGCGCGGGGCAGCGCGGTGACGTCCCGCACGGGGTCACCAACGGCTGGGTGACCAGCCCGCCCATCATGGAGGCGGTCGCCCCACCGTTCTGGATCGGCAAGATCTTCACAACCGGGCCCGACGGCGGCACGCTGACCAACCGCATCACCGCCGCCGGCATCGAAGGCTTCCCCGCCAACGTCTATTCCGGCCCGTCGCGCATCGACGGCCAACCGGCCTGGCTGTTGGATTACGCCCCCTCGATCACCCCCCAGATCCTGGACGAGATCCGCCAGATCACTCCCGGCGTCTGGTTCGGTTATTCGTGGTGGCGCGGCTATTTCCAGACCACCCCACTACTCACGTTCGCCCTCACCGAGCAGTAGCGCCGACGCGAAGCGGAGGGCCAACAGTATTGACTCTCCCCTCGCTGGAGGGTGTGTGCTGTAGGCATGACGGCGACAGTCTCCATCGGGGAGTTCTCCCGGCTCACCTATCTCAGTGTGAAAACGCTGCGCTACTACCACGAGATCGAGCTGCTCGAGCCGGCATCGGTCGATCCGGTTTCGGGGTATCGGCGTTACTCCACGACACAGGTGGAGCAGGCCCATCTGATCCGGCGGTTGCGCGATCTGGATATGCCGATGCCGGAGATCCGCGCGGTGCTGGCCGCGCCGGATCGCGCCGCTCGGGACGCCGCCCTGGCGGCGCATCTGGAGCGGATGGAGGCGGAGTTGCTGCGGACCCGCGATGTGGTGGCCTCGCTGCGGGCGCTGTTGTCCCCGCGGTCCCCGATCGACGTGCAGTATCGCGTGATTCCGGAGTTCACCGCCCTGACGGTGCGTGCGCTGGTGTCCCGCACGGAGATCGGCCAGTGGTGCGGAGCAGTCTTCCCACGCCTGGACGAGCTGCTGGCGAACGCCGGAGTGGCGCCGACCGGCCCGAGCGGGGCGACCTATTCGGCCGACTTCTTCGAGAACGAGGTCGGTGAGGTGGTGGCGTTCGCCCCGGTGGCGGTGGACTCGACTGCCGCCCTGACCGCACACGCCGATGCGCGGATCCGGCGATTTCCACAGCGCCGCTTCGCGATTGCGGTACACGCCGGCCCGTTCACCGATTTCGACCGGACCTACGGCGCGCTGGGTTCCCATGTGGCCGAACACGATGTCGCGCTGGCGGAGCCGATCCGGGAGATCTACGTGGTGGGCCCCTCGGAGGCCGCCGATCCCGGCACCTACCGCACCGAGGTCTGCTGGCCGATCGAATCGGCCTGACCGCACCGAGCCCTATCACTCACGAAATACCCACGAGGAAAGGACATTTCATGTCGATCACGCTGTCCGCGGTCACCTTCGACTGCAAGGACGCCGCGGCACTGGCGAATTTCTACGCGCAGTTGCTGGAGCGCCCGGTGGACCCGGAGGCCAACGAGTACTTCGCCTCGATCGGCCGGCAGGGCGGAGACGGCCCGGCCCTGATGTTCATTCAGGTCCCGGACAAGAACCCGGGCAAGAATGTGGTCCACCTCGATCTGAGCGCGACCGATTGGCGCGCCCGAATCGACCGGGCGGTGTCATTGGGCGCCGAGCACATCGGCGATTTCGACGAGTACGGGGTCCGCTGGGTGACCCTGGCCGACCCCGAGGGCAACCTCTTCGACCTCGCGGACCAGCACTGAGAGCCGCTCCGCCGCAGTAGCTCCGCGAGGACGGCGGACCTACAGCTCGCGCTTCAGGTTCTCCAGCACCTCGGCCTGAATCTTCTTCAGGCCGAGCGGCGCGAAGATCCCTTCGAAGAAGCCGGCCACACCGCCGGCGCCCTTCCAGGTGGTGCGGATCGTCACCTGTGAGCCCTCACCGGACGGAGTCACCGTCCAGGTGGTGACCATGGTCGAGTTCGAATCCCGTTCGGTCACCATGGAATCGGAGACGGTGACGACGGCGTGGACATTGCGGGAGCGCTTCTGCGTGGCCTGCAGTGTCCATTCGGCGACGGTCCCGGCGCCCTTGCCGCCCTCGAGCACCTTGTAGTCGTGGTAGTGCGCGGTGAGGATGCGCGGCCGCACGTCCTGATAGTCCGCGATCGCTTCCAGCACGCGCTGCGGTTCCGCAGCGACGACGGTCGAGCTGGATGCACTGACCTGTCCCACAATGAGCTCCTAGTTCGATCCGGGTTCGGATGGTCGGGCCGTTCTGCCGGCTCATGCTACGCCGAGTCCGGTCCGGATTCGGATCGGCCGACGCGCCTCTCGCGGGTCCGCGCGACACACCACCGGACAGCACAAGCGGAACGCCGGTTCCGGCGGAAGCGGCGATTTTCGACTGGTTCGTCACATCCGCGCAGCACCGCGCCACGCCTACGATTCCGACCGGAAATATGTCCGCGAGCAGGACCTATATCGGTGTGCGAGAGAGGGACGCGATCTTCGAACGCAATGCAACATATGCGTGAAGAATCGCCGCGATAGGTACCCTCGCGGTGGCCGGGCGAAACCCGGAGCGATAGCGTCAGGGGGTGGCAGTGAGTCTGTTGGGGAAGGCCGGCCGCGCGCCGGCCGCACGCGAATCAGGTTTTGCCGCGCATCGAGAAGGTGTCGAGCGTCTGCTCGCCAGCTATCGTGCGATTCCTTCCGACGCCAACGTGCGGTTGGCGAAGAAGACGTCGAACTTATTTCGCGCCCGGGCGAAGAACCCCGCACCCGGACTGGATGTTTCCGGCCTGACCCGGGTGATCGCCGTCGATCCCCAGGCGAAGACCGCGGATGTCGCCGGAATGACCACCTATGAGGATCTGGTCGCCGCGACGCTGCCCTACGGCCTCGCCCCGCTGGTGGTACCGCAGCTGAAGACCATCACCCTGGGCGGCGCGGTCACCGGTCTCGGCATCGAGTCGACCTCGTTCCGCAACGGCCTGCCGCACGAGTCGGTACTCGAAATCGACGTGCTGACGGGCTCGGGCGAAATCCTCACCGCCGGGCCCGAGGGCGACTGTGCCGACCTTTTCCGGGGTTTTCCGAATTCCTATGGCACGCTGGGCTATTCGACGCGCCTGAAAATCGAGCTGGAATCGGTGCAACCGTATGTGGCGCTGCGCCATGTCCGTTTCCACGATCTGCGCGAACTCGAGGCCGTGATGGCGCGGATCGTCATCGAGCGCAGTTACGACGGTGAGCCGGTGGATTATCTCGACGGCGTGGTGTTCACCGCCGACGAAAGCTATCTGGTGCTCGGCCGGCAGACCGACGAGCCGGGCCCGGTCAGCGATTACACCGGCATGGACATCTACTACCAGTCCATTCGGCACGACGGCGCCCGCCCGAAGCGTGATCGGTTGACCATTCACGACTACCTGTGGCGCTGGGACACCGACTGGTTCTGGTGCTCACGCGCATTCGGCACGCAGAATCCGAAGATCCGCCGATTCTGGCCGAAGCGGTATCGCCGATCCAGCTTCTATTGGAAGCTCATCGCGCTGGACCACAAATACGACATCGGCGACAAGCTCGAGGCGCGCAAGGGCAATCCGCCCCGGGAGCGGGTGGTGCAGGACATCGAGGTGCCGATCGAGCGGACCGCCGACTTCCTGCACTGGTTCCTGGAGGAAATTCCGATCGAGCCGTTGTGGCTGTGCCCACTACGGCTGCGGGACAACGGGAAAACGCCCGACGGCGGACGCGCTCCGGCAGTGGTGGACCCAGCGCGCCCGTGGCCGCTGTACCCGCTGGAGCCGGAGCGCACCTACGTCAACGTCGGCTTCTGGTCGGCGGTGCCGACCACACCCGGTGCACGCGAGGGCGCGGCCAACCGCGCCATCGAAGATCAGGTCGCCCGCCTGGACGGCCACAAGTCCCTCTACTCGGATTCCTACTACGAAGAAGACGAATTCGCGCGCCTCTACGGGGGCGATGTCTACGCGAATCTGAAGAAACGATACGACCCCGATCATCGTTTGCTGGATTTGTATTCGAAGGCGGTGCAACGCAAGTGACGACATTCAAAGATTCTCAGCTACCTCCGTTCTCGGAGCTGGGGACCAAACTCAGCATTGCCGAGATCTTCGAGACACTCGTCGACGGCGAGGTCCCGATCCGGTTCTCCGCCTACGACGGCAGCGCCACCGGACCCGACGATTCGAAATTCAGCCTGCAGATCCGCAATCCGCGCGGCATCAACTACATCGCCACCGCGCCGGGCGATCTCGGGATGGCCCGGGCCTACATCTCCGGTGACATGGTTGCCGAAGGCGTGCACCCCGGCGATCCGTACGACATCCTGAAGGCGATGACCGACCTGAAGTTCCGGCGCCCCTCGGCGCTGGCCCTGGTCACCATCGCCCGCTCGCTCGGCTGGGATGCGCTCAAGCCGATCGCCCCGCCCCCGCAGGAAACCCTGCCGCGCTGGCGCCGGATCGCGCTGGAGGGCCTGCGGCATTCGAAGAACCGCGACGCCGAGGTGATCCACCATCACTACGACGTGTCGAACCGGTTCTACGAGATGGTCCTCGGGCCGTCGATGACCTACACCTGTGCCTGCTACGAGGACGAGAGCCAGACTCTGGAGCAGGCGCAGGAGAACAAGTACCGCCTGGTCTTCGACAAGCTGAATCTGAAGGCCGGCGACCGGTTGCTCGATATCGGCTGCGGCTGGGGCGGTATGGTCCGCTACGCCGCACACCGTGGGGTGAAGGTCATCGGCGCGACGCTGTCGAAGGAACAGGCCGAGTGGGCGCAGGCGAAGATCGCCGAGGAGGGCCTGCAGGATCTGGCCGAGGTGCGCCACAGCGACTACCGCGACATCCCGGAATCGGGTTTCGACGCACTGTCGTCGATCGGTCTGACCGAACACATCGGTGTGCACAACTACCCGAGCTACTTCACCTTCATCAAGAACAAGCTGCGCGACGGCGGTCTGTTCCTGAACCACTGCATCACCCGGCCCGACAACACCCGGACCACCAAGGCCGGCGACTTCATCGACCGCTACGTCTTCCCGGACGGTGAGCTGATCGGTTCGGGCCGCATCATCACCGACATCCAGAACGTCGGGCTCGAGGTGCTGCACGAGGAGAACCTGCGTCCGCACTATGCGCTGACCCTGCACGAATGGTGCAAGAACCTGGTCGCCAACTGGGACGCTTGCGTCGAAGAGGTCGGCGAGGGCACCGCGAAGGTGTGGGGCCTGTACATGGCCGGTTGCCGACTGGGCTTCCAGCGCAACGTCGTTCAGCTGCACCAGGTGCTGGGCATGAAGCTCGGCCCGGAGCAGACCTGGGACGTCCCGCTGCGCCCGTGGTGGAAGGCCTGAGTCGAACGACCGCTACGCCGGGATCGGATTCGTCGCCGCGAATCCGGTCCCGGTGTTCCGTCTCCGGACCACCGAAGCACTCAGTGCAACAAGGAATTCAGGAAGGGGCGCGGAATGTCGAAGGATCCGGTGCCCTCGCCCGTCAGCAGCACATCGTCGCGTAGCGACTGCAGGAGATAACTCAACTCCGGCCCGGCATCGAGAAGTGGCCTGGTCCAACCCAATCGAGAGCAGCGGTCCAGCACCGGAAGCAGTGTGGTGATCGCCTCGCCGTTCCAGCCGGCCACCGAGAGGCATTCGACCAGCAGCAGGGCGGCATCCAGTTCTGCCCGGGGGCGGCGCTGTTCGACCATCCGGCCGTAGAGGGCCCGGGCCCGCTTCACCGCCGATTCGATTCCCTCGGCCGCCGCGTTCGCACTGTCCAGGCCCCGATAGTGCCGTGCCAGCAGCGCCCGCACCGCCGCGACCTCCTCCGCCTCGGCGGTCAGGGCGATCGTGCCCGAGGAATGCCGCAGCACCGGCACCACCGGCTCCGGACCGGCCGGTGGTTCGGCCAGCCCGAGACGCAGCCGTTCGGCGCGGATATGCGCGGCCATCCGGGGCAGTTTGCGTTCGGCGGCCAGGCGCGCACCCTCGTCCAAGCGGGCCCGGGCGGTCTCGATATCACCCAGTACCGCCTTGACCCGTGCGCCGACCACGACGGTGGTGATCAGGAAATCCACCGCTCCGACCCGGGCCGGAAGTTGCAGGCTCTGTTCGAGCAGCCGATCCGCCGCGGCCAGATCGCCGCGCCGATACATCAGCTCGCCCAGCAGTGCCGCGGACACCCGCACCGCATGCGAATGCGGACCCGAACGCTCCCGGCCGATCTGCCTCGCCTTGTCGAAACACCTTGTCGCGGTGTCGATATCGAGCCGTTCGTAGGCCGCCGCGCCGGTATTGAGCAGGCCCAGCACCACACCGAGGGGGTCCTTGGACCGGCTGTGGTAGGGCGCGGCCCAGTCCTGGATGGCCGCCGCGCCGTCGAAGTCGAAGTCGCACAGCCGCACGAACGACACCAGATTCGCCGCGGTCGAGACCGTCCACGGCGGGAGGTCGTCCGCCTGGTCCAGACACGGCAGCACCTTCTCCAGCACCCCGTCGGTGCGGTCGCGCGCGACCAGATCCGCCGCGGACAGGACCGCCGCTTCGCAGCGCTGCCGAGTGGCGTCGGCATCGGAGGGGGAACTGCGCGCGAGCATGCTCGACAAACGTCCGAGCGCGGTACGCGCGGCGCTGGACTGCTGCAGGTTGATATTGGCCCGAGCCAGGGTCATCAGCAGCTTGGAGCGCGACGTCACCTGTTGCACCGGCAGTTTCGACACCGTGCCGAACAGCGTGGCCAGTTTGGAGGTGTCGATCAGATCCATTCCGCCGTTCTCGACCAGATCCACCGCCAGCTTCAGATCGGTCGCGGCCAACGCGTGATCCACCGATTTACGCAGCTGTTGATGTTCGGCGTACCAGCGGGACGCCCTGCGATGCAACGACTTCAGCTTCCCCGGGTGAATGCGTTCGAGCCGGGCGCGCAGCTGTTCGGCGAACAGCGGCTGGATGCGGAACCATCCCGGATCGTGTTCGACGCGCGTCACGAACAGTTCCCGCTGCTGTGCCTGTTCGAGTAGCTGTTCGGCATCCGGCTCACCGCTCAGCGCGGCGGCCAGACTGCCGTTGAGCTTCTCCGTCACCGAAATCGACATCAGGAATTCCAGCATCCGCGGGTCGATCGCATCGAGCACGTTCTCGGCCAGGTACTCCCGGATCGCGTGGTTGCCGCCGGACAGGTGCGGAATCAGGCGCGCGGCATCCACTGGCGCACCCGTCGTGGTGCCACGCAGCGACAGGCTCACCAACTGGATCGCCGCCGGCCAGCCGTCGGTGGCGGCGTGGATCTGTTCCACCTGTTCGTCGGTGAGATCGAAGCCGTTGCGCTCCACCAGGATCTGCCGGGTCTCGGCCAGGGTCAGCCGAAGCTCGTCGCTGCCGATCTCGACCAGCTCGTCGCGCACCCGCATCCGGCTCAGCGGCAGTCCGGCCTGCTCCCGGGTGGTGATCACGAATCGCAGATGATGACATCCGTTGTCCAGCAGGGCGTCCATCACCCGATGCGCGCCCTCGTCGGTCACCCGATCCCAATCCTCGACCACCACCACGATCGTGCGGCCACCGTTGTGAATCTCGTCGATCAGTGTCGAGATGGCATAGTCGACGGCGTCGGCCGGGCGTTCCTCTAGCACCTCTTCCAGCCCGGATCCGATATCGGGCACCACCCGGCGGATGGCCTGGATCAGATGGGCCAGCAACCAGACCTCGTTGTCGTCGCCGCGGTCGGCGCCGATCCACGCGACCGGAATGTCGCGCGTTCCGAGATCGGCGCGCCACTGGGCCGCCACCGTACTCTTGCCGAAACCGGCCGGCCCGTGGATCACCGCTAGCCGTCGACGGCCGCCGGCCCGCAGGATATCCAGCAGTCGCGGTCGCGGAATCGGCTCGCGGGTCGGTGTCGGGGGGCGGAATTTCGTTGCTGCCGTAGGTGGTAACGCGGCGGACGGCGCTGCCGGTGCGCCGGGAGCGCGCAGCGCGGGCAGGCCGAGCACCGCCCGGCTGCGGCGGGAGGTGATCGGGAGCGCGGAATAGGCCGCCGTGGCCCGCTCGGCGCCGGTGGCCTCACCATCCAGCAACGCCATATCGTCCGGAGTTTCACCATGGGCGCGCTGCACCGCCTGCAACGCCTGCCCGAACGCGAGCGCCGAGGCCGGACGGTCGGCCGGGTCCGGGGCCATGGCCGCCTCGATCACGCTCGCCACATCGGCGGGAATGTCTTGTTCCCGCAGGTCGGGCACGGGTTGCGTGGTGATGCGCAGGAATTGCGCGACCACCCGCTCCCCGGACCGTCGTTCGAAGGCGGCGTGGCCGGTGAGCAGCGCGAACAGGGTGGCGCCGAGCCCGTAGACGTCGGAACGGACGGTCGGCTCCTCACCCTTGAGCACCTCGGGCGCGGTGAAGGCCGGCGAGCCGGTGATCATGCTGGTCGAGGTTTGGAAACCGCCCGGGATGCGGGCGATTCCGAAGTCGGTGAGTTGCGGTTCGCCGTAGCGGCTCAACAGCACATTGGCCGGTTTCACATCGCGATGCAGGACGTGCACGCGGTGCGCGCTCTCGATCGCACCGGCCAGTTTCACCCCGACCCGCAGCGAATCCGACCAGCTCAACGGGCCGTGATCGCGAATCAGCTGCTCCAGCGAGCCGTGCGTGGCGTAGGGCATGACGAGAAACGGCAGCCCGCTCGGGGTGACGTCGACCTGCAGGACGTCGACGATGTTCGGATGGCCGGACAGCCGGCCCATCGCATGCTCCTCGCGCAGGAATCGCTCGCGGCTCTCCTCGTCGATCTCCGAGGACAACACCTTCACCGCGACGACGCGATCGAGCGCCCGCTGCGCGCACCGATACACCACGCCGAAGCCGCCCCGGCCGATCTCGTGCGCGTCGAACAGGCCCATCGCCTCGAGTTCGTCCGTGATGCGAATCGGTTGGTAGCGCTGGGTATTCGCCCCCGCTGCCGTGTCCGCCGCGGGGTCGTCTTCGCTGTGGACCTTGCCCTTTTGTGGGTTCATCCGGCCACCTCGAACATTCCGCCCTGATTCCAACGTAGCGCGGTCGGAGCGCATGCGGACACGGTTCGGTCCGCTTCGAGTCGCGACCGTTCCCTAGCTGCGGCCGGGCGGTGTCCGGCCCGGCCACCGGACCGGATACGACGACGGCCCGGACCACGCGAACGCGTGATCCGGGCCGTCGAAACGACGATCCCACCGACCGGCCGACGCCGGGCGCCGGCCGGTCCCGCGAACCTCTGCGGTGGTCCGCGGGAGCGAGAACCTTACTTGCGCAGCGAGTCCGGCACCTGGAAGCGCTCACCGAACTTCGCGGCCAGCTCGTCGGCACGGGCGACGAAGCCCTCCTTGCCGCCGGGGTAGCCGACGATGAACTGGTGCACGCCACCGGTCCAGGCCGGGTAACCGATACCGAAGATCGAGCCGATGTTCGCGTCGGCCGTGCTGGTCAGCACGCCCTCGTCGAAGCACTTCTGGGTCTCGATCGCCTCGATGAACAGCATGCGGTCCTTCAGGTCCTGGAAGGTGACGCCCTCGGGCAGTTCCCGCCGGGAGTTGAAGGTGTCGCGCAGGCCCTCCCACAGACCGGCGGTCTTGCCGTCGGCGTAGTTGTAGAAGCCGGCACCGTGCAGCTTGCCCTTGCGATCGAACTTGTCGATCATCGTCTCGATCACGCGACCCGACGCCAGCGACGCCTCGGAGATCTTGAGGCCGTCCTTCTCGGCGGCTTCCTTGGTCTCCTTGAAGATCTTCTGCATGGTCTCGAAGTTGAGCTCGTCGCTCAGCTTCAGGGGCGCGGCCGGGTAGCCCGCCTGCAGACCGGCCTGCTCGATGGTCTGCGGGTCGATGTTCTCCTCGAGCATCATGATGGCCTCGTTGATGAACGTGCCGATGACGCGAGAGGTGAAGAAGCCGCGGCTGTCGTTGACCACGATCGGGGTCTTGCGGATCGCGAGGGTGTAGTCGTACACCCGGGCCAGCGCCTCGTCGGAGGTCTTCTCGCCACGGATGATCTCCACCAGCGGCATCTTGTCGACCGGGGAGAAGAAGTGGATGCCGATGAAGTCCTCGGCCCGCTTCACGCCGTCGGCCAGCAGGGTGATCGGCAGGGTGGAGGTGTTGGAGCCCAGCAGCGCGTCCGCGTCGACGACGTCCTCGATCTCCTGGAAGACCTTGGCCTTCAGGTCGGGGTTCTCGAACACGGCCTCGATCACGAAGTCCACACCGGCCAGATCCTTGGGATCGGCGGTCGGGTGGATGCGATCCAGCAGCGCCTTGGACTTCTCCTCGGTGGTCTTGCCACGCGAGAGCGCCTTCTCCTCGAGCTTCACCGAGTACTGCTTGCCGCGGTCGGCGTTCTCCTGGGAGACGTCCTTCAGCACGACCTCGAAGCCGGCCTTGGCCGAGACGTAGGCGATGCCCGCGCCCATCATGCCGGCGCCGAGCACGCCGATCTTCTTGATCTCACGCTTGGGCACGTCCTTCGGACGCGAACCACCGTTGTTGATGGCCTGCAGGTCGAAGAAGAACGCCTGGATCATGTTCTTCGCGACCGGGCCGGTCAGCAGCGAGACGAAGTAGCGCGACTCGATCAGCGACGCGTTGTCGAAGTCGACCTGCGCGCCCTCGACCGCGGCGGCCATGATGGCCCGCGGCGCCGGCATGTTCTGGCCCTTGAGCTGCTTGCGCAGGTTGGCCGGGAAGGCCGGCAGGTTGGCGGCCAGCGCCGGGCTCGACGGCGAGCCGCCGGGGATCTTGAAGCCCTTGCGGTCCCACGGCTGGGTGGCGGCCTCGGCGTTGTCCTTGTTGGCCTTGATCCACGCCTTGGCGGCCGGGACGAGCTCCTCGACGCTGCCGACGACCTCGTTGATCAGGCCCTTGGCCTTGGCCTTCTGCGCGGTGAACTTGTTGCCCTGCAGCAGCACGCTCATCAGGCCGTCGGCGATGCCGAGCATGCGGGTGATGCGGGTGACACCGCCACCGGCCGGGAGCAGACCGAGCGAGACCTCGGGCAGACCGATCTGCACGCCCTTGACGTCGGCGGCGATGCGGTAGTGCGTGGCCAGCGCGATCTCCAGGCCACCGCCGAGCGCGGCGCCGTTGATGGCGGCCACGACCGGCTTGCCCAGGGTCTCGAGGCGACGCAGGTCGGCCTTGATGCTGGTGAGTTCTTCCATGATGTCCGGAGCGTTCTCCGGGGTGGTCTTCATCATGTTCTTGAGGTCACCGCCGGCGAAGAAGGTCTTCTTCGCGGAGGTGATGACGACACCGCTGATGTCGTCGACCTCGGCGACCAGGCGGTCCACCGTGGCGTGCATCGAGCTCTTGTAGAGCTCGTTCATCGTGTTGGCGCCCTGGTTCGGGTCGTCCATGGTCAGCACGACGATGCCGTCGGCGTCCTTTTCCCAGCCGATCATGTTCTCTGTCATAGTTTTTCGTTCTCCTGGAGAATTAGATGGACCGGCGTCAGACGCGCTCGATGATGGTGGCCACACCCATGCCGCCGCCGATGCACAGGGTCACCAGGGCGTAGCGGGCGTTGCGGCGCTCCAGCTCGTCGACCATGGTGCCGGTGATCATCGCGCCGGTGGCGCCCAGCGGGTGGCCCATCGCGATGGCGCCGCCGTTGACGTTCAGCTTCTCGTCCGGGATCTTCAGATCCTTCTGGAACTTCAGCGCGACCGAGGCGAAGGCCTCGTTGATCTCGAACAGGTCGATGTCGTCGACGGTCAGGCCGGCCTTGGCGAGCACCTTGTGCGCGGCCGGGGTCGGACCGGTCAGCATGATGGTGGCGTCGGCGCCGCTGGTGGCGGTGGCGACGATGCGGGCACGCGGGGTCAGGCCCGAGGCGGCACCGGCCTCTTCGGAGCCGATCAGCACCAGCGCGGCGCCGTCGACGATGCCGGAGCTGTTACCGCCGTGGTGGACGTGGTCGATCTGCTCGATGTAGTGGAACTTCTGCAGCGCGACGGCGTCGAAGCCACCCATCTCACCGATGCCGGCGAAGGACGGCTTCAGCTTGGCCAGATCCTCGACGGTGGTGCCGGGGCGCATGTGCTCGTCGTGGTCGAGCACGGTCAGGCCGTTGATGTCCTTGACCGGGACCACGGACTTGGCGAAGTAGCCGCCCGACCAGGCCTTGGCCGCCAGCTCCTGCGAACGGACCGCGAATTTGTCGACGTCCTCGCGGCTGAAGCCCTCGATGGTGGCGATCAGGTCGGCGCCGATGCCCTGGGGCGCGATGTACAGGTCGTAGCTGGTGGCCGGGTCGGCGAACAGCGCACCGCCGTCGGAACCCATCGGCACGCGCGACATCGACTCGACACCACCGGCGATCACCAGGTCGTCGAAGCCGGAACGGACCTTCTGCGCGGCCATGTTGACGGCTTCCAGGCCGGAGGCGCAGAAGCGGTTGATCTGCACGCCACCGACGGTGTCGGGCAGGCCCGCGGTCAGCACGGTGGTGCGGGCGATGTCGGCACCCTGGTCACCGATCGGCGTGACGACACCCAGGATGATGTCCGAGATCCGGTCCTCGTCCAGGTTCGGGAAGCGGTTGCGCAGCTCCTGGACCAGACCGGTCGTCAGATCGATCGGCTTGACCGAGTGCAGCGAGCCCTTCTTGTTGCGGCCGCGCGGGGTGCGGATGGCCTCGAAAATGTAGGCCTCTGTGGTCATATCGGAGTGTTTCCTTCCTTAAAGGTGCCGACCGGCCATCCGACCGACCGTGTTCGATCCCGGTGAGCCGCGGTGCCATGACGCCGGCGCCATCACACAGCTGCCCACCACACCGGCGATCCATGAGGTCGCACAGGGCTTCCTCCTCGGCCCGCCGAGCGCATAACGCTGTACAAACGCCGACACGCATCGGCCCACGCACGCTCCGGGGCGCCCGTATGCCTGGGCATACCATAGAACCTCGTAGCACCGATGCTGACGACCACCCGTTCATAGTACAGCGGGATGCGAACTCCGGTTAACTTAACGTATTCCGGCAGGTGACTGTCAACCACCCAGTTGTGTGGCACCCAACTCAGTTCGGAGCAACTCCAAGGCCACCTCATCGGGGTCGCGACGCTGTTCCGGCGGAACCGGGCGGGCCGATTCGGCGAGCATCTCCTGCTCTTCCTCCGGCGTCAACGCAGGTGGGACACCCTCATAACCTACCGACGAGTAGTCCGACGGTCCGGGATCGTCCGGATAGTCCGGGGCCTCGGGCAGCGGAATATCGTCGTCGGGCTCGCCGCGGCCGCCGCTGTGACCGCCCTCGGTGGTGTGGGTTTCGCGGCGCTGCGCATGCCCCGAGCTACCGCGGCTGTCGGTCGCCTGGCCGCGCGCATCCGTTTCCGCCGACTGTGCCTGACTGGGCCGGGTGTATCGCGGGGCCTGGGCCTGCCCGGTGCCGGCGCCCCGGCCGCCGCGCGGGCGTTCGGAAGCCGCGCCGGAATTCGCCGGCCGAGTACTCGGGGCGCCACCGGAACGAGCGCCACCGGCGGCACCGGTGCCGACCTCCCAGCGCACCTCGTAGCGGCGACCGACGACGGCATGCACCGCCTCCTGCACGGCCTCGACGTATTTGGGGTTGGCCAGGCGCTGCGCCAACGGGGCGTGCTGATGCGCGAAGACGATGGTGTCGCCGTCGACCCGGGCCACCGAGGCACCCGACAACAGGGCATGCACGGCCGCGCCGAATTCGCGAACCTTCGACCGGATATCCCCCCACGCCCCCTCGATCTCCCGCAACACATCCGTGCCGCCGGATTCGGCCGCCGTCTCGTCGCCGGCGGCAGCCGCCGCCCCGAGACCTGCGTCCGCTTCCGGAGCAGCCGATCCCTCGGCCGCCTCGAACTCCGCTGCCTGGAACTCCGCCGCCCGGCCGGCCGCCTGCTCGCGCCGGTCCGCATCCGATCCGGGCGCCGACGCAGCCGGGCCGCTGGCGCCGGCGACGTTCGCTACCGGCCCATTCGAAGCGGATCGCCCGCCCGCACGCTCGCCGGAAACCGCCGTCGGCGTCGTTGAAGCCTCTGCCGCCGCGCCTTCGCCGAGCGCCACAGCCCGGTCGGCCCGATCCGGGCCGGGAGCAGCGGTCGGTGCGCCGGAGTCCACGGGTCGCTCGACGTCGCCGACACCGGTCGCCGTCGCACCGGATCCGGGCGCCGCTGTGGCCGCAGCGCGGTCGGCCGGCTGATCTTCGGCGCCGGTGCGGGGACCGGGCGTTCCGGCCGGCGCCCGGAGCTGAGCCGACCCCTGGTCGGCAGGCCGCTCGTACTCCCCGGGCGCGTGACCGGCGGACGACTCCCCAGCATCCGCCCCCGCCGGCCCGGCCGTGCCGCCGGTTGCCGACTGCGCTGCACCGGGTTCCGCGACCGTTCCGGCCGCGCCGGACTGCGCACCGGCCGAATCCGCCGGCGGCGCATCGACATCGGGGGCGTCGGACACCGACGCCGCGTTGTCCGGCGCCGGAGCCCGGTCGACCTCGTCGGCCGCCGCACCGGGATCCGTGCCGGCCGGGCGCAGGGCAGCCGGGCCCGAAGTCGGCTGCGATTCGGCACTCGAAATGCCTTGCGGCCGTTGGTCTTGCGGCCCGTTCGGTGATTGGGCGCGCTGGGCGGGATGCGGAGCCGCCACCCCCTTCTTCTCGCGCAACGCGGCCAGCGCCTCGGCGCCGCGGCGACGCGGTTCGCCCGGCTGCCCCGCGCTCGGTGCGGCCGACGCAGGTGTCGACGGCGCGGCCGAATCCGGCGCGGCCGAGACCTGCGCCGACGTTGCTGCCGGGACCCCGCCCGACTCCACCCGGCGTTCGAGCCGCTCCAAGCGCTGCAACGTCGCGGATTCCGCCTCCGAGACCGACGGCAGCAGCATGCGCGCGCAGATCACCTCGAGCAGCAGCCGCGGAGCGGTCGCACCCCGCATCTCACCCAGACCGTCGTGCAGCAGTTCCGCGTAGCGGGCCAGGGTGGCGGGTCCGATGCGTTCGGCCTGACCGGACATGCGCTCGATGACGTCGCCGGGCCCGGTGACCAAATTGCGTTGTGCCGCATCGGGTACCGCCCGCAGCAGGATCAGATCGCGCATCCGCTCCAGCAGGTCGGTGGCGAACCGCCGCGGGTCGTGTCCGGCCTCGACCACCCGGTCGACGGTCGCGAACAGCGCGGCGCCGTCGTCATCGGCCAAGGCGTCGACGGCCTCGTCGATCAACGCGATATCGGTGACGCCCAGCAGCGCCAGCGCGCGCGGATAGGTCACCCCCTCCGGCCCGGCCCCGGCCAGCAGCTGGTCCAGCACGCTCAGGCTGTCGCGCGGCGACCCGCCGCCGGCCCGGATGACCAGCGGGTAGACCGACTCCTCGACCTGCACCTGCTCCTGTTCGCAGATCTTGCCCAGCAGGCCCCGCATGGTGGCCGGCGGAAGCAGCCGGAACGGGTAGTGATGGGTACGCGACCGGATCGTCGGCAGCACCTTGTCCGGTTCGGTGGTGGCGAAGATGAAGATCAGATGGGCGGGCGGTTCCTCGACGATCTTGAGCAGCGCGTTGAAACCGGCCGTGGTGACCATGTGCGCCTCGTCGACGATGAACACGCGGTAGCGCGACTCCGCCGGGGCGTAGAAGGCGCGGTCGCGCAGCTCGCGGGTGTCGTCGACGCCCCCGTGACTCGCCGCGTCGAGTTCGATCACGTCGAGATTGCCCGGGCCGCCTGGTGCCAGCGCCACACACGACGGGCATACGCCACACGGCCGCGAGGTCGGGCCTTCGACACAGTTCAGCGAGCGCGCCAGGATCCGCGCCGAGGACGTCTTGCCACAACCTCGCGGTCCGGAGAACAGATAGGCATGACTGATCCGGCCGGTGTCCAATGCGGTACTCAGCGGATCGGTGACGTGCTCCTGCCCCACTACCTCGGCGAAGGTTGCCGGTCGATACTTCCGGTACAGAGCCACGGCCCGAGGGTACCGGCGAGCACCGACACCGAACCATTCGCGCACCCCGTAGGCTGAGCGGAAATCGGAACGGACCCACCCGGCCGTAAACCATGATCTACCTCACAATCATTCCTTTCGTCGGATCCGCACACGCACAACCGACCCGAACGGCAAACGGCCACGACGCACCGATCGGATACCGCCGAAAATTGCGGCCGATTTCGCCTCCGCGACGACGTATCGCGAAAACTTTCGAACTCCCTCCCCGTTTGCGCCCCAATTTATGGATGTAACGATTCCGTCAATCGGTTGGCCTCTCGCGCAGTCGGCTGGCTAACGTTGATTTCGGCAACTTCGGTAGCCAAACCTTCATCAGGTTGGTGTCCCCGGTCGGTCCCTCATCCCGACCGGGGCACAACATTGCAAGGCCCCCCTACGCAAAGCACGCAGCGGGAGTTCTCCCCCTCGGGCGTCGCCGAACATCCCGCCCGCTTCGGAGGTATATGACGACCGTGCCGTCGTGTGACGACATCGCCGCCGCCTGGCTCTCACACACCGAATTCGCCGGGAACCGGGCCGCCACCGAACTCCTCAGCCGGGCCATCAGTCCGCGCGATTTCGCCCGCAATCGGGATTCGCTGCCCGTTTCCGCAGCGGCCGATCCGGCCACCGCCGGCGCCATTCTGGAATTACTGGACCGGGGCCAGGTTCCGACATTGCCCGCGATTCACACGCTGATCGCACAGAACCGAATCCGCGCCGAGGCCGAACGTATCGAACGGCTCGGCCGGCGTGCCCAACGCAGCATCGACGAATTCGGTCGCATCCTCGCGGACTCGACCCAGGAATATCGGCGAAAGCACCACATGGGACCCACCCGGCGCGACATTCTGCACTCCGCGCCCGTACTGGACCTGATCCGCGAACGAGTCGGCGATATCGCTCCCAATGCGATCAAACATCTCTGGCTGATCGAACGGGCCCAGCGGGCGGGCTGGATCGCCTTCGACGCCGCACCGCGGTCGCTGTGCGCCGCCCGCCGCTACTACTCGGCCGCTTACGGCAATCGGGTGTCGTTGCGGCCGGTGAACACGATCGGCACCCTGGTGGCCGAATTTCTGGACGCCTATCGCACCGAGCACGGGCGGCCGCCGCGCTGGTCGGTGCTGGCCCACGATCTACGCGACGATCGCGGCCGCCGCATCTTCAACGACACCGCCGATGCGCGCGCGCAACAGGAATGGCTGACGACGGCGCAGTGGCTGGCCGTCGAGGACGACCTTCCGGTGCCCGGAGCGCGCGGTCGGCGCGCGCTGGCCCGGCGGGCGCGCAAACAGCGGAATTGAATCCGAACGGAAGTACCAGAGTCGGCCATCGGCCCAGCACAGGGCGTTCGGTACTTTCTTGCCACGCGCTCGCGTGTGGAAAAGGAGTTGTCCGTGCCCTCGACCATCGACCCCGCCGCCACGGCGTGGCTGCTGGCCAGCACCGCGCTGGTGCTGCTCATGACCCCCGGCCTCGCGATCTTCTACGGCGGCATGGTGCGCACCACCGGCGTGCTGAACATGCTGATGATGAGTTTCATCTCGATCCCGTTGGTCACCGTGGTGTGGCTGCTGTTCGGCTACACACTCGCCTTCGGTGACGATGCCGGCGGTGGGCTGATCGGCGGCCTCGAACATGTCGCGATGACGGGGATCACCCCGAGCACGGTGCGCGCCGGCGTGCCCGAACTGCTGTACGCGACGTTCGAACTGACCTTCGCCATCCTGACCGTCGCACTGGTCAGCGGGGCGATCGCCGACCGAGCGAAGTTCTCGGCGTGGATGGTGTTCGTCCCGCTGTGGGCGCTGGTGGTCTTCGCCCCGATCGCCCACTGGGTGTGGGGCCCGAACGGCTGGCTGGCGTCGTTCGGCGCCCTCGACTTCGCGGGGGGCCTCGTCGTCGAAATCGCTTCCGGCGCTTCGGCTCTGGCGCTGGCGCTGGTCCTGGGACCACGCATCGGATTCAAGGTGGACGCGATGCGCCCGCACAACCTGCCGTTCGTGTTGCTGGGCGCCGGACTGCTGTGGTTCGGCTGGTTCGGTTTCAATGCCGGGTCCGCGTTCAAGGCCGACGGACTGGCCGCCGCGGTCTTCCTGAACACGCTGGTCGCGGGCTGCCTGGGCATGCTCGGCTGGTTGCTCGTCGAACAGATCCGCGACGGTCGGCCGACCACCTTCGGCGCCGCCTCGGGCGCGGTGGCCGGGCTGGTCGCGATCACCCCCTCGTGCGGTTCGGTCAACGCTCTCGGTGCGGTGATCGTGGGCCTCGTGGCCGGCGTGGTCTGCTCGTTCGCCGTCGGCTGGAAGTTCAAGGCCGGCTACGACGATTCGCTCGACGTGGTGGGCGTGCACTTCACCGGCGGCGTGGTGGGCACCCTGCTGATCGGCCTGCTGGCGAACCACGTCATGACCGGTGGGGCGCGCGGATTGTTCTACGGCGGCGGGCTCGGGCAGCTCGGCAAGCAGGCCGTCGGCGTGATCGTGGTGTCGCTGTGGGCGTTCGGCATCACCTTTGCCCTGGGCAAGGCCATCGATCGGGTGCTGGGCTTCCGGGTGAGCAAGGAGGACGAGATCGGCGGTATCGACTTCGCCCTGCATGCGGAGACCGCCTATGTGGAGGGTGTGCACGGGCACGCCCCACGCGGCCTGTTCGGTCATCATCAGCCGGGTGGCCAGCGCCCCGCCGGTGACGGGGATCACTGATCCGACCGGTGTCGCCCCTTGCCCGAGCATAGGGTAACGGCGTTACGCTAACGCCGTTACCCTATGTCGGCCGCATCGAGGAGCGCCCATGCTGACCCGCATCGCCCGGCTCGCCACCCGGTATCCGAAGCAGGTCCTGCTCGCCGCCTTGGCGCTGGCCCTGATCTGCGGCGGATTCGGCGCCACGGTCACCGACCGCTTGCAGGCCGGCGGCTTCACCTCCGACCAGGCCGAATCGACTCGCGCGGCGAAACTGATCGCCGACCGCTTCGACGGCGCCGAACCCAACCTGGTGTTGCTGGTCCGAGCCGACGACGGTGTGGACGGCGCCGCCGCCCGCTCGGTCGGCACCGATATCGCGCAGCGGCTGAGCGCACGCCCGGACGCCGCGGGCGTGCGCTCGTACTGGACCGCTCCGCCGCAGGCCGCTGCCGCGCTGCGCAGCACCGACGGTAAGAGCGCGCTGGTCATGGCGTACCTCACCGGCGGCGACGACGCCGCGCAGCGCACCGCCGGCGAGATCACCGGCGCCCTGAACAACAGCACACCCGGTGTGACCGTGCGCGCCGGCGGGGTGGCGGCGGTCTACCACGATGTGAATACCCAGGTCACCAAGGATCTGGCGATGGCCGAGGGGATCGCCGTTCCACTGACCGCCGTGGTGCTAGTCCTGGTGTTCGGCAGCGTGATCGCGGCCTCGCTGCCGCTGACGGTCGGCATCTTCGCGATCCTGTGCACGCTGGCGATTCTGCGCAGCTTCACCCTCTTCACCGACGTATCGATCTACGCGCTGAATATGACCACCGCGCTCGGCCTGGCCCTGGCGATCGATTACAGCCTGTTCATCGTCAGCCGATACCGAGAGGAATTGGCCTCCGGCTCGTCTCATCAGGCCGCGGCGGTGCGCGCGGTGCAGACCGCGGGGCGCACGGTGTTGTTCTCGGCACTCACCGTCGCCCTCGCGCTCGCTGTGCTGAGCGTCTTCGACATGTACTTCCTGAAGTCGTTCGCCTATGCCGGCGTCGCGGTGGTGGCGACCGCGGCCGCGGCCTCCATCGTGATCCTGCCCGCCGCGCTGGTCCTGCTCGGCGACCGGATCAACGCCTGGAATCTGCGCCTCGCACTGCGCAAGCTGATCGGCCGGGGCGAACCCACACCCCGCCAGGAGACGGAATCTGCCTGGTATCGAACGGTGTCGTGGGTGATGCGCCGGGCGCTGCCGGTGTCCATCGCGATCATCGCGGTACTGCTCGCCGTGGGCGCGCCGTTCCTGGGCGTGAAATTCGGCTATCCGGACGATCGAGTGCTGCCCGCCGGGTCGGACAGCCGCGCGGTGGGTGACGCGCTGCGCACGGATTTCCCGGCCGTCGATTCCGGAACCGGCACCACCATCGTGCTGCCGCAGGCGCCCGCCGACCCCGCGGCCGTCGGCACCTACGCCACCGCATTGTCGAAGGTGAACGGGGTGAGCGCGGTGCTGTCCAGCAGCGGCGTCTACGTCTCGGGTGGGCGTATGGGCGCCGCCCCGCCCGGAATGGTGAACGGCACGAGCCAATACCTCACCGTCGCATCGGCATTCGACCCGTACTCGCAGCAGGCCAAGGATCAACTACGGCAGTTGCGCGGCGTCCCGGCGCCCGCGCCCACCCTGTTCGGCGGCGCGGCGGCGATGAACGTGGACTCGCTCCACGCCCTCGGCGCGCGGCTGCCCCTGGCGATCGCGCTGATCGCACTGGCCACCTTCGCGGTCCTGTTCCTGTTCACCGGCAGTCTGGTGTTGCCGCTGAAGGCCGTGGTGATCAACTCGCTGTCGCTGACCGCCATGTTCGGCATGATGGTGTGGATCTTCCAGGACGGCCACTTCTCCGGTCTGCTCGGATTCACCCCCACCGGCTTCCTGGTGCCCACCATGCCGATCCTCATGTTCTGCCTGGCCTTCGGTATGTCGATGGACTACGAGGTCTTCCTGCTCTCCCGCATCCGGGAGGCCTGGTTGGCCTCGGACCGCACGGTCGCCGACAACCGGCATTCGGTGGCGGTCGGGGTCGCGCGCACCGGGCGCATCGTCACCGCCGCCGCGCTGTTGATGGCGATCGTCCTGGGGGCAATGATCACGTCCGAGGTCTCGTTCATGCAGATGTTCGGACTCGGGTTGACGATCACCGTGCTCGCCGATGCCACCGTCATCCGCATGTTGCTCGTCCCCGCCCTGATGCGACTGATGGGTCGCGGAAACTGGTGGGCCCCGAGGCCGTTGGCGCGCTGGCACGAAAAGTTCGGACTCGCCGAGGAATCCGCATCCGTGCCGCGACACCCGGACGCGGCGCCCGAACCCGCCGGGCGACGCTGATGCCCCGACGACGACCGCGGTCGGCCCGCGGCTCCGGCACCGAACTGCGCGCCGAAATCCTCGCTGCCACCCGAGAACTGCTGGCCCGCACCGGCAATGCCGATTCGGTGTCGATCCGGGAGGTCGGCGAGCTGGTCGGTGTCACCGCCCCCTCGATCTATCGGCATTTCGCCGACAAGGACGAGCTCATCGATGCCGCCGTGGCCGAGGTGTTCGAGGAGCTCGACGCCGCCATCGCCGCCGCCACCGATCCGACGGTCTCACCGATCGCCCGGTTGCGGGAGCAGGGCCTGGCCTATGTCCGGTTCGCGTTACGCCACCCGGGTCAATATCGGGTGGCCACCGCGGCCGCACCGGGCGAGGGGCCCACCGCGGTGGATGTGGTACTCCGAAGTGGTGCGTTCCAACGCTTTTCGAACGGCGTCCGGGAGGCGATGGATGCCGGCTTCCTGGCGCCCGGCGATCCGATGCCGGTGGTCCTGGAACTATGGTCCGCCGCCCACGGCATCGCCTCGCTGTTGATCGCCAAGCCGCATCTGCCGTGGGGCGATGCCGAGGCGGTCGCCGATCGGGTGATGGCGGCGGCGTGCCTGGGCCATGCGGTGCTGGACATCATCGGTGGGGACACGCCGAGCCCGGACGAAGGGGCGCGGTGGTTGGCCGAGGTCCGGCAGCGCCGCTAGTCCGATCAGGAGACCGCATCCGAGGGTGATGCCCAGGTGTTGCACATCCAGGTGCGGTTGTTGTCGTGGCCTTGGTCGTACCAGGCGCCGCCGTGGTCCGGGGTGCCGTGGTCACGCATATCGCCGTCGCGGTCGCCGCGCCGATAGTTGGTCTGCCGAATGCGGCCGACCTGGGCATCGGTCAGAGTGCCCACGAATTGCGATGAGCCGGCCCACATTCCGCCGAAACAGTTGGCCTCCAACTCGAGCCGCCGGGACAGCTCGAGTCCGGTCGCCGAGCGCGGTCCCGCGTTGTAGCGGTCCCGGTTCTCCTTCTCCGAGATACCGGAGATCCCCTGCACATGATGGCCGTACTCGTGGGCGAAGACCGACGCGTAGATTTCCGCCTGATCGCCGAACTGCTCGATCTGCAAATGGTCGAGCGGCATATAGATCGTGTGGTTCGTCGAGCAGTAGAACGCGGCATAGCTGCCACCCGAACTGGTGCACGGCGACACCGCGTCGACGCCGCGCGCGGGCACCGACACCGTCGGGCTGGTGAACGGCAGATTCGCGCCCTGCAGCACCGGCTTCCACATCCGGTCCAGACAGTCCTTCTCCGCTTGGAAGAAGGCGGTCGCGGAGGCGACGTCCGAACCCCAGCGCGGATATCCGCACTGGATGTTGATCAGGCCGGAGTCGTGATCGTCGAACAGCGGATTGGTCGCGGTGGCGACCACCGGCTGCGGCCCAGCGGGTTTCGTCGTCGTCGGAGCGGCGCTGGTCCGTCGGGTGGACGGCCGGGTGGTCGCGGTGTACCGCGCCGTCGTCGACGGTTGCGCGGCGGCAGTGGTTGTTTCGGCCGTGGCGGGATCCCACGACGGTGTCGTATAGGTGTAGCTCGGCGTCGATGTCGTGTACGCCGAGGCCGACGAACTGTCGTGTCCGCCCATGGTGGCCTGAGCCACCAGACCGCCGACGATCACGAAGACCAACAGCACGCCCAGGCCGACACCGAAACCGCCGCCACCGGAACGCGGTGGCGGATACGGGCGGCCGAGGTAGCCGGGTGGCGGCAGCGGCGGACCGCCGTGCGGACCCATGGGATATCGACCCGGCGGTGGCAGCGGCGCCCCGTACGGTGGTCGTGGTGGGTAACCCGGCGGTGGATAACCGGGTGGTGGACCGTAGCCCGGCGGCGGCCGGTACCCGGGCGGCGGCCCGTACGGTGGCCGGCCCGACGGCGGAAAACCATAGGGGGGTGGGTATCCCGGAGGTTGGGTCATCTCGAATCAACTCACCTGTCCGGCCGACGCGGTGAAGGTGTTGCACTGCGCGGTCTTGTTCTTGTCGAAGCCGGCGCTCCACCAGTCACCGGCATGTTCGGCGGTGCCGTGGCTGCGCATATCGCCGGTGCCGTCGCCGCGTCCGTAGGCGTCCGAGCGAGCCGACTGCGCCTGCACCGACGTCAGCGACTTCCCCGCGGCCGACGACGCGAAATACATGCCGTCGAAACAGTTGGCCTGCAACTCCACTCGACGCGACAGCTCGAGACCCGGCTCGCTGTACAGCCCGGTCTGCCGGCGCTGTTTGTTGGCGGCGCCGAGAATGCCGGACAGGGCCTGAATGTGGTGGCCGTACTCGTGCGCGAAGACCGACAGGTAAATCTCCCAGTGGTCGTGGAACATCTCGGTCTGCAATTGGCTGACCGGCATGTAGATGGTCTGATCCGCACCACAGTAGAAGGCCGCGAAATTGCTGCTGGATCCGCTGCACGGCGTGGTGATCCCCGAAGTTGTCGCGGTGACAACGAGTTTCGGAGCGGTGAACGACAGCTTCGCGCTCTCCAGTACCGGCTTCCAGGCCTCCGCCAGGCAGGTGGCGGCGCTTTCGAAGAAGGCTCGAGCGGCATCGACCTGCGTACCCCAGGGCGCGTACGGACAGCGCGCCGGACTCAGCGGTGAACCCGGGTCGGCGAGCAGCGGATTGGTCGCGGTTTCCGGAACCCCTGCGGAATCCTTACCCGGCGTGGGGCCGTAGCTGTAATTCCCGTGCCCACCCGAATGGCTCGCGGCGTCGAGACCCGTTCGAGCAGCCACTCGGATGAGTCCCGATGTGATGATCAACAACACCACGACCAGGGCGGCGCCCAGCCCACCCCCGCGACGCCGCCGCGGTGGACCGGGACGGGATCCGGCCGGACCGTACGGCTGAGGCGGCGGCATCGGCGGCCGATGCCCCATCGGCGGAGCACCATACACCGGCGGCCGATATCCTTGTGGCGCAACATATCCCGGGGGATATCCGGACGGCGGATAGCCCGGATAGGGACCCGCGGGCGGGTAACCCGGCGGGGATGCGGGGCGATGCGGATTGCCCGGCGGCCGATGCGGCGGAACCTGCGGCCTGCCCGGCGGATACGGGCCAGGACCATAGGGTGGTCGACTCACTCCCCCGCTCCCCCTTGTTCCTCCGCGAATCCGACAGGCGCTGACGCAGAATAGCAAGCAGCGGTGCCCCGCGCCCGCGTCGCTCCGCGGTGACGCAAGCTTCCATCTCCGCCCGCGGTCGCTCCCGCCGCGGTATTCAACGGCGGCGTACGCGGCGGGCTCCGCGGTTACGCAAGCTTCCATCTCCGCCCGCTGTCGCTCCCGCCGCTAAGCTACTGCCCCATGCTGATCTTTCGGGGGGGCGCTTTCGGCGCTCTGTTGTTGACCGTGGTGGGGCTGTTCGCCGCAGCTCCCGCCGCGCGGGCGCAGGAATCGGCCGGGGTGTCGATCGTCGCGGATGTGAAACTCAGTGATGCCGGCCTGCTCGAGGTTTCGGAAACGGTCGAGGTTCCGCCCGGCGGCCAATTCCATATGGCGCTGCCGCTGCGGGTGGCGCACGGCGACGGCGGGGAGCGTCGCTTCGGCGTCACCGACATCACCAGCACCGGACCGGGATCGGCGAAGGTTTCGGGCGATGTGTTCAGCGTCGACGCGCCGCCGGGGACATCGACGTTCCACTACTCCGTGCACGGGACCGTCTCGGAAGCGCCGGGGACGCAGCTGTTCCGGTGGACGGGTGTGCTGAACACCGACGTCGCCTCGTTCGACGGGTCGGTGATCAGCCCGAGCTATCGGATGGGTATCGCCGACTGCACGGTCGGCCCGGTCGGCAACACCCGCAAATGCCGCGATGCGCGGGTCGAGCCGGACGGCGTGCTCACCATGCACGAGGAGAATCTGCACAAGGGTGACCTGCTCGACATCAGCATGCAGCTGCCGCCGGGCACCGTGACCCCGAACGCCGATATCCGGGACGGCCGGGACGCCGGCGCGTTCGCGGTGACGGGCCCGGTGCTGATCGCCTTCGGCGTGCTGCTGCTCGCGTTGGCGCTGTTCGGCGGTTATCTCGCCTGGGTGCGCCGTCAGGACGCGGCCGCCCTCACCTCGACGGAGGTGCTGGACCCCGTGCGGCGCAACGGAAAACACGCCGAGTTCGTCTCACCGGACGGCATCCTGCCGGGTGAGGCCGGTCTGCTGCTCGACGGGTCCTCGGATGCGGTCGACATCGCGGCGACGGTGGTCGATCTGGCGGTGCGGCGTTATCTGTGGATCAGCCCGGTCGGCGATTCCGATTGGCGGATCACTCGCGTGAATCCGGTCGACGACCAGCTCCGCAGCTACGAAAAGCACATCTACACAACGATTCTGCCCGAGGGTACGGATTCGGTCCTGATCTCCGAACTACGCAACCCCGGCCGCATCGCCGCGGAGCCGGTGCGCTCGGCGCTGCGCCGCGATGCGCTCGAACGCGGCACCCTGGTCGACCGGAACCGGCGGGGACTGGCGTTCTGGGTGGGCGTCGCGCTGCTGGTGATCGGCGTCGGCGCGACCGTCGGGCTGGCCATCTCCGGCGGGTATGCGCTGGTCGGCGTGGCGATCGCGCTGGGCGGCGCGGCCATGCTGGTGCTCGGTCGTTATCTACCGACGCGCTCCGGCGCCGGCCGCACCCTGGCCGCACAGGTGAAGGCCCTGCAGAACGGGCTCGACGCACAGCGCGCCGAGCAGATCCCGCCGGCCGACCGGGAACTGTTGTTCTCCCGGGCGCTGCCGTTCACGATCATCGGCGGCCGGGCCGACAACTGGATCCGGACCTTCCGGGACACCGATCCCACCGCCGATCGGCAGGGCGGGCTGTACTGGTTCGGCGGTTTCGAAAACGATCGGAATCTGCACCGGTTCGCCGGGCACTTCCCGTACTTCATCACCGCGCTGGAGGGTGTCTTCGCCGCCGCGGGCAACTGACCCGACCGTTGCCGACGGGCGTGGACCGGATTGTGCGCCAACCGGTTCCACACCCGTCGCCCGTTTCGGCGGACGGCGCGGCTCAGCGCGAGCGGGTGGCGCGGCGCAGCGCCGACAGCGGATCGGCGTAGCACACACTCAACGAGGTGACGGCCGCGGCGTGTTCCTGAACTCGGCCGCCGAACCGGCTGATCCGAAGATCGGCCGGTGGCAACGTGGTGGCCTGCCCGAAGGCCTGCACGACGCGTTCGAGTCCGGGACGGTAGCCGGTGAAGGCTTGACCGCCCAGTACCACCCGATCCGGGTTGAACATATCGCGAACCAGAGCGGCTGTGCGGCCGAGGATTTCGGCTCGCTCGACCAGAATGTCGCGGGCCGCAACCGATCCCTGTTCGGCGGCCCGGTACAGCTCGGCGATCACGGGTTTCCGCGGCGCCTCCCGCTTCGGCACGATACCGGCCCGCACCGCGCGCGCCAGCACCGCCGCCTCACCGACGGAGGCTTCCAAGCAACCCCGCCGCCCGCACGCGCAATCGATATCGGAGCCGGTCGGCAGATGTGCGATCGATCCGGGACCGTTGGCCGGCGTATAGACGCGATCGTGCAGGGTGACCGCTACGCCGACCGTCTCCCGGCCGTAGATGTAGAGGCTGCTGCCGGGACGGTCCTGCGCCGCGGTCCGTTCCGGCGTGTTGGTGGTGAGCAGCAGTTCGGCGGCGGCCATCGCCTCCACATGGGCGGCGACGGAAACCGGCAGGTCGAGCACGGTGGCGAAGATCGGGCCGACCGGCGCCGACTGCCAATCCAGGCGCGGATGATCCACGACACCGGCGACGGGATCGACCCGTCCGGCCAGTGCCACGCCGACCCACAGCGGCCGGCGGCGCGGTAATCGGTCCAGGAACGCCTTCGCGCTGCGCGCGATGATGGTGACGGCCGCCTCCTGCGCGGCCTGCGGGGTGGCGATCTCCAGCCCGCCGAGGATGCGACCGGACAGGTCGGCGGCCACGATCCGGGTGACATTCGCCCCGATATGCACGCCCAGGGTGGCGAAGCGGTCGGTGTCGACCTCGAACGGCACCCGCGGGCGCCCGACCGCACCGGATGCGGTGAGGTCGGCGCGTTCTCGCAACAGTCCGGACGAAAGCAGTGCCGATACTTGGCGATTGACGGTGGCGATACTCAAACCTGTTGTCTGAGCGGCGTTGTCGCGGAAGATCGGCCCGCGGGTGGCGGCGCGCAGGACGGCTGCCGCCGGGTTGTCGGTGATCCGCAGTTCCGGCGGGACCACCGGCCGCGGCACACTGCGTACCGGCCGCGGACGAGAGGAGGAAGACTGTCGTTCGAGGGTGGGGCTCGTCATGGGGCGAAGTCCTTGTCGAATGTCTCGCGCGGAGACAGAACTACATCGAGAACAAGGCAGCGAGATGGGCCCGAAAGGGTCGACAGACGGACGACGAGAGCGGTCTCAGCTGCGCGGCCGGGAACAACACAGTTCCCGCTGCCGCGGCAGCCGCACACCGAGCGCCACGGTCACGTAGGTGACTCGTGCGCGGTTCGAGCGGCTGGTGGACATGGGTAAAACGGTAACATCCCGATTCCGGCCCGCGCCAGCGAATGGGTGCGGCCGCTATTGCGCTCACACTGATTTCAATGTGCGCCGCCGGCGCGGCAGGTGGCGCATTGCCTCCGATCCGCCCGATCGCAGCAGGTCGGCCCCCTGCGCGGGCGGCGCAAAACCACCCGTCCGCCGGCGTCCGCCACGTCCGGCGGAGCCGACCTCCCCGCAACCCCATTACGCTCGGAAACCGCTGGTCACAAGCGTAAGGAGGTTGAGATGACGGCGAATCCGGTACCCCTGCGGCAACCCCGCGGCGCCGAGCCCGAGCATCCGGCCTCCGGCCCGGACACCGCGGGAGCGGCGACGGGCGCCCGGGCCATCCGCAAGGCCGATCGTGCTCGCCAGGTGGCCGATGTCCTGCGGCAGCAGATCCATACCGGGCAGTGCCCGGATCCGCTCCCGAGCGAGGCCGAGCTCGCCGCGGAATTCGCGGTGTCGCGCAATGCCGTCCGCGAGGCCCTGGCGCTCTTACGTGACGAGGGTCTCATCGGCCGGGTGCCACGGGTCGGCACATATGTGGCGCAGCGCAAATACGACCACGGTCTCGACAGCCTGCGCGGGCTGAAGGAAACCCTGCGCGGCCACGGCGAGGTCCGCAACGAGGTCCGCGCGGCACTGCGGCTGGTTCCGCCGCCGGCGGTCGCCCATCGGCTCGGGCTGGGACCCGGTGAGTCGGCGGTCTATCTGGAGCGCCTGCGCTACCTGGGCGAGCTGCCGCTGAGCCTGGATCACACCTACCTGGCGCCCGATATCGGGGCACAGGTGCTCGATTGCGATCTCCGGTCGGAGGACATCTTCGGACTGATCGAACAGATCAGCGGGCAGTCCCTCGGTTCGGCTGATCTCGCGGTCGAGGCGATCACCGCGGACCTCCACAGCGCCGCCACGTTGCAGACGCCCGAAGGCAGCGCGTTGCTGCTGTTGGAGCGGCTCACCTACCTCGCCGACGGGCGGCCGGTGGACCTGGAGTACATCCGGATGCGCGGCGATCGAATCACCCTGCGCGACAGTCTGGTTCGCACCACCGAAAGCAACGATTGGAGGCTGAGCCGCCATGGCGTCGGTCAATCAGCGGGCTGATGTCCCGGTAACCATCGACGAATCGCTGTGCATCGAGGGATGCACGCTGTGTGTGGAGATCTGTCCGCTGGATTCGCTCGCGATCAACCCGGACAACGGCAAGGCCTTCATGCATGTCGACGAATGCTGGTATTGCGGTCCCTGTGCCGCCCGCTGTCCCACCGGCGCCGTCACCGTGAACATGCCGTATCTGCTGCGCTGACCCGCAGCGGAATTCAGTGGCCGCCCTCGGCCCGATTTCGAGGAAATACCAATGAAGTACCGTCGTGCCCGCATCGCGGCCGCTGCCGCCCTGATCGCCGCCCTGGCGGCCGGCTGCTCGCTCGAGCAGACCGGATCCGGCAACACCGTCCGGGTGGTCGTCGGCTATCAGTCCAAAACGATCAACACCGTCACCGCCGGGACGCTGCTGCGAGCCAAGGGTTTCCTGGAGCAGCGGCTGAACGACCTGACCGCCAAGGGCGGCCCGAAATACCAGGTCGAATGGCAGGATTACGACACCGGCGCACCGATCACCGCGCAAATGGTCGCGGAGAAGATCGATATCGGTTCGATGGGCGATTATCCGCTGCTGATCAACGGATCCCGGACCTCGGCCGCCGAGCGTTCGGCCACCGAACTGGTCTCGATCACCGGATATCAGCCGCGCGGATCACTGAACATGATTGTCACGGCGCCGAATTCGACCGCCACCACCCTCTCGGATCTCGCCGGCAAGAAGGTGTCCGCCAGCGTCGGCTCCGCGGGGGACGGTACCTTGCGACAGGCCTTGACCCGCGCGAACATCGATCCGGCGCACGGTGTGGACGTCCTCAATCAGCAGCCGCAGATCGGCGCCTCCGCACTCGAATCCGGACAGGTTCAGGCGCTGTCGCAATTCGTCGCCTGGCCGGGCCTGCTGGTGTTCCAGAACAAGGCGAAGCTGCTCTACGACGGCGCCGAATTGAACGTGCCGACCTTCCACGGAGTCGTCGCACGACGTGACTATTCGAAATCCCATCCCGAGGTCCTCGATGCATTCCTGCAGGCGCAACTGGACGCCACCGATTTCCTGCACGCGAAACCACTCGAAGCCGCGCAGCTGGTCGCGGACAACTCCGGCCTGCCGGCGGAGGTCGTCTACCTCTACAACGGACCCGGGGGAACCTCGTTCGATACACCCTTGAAGCCCCAGCTGATTCAGGCTTTCAAAGGTGACGTGCCGTACCTGAAGTCGATCGGTGATTTCGCCGATTTCGATATCGACAAATTCGTCGACGACGCACCACTGCGCAAGGCCTTCGCCGAGCGCGGCGCGAATTACGACGCGGCGGTGGCGAATTTCGCCAACCCCGCGCCCGTCACGGGCACCGATCCGACCACCGGGAAGCCCGTCACCGACGTCGCCCTCGCCGGTGAGGTCTGGTTCGACGGTCAGCCCACCGCTCAACCCGCGGCGAACCCGACCGATCTGCTGCGCGCGGTGAAAAACGCGCGGGCACAAGGCAAGAAGATCCGCGCCGCGTACGTTCCCGATGCCGAGCTGGGCACGCGCTGGTTCGCCGACAAGGCCCAGTGGGTGCGCGAGGGTGACACGTACCTGCCCTTCATCACCCCGAGCGCGGTGCAGCGGTATCAGGCGCGCCACCCCGGCGCGGTCGCGGTGAGCTACGACCAGGCCATCGGAGAGGTGCGGCCATGAGCGTCACCACCGTGCCCGTCGACGCACCGGCCCCCGCCGTCTCCGCGCCGGCCACCGCAACCGCCGAGCGGAGCACCGGCGGGCGAGTGTGGCGTTCCCGCCTGGTGCGGGTGGCCTCGGTCCTCGCCGCGCTGGCCGCGTGGCAGTTACTGACCGCCAACCACATTCGGCTGTGGGTGCGCTTCGACACGCTGCCGACGGTGACCCGGATCCTGCATACGCTGCGGCAGCAGTTGCAGACCGACACCTACTGGCTCGATCTCGGGCAGTCCCTGATCCGCATTCTGAGCGGTTTCGGACTCGCCGCGGTGATCGGTGTCGCGACGGGTGTGGCGCTCGGCCGTTCCCGCTGGTTCGCCGATATCTTCGGCCCGCTGACCGAGCTGGCCCGCCCGATTCCGGCGATCGCGATCGTGCCGGTGGCGATCCTGCTGTTCCCGACCGACGAGGCCGGCATCGTCTTCATCACCTTCCTCGCGGCCTACTTCCCGATCATGGTGAGTACTCGACACGCGGTGCGGGCGTTGCCCACGATCTGGGAGGAATCGGTGCGCACCCTGGGCGGAACCCGCTGGGACGTGCTGATCCGGGTGATCCTGCCGGGCAGTCTGCCGGGTGTGTTCAGCGGGCTGTCGGTGGGGATCGGCGTGGCCTGGATCTGTGTGGTCTCGGCCGAGATGATCTCCGGACGCCTCGGCGTCGGCTACCGCACCTGGCAGGCCTACACGATCGTCGACTATCCCGCCGTCTTCGTCGGCATCATCACCATCGGCGTGCTGGGATTCGCCACCTCGGCGGCCATCGAATTACTGGGCCGCCGTGCCACCCGCTGGCTGCCCCGTGCCGGGGAGGCGGCGAAATGACCGGAGCGGCAATGGATCTGCGACTCGACTCGGTGGAGCTGCGCTACGGCGGCGCGCCGGTGCTGGCGGACCTGACCCTCGATATCCGTGCCGGGGAGATCCTGGTCCTCACCGGACCGTCGGGGTGCGGCAAGTCCACCGTGCTGCGCGCGCTGGCCGGGCTGCTGCCGCCGCGGTCGGGGCGGGCGCTCGCGGACGGCGCCGAGATCACCGGGCCCTCCCGCGATCGGGCGATGGTGTTCCAGGACAATGCCCTGCTGCCCTGGCGCACGGTACGGTCCAATATCGAACTGGCGCTGAAGTTGCGCGGCGAGCCGCGGGCGACCCGCCGGGCGCAAGCGCAGCGCTGGATCGAGGAGGTCGGGCTCACCGGGTTCGGCGACTATCTACCCAAGAGTCTTTCCGGCGGGATGCGCCAGCGCGTACAACTCGCGCGCGGGCTGGCGGGAGCGCCGCGTGCGGTGCTGATGGACGAGCCGTTCGGGGCGCTGGACACGCCGACCCGAATCACCATGCAGCGCCTGCTGATTCAGACCTGGCGGACCCATCCCACCACCATCGTCTTCGTCACCCACGACGTGGACGAGGCGTTGACCCTCGGCGATCGGGTCGCGGTACTCGGCGGCGCCGACCGCGCGCTGCGTTCGCTGATCCACGTGCCGAGTCCGCGGGTCGAGGATGTCGATCGCAGCGCCGAGCGCGCGGAAATCCTTGCTGCCCTGCATCATTCGCCGCGGGCGGCGGCTGCCTGAACCGGTCGCCGGCCGCGCCGGAACGTCGGCCGTCCGCCACCTGCCTGTCCCGCGGCCCCGACCATTCACCTCTCAGGAGTGTGCCCGATGAAGATTCCCGAGCTGTCCGAAACCGTGCGCCTGGACTGTGATGTCCTGGTGATCGGCGGTGGAACCGCCGGCACCATGGCCGCGCTGACCGCCGCCGAGAACGGGGCGAACGTCCTGCTGCTGGAGAAGGCGCACGTGCGACACTCCGGTGCGCTGGCCATGGGTATGGACGGCGTGAACAACGCCGTCATCCCCGGCAAGGCCGAACCGGAGGACTACGTCGCCGAGATCACCCGGGCCAACGACGGAATCGTCAACCAGCGCACGGTGTACCAGACCGCGACCCGCGGATTCGCCATGGTGCAGCGACTCGAGCGGTACGGCGTGAAATTCGAGAAGGACGCCTACGGCGAGTACGCGGTGCGCCGCGTGCACCGGTCCGGATCGTATGTGTTGCCGATGCCCGAGGGTAAGGATGTCAAGAAGGCGCTGTATCGCGTGCTGCGGCAACGCAAGATGCGCGAGAAGATCCGGATCGAGAACCGGCTCATGCCGGTGCGCGTGCTCACCGCCGGCGGGCGGGCGGTCGGTGCGGCCGCGCTGAACACCCGGACCGGTGAGTTCGTGGCCGTCGGCGCCAAGGCGGTCATTCTCGCGACCGGACCGTGCGGGCGGCTCGGGCTGCCGGCGTCGGGATACCTGTACGGCACCTACGAGAATCCGACCAACGCCGGCGACGGGTACGCGATGGCCTATCACGCCGGTGCGGAACTGTCGGGAATCGAATGCTTCCAGATCAATCCGCTGATCAAGGACTACAACGGCCCGGCCTGCGCCTATGTCGCCAATCCGTTCGGCGGATATCAGGTGAACGCACAGGGTGAGCGCTTCGTGGACTCCGACTACTGGTCCGGGCAGATGATGGCCGAGGTGAAGCGGGAGATCGAATCCGCACGCGGTCCGATCTACCTGAAGGTTTCGCATCTGCCCGAGGAGACGCTCGACGCGCTCGAGGGGATCCTGCACACCACCGAGCGGCCGACCCGCGGCACCTTCCACGCCAACCGCGGACACGACTACCGCACCCACGACATCGAGATGCACATCTCGGAAATCGGCTTGTGCAGTGGACATTCGGCGTCCGGGGTGTGGGTGGACGAACATGCCCGCACCACGGTGCCGGGGCTGTACGCGGCGGGCGATCTGGCGTGCGTGCCGCACAACTACATGATCGGGGCCTTCGTCTACGGCGACCTGGCCGGGGAGCACGCATCCTCGACGCTGGCCGACGTCGCTGCCCCGCAGGTCCTTCCGGACGACCAGCTGGCGGCCGCGCACGAACTGATCTACCGCCCGCTGCGGCATCCGGACGGGCCGCCGCAGCAGCAGGTCGAATACAAGCTGCGTCGCTTCGTCAACGACTACGTCGCACCGCCCAAGACGCAGACCAAGCTCTCACTCGCGGTCGAGACCTTCGAGCGGATGCGGCGGGAGATCGCGGAAATGGGCGCGGAAACCCCGCACCAGCTGATGCGCTGCCTCGAGGTCGCTTTCATTCGCGACTGCGCCGAGATGGCCGCCCGGTCCTCACTGACCCGCACCGAATCCCGGTGGGGCCTGTATCACGACCGCGCCGACCTGCCCGAACGCAACGACGAGGACTGGCGCTACCACCTGAATCTGCGTAAGGGCGCCGACGGTGCGATGGAATTCCTGAAGCGGCCGGTGGCTCCGTACTTCGTACCGGTGCCGGAATGGGAGGAACTGCCCGGCGCCGACCTGGAACCGATCGCCGTGGCTCAGCCGGAACTGATCGCCGGGCCGCCCCGCACCGGTGCGGCGAGCACCGCCGCACCCCGGCCGGGAATCACCATCCGCACGCCCGCCGACGATTCCGCGGCGCCCCGGATCGCGATTCTGCTCGGCCTGGACGCCCCGACGGTGGCCGAACTCCGCGACTATCTCGACGACGCCGACCCACGGGTCCGGGCCACGGCGCTGTCGGTGCTCACCGAGGGAACGCCGGACGGCTTCGCCGATGCCCTGATCGCCGCCCTCGGCGATTCCGACGCCGGGGTCCGCGCTGCGGCTGTCTCGGGCCTACGCGAACTCGTCGAAATACTGCCGCCCGCAACCGAATTGACCGCGCACGCCGAATCACCCGATCCCCTGGTCCGGGCCGCCGTGGTGGACCTGCTGCGCGCCCAGCGGCGCGGTTCGGCCGATCTGTTCGGCAAGGCCGTGGTCGACAGCGATCACCGCGTCCGGATCGAAGGGGTGCGCGCACTGGTGTCGCTGGACGACTGGTCGGCGCTCACCGCCGCGGCCTTCGACGAGAACCGCGAGGTCCGCGTGGCGGTCGCCCGGGGCCTGGCCGAGGTCGGAGCGGGCGGCGCCGATACGGTCCGCGCACTGGTCACCGACCGCGACCCGCTGGTCCGCGCCGCCGCGCTGGCGGCCCTGGCCCGGTTGGGCGATTCCGCCGACGCGTCGATTCTCGAAGCGGCGCTGCGCGATTCGGCCTGGCAGGTCCGCGAGGGCGGGGCCCGCGGCTGGGCCGGCCTCGGCCCCGAAGCCGCCGCCGCGGCCCTCGAGTCCGCCCTGACCGACCCGCACCCGGACGTCCGCAAGGCTTCTGTCCTGACCCTGTCCCATTGGCCCGACCACCCCGCCGTCCGCGACGCCCTCCAGGTCGTGCTCACGGATACCGATGCCGATGTCCGCGCCTACGCCCGCCGCACCCTGGAGGCGGCCTGAGCGCAGGGCGGCCGCGGAGGGCTGAAGTCCGGTCGAATCCGGAGGTTGCACAACCGGCCGCACCGGACTGAATCGCCCCGGTCACGGCGTTGTCCTCGGTCATGAGCAGTGAATCGGAGCGGCGGAGAGCTCAGCTGCGGGAATTCCTTCGCACTCGGCGGGAGCGGATCGGCCCGGCGGACGTCGGGCTCGCGGTTTCGGGGCGGCGGCGCACGCCGGGGTTGCGGCGGGAGGAGGTGGCGCAACTCGCTGGGGTCGGGGTGTCCTGGTACACCTGGCTCGAGCAAGGGCGCGACATCACGGTCTCGGGCGAGGTGCTCGACGCGATCGCGCGGGCGCTGCGATTCACCGAGCCGGAGCGAGCCCACCTGTATGTTCTGGCCGGTCTGAACCCGCCGCGGGCGGCCGGGTCTCGCGATGCCCAGGTCAGCGAGGAGCTGCGACGGCTGCTCGCGGTATGGTCGCCGCGGCCCGCGGTGCTGCGGGATCGGTACTGGAACATCTTGGCCATCAACGACGCGTCGCGAGATGCGTTCGGTTACGACTGCGACGACTACAACTGCCTCGTCTCGTTCTTCACCAATGCGCGGTATCGGGAGATGCACCTGCACTGGGCCGCCGCCGCGCCGGCGGTCGTCGCCGCCTACCGCGCGGATGCGGCCGGGGGCGGCGCCGAATTCGCCCGGTTGACCGCCGAACTCGCCACTGTCAGTAGTGAATTCGCCGAATTGTGGGCACGGCACGAGGTGGGCGCGCCGGTACAGGCGGTGCATGCGGTGCGGCATCCCGAGGTGGGCGATTTACTCTTCGACACCACCACGCTGATCGTCGCGGACCATCCCGAGTGGCAGCTCGTGCTGTACAACCCACGTCCGGGTACGGAGACCGAGCAGCGACTGAACCGGCTGTCCCGGGTCCGGCCCGTCGCACCGGCTCAGCCTGGTGGTGGCTGTCCCACGTTCGCTGCGCACTGGTTGCCGTCCGCGCCGCTCGGCAAGCTTTCGGCATGCAGCACAACAGATTCGACGGCAAAGTGGTACTCGTGACCGGCGGCACCAGCGGGATGGGGCTGGCGGCCGCGCGGCGGTTCCGGGACGAGGGCGGACGGGTGATCGTCACCGGGCGCGACCAGGCCCGATTGGCGGCGGCGGCCGAAGAACTCGGATCGGACGCCCTCGCGGTAGCGGCCGACGTATCGAACCCGGCCGATCTCGACGCGGTGTTCGACGCCGTCCGGCAGCGGTACGGCCGGCTGGACGTCCTCTTCGCCAATGCGGGAATCGGCTACTTCCCACCGACCGACACGGTGACCGAGGCCGACTTCGACCGAGTGGTGGGCATCAATTTCAAGGGGGTGTTCTTCACCGTTCAGAAGGCGATCCCGCTGCTGGCGAGGGATTCGGCCGTGGTCGTCAACGCCTCGTGGGCGCTGCATCGTGGCATGCCGTTCGGCTCGCTGTACGCGGCCACCAAGGCGGCGGTACACAATCTGGCGCGCACCCTGGCCGCGGAGCTGGGCGCCCTGGGCATTCGGGTGAATTCGGTGAGCCCCGGCTATATCGACACACCCGCACTGCGATCCGAACTTCCCGCCGCCGCACAGGCCGCGCTGCCCGGCGAGATCGTCGCGGGACGAATCGGCGCCGCCGAGGAGGTCGCCGCGGCGGTCGCCTTCCTCGCCTCGTCCGAGGCGTCCTACATCACCGGCCAGGATCTTCTCGTCGACGGCGGTCTCGTCCATCTGGTTCCGAACGCCGCGAACTGATTTCACCGGCGCGCGTCCCGGCGCCGGACGCTTCAGCCGCGCTTCGGTGGGGCCGGCGCGCAGGCGTACGCCCGCACCGAATCTCCGCCCGGGAGAAGCCTGCAATGCCGTCCGATCCACTGCACGCGTGGGTCGGCCGACGGCGTGACGAGGGCGAGACCGACATCGCCGTGTGCCACCATGGCGGCGAGCTGTTCGACGGAGATCACCGGTGCGGTGCCGGTGAAACCGCCGATGACGGGGACTTCGATCCCGGCGGTGAAGATGAAGGGCGCCGCGATCATCGAGGTCGAGGCGATCAGCGGATAGCGCGCGCCGGGCGCGGTGTGCCGAAGCTCCGACAGCAGGTTCGGCGCCTCCCGAAATGCCTCGCCCTGCGCCTTCTGACTGATGGCGCTGGTGGCGCCGGATTCGAAGGGCATATCGAGCGAGCCGTAGTTGTCGGCCACCAGCGCCGACGAGGCCGCGGCGGGCGCGGCCAGTACCGCGGCGAGCAGCAGAGCCGACGGCAGCACCATCCGCCGCGACCCGGCGACGGTCGCATCCGATTCGGCGAATCGAGTCGGCGATGCCTGCAGTAGCGCCGCGCCCGCGCACAAGGCCAGCGCGACCCCGGATGTCGCCCATCGCACGGCAGGCGGCGCGGGTGCCAGCAACAGGCATCCGTACGCGAGGGTGACCAGCACCGCGCACCAGGTCGCCCACAGCACGGCCGGGCGGGACAGCGCGCGCAAGTATTCGACGAAACCGAGGCCCAGCAGTGCGGCCACCGCCGGCGTGAGGACCGCCAGGTAGTAGGGGTTCACCGTGCCGACCACCAGGAAAACGACCGAGTGGATCAGCAACCAACCACCCCACATTCCGACCGCCGCGGTCCGCAGATCGGTGCGGCCCCAGCGGCGAGCCATGATCGCCAGCGCGATCAGCGCGAACACCGCCAGCGGAACGAGCCATCCGGCATCACGGCCGCCACCTCCGGTGAACAGGTGGTCGAGGCGATTGTCCGGGCCGAGTACCAGCGCGGCACGATAGCTCTGTCCCTTGCCGTTACCGAAACTTCCCGCGCCGACATCGAAGGCCGGGTCGGCGCGATCGGCCGCGTTGTACAGAAAGACCTGCTCGTACAGCGAATTGCCGTGGCTACCATCGGCATACGGGCGCTGGGCGGCCGGAACGAGTTGCACCGCGCTCATCCAGACGAGCGAGACCACCAGTGTGACCAGTCCGAAGATCGCCGTAGCGCGAATCCGTTGCCGCAACAGGTCTCTCGGTGCGGTGACGACCAGGACCACCGCGAATAACGCTACCGGCAACCACGCCTGCACCATCTTCACCTGGAAGGCCGCACCAGCGAGTATTCCCGCGTACACCGCATCGGCTCGGCGGCCGTTCTCGATCAACGCCAGCACGCGATCCGCCAACAGCACCAGCAGCAGCACCAGCAACGCGTCGGGCAGGTTGCCCCGTCCCAGCGCGACCGTCACCGGCACCACCGCCGCCACCAGCGCCGCGACCGTCCCGGCCACCGGCCCGCGCACGCGGCGCACCATGTGATACAGCACCAGAATCGTCAGCACGCCCTCGATCACCTGCGGCAGCACCACTGCCCAGGTGTGCGGGCCGAAAAGCCACACCGACAGCGCCTGCGGCCAGAGCGCGCCGGGGAGCTTGTCGATCCCGAGGCGAGCTTCGGGGTCGAAGGCTCCGAAGACGAAGTTGTGCACCGACATCGACATCGAGCGTGCGGCGGCCGCGTAATACAGATGCGGCACTTGGTGCGTGATCCCCCACGCGTAGCTCAGCGCGGCCCCGGCCGCGATCAGCAACAGCACCGGCCGCGCCCAACCCGGCTGGTCGGCCGGGGAACGCCAGAACCGCAGCCACCGAACGGACTCGGCGAGATTGCTGCGGGCATCGGTGCGAGCGGTCGGCACAGTTCAATATCGGCTGGCCCCCGGGCGCTGGTCAATCGAATTGTTCCGATTCCCACAACCCGGCCGTCGGCGCTGCGCGCGAGCCGGTTCCCGACGCGGCCCGACTCAGAAAAGTTCGGGCTGGCATGTACTCCCAGCGCCAGGCCGCAGCCGGGTGCACGGTCACGTACAGAGCGAACGCGCAGACGCGGCGCAGCAGCACGGGCGAGGGGTAGTTCGGGTCGGATCGCGAGCCGTGCCGAATCGCTTCCGACGCACGGCTTTCGGCCTGTTTACAGCCAGACGGCCGTGGTCCGACGCGGAGATGCTCCCGAGCCTCGCGGCTACACCATCACCAGCCTCGGGCATTGCTATCTGCCGGCATCTATCGCCTACTGGCAAACGCGCTGGAAGACCCCTCCTCGTCCGGACGGTGGAACTGGGGGAGACGCAGGTGCGTCGTCCAAGCGGCAGCGGCTCGATCGCGCGTGCGGGCACTGACGATTGTCGGAATCTACTGGTAATCTCCGGAGCACCAGGAGGGGGGCGACCATGACGTTCGAAGTAGGCCCGGACGGTTTACGGGCAGCCGGTGGGGCGGTGGCACTGCTACCGACGGATATCGATAACGCGCCGAAGCTCGATGCCGATCCGGTAGCGAAATCGCTCGCGGGCCTCGCGGTCGGTGCCGAGCTGGCCAAGTCCAACGCGGCTAGTGTTCAGGCGAAAGACCTCCTGAAGGCGCGGTTCAACGAGTTCTCGGCCTTGCTGGTGGTGTGCGCCGACAACTTTCACGGCAACGACCAGGAAGCAGCCCAGCGCATCGCCGCCGTGGCGGATCTCAATTCCGGCGACCCGCACTCGGGGAGGTAGATATCGTGCCGACTCCGAAAGAAGTACTGGCACTGGATACCTCGGGATTGCAGGGAGTCGCCGACCGGGCCACTCGGATCGCCGACGCGATTGTCAAAGCGGCGGGGGCCATGCACACCACGATCCACGACGACTTGGCCTGGCAGGGTGCGGCGGCCCGAGCCGCCGGTGACAAGGCCGACCGCGAACAGACCCAGATGCGAGCGATCGCGACCGCCTACGACGACCTCAGCGCGGCCTGTGCCGGTGCCGCGAGGGACCTCCAATACCCCGTCGCGGAGATCAAGGCCATCTTTCAGAACTATGTCGTGCCACCGGTCGCGGTGGCAGATGACTGGAGCGTCACCGGCATCGACGATCCTGATTCCGAAGCGGGCGTGCAGCTTTCACGTTTGCCCGGGTTGGTGGCGAGCTTGCAAGCCGCGGACGCGCAATGGGGCGCCAAGATTGCCGCTGCCAACAGCGAGCTGGCGAGGATGGCACCCGCGACCACGCTGACAGCGGTCAAAGTCGCCGACGACAGCTTCAAGTCCACGGATGCCCGGGCCGATCCCGATCGGCTCCGCACTTCCGCTGCGGCGTTTCAGCAGATTTTCGGACGGCCGCCGACCAGTGCTTCCGATTGGAGTACGGCGGAGGTCCTCAACCCGAAGAGTTATACGCCGGAATTTCAGGGTGTCGGACCCGAGATTCGCGTCGTCCGAATCCAACCTGTTCCCGGCCAGGGTGTGGTTCGAGCGTCGCAGTACATTGAGCAACGGGACGTCACCGATCCGGACCTGAACCCATTTCATAGAAATCCCGGTGCGCGTGACTTGGGAAACAATCGCACAGCCGACCCGAACTTCGACCCTGAACATACCAAGGTCACGACATACATCGACTACGAGAACGGGATTGTTGTCATGCGGCAGAACCCTTCTGTCCGCGAGAATCATGACGGAAGCCCGGGCGAAGTCAAAGTCGGAGTCCCGGAAGGGAAAGTCTGGCAGAACCCCGATGGATCGGTGCGAATCCAATACGAGTCCGGTAATCCATTGCCGCCGGAAGTGCTTACCAAGCCGCCAGGGGCCGATGGCCACCACGTTACGGTCAACGGAGACTTGGTGTTCCAGCCTGGGCCGAACGGAGTTCAAGTGAACGGTACGCGCACGGACTACCCGTCGTTGGAGGTCTATCAGGACACTCCCGACGGTCGTGCGCGGACCATCGCATTGGACCCTGCCCAGTCCGGGAGCTCGCTCGGCCCGGCGACGAATCTGCCGTTTCACCACGACATCGGTGTGGGTGGTCTTGCGTTCGCTCCGTTCTCCGAGTGGAACAACCAGTACGACGTACCAGGAAACCCGAAACCGTCCACACCGTTCGGTCCGGTCACGGCTCCACCCAGCGTCCCGGTCCAGCCGGTACCAACCGGGACGGCCTGATGGCGCGCGTACCGTCGGCGGACGACACCCACTTCTGGGCCTTTGCCACCTGGAGCCTCGTGGGATTCTTCGGGCTGCAAGTGATATTGATGGGGATCGCGGCCCTGATTTCGAACTCGGGCTCTGATGCTACGTATGTGGGCTCATTTACGGCTGCTTCGATAGCCGGGACCATCCTGACACTGCTGTTGCGGTGGAAAACGCGCGGTGCCGGCCGTGGCGTTGCTCTCGCTGCGGCTACGACAGCCGGGATCTGGATTGTTTCGACTGCCGTCAGCTGTTACCTGATTGTGGTGGGGTACTAGCGTCCGATGAAATCAGAACGCTCCGGTATGCAACAGGGACGCGGCGCTTGGCATGGCCCAATATCGTTTCGTAGTGCTGCGATTTTCCTCACGCTGAACGTGATGCCCTTCTTTTTCTATCCGTATCTGATCCTCGTCCTCGTCGTGGTGTACGCGATTGAAGTGATCGCGGCGGCTGTGCTGTGTGCCTGCGGTGGCCGCGCCCGGCAGTGGGGTACGGGAATTGCAGCCGCCCTACTGGGCGCTGCAGTTTGTTTCTTCGTAATGCCGCTGTGGATGCAGTACGTTTGAGCCTGCGCCGGGGCGCACCGAACCCGCGTCCCTTGGATCCGGTCGATGGAACCCATCGAAGTCGCCACGCTCCGCACAGCTGTATGGGCAAGGTCAGCGCGCGAGCGGCGTCTACACCTCGGCGGCTGGGCCGTTGGACGGGGGTGAGTGTCGGGCGGCAGCATCGAGTTGATCGCGGAGGGTCGATATCACCGTATCTCGGGACGTTTTTTCGAGGTTGGCGACGCGGGCGGTGAGTACATTGATCAGAACAATGGCAGGCGTGAGTATCGGTGAAACATCAACTCCTATAACGACTTCCGGTGGCTTTGTCACGATCACCGGTTCCAGCTCCGTGAGGCCGGCAAGTACGTTATTGAGCGCCTGACCCGGATTGTCGGGGTCATCGAGCGCTGTTGCCGTGTCCAGGAGGAGGTTGCCGACGCGGCTCGCGTGTTCGGTGAGACCGACTTGGGCGGGGGGACCGATAGCGAATCGGTCGTCGTCCGCGAGCACGCGGTCGGCTCGGATCTGAAGCGCCCCAGCGTGACCGGACCGGGTGGTTATCGCGACGTTGATTCCGGTCGGCCTACCCGCTTCGTCCCACAGGGGTACGTCGTCATCGTCGGTTTGCGGGACGGAGGCCAGATCTTGGACGGCGGATCGGTCGATGATGCCGCCGACTAGCGGCATCCAGATTCCGGTTATGTCGTGCGGTGCGCTCCCGTTCAACACGACGGTCCATTTGCCCGCCGTGAGAGCTATTTGGCCGAAGATGTCGTAGTCGTCGGATATCTCTGACATATCGGCGGAAGCCAGGGGTGCGATAGCCCGAATGGCGTCGGCGAGGGCATCGGGACTGAGTGTGTCGACGATGTCGACCGCGAACGCGCCGCCCTGGTCCGGGTTGGCCCAGTCGATGTCCCGGTCGAGGCGAATCCACCTGTCTGCGAGCTGACTGATCTGGCGGGGCGCTCGTAGCGCCCACCAGTCGACGTCACCGCGCACAGCACTGGTGGTCGGCGACGCGAGAAATTCCGCTTGGTCCCAGCCATAGTTGTCCTTGATCGTGCCGGACGCGTACCCATTCGTGGTGAGGACGAAGTCGCCGGTGACAGTGCCGAATGTGGTGGAGTATGCCGCTGAGACCCCGATGATCCCGCTCTCCGTGAGCCGGTCCGCAGCCTCGAGGAGTGCTTCCGAAGGAGAGCTGACGATTGATTGCCAATCCGGAAGATCGTTGGACACGCATTCTCCTCATTGGTCTTCGTTGCACTGTGTTCGAGCCCAAGACCGATACCCACGCACCTGTTCCATGTGACGGGAAGGTACGCATGCCGACGATGGCACCGGTCGCGGAAAGATGTGCCTGATGCGTTGCTCACCAACATTTCCCGATCCAGATGGCCCACCAGCCGACGATCAGGGGACATCCTCGTCCCACTCGGGTCAGCTCTCGGTGATGGGAAACATGTCAGCGTATGGATCGGGCTCGCCGGTCTGCGGGTCCAGGCCGGCCAGAAGCCGTCGATGTTGCTCACGCCAGCTGACGAAGGTGTCAGTCCGGTTCCAGAGCGACGCATCGCTCAGCGGGCAGGATTCGAACTGGCCCAGCATCATTCGAGTGATGAACTGGACCATGCCGCACTCGAACAGGGCCCACGGCGACTCGCCCCACGAGACGTGCCGCCGCCAGGCTACGACTGGCCAATTGTCCGGTTCGGGGTCGTTCATGAGCCAAGCCATCTCGTTGGCGTTCATTCCTGAGCCCCAAGGCAGCACGGCATCAGCACCCAGCGTCACGCCGGGGACACCTCCGTCGCTGTCCCAGAGCCTGCGCAAACCGGCCGTGTGACTGCCGATGTGAGTCCCCTCCCGCCTGGGCACGTCACTCGGCAATGGAGGCAGAATGACGAGCTCTCCGATATCGCCTACGCCGTAGGTGTCCAGCAGTGCCTTGTAGTCGCGCGGAAGCCTGGTACCGAGCAAAGCCTCGGCTGCCGTCCAGTCGAGCCGCTCGCCGCCCGCAAAATCGGCTGGCACAAGATCGAGCAACACGGCTACATCGGGGTGAACGCCCATGGTGAATCCCTTTCGCAATCAGCGACAAGGCACGT
>NZ_BAGM01000008.1 GCF_000308855.1 Nocardia veterana NBRC 100344 | reverse complement strand
CGGAACGGGTTGCAGCAGGAGCAGAAGCAGCAGCGGCGACATCGCCGCGGCCGATCCGACGGCCGCCGAACCGGTGATCGCGGAGCCGGTACCGAGCAGGGTCGCCAACGCCGAACCCGTTGCGGCCGAGCCCGTCCCGGCGAGCCCGGCGAGTGCCGAACCGGTGGCGGCCGAACCGGTGCCGAGGAGCGCGGCGAGGACCGACCCGGTCGCGGCGGCAGCCGAACCGGTGGTCGCCAGCGCCGAACCGGTGGCAGCGGAACCCGTTGCGGCAGCGGCGGATCCGGTGCCCGCGGCGGCGGAACCGGCCCCGGCCAACGCCGAACCCGTGGTCGCGCCCACCGAACCCGTTGCCGCGGAACCGGTCCCGGCCAACGCCGACCCGGTCAGCGCGGAGCCGGAGGCGGCCGATCCCGCCGCGGCCGATCCCACGGCCGCCGAACCGGTGCCCAGGATGCTCGCCAACCCGGCGAAACCCTCACCGACGACCGGCGTGGGTGTGACCGGCACGGCCGGACGGGACACCGGCGTCTGGACCGACGGTTCGGCCGACGACGTCGTGGCGCGGCCGGGAATCGCGAGGGTGCCCTCGTATTGTTCCTCGTCGGCTTGTTCCTCGTCGGCCGACGGACCCGGGGCCGGAACACCGGGCGCGACCGGCCCCTGCCGGCGGGCGACGCCGGGCCGAACGGACGCGGCGGCGCCCGGCGGCGTTGCACAGCCGGAGCACGGAGCGGCCGGTTGCGCGTTCGCGACGAGCGGACCCAGCACCCCGCAACTGCCGATGATCCCGGCCACCGCAACAACACGCGCTATGCGACCCATGGTCATGCGCTTGCCTTCCCTCAACTTCTCAGCGCAGATTTCTACCCGGTCGCCACAACCTCCGGGACTGAACGAATGCGGCCCATCTTAACTGCCGACTGTTTGCTCGCGCAGCGAGATCGTGTGAGCCCGCCCACTTGTCACTTCGTCTCGCGCTGCACCGCGGGACGGCCTCGGGATCCGGCGGCTTTGTCCGGGCGGTCGACAGGGCTCGTCATCGCCCCTCGCACAGCACAATTCGGAACATGCGACAGGCCGGATCGCCGCCGCGGGAAGGGTGCGGTACGTGGCGATCCGGCCTGTTCGGATCGTTGTCGAACGGGTTGCGGCGCTCAGGCTCCGTAGACCGGTTCGGGATCGGCGGCCTTCGCGATCAACTCACGCACCACCGGCCCCAATTCGGACGGCTGCCAGCGTGCGCCGCGGTCCTCGGCAACCCCGTGGCGCCATCCGTCGGCCAGCGCGACCTTACCGCCCTCGACCTCGAACATCCGGCCGGTGACGCCGGCCGAATCCGGGCTGCCCAGCCAGACCACCAGGGGCGAGATGTTCTCCGGCGCCATGGCGTCGAAACCCTCGTCGGGACGCGCCATCATCTCGGCGAAGACGGTTTCGGTCATGCGAGTCCGCGCGGAGGGCGCGATGGCGTTCACGGTCACCCCGTACCGCGCGAATTCCGCTGCCGCCGTGATGGTCAGCGCGGCGATCCCGGCCTTGGCGGCGGCGTAATTGCCCTGGCCGACACTGCCCTGCAGGCCGGCGCCCGAACTGGTGTTGATGATTCGAGCATCGCGGGTGCGGCCGGCCTTGGATTCCGCCCGCCAGTACTCGATGGCGTGCCGCATGGTGGCGAAGTGACCCTTGAGGTGCACGCGAATAACCGCGTCCCATTCGTCCTCGGCCAGGTTCACCAGCATCCGGTCGCGCACGATACCGGCGTTGTTGACCACTACATCCAGTCCCCCGAAGGTCTCCACGGCCTGGCCGATCAGCCGCTTCGCGCCCGCCCAGTCCGCCACGTCGTCACCGTTGACCACGGCCTTGCCGCCGGATTGCACGATCTCCTCGACGACCTGCGCGGCCGGGGAATCGGCGCTCGGCGCGCCGTCCAGTTCGGCGCCCAGATCGTTGACCACGACGTTGGCGCCCGCCGCGGCGAAGGCCAGGGCATGCGCCCGGCCGATCCCGCGACCGGCGCCGGTGACGATCACGGTGCGGCCGGCACAGATCCGCTCGGCATTGTCAGTCATATCTGCTGCTCTCATTTCCTCGGTGCGGTAAGGGTTTTCACCGGCCGGACGATCGGCGGGCGGGCCGCCGCTAGCGTGCCGCCGGTTGGGCGTCGTTGACGGTCGCGGCGGCCAGGAAGGCGGGGCGTTCGCCGCCGCCGTGCACCATCAGCGAGCCGCCGTTGACGTAGGCCGCCAGCGGCGAGGACAGGAACGCCGCCACCCGCCCGATGTCCTCGGGCGTCGCCAGCCGGCGCAGCGGGACGGTCTCCGCCACCGCCGCGACGCCGGCCTCGTCGCCGTAGTGCAGATGGCTCGATTCGGTACCGACCAGGCCGACGACGACGGAATTGACCCGGACCTTCGGCGCCCATTCGATCGCCAGGGAGGTGACCAGGCTGTCCAATCCGGCCTTCGCCGCGCCGTAGGCGGCGGTGCCCGGGGAAGGCCGGTGACCGCTGACGCTCGAGATCATCACGATCGAACCGCCCTCCGGCTGATCCTGCATGACCGCATTCGCGGCCTGGGAAACCAGCAGCGGCGCAAGGAGATTCAGTTCGACGATCTTGGCGTGAAAGTTTCGCGATGCGGTGGCGGCCGGGGCGAACGGCGCCCCGCCGGCATTGTTCACCACATGATCGAGGCGGCCGTGCCGCTGCACGATCGTTTCGACGAGCGCGGCCACCGCATCGCCGTCGCGCACATCGCACGGCACGAATTCCGCGGTCCGTCCGGAACTCTCGATCGGCGCCTCCCCCGGGCGGCGGGCACAGACCACCACAGTCGCGCCGGCGTCCAGGTACACCCGGCTGATGCCGGCGCCCACTCCCCTGACCCCGCCGGTGACGAGAACGACCGATCCGGACAGGTCCACTTCGATTGCCACCGTGCTAACCTACCAAGCACTTGCTTGTTTTGCCAACGAATGGACATGCGATGGGGATCAACCGTCACACCGAGACCTCGGGTATCGAGGTCGTCACGATCGACTATCCGCCGGTCAACGCGCTGCCCACGGCGGGCTGGTTCGGCGTGGCCGATGCGATTCGCGAGGCCGGGCGCAACCCGGAGACCAAGGTCGTCGTGCTCCGCGCCGAGGGCCGCGGCTTCAACGCCGGGGTCGACATCAAGGAGATCCAGCGCAATCCGGGCCATCAGACGCTCATCGACGCCAACCACGGCTGCTACGACGCCTTCGGCGCGGTCTACGAGTGCCCGGTGCCGGTGATCGCGGCGGTGAACGGCTTCTGCCTCGGTGGCGGCATCGGCCTGGTGGGCAATGCCGACGTCATCGTCGCCTCCGACGACGCCACCTTCGGGCTGCCCGAGGTCGAGCGCGGCGCCCTGGGCGCGGCCACCCATCTGGCCCGGTTGGTCCCCCAGCACATGATGCGCACGCTGTTCTACACCGCCGCCACCGTGACCGCGCAGCAGCTGCACCACTTCGGCTCGGTGCACAAGGTGGTGCCGCGGGCCGAACTCGATTCCGCCGCATTGGAAGTCGCGAAGAACATCGCCGCCAAGGACGGCCGCGTCATTCGGGCCGCCAAGCGCGCGCTCAACGGTATCGACCTGCAGGACGTGCACCGCAGCTACCGGTACGAGCAGGGCTTCACCTTCGAGCTGAATCTCGCCGGTGTGGCCGATGAGATCCGGGCGCGGTTCGACGAGGATCTGGCTGCCAAGAAGGAGGCACGATGAGCCACAATGCGCAGCCCGCGCATCGGGCCGACCGGGTGCGGGTGTCCCGCAAGACACAGAAGGGAGCGAAATAGCATGCGCGACAAGCGGATGTCGTTGGAGGATGCGGTTTCCCAGCTGCGCAGCGGGATGACCATCGGTCTCGGCGGCTGGGGTTCGCGGCGTAAGCCGATGGCATTCGTGCGGGCGCTGCTGCGCTCGGACGTCACCGACCTGACCGTGGTGACCTACGGTGGGCCGGATCTGGGTCTGCTGTGTTCGGCGGGCAAGGTGCGCAAGGCCTACTACGGATTCGTATCCCTCGATTCGGCACCGTTCTACGATCCCTGGTTCGCCAAGGCGCGCACCGGTGGGGAGCTGGTGGCACGCGAAATGGACGAGGGCATGGTCAAATCCGGCCTGCAGGCGGCCGCGGCCCGGCTGCCGTTCCTGCCCACCCGCGCCGGGCTGGGATCGGACGTGCCGAATTTCTGGGACGGTGAACTGCGGACGGTGCAGTCGCCGTATCCGGATGCCGACGGCCGTACCGAAACCCTGATCGCGATGCCGGCGCTCACGCTGGACGCAGCATTCGTGCACCTCGATATCGCCGACAAGCACGGCAATGCCGCGTACACCGGCGTCGACCCGTACATGGACGATCTCTACTGCCTGGCCGCCGAGCGCCGGTACCTGTCGGTGGATCGGGTCGTCGAGACCGACGAGCTGGTGAAAGCCGTTCCGAACCAGGCGATCATCCTCAACCGGATGATGGTCGACGGCGTGGTGGAAGCTCCCGGCGGAGCGCATTTCACCTTCTCGGGCAGCTACGGCCGGGACGAGAAGTTCCAGGGCCACTACGTGGAGGCCGCCAAGGACCCCGCAGCCTGGGCGGCGTTCAAGGCCCGCTATCTGGACGTCTCCGAGGACGAATACCAGTCCGCGGTCGCCGAATTCGCAGCGGAGCAGGCGAAATGACCAACGAGAACAGCACCTCCGCACCCCGCGAGCCGCACCCGAATCGCACCCGGATGCGTGTGGTCTTCAGCCGGCCGGGCGTGATGACCGTGCGATTCGACCAGGCACCCGTACCGACCGAGGAGCGCCGATGAGCGAGACCACCACCGTCACCCGCGCCGAGGTGTGCGCGGTCGCCTGTGCCGAGATCTTCCGCGGCGCAGGCGAAATCATGGCCAGCCCGATGTCGCCGACCCCGACCATCGGGGCGCGGCTGGCGCGGTTGACCTTCGAACCGGATCTGCTGATCTCCGACGGCGAGGCGCTGTTCCTGGCCGAAACCCCCGCGCTGGGCGCCAAGGCGCCCACCGAGGGCTGGATTCCGTTCGGCAAGGTGTTCGACGTCGTGGCATCCGGCCGACGGCATGTCGTCATGGGCGCCAACCAGATCGATCGATACGGCAACCAGAATCTGTCCGCCTTCGGCGAGCTGCAGCGGCCGAGCCGGCAGATGTTCGGGGTCCGCGGCGCGCCGGGCAACACCATCAACCACGCCACCAGCTACTTCGTGCCCAAGCACAGTACGCGCGTGTTCTGCGAGACCGTGGATATCGTGTGCGGAATCGGTTACGACAAGATCGATCCCGAGAATCCGGCGTACCGGTTCCACCACCTGCATCGGGTGGTCAGCAACCTGGGTGTATTCGACTTCGGCGGACCCGGCCACACCCTGCGGGCGCTGTCGTTGCATCCGGGGGTGAGTGCCGACGAGGTCGCCGAGAACACCGCGTTCGAGGTGGCCGGTCTGGACAGCGCCGCGGTGACCCGCATGCCCACCGAGGAGGAGCTGCGGATCATCCGGACGGTGCTGGATCCCAAGGGGATCCGGGAGAAGGAAGTGGCATCGTGAGCGCCCGCCTGCGTACTCCGCTGACCGAACTGGTCGGCATCGAGCATCCGATCGTGCAGACCGGGATGGGCTGGGTGGCCGGGCCGCGCCTGGTGGCGGCCACCTCCCAGGCCGGCGGCCTCGGCATCCTGGCCTCGGCGACGATGACCTACGCCGAACTCGAGGCGGCCATCGCGAAGACCAAGGCGCACACCGACAAACCGTTCGGCGTGAACATCCGCGCCGATGCCTCCGACGCCGCCGAGCGGATCGAACTGCTGATCCGCGAGAAGGTCCGGGTCGCCTCGTTCGCACTGGCTCCGAAAAAGGAGCTCATCGCGCGGCTCAAGGAGGCCGGTGTGGTGGTGGTGCCCTCGATCGGCGCCGCCAAGCATGCGGTGAAGGTGGCCTCGTGGGGCGCCGACGCGGTGATCGTGCAGGGCGGCGAGGGCGGCGGGCACACCGGTCCGGTGGCCACCACGCTGCTGCTGCCTTCGGTACTCGACGCGGTGGACATTCCGGTGGTCGCGGCCGGCGGCTTCTTCGACGGCCGGGGCCTCGCGGCCGCACTGGCCTACGGCGCCGCGGGCGTGGCGATGGGTACCCGCTTCCTGCTCACTCAGGACAGCAGCGTGCCCGACGAGGTGAAACAGGAATATCTGCGCCGCGGGCTGCAGGACACCGTCGTCTCGCTGAAGGTGGACGGCATGCCGCATCGGGTGCTGAACACCGATCTGGTGGACCGACTGGAACATTCGGGTAGCTGGCGCGGGCTCGCGGCCGCGGTCGCGAATGCCGCGAAGTTCAAATCCATGACCGGTATGAAGTGGTCGACGATGGTCCGCGACGGACTGGCGATGCGCAAGGCCAAGGACCTCACCTGGTCGCAGGTGATCATGGCCGCCAATACCCCGATGCTGCTCAAAGCCGGTCTGGTCGAGGGCGATACGCGGGCCGGCGTGCTGGCCGCGGGTCAGGTCACCGGAATCATCGACGATCTACCCACCGTGAAAGAGCTCATCGACCGCATCATCGACGACGCGGTCGCGCGGATCGACACGATCGCCGCGCTCCGAGACGGCGCCGCGGCGACCCCCGGCGCGTCCGCGTAACCGAAAGCGATTCGGACGCAACGAACGAAGGCCGTCTCGCCGTTGTCCGGCGAGGCGGCCTTCGGCACTCGCCCTGGCCGCCCTGGAAAAGGCGGTCCACCCGGGCGGTTTCGCGGCGCTGAGTGGTTTCCGAGGCCGGGCAGTTGCTTCCGGCCGTATTGACGTGCCAGGGTGATTGGGTTCACACTACCTGCGAGTAACCGGACGAGGTTGTCCGGTTTGGGTAGAAGGGGACTCCGGTGAAACGAGGACGCGCAGTCCTTCAGATCGCGACCGCCGTCGCGGCCATGTCATTGCTTTTCGGCTCCGCAACCGGTCTCGCACCGACTGCGCACGCGGCCTCCGATTCGTTCTACGAGTACACGGGCGCGGCCCCATTGTCCTCGATCGCACCCGGGACGGTGTTGCAGACGCGCACATTGCCGTACCACTTCGTCGGTATCCCCACCCCGATCACGGCGGTCCAGCTGCAGTACCGCACCACCGATGCGCAGCAGCGACCGGCCGTGAACGTCACCTCGGTGTTGCTGCCGCCGACCGGTGTGGATCCGACGAAAGCCGTTGCCTACCAATCCTTCTACGACTCGCTCAATCCCGAGGACGGGCCGTCGCGTTCCGTCGCGGGCAATGTGTCGTTCGGCGGCGCGGTGAACAACGTCGAAGGTGAATTGATAGCGCCGCTGCTGGCGCAGGGCTACACGATCATCGTCGCCGACACCGAAGGCCAGGCGGCCGATTTCGCCGCCGGTCCCGAATACGGGATGAACACCCTGGACTCCATTCGGGCGGCGACCCACTCGGCGCAGGTCGGCCTCGGCGAGCAGACCCGCGTCGCACTGTTCGGGTATTCCGGCGGCGCGATCGCCACCAACTGGGCCGCGGCACTGGCACCGGTCTACGCCCCGGATGTCGACCGGCAGCTGGTCGGCGCGGCCGAGGGCGGCGTGCTGGTCAACCCCGCACGCAACCTGCGCTACATCGACGGCAGCGTCGGCTGGGCCGGAGTGGCGGCGATGGCGGTGATCGGCATCGGCCGCTCCTACGACATCGACTTCTCGCCCTATCTGAGCCCGTTCGGCGCCGAGATCCTGAACAGGATGCGGTACGCGTCCATCGCCGCTGTGCTGTTCCAGTATCCGGGTCTGACCTGGGCGCAGATGGTGAAGCCCGAATACGCCGATCCCAACAGCGTGGCGCCGTTCGTCGAGGCGGTACGCAAGGTCGACCTCGGACTGGCGCCGACGCCGACGATTCCGATGCTCATCGGACAGGGCGCCAACGGCGTGCTGGAAGGGACCGACAACGGGAAGCCCGTGTCCGGGCCGGGCGACGGCGTGATGGTCGCCGGCGATGTCCGCAGCCTGGCTCGGCAGTACTGCGATACCGGGAACTCCGCGATCCTGTACCGGCAGTACGACCTGCTCAGCCACACCCCGTCGACCATCGCATGGCTGCCGGAGGCACTGCTCTGGCTCAACGACCGCTTCGCGGGCCGACCGGCACCGAGCAACTGCGGCGCCATCGCCCCGGGCAACTCGCTGGACCCGGTGATCTGAGGTCGAACGTCGCGAAGCGGCCCCGCACAATGCGGGGCCGCTTCCGTGTCACCGGTCCGGTTTCACCCGAAAGGCGAAGCGGCTCAGGCGATTCGCTCGATGATGGTGACGTTGGCCGTGCCGCCGCCCTCGCAGATGGTGAGCAGGCCGTAGCGGCCGTTCACGCGCTCGAGCTCGTTGAGCAGGGTGGCGAACAGCTTCGCGCCGGTGGCGCCCAGGGGGTGGCCCAGGGCGATGGCCCCGCCGTGCACGTTCACCCTGTCGGGGTTCGCGCCGGTCTCCTTCAGCCAGGCCAGCACCACGGAGGCGAAGGCCTCGTTGATCTCGACGACGTCGATATCGTCGATGGTCAGCCCGGTCTGCTCCAATGCCCACTTGGTGGCCGGGATCGGCGCGGTGAGCATGTAGATCGGGTCGGCGCCCCGGGCGCTGACGTGATGGATGCGGGCACGCGGCTTCAGGCCGTATTCGGCGACGGCCCAGTCGGAGGCCAGCAGGGTGGCGCTGGCACCGTCGGAGATCTGGCTGGCGACCGCGGCGGTCAGGCGGCTGCCCTCGCTGAGCGGCTTGAGCCCCGCCATCTTCTCCAGGCTGGTCTCGCGCGGTCCCTCGTCGATCCAGAAATCGCCGACCGGCACGATCTCGCGATCGAAGGCGCCCTCGGCGATGGCCTTGCGGGCGCGTTCGTGACTGCGAAGTGCCCAGCGCTCCATATCTTCCCGGCTGATGTCCCACTTCTCGGCGATCAGCTGCGCACCGTTGAACTGCGAGACCTCACCGGTGCCGTACCGGTGGTCCCAGCCCTTGGCGCCGACGAACGGCGAGTCGAAGCCGTATTCCTTACCGGCCAGCATGGCGGCCGAGATCGGGATCGCGCTCATGTTCTGCACACCGCCGGCCACGATCACGTCGGCGGTGCCGCTCATGATGGCCTGGGCGCCGAAGTTGATCGCCTGCTGGCTCGATCCACACTGACGGTCCACGGTGACGCCGGGGACCTCTTCCGGATAGCCCGCGGCCAGCCAGGCGGTGCGGGCGATATTGCCGGCCTGCGGGCCGATGGCGTCGACACAGCCGAAGATCACATCGTCGACATTGCCGGGGTCGATATCGTTGCGCCCCAACAGGCCCTGCAGTGCCGCCGCACCGAGATCGGCGGGATGCACACCGGACAGCGCGCCACCGCGCTTACCGATCGGCGTCCGCACGGCATCGATGACGTAGGCCTCGCGCACCGGTGCGTACCGGCGGCGATCGGACGGTGTGGACATGTAACGCTCCTATTCGGATGTGCCGGATTCGGCAGTGCCGGAACGGGTCTCGGGATTGGTGAGCCCGTCGAGCACGATGGTCAGATACTGCTTGGCCAGAGTGTCGGCGGTGATGCGGCCGCCGGGCTGATACCAGCGCACCGCGACCCAGACGGTGTCGCGGAGAAACCGGAAGGCGAGTTCGACATCGAGTTCGGGCCGGAAGCTCCCGTCGCGCACACCCTCGGTGAGCACGTTGCGCCACAGTTCCCGGAACTCCCGGTTGTATTCGGCGATGTACTCGAAACGCGGTGTGTCGCTGAGCCGTTTGGCCTCGGCCTGGTAGATCGCCACGGCCGCGTGCCAGCGGTCGAACGATTCGCAGGACGCGATGACCAGCGCCTCCAAGGTGTCGCGCGGCGACAGCTTCGCGGCGACGATCTCCCGGTACCGGCCGAACAGATCGTCGAGGAAGCCGCGCAGGATCTCGTCCACCATCGCCTCTTTCGAGTCGAAGTGGTGGTAGAGGCTGCCGGATAGAATCCCGGCCGCATCGGCGATATCGCGGACCGTGGTCGCGCGCAGGCCACGCTCGGCGAACAGGCCGGCGGCCAGTGCGAGCAGTTCGTTGCGGCGTGCGGATTTGGAGGCCTCGGATGCGGTCACCCGGCCATAATACAACCAAGCATTTGCTTGGTCCATCGTGGTTCGCTCAACGCACCGAGTAGCGCAGCGGGGACGACATCGACAGATCGGCCAGCAGCCGATCACAGATCTCCAGGGGTGAGACGCCGGCGCGTTTCATCCGCGCCACCAGCGCGAGCCGACGTTCACAGCTGTCCCACTCGACCAGCAGCGGGGCCCGGCCGGGACCGGCATCGACGGTGGCCAGCACGCGCGGCGGGCCACCGGGATCCGGAACCTCGCTGAGTTTGAGCACCATGCCCCGTCGCCAGGCCAGGTAGGTCTCCCGGTCGGCGCCGACCTCGAGCTTCCCCGTTGCCGCCGCCAACCCCTGATCGATTCCGTCGGCGAACGCGATGCGGTCGAATCGGAAGCGCCGGCAACGCCGGACGACCTCCAGCAGATCGGCGCGCACCTCGCACAGCAGCTCGGTCTGTCGCCGCCGGCGTTCGGAAGCCGGGTCCGCCTCCCCCGGGGTGCAGCCGAGGCCGATGCGCCGCGCCCGCCGCAGATCCCTCGCCATATCCGCGCGCAGGGCCGCCCGCGGATCGCGGGTCACCTCGGATTCGTCCACCCGGTGCGCATGCAGGATCTGCGCGGCACGCGTCGCCGTCGCTTCGTCACCGGCATGATCGAGCAACTCGGCGCCGAGGGTGAGTGCGGCGAGCACGATACTGTCCTGGCGCCGCCGGGCGAGGACCACCTCGCGAATCAACTCGAGTTCCAGTACGTCGTTGTCTACCTGTCGATCGTCCAGACCCATGGGTCGTGGTCCCTTCGAACTGTCGGAACCGGACTTTTTCAGGATCGCACAGGTAGACCCGGTAAGCGGAAGTGTTTTTTGCCCCCGCTTCGCTGCGGCGGGGGCCTACCGCTCGTAGCGGCTTCTACTCAAGCGCGCTGGCTGCTGACCGAGACCACTTCGCCGGTCAGGTACGAGGTGTAGTCGCTGGCCAGCATGGCGATGGTGGCGGCGACCTCCCAGGGCTCGGCGGCCCGGCCGAAGGCCTCGCCCGCGGCCAGTCGGTCGAGCAGTTCGCTGGAGCTCACCTTGTCCAGGAACGGGTGCCGGGCGATGCTCGGCGCGACGGCGTTGATCCGCACCCCGAACTCGGCGGCCTCGACGGCGCTACAGCGGGTCAGGGCCATGACACCGGCCTTGGCCGCGGCGTAGTGCGCCTGACCGTGCTGGGCCCGCCAGCCCAGCACACTGGCGTTGTTGACGATCACGCCGCCGTGGCCGGCGGTGCGGAAATAGTTCAGCGCCGCCCGGGTGCAGCGGAAGGTGCCGTTCAGGGTGATATCGAGCACGCGGTCCCACTGCTCGTCGGTCATGTCCACCACCGGGGTCTCCCCGCCCAATCCGGCGTTGTTGACCATGATGTCGATGCGGCCCAGGCGCTGCGCGGCGGCGCGGATCAGCTCGTCGACCTGCTCGGTGCTGGTGACATCGCAGACCACCGAGGCGACCTGGCGCTGCGGGAATTCCGCGGCGAGCTCTTCCTCGGTCTGCTTCAGGCGCCGCTCGTGCCAATCGGAGACCACGACGTCGGCGCCCTCCTCGAGCATGCGGCGGGCGGTGGCCGAACCGATACCGGTGCCGGCGGCGGCGGTGATCACGGCGATCCGGCCGGCGAGCAGTCCGTGACCGGAGATGGGCTGGGGCGGAACCGAGAGATCGGGCACTGTAGGTCCTTCCTTACGGCCGAACAGTGGCTTCGGCCAATGGTTTCCGTCCGGACGGGGTCCGGGCCGGGGGTGGTCAGCGAGCTTCCCGGGGCAGGCCGAGGACGCGTTCGGAGATGATGTTGCGCTGCACTTCGTTCGAGCCGCCGTAGATGGTGTCGGCACGGGTGAACAGGTACAGGCGCTGCCATTGGTTCAGCTCGTCGGCGCGCTCGGCGAGCAGGCCCGCAGGGCCCAGCACGTCCATCGCCAGCTCGCCGAGGCCGCGATGCCAGTTGGCCCACAACAGTTTCGAGACCGAGGCCTGGCCCGCGGCGGTGCGCGCGTCGACGTTCTGATGCGCCGATTCGAGTGTGCGCAGGGCATGGGCGCGCAGCACCCGCAGCCCCACCCAGGCCTGGTCGATCCGCTCCGCCAACGCCGGATCATCCAGTGCGCCATTGGCTTTCGCCACCGCCTCGAGATTCGACAACTCACGCGCGAACCGAATCTGCTGTCCCACCGTGGAAATGCCGCGTTCGAAGGTCAACGTGCCCATCGCCACCCGCCAGCCCTCGCCGGGCTTGCCGACCACCAGGTCGGCGGCCGTCCGAGCGTTGTCGAAGAACACCTCGTTGAATTCGGCGGTTCCGGTGAGCTGAATGATCGGACGCACCTCGATGCCCGGCTGCTTCATCGGCACCAGCAGATAAGACAGTCCGTGGTGGCGGGTCGAACCGGGTTCGGTGCGGGCGATGACGAAACACCAGTCGGACAGATGCGCCAGCGAGGTCCAGATCTTCTGCCCGTTGATCGACCATTCGTCCCCGTCGAGCCGGGCGCTGGTCGACACGTTCGCCAGGTCCGAACCGGCCCCGGGCTCGGAATATCCCTGACACCATAGTTCGGTGACCGAGCGGATTCCGGGCAGGAAGCGCTGCTTCTGTTCCTCGGTGCCGAAGGCGAGCAGGGTCGGCCCCAGCAGCTCCTCCCCCAGGTGCGAGACGCGCGCCGGGGCGTTCGCGCTCGCGTACTCCTCGTGGAAGATCACCTGCTGGCGCAGGGTCGCGGCGCGGCCGCCGTATTCCACCGGCCAGCCCAGGCAGGTCAGACCGGCGGCGGCGAGGTGGCGGTCCCATTCCAGCCGTTCGTCGAAGGCTTCGTGCTCACTTCCCGGCCCGCCCAGCCCGCGCAGCTCGCGGAACCGTCCGTTCAAGTTCTCGGCCAGCCATTCCCGCACTTCGACGCGGAATTCCTGGTCAGCACGGGTTTCCGTGCCGGCGGGGGCAGCTGCCCCGGCGGCGGAATCGGGGGTCTGGATCGCACTCACTCCGGTAGAGTAACCTACCAAGCACTTGCTTTGTAGGGCGGTGACCGCTGCGGAGCGAAACGAGAGACGGATCGAGCCGTCACCACGCCGGAACGCCGGCCGCTCGGTCCGTCGACCTGCGTGTAGAAGACGAGGACGACGTGACCACCCCTGTGCAGACCACACCCCTTGCCCTGCACGACGCCGCGCGCATCCACGGCGACGCGCCGGCGGTCACCGACGGCGAGGTGCAGCTGAGCTGGGCGCAGCTACTGGACGCGGTCCGGCAGACGGCCGGGGCGCTGATCACGCGCGGCGTCCAGCGCGGCGATCGGATCGCGATCTGGGCGCCCAACACCTGGCACTGGGTGGTGGCCGCACTGGCCACCCATTACACCGGCGCCGCACTGGTCCCGCTCAACACGCGCTACGTCGCGGACGAGGCCGCCGATGTGCTGGCCCGGGTGGACGCGAAGGCACTGTTCATCGCGGATCCGTTCCTGGGTCGGCAGCGGCTGGCGGAATTGCGCGCCGCCGCACCGGATTTGGCCGTCGGCACCGTCATCGTCATTCCGGCCGAGGGCACGGGCACCGAGTACGGCGATGCGATCGCGTGGTCGCAGCTGGCCGAACTGGCCGCGCAGACGCCGGTCGAGAAGGTGATCGCGCGGGCGGAATCGGTCGAGCCGGACGATATCGCCGACATTCTGTTCACCTCCGGTACCACCGGCCGCAGCAAGGGCACGCTGGTCGCGCACCGGCAGGCGCTCGATGTGGTGCGGGCCTGGGTGGAGCGCTCGACGTTGAACAGCTCCGACCGCTATCTGGTGATTCCGCCGTTCTTCCACAACTTCGGATACAAGGCGGCCATCCTCGCCTGCCTGGTCACCGGCGCGACCATAGTCCCGCAGGCGACCTTCGACGTGCCGCAGACGATGCGGATGGTGCAGGAACAGGCCATCACCGTATTGACCGGTCCGCCGACGATCTACCAAACCATTCTGGAACACCCCGCGCGCGCCGATTTCGACCTCGGCAGCCTGCGGGTGGCCGTCACCGGCGCGGCGACCGTACCGGTGGTGCTGGTCGAAAGAATGCGCAGCGAACTGCGATTCGAGGTGGTGGTCACCGCCTACGGCCTCTCGGAATCGTCCGGCTTCGGCACGATGTGCCTGCCCGACGACGACCCGGAAACCATCGCGAACACCTCGGGCGCGGCGATGGCCGGATTCGAGGTGCGCATCGGCGATCACGGCGAGGTCCTGCTGCGCGGACCGAACGTGATGATCGGCTATCTCGACGATCCGGAGGCCACCGCCAAGACCATCGACGCCGACGGCTGGCTGCACACCGGCGACGTCGGAATCCTCGACGAGCGCGGGTATCTCAAGATCACCGACCGGCTCAAGGACATGTACATCTCCGGCGGATTCAACGTCTATCCGGCCGAGATCGAGCAGACCCTGGCCCGGCTGGACGGCGTCGCCGAGTCCGCGGTGATCGGGGTGCCGGACGAGCGCATGGGTGAGGTCGGCAAGGCCTTCATCGTGCGCCGGGCGGGCGCCGAACTGTCCGAAGACGACGTCATCGCCTACGCGAAGCAGACCCTGGCCAATTTCAAGGTGCCGCGATTCGTGGAGTTCCGGGACCGGCTGCCCTACAGCGCCGCCGGAAAGGTGCTCAAGCGGCAACTACGTGAGGAGATCTCGTGACCACAGACGCAACCCCCGGGCCGATTCCGGACGAGGGCGAGGTCGTCACCTACGAGCGCCGCGGTCCGATCGCCGTCGTCACGATGAACCGGCCGGACTACCGCAACGCCCAGAACTCGGTGATGACCTATGCCCTCGACGCGGCCTTCACCCGGGCCGTCGACGACGCCGAGGTCAAGGTGATCGTGCTGGCGGGCAACGGCAAACATTTCAGCGCCGGCCACGATATCGGCACGCCCGGCCGCGACCACCACGTCAGCTACGACAACAAGGCCGCGCTGTGGTGGGACCACGTCGATCGGCCCGGCGGCGATCAGCGCTTCGCCCGCGAACTCGAGGTCTACCTCGGCATGTGCCGCCGCTGGCGGGAAATCCCCAAGCCCACCATCGCGATGGTGCAGGGCGCCTGCATCGCGGGCGCGATGATGCTGGCCTGGGTGTGCGACATGATCGTCGCCGCCGACGATGCCTTCTTCTCCGATCCCGTTGTCCGGATGGGCATTCCCGGTGTGGAGTACTTCGCGCACCCGTGGGTGCTGGGGCCGCGGCGGGCCAAGGAGGTGCTGTTCACCGGTGATCGATTCAGCGCCGAGCAGGCCTACGAATGGGGCATGGTGAACCGGGTCGTGCCGCGCGCCGAACTGGAATCACAGACCCTCGAACTGGCCGAGAAGATCGCCACCATGCCGCAGTTCGGCCTCGCATTGGCGAAGAAGGCCGTCAACCAGTGCGAGGACCTGATGGGTATGCGCGCCGGCATGGATTCGGTCTTCGGCCTGCACCATTTCGCCCACGCCCACAACGCCGAGGTCGGCACCGACTCGCTGGCCGGTATGACCGCCAAGTCGATGAAGGCCTCGGCCGACTCCGACGGCGGTGGTCGCGCGGTCCCCGTGGCCACCCGAGCCGCCGCGTCCGGGCCCGGCTCCCCCACCGCAACGACCACCACTACCGCAGAACGGAGCGGCAAGTAGATGGATCTCGAATTAGATTCGGCCGCAAAGCAATTTCAACTCGAGGTGCGCGAATTCCTGCGCGCCAACGTACCCGCCGAACCACTGCCCTCGATGGACACCCGCGAGGGTTTCGAGGCACATCGGGAATGGGAGCACACCCTCGCCGAGGCGCGGCTGTCGGTGGTGTCGTGGCAGCGCGAATACGGCGGCCGCGACGCCTCGCTGCTCGAGTGGGTGCTGTTCGAGGAGGAGTACTACGCCGCGGGCGCACCCGGTCGGGTCAGCCAGAACGGCATCTTCCTGCTCGCCCCGACCCTGTTCGAACACGGCACTCCCGAACAGCTCGAGCGCATCCTGCCGAGAATGGCACGGGCCGACGACATCTGGGCCCAGGCATGGTCGGAGCCCGAGGCCGGTAGCGACTTGGCCGGTATCCGCTCCAGCGCGAAACGGGTCGAGGGCGGCTGGGTGCTGAACGGGCAGAAGACCTGGAGTTCGCGCGCGTCGTTCGCGGACTGGGCGTTCGGGCTGTTCCGCAGCGAAACGGACGAGGAGCGGCGCAGTAGGGGTTTGGCCGCTTCGCGGCATTCAGGCCTGACCTATGTGATGTTCCCGCTGTCGGCCGACGGGGTGACCGTGCGGCCCATCCCGCAGCTCGACGGTGAACCCGGTTTCGCGGAGATCTTCCTGGACAACGTCTTCGTCCCCGATCGGGATGTGATCGGCGAGCCGGGCGCCGGCTGGCGGGTCGCGATGAGCACCTCCAGCAATGAGCGCGGCCTGTCGCTGCGCAGCCCCGGACGCTTCAATGCCACCGCGGCCCGGCTGATCGAACTGTGGCGCGACACCGCCGATCCGGCCGATACCGCGATCCGCAACCGTGTCGTCGACGCCTGGATCGGGGCCGAGGCCTACCGGCTCAACACCCTGGGCACCGTGACCAGGCTGACCGAGGGCGGCAAACTCGGCGCCGAATCCTCCGTCAACAAGGTGTTCTGGTCCGAACTCGATATCGCGATGCACGAGACCGCATTGGATCTGCTGGGCGCCACGGCCGAGCAGAGCAGCGCGTGGACCGACGGCTACCTGTTCTCGCTGGCGGGCCCGATCTACGCCGGTACCAACGAGATTCAGCGCAATATCGTCGCCGAGCGCCTGCTCGGGCTACCACGTTGAGATCCGCCATGAGCCACCCCGCCCCGCGCCGCCACCCCGAATGGACCGATCGATGAGATTTGCACTCTCCCCCGAACAACGCGACTTCGCCGACAGTCTGCGCAAGATGTGTGATGCCGCGGGCACACCCGCCGTGATCCGCAATTGGAGCGGTGGCGGCGCGCGCGGCGGCCGGGCGCTGATCCGCCAGCTGGCCGGCGCCGGCGCCCTGGGGCTGGCGGTCGCCGAGGAATACGACGGAATGGGCGCGGAGACCATCGATCTGATCGTCGCGTGCCAGGAATTCGGCCGAGCCGCTGCGCCCGGGCCACTGATCGAAACCGCCGCGGTGATCCCCGCCCTGCTGCAGGCACTCGACGATCCCGCGCCCGCGCGGCGTTGGCTGCCGGGATTCGCCGAGGGCGCGGCGATCGGCACCATCGCACTGGCACCGCGGACTCCCGCCTTGGACGCGGACAGCGCCGATGTCGCGCTCGTCGTGGACGGGGACACCTTGTCCACCGCCCGGTGCGGCGATCGAATCGAGTCCGTGGATCCGGCCCGACGCTTGTACGCGCTGGTCCCGGACGAGGTTGTCGCGCAGGGTGATTCGGTCCGAGTCGCAGCGGAGGCCGGATTCGACGCGGGGGCGCTGGCGACCGCCGCACAACTGCTGGGCGCGGGTAAGGCGATGCTGGACACCAGCGTGACGTACGTGATCCAGCGGCATCAGTTCGGCCAGCCGATCGGCCGCTACCAGGCCGTCAAACATCATCTGGCCGACGCGAAGATCGGTCTCGACATGGCCGAACCGCTGCTGCACCGGGCGGCGTTGAGTTTCGGCACGCCCGACCGCGCCCGCGACGTGTCGGCCGCCAAGATCGCCTGCGCGGAGGCCGCGTACCGGACCGCGCGTATCGCCCTGCAGGTGCACGGAGCGATCGGTTACACCGCCGAATGCGACCTGTCGCTGTGGATCACCAAGGTGACCGCGCTCCGTTCCGCCTGGGGCACAGCGGATTTCCATCGTGCCCGAGTTGCCGCAGCGCTGCGGACGCCCACCGGGACACCGGCATGAACCGACCGATGCCGATGCGGCGCGACGACCAGACGGGAGTACGGCGATGACCGATACCGCGGAATTGCAGGATTTGGCCTCGACCGTGCGGGCAGTTCTCACCAAGCACGGCGACCGCGACGCCCTGCGCCGCGCCGTCGACAGCGAATTCGGCTACGACCAGCGGCTCTGGCAGTTGCTGTGCGAGCAGGTCGGGGTGGCCGCCCTGGCGATTCCGGAGGAGTACGGCGGAATCGGCGCCGAACTCGACACCGCGCTGGTGGTGGTCGAGGAGCTCGGGCGCACCCTGCACAATCCGCCGATGCTCGGCTCGGCGGTCCTCGGCGCCCAGGCGGTGCTGGCTTCCGGCGATCGGGCCGCCGCGCAGCGGCTGCTCCCCGGCGTCGCCGAAGGCACCACCACCCTCGCGGTGTGCTGGGCGGACGAAAACGGCTGGGCGACAGTCCGTTCCGGAGCGTCGCCGCGCGGCGGGTCCGGGTACGGCGTCCGCTCCGACGATGACACGCTGACCGGCACGGCACACTATGTGCTCGACGGCGGCGGGGCCGACACCCTGCTCGTCGTGACGGCCGACGGACTCTTCGAGGTGGACGCCGCCGCGCCGGGAGTCACCCGCGCCGTCACCCCGACGATGGATCCGACGCGCCGGTTGAGCGCCGTCACCTTCGACGGCGTGGCAGCCAGTCGGTTGAGCGCGGACGCCGCGGGCGTGACCGCCCGGCTCCGCGACATCGCCTGGGCGGCCCTGGCCGCCGAACAGGTCGGTGCCGCCGAGCAGTGCCTCGACATGACCGTCGAATACAGCAAATCGCGGGTGCAGTTCGGCCGGCCGATCGGCAGCTTCCAAGCGCTGAAACATCGGATGGCCGATATGTACGTGCTGGTGGAATCGGCCCGTTCGGCCGCCTACGCGGCGATCGCGAATCTCGACCGTCCGGTGACCGCGGAGACCGCCCTGGACCTGGAATCGGCGCGCATCCACTGTTCGCAAGCGTTCCGGTCGGTGGTGTCGGAGACCGTGCAGATGCACGGCGGCATCGCCATCACCTGGGAGCACGACGCCCACCTGTACTTCAAGCGGGCGCATGCCGATGCCGAACTGTTCGGCATGCCCGGGCGCCCGCTCGCCCGTCCGGCCTGAGCCGCTCGCCGTCGACCCCGCGGCCACACGGCCACGGGGTCGACGGCGTTTTGGGGCGAGTATGTCCGGACTCGCGACTCACCCCCCCCGGGACCGCGAGAGCTCCCTCGAACCCTAGCCTCCCGCCATCCCATACAGTGCCCTGACCTGGCCTTATCAGGCTGTGCCCGAAGTCACCAGCGATTAGATAGTTAGGCTATGTACTTACATAGTTAGGTTATGTAACATAATCCTCGTGCAGTCGAACGAGTCGCCCAACCTCGCCGGCCCGGACCCCCGGGCAGAGGCCCTCGTGGTCGACATCGCGGTCACCGCGGCGCGACTCACCCGACTTGCCGGCACGTTGGCAGCCAATGCGCTCCCACGTGCGATGGTGCGGGCGCTGTCCACCCTCGACGAGCACGGCCCGCTGCGCATCAGCGAGTTCGCGCAGATCGACGGCTGCTCCCAGCCCTCGGCAACGGCGCTGATCGGCCGGCTGACAGCCGCCGGATTCGCGGCCCGCACCAAGGACCCCGACGACTCCAGAGCCGTGGTCGTCGAGCTGACGCCGGCGGGACGCGCACAACTGTCCGCGTCCCGCCGCGCGTTCGGCACCGCACTCGCGGCCAGGTTGCCCGACTTCGGCATCGATCGCCTCAGCCACCTCGACAGTGAGTTGGCCGATCTGCTCGAAGCCCTGAAATCCGCCGCACCCCACGAAGTCTCGACAGAGGAGCGTTGATGAGCACCACCCTCTCATCACCGACCGCGACCGAGGCGACGACCACTCCGAAGACCAAACAGCCCAAATCCGTTTGGGCAGTAGCTTTCGCCTCGGTCATCGCCTTCATGGGTATCGGCCTGGTGGATCCGATCCTGAAGCCGATCGGTGAACAGCTACATGCCTCACCGTCCCAGGTGACCCTGCTCTTCACCAGCTACATGCTGGTCACCGGCGTCGCGATGCTGATCACCGGCGTGGTGTCCAGCCGCTTCGGCGCCAAGAAGACCCTGCTCGCCGGTCTGGCCGTCATCGTCGTCTTCGCCGCCTTGGCGGGCAGCTCGAGCACGGTCGGACAGATCGTCGGCTTCCGGGCCGGCTGGGGCCTGGGCAACGCGCTGTTCATCGCGACCGCCTTGGCGACGATCGTGGGCGCGGCCACCGGCGGTGTCGCCCGCGCCATCATCCTCTACGAGGCGGCGCTGGGTATCGGCATCGCCGCCGGTCCGCTGGTCGGCGGTTTCCTCGGCGGATTCTCCTGGCGCGCACCGTTCTTCGGTGTCGCGGTGTTGATGGCGGTGGCCTTCATCGCGATCATCGTGTTGCTCCCGGAGATGCCGAAACCCGCGCAGCACACCTCGATCACGGCGCCCTTCAAGGCTTTGCGTCATCGCGGCCTCCTCCTGGTGAGCATCACCGCCCTGCTCTACAACTACGGCTTCTTCACCCTGCTCGCGTACACGCCGTTCCCGCTGAACATGGGCACCTACTCGATCGGGTTCATCTTCTTCGGCTGGGGTCTGCTGCTGGCCTTGGCGTCGGTGGTCTTCGCGCCGCGCCTGCAGCGGATGTTCGGCACCGTGCCGATGATCGCGACCGCGCTGGCCCTGTTCGCCGCCGATCTGGCCGTCATGGCGATCTGGGCCGATCACAAGCCCGTGCTGATCGTGGGCACCGTCCTCGCCGGTCTGTTCCTGGGCGTCAACAACACGCTGATCACCGAGGCCGTCATGATCTCCGCGCCGGTGGAACGCTCCACCGCCTCGGCCGCCTACAGCTTCGTCCGCTTCGTCGGCGGCGCCGCCGCCCCGTACTTGGCCGGCAAACTGGGCGAACACCAGATGGCCCTGCCGTTCTGGGTCGGCGCGGCCTGCACCGCGGTCGGCGTCCTGGTCCTGCTCGGCGGCCGCTCCGCCCTCGCCCACGTGGACGAGCACGAACCGGCCGAGCACAGCCCGGCCGAGGCCGAGGCGATCACCGTCGGCGACGACTGAGACGTCATCCCCACCCGGATGATCCACCGTTGCGGTATTCCTTCTCTGACCGCAACGGCGGAGGCCGGAATCCCCTCGCGAAACCCGCAGGGGGTTCCGGCCTTTCCTTATCCGCACGTTCTCGCTCGTAGGTCCGGAGGGCCGGGCCGCCCAGACGATCACCCCCACCGGTAACCCGACGACGACAATCCACGCGATGGTGAGCACGCGACTATGCCTCCCACCCGCGCAGCGACCGGAGAACTCGTCCGCACGTCTCCGCATCGGCCGACTCGATCGGACGGAGAGGCGGGGGTACCTCGGCTGCGAGCGGAACACGCTGCGGCAGAAGCGGACTCGCGAACTCCAGATATACCCCACTCGAGTCGCCCTCCCCATAGTCGGCCACCTCCAGCACGCCACCGGGAAACACGTAAAGCCTCGAACGCCTTGCCCCTGTGCCCATTTCGACTCCGTCCCCTCGTGTGCCTGGTATGGCACCCGGCGCCGGGGAAGTCGTTTCGGCCCGGCGCCGGGGCGTGGTCAAAACGGTAGGTAGCGTCTCGGCGAGCCGTCTACGAACTTGTCAATACTTGGCAAAACCTATTTACCTGCAGCGAAACTCGTACATCTGCGAGATCATGGATATGTCGTCAGCCAAGAAGTGCCACACCGTCAGAGGGGAGATGTCACGATGAATCTGAAGTTCCTGGGCAAAGGGGGGTCCGACTCAGGAGGATGCCCGAGCCTCTACGCGACCGACCGCGGTACGTACATCGTGCAGGGGTGGGAGACGAGCCGTCTTGGAACCGTTGAGATCCCGCATCTTCTTCCGGGATTCGCGGAGCCGGATACGTTCATCGGCTCGACGATGACCGACACCGGTCGCGGTACGTTCGCACTGTCCGGACGGCCGATCACCGAACCCGAGGTGTTCAGCATGCTGACATTGGCAGAAAATGAGACCGCGATCGAGGTCCCGAAACAACCACGGAGGTTCTACGGCAATGCTGCTGCGTCCCACCACCGAGCCGGACCTGTGGCCGAATCTGTTTCGTGAACTCACGCGCAGCGCCTTCCATCTCGAAGTTCGGGACGAGTACCACGTACCCGACGAACAGTCCCGGATACGCGCGTTCCTCGCCGGTGAACCGGCACCGTACATCCACACGCCCTGGCAAGACCTCATGCGAGAAACCACCGCCCGAGGGGTAACAGTGTCCCGAGTGCGGGTGGTCACCGAACCGCATTCGGACTACCAGCGGTGGCTACTGTCGGTGACCGAGGCCAACATCGATGCAGGCGAGGATATCCGGTACATACCAAGGCACATCGCCGGCGAAGTACCGCCGGACGACTGGTGGTTGATGGATGAGCAACGTGTGGCTTACAACCTGGTCGACCCGGATGGGGCGCCCGCCGGAATAGCGGTCACCACCGATCCCGGAATCGTCGAGTACTGCGTTCGAACACGCGAGCGGCTGTGGAAGCTGGCAATTCCGTATACGGAGTACGCCGAGCAGTGACGAACACAGTCCATGAACAGCGGCGAGCCCTCGGGGCGACACTCCGAGGGCTTCGTCGCGACGCGGGCCTTTCCGGCCGCCAATTGGCCAGGTTGGCCGGCTGGCACGAGTCGGTGGTGTCGAAGATAGAGACCGGCGACAGAAGCCCCACAGAGGCACACCTGCGCGCCTACTGCACCCACACCGGCAACGAGGCCCAACTCCCGGACCTGGTCGCCACGCTGCGAAATGTCCAAGCCGCGTACCTCGAGTGGCGGAAGGTCCTCGGCACCGGAACGAAACGCCGACAGCAGCAAGCGGTCGAACTCGCCGAACAGTCGAAGCTGATGCGTATCTTTCAGCCCAACATCGTCCCCGGCATCCTGCAGACCGCCGAATACGCAGCGGCCATCTTGCGTCGATATATCGACTTCTACCAAGTGCCCGACGATCTGGACGAAGGCGTGGCGAAACGGCTGGAACGCCAACAAATCTTGTACAGGGGCGACCACCACTTCCACATCCTGATAGCCGAACAAGCCTTACACACCACCGTCGGTGCCGACCACGTCATGCTCGGACAACTCGACCGGCTGCTGGCCGTCATCGGCCTACCTCGTGTCCTGCTCGGCGTCGTCCCTACACAAGCCGAAGTACCGATGCAAATAACCAACTTCGTCATTTTCGATGAACGACTGGCACTGGTGGAAGCCGTCACCGCCGAGCTGACCATCACCCAGCCACGGGAGATAGCAACCTACGGTCGAGTGTTCACCGACCTTGCCGAACGATCCGTAACGGGTGACGAAGCCCGGGAAGTCATTCGCCGCGCGATCGAATCTCGACGCGACCGAATCACCTCCTGACCCGGCTCGGCCGGAACCGCGAGGACATATGCGAGCCGCGCGAGGCCGAACGGCTCGGTTACCTGCCCGGGGCCGCTGTGTCATCCCGCGCGCGTACCGTGGGTGAAATGACCGAGACGAATCGGGGACGGGTGCGGACCGAGGCAGGTCACCGGCGCATCCGGGGCTATGTGGAGGGCCGGGTGGTGGCCGATACGATCCGCCCGCTGCTCGTCTGGGAGAGCCCCTACTACCCCACCTACTACTTCCCCGCCGAGGACATCCGGGCCGAATTGGTGCCGACCGGATCCACTCGGCATTCCACCAGCCGGGGTGAGGGCACCGAATACGACGTGGTCGTCGGCGACACCACCAGAGCCGCTGCGGCGCTTCGTTATCCGGAGTCGCCGATTCCGGAGCTACGGGAGCACGTGCGACTGGATTGGGCATTGATCGACCGGTGGTTCGAGGAGGACGAGCCGATCTACGTGCATCCGCGTAACCCGTATACCCGCGTCGACGTCCTCGCCAGTTCCCGGAATGTGCGGGTCGAGTTGGGCGGAGAGGTTGTGGCGGAATCGAATTCACCGCGCATTTTGTACGAAACCGGTCTGGTTCCCCGCTACTACCTGCCGCTGACGGATGTCCGGATGGATCTACTCACCCCCTCGGCCACCACGACCAGCTGCCCGTACAAGGGCACGGCCGAGTACTACAACATTCGCATCGGCGATACCGAGTATCCCGATCTGGTCTGGTATTACTCGACGCCACTGCCGGAGAGCCAGAAGATCGCCGGGCTGGTGTGTTTCTACAACGAGAAGGTCGAGCTGTACGTGGACGGGGTGCGCCAGGAACACAGCACGCCGTTCAGCTGAGATTCACACCGCGAGAACGGGTTCGGGCTCGGCGGCGCGCCGGTAGCGGCCCGGCGCCACGGTGTATTCGCGTTTGAAGGCTTTGGCGAAGGCGAATTCGGACCCGTAGCCGACACGGTGCGCGACGGCGGCGATCGGCAGTTCGGTGTCGCGCAGGAGCCGGGCGGCGGTGAGCAGGCGCCAGCGGGTCAAGTAGGTCAGTGGCGGCTCGCCGACGGTGGCGGTGAACCGGCGGTTCAGGGTCGCGCGCGATACACCCGCGACGGCGCTCAGCGCGGGCACCGACCAGGACCGCGCCGGATCGTCATGGATCGCACGCAGCGCGGCCGCGACCGCCGGATCCGCCAAAGCCCCTGCCCAGCCCGAGGTTTCGGCATCCTCGTACCAGGTGCGCAGCACGAACAGCAGCAGGGTGTCCAGTAGTGCGGGGACCGCGGCGTCACTGCCCGGCCGCGGTTCGGTGATCTCGGTGGTCAGTAGATCCACCGCGGCGCGCAGTGTCCGGTGGCGGCTCGGATCGGCGGGCAGATGCAGAAAGTCGGGCAGCTGGTCCAGCAGCGGATGGCTGCGGGCCCGGCACACCTCGTACGCCCCGCACAGCAGCGCAGTCCGGGCACCCGGCCCCGCGATCTCGCGTGGCTCCCCCGCCGTGGCGACTTCGGTAACCGGGCTGTCCGGACGGTCGGCGATCACATGCGCCGCCCCGCGCGGCATGAACAACACATCCCCCGGCCCCATCGCCACCGGTTCCGCCTCGGGAGCCAGCAACCAGCACTCACCGTCGACCACGATATGAAATCCGACCCCGGGCACCACCGGATACTGTCTCCCCCACGGCGCATGTCGCACGAACAACCCGGACGCCGGCATTCCGGTTCGCACCGCCACCACGGTCTCACTCAAAATGTCCACGCGTCGACCCGTTCGAACGGCGACCAGATCATCCGCCCGAACCGCAGCGCACACCTATGCCGCCAGCGAAACCGACAGCTCAGCCTCGAGCGCTTCGGCGATGCGCTCGAGTGTGGTCAAAGTCGGTACGACATCTCCGGCCTCCAGACGACTTACCGCATGCTGACGCAATCCCGCGCGGGCGGCCAATTCGGTTTGTGACCATCCGCGCGCTTCACGAGCCGCACGGATCTGGACACCAAGGGTGTGCGCCAACTGGGCGGCGCGATAGGCAGCCCGATATTCGGGAGTAGCGCGCTTCGCAGCTAGGACCGCATCGAAGTCTTTCTGAGTAGTCATGTTTCGAGGTCTCCCATCGGGTCGAATATCAGGTGCGCGGGCCCGGTATGCTGCGATTCGCATACCTTGCGGGCCAGCTTCGCACGCTCGATTTGCTGTGATTCGCGTTGCCGAGTCTTATGGAACACGGTCAGCAGCACCGCTTTTCGACCGCCGGGAAACCAGTAGCTGATCCGGGTCGCGCGATTGCGAGACAGGGTGAAGCGAAGTTCCCGCACACAGTCACCGAGATGGCGGCAGTAAGGTTCGGACAGCTCCGGGCCATATGTGGCAAGCAGCCCAGCAGCGAAGTCGGCACGCGCCAAGTCTGCAGGCGAGAGGCCGGAGAGAAAGGCGCGAACCTCCGGCTCGACCTCTATCGCATACAGCATGACCTGACATTATCACATCTATGTGATAATGACTCGATGTCCATGCGCCCGGGCGCGCTGGAGCAGCCAGTTCAGGATCACCCCCAGGGCCGCTCCCACGCCCAAGCCCACGCAGACGGCGAAGGTGCGGACGAAGTAGCCGATGCCGGAGACGTGGAAAAGCTCCAGGACCAGGCCCTGGTAGAGGGTGAGACCGGGCAGCAGCGCGCCGGTGATTCCGACGAGGGCCAGCGCGGTCATCGGCAGCCGGAGTGGGAGCGCGCAGGCGGCGGCCGCGAAGCCCAGCGCGACCGCGGCCAGGGGTCCGGACCAGTCGGGCGGGATGTGCGCGGCATGAATCAGGGGCTGGTTGACCGACGCGGTGAGCAGGCCGGCCGCCGCGGCGGGCAGCAGCAGATCCGGGCCGCCGCGATTGAATACGGCGTTGCCCAGCGCACCGAGGATGGAGAAGGTGATCGCCAACCAGATGGGTAGCTGCGGCAGCGTCGGGTCGATCGACTCGCCGAACGAGAAGCGTTGCGAGACAGCGAAAACCAGCGCACCGCCCATCGCGATACCGCCGACCGCGAGCAGTGCGGAGGCGGCCCGGGCGGTCGCCGCCACCGTATCCGAGCTCACGGCATCGATCGCGGTCGCCACCAGCTGCGGCATCGGCACCAGCAGTACCCAGTTGGTGGCGATCGCGACCGCCACCTCGGTCATGGTCAGCGCACCCACGAGATGCAGTAGCGCGCACAGCGTGGCGGCCAGGGGGGCCTGCAACGCCACCCCGTACAACCGCGGAATCGCCAGCGAACCGAGGCCCTGCCCGAGCCAGAACACCGGCAGCAGTACGACGGCCGCCGCGAGCGCCGCCGCGCCCGAACCGCCGACCTGCAAGGCGATACACAGCGCGAGCAATGCGCCGCCGAACGGGACGAACCACCGCGGCCAGGGCAGCTTACGAGTCTCGGCGGCATCCAGGATGCGATGCGCCGTCTCCGCGTCGGCACCGCTGACCGCCGCCTCCCGCGCGGCGGTGAGCAGGCGTTTCATCCGTTCGCAGTCGAACGCGTCGACCGTCGCGGCGGTCGCGGTCCGGGTCAGGGCGCGGCCGTCGACGGCCAGGTATTCGATCGTCACGACCCGCCCCAGGCCGATCACCGTCACCCGGTCGAGGCCCATCGCCGCTGCGCACGCGGCCACCGCGTCGGTCATCGGCTCCGAGGGGAAGCCGGCCTCCAGCATCGACACCGCCAGCCGGGTCAGAAAGTCCAGTGCGCCCCAAACCTCCCGATCCGCACCCTCCCGAATCGCCATGGGGGCAAATCTAAGGCCGCGCGGAACCGCTGCCGTGCACCGAACCGCGGATATCCCCGGAAACGTGGCGTCGGCCGCGACCGGCGACGCCGCCGCCGGCCGGGTCTACAACCAGGTGTCGAGGGTGGTGGTGGTGAGGAAGTGCTCGAGGTCGGCACGCCACGGCGCGGGGGTGGTCTTCTCCGGCTCGATGGCGGTGTATTGACCGCGATAGAAGAGAAGCGGCCTGCCGGAGTCGGTGGACTCCGACAGGGCCAGCACGCGGCCGATCACGATGTAGTGATCGCCGCCGTCGACGACGCTGTCCACCGTGCACTGGATCGTGGCCAGCGCGTCGTCCAGGACCGGAAGTCCCAGATCCGAGGTGCGCCAGTCGATTCCGGCGAACTTGTCGGCTTCGCGAGAACCGAAGCGGGCGCACACCTGCTGTTGTTCCTCGGCGAGGACGTTGACGCAGAAGCGTCCGGACTTCTCGATCGCGGCCCAGGAGCGCGAGCCCTTGGTCGGGCAGAACAGCACCAGGGGCGGATCGAGGGAGAGGGCGGCGAACGACTGGCAGGCGAAACCGATCGGCGCCGGTTCGGCCTCGGTCTCGGTGAACGTGGTGATCACCGTGATGCCGGTGCAGAACTGCCCCAGCACGTTCCGGAACTGCCGGCCGTCGATCTCCGGATATTCGCCGGTCGTGGTCATGGTTGCCGCCCTCTCCGCACTCACTACTTGAATCCCACCGAGAAGTCGTGCCCCCACAGGCTGACCGCGGTGGACTCGCGGGCGATCCAGGAGTGGTCGTCGACTTCCAAACCCTCACAGCCGAATTCGATGTCGAATCCACCGGGGGTCTTCATGTAGAACGACAGCATCTTGTCGTTGATGTGCCGGCCGAGGGTGGCCGACATCTTCACCTTCTTGCGCAGCGCGCGATCCAGGCAGAGTCCGACGTCGTCGGAATTCTCCACCTCGACCATGAGATGCACGATGCCGGTCGGATTCGGCAACGGCAGGAACGCCAGCGCGTGATGGCGCGGGTTGCAGCCGTAGAACCGCAGCCAGGCCGGTTCGCCGTCCGCCGGCCGGCCGACGACCTGGGGTGGCAGCCGCATCGAATCGCGCAGCCGGAAGCCCAGCACGTCCTGGTAGAACGCCTGCGCTTCGGCATCGTCGTTGCAGGTCAGCACCACGTGTCCGAGGCCCTGTTCGGCGGTGACGAATTTGTGGCCGTACGGGCTGACGAAGCGCCGGGCCAGATACTGTGCTCCGTAGAACGCCTCGAGCGTATTGGCGGAGGGGTCCTGGAAGCGGATCATGCCCTCGACGCGCCGCTCCGCCAGCTCCTCCTTGGTGCCTTCTTCGAACGGCACGTCGGCCTTGGTCAGTGTCTCCCGAAGCCGTTGCAGCGCGGGAGCATCGGTAACCTCCCAGCCCGAGACCTGCAGACGGTCCTTGTCGCCGGGCACGATCACCAGGCGGGCGGGAAAATCGTCCATCCGCAGATACAGGGCATCCGGGTTCGGCCCGTCGGCCTCCATCATGCCGAGCACCTTGAGCCCGTACTCGCGCCAGGCGGCCACGTCGGTCGCCTCGATGCGCATGTATCCGAGCGCCCGAATACTCATCGTGACTCCTTTGCTTTGCGACACACCCGCACCCGGTCGGCCCGACGATCGGCTGCACCCTCGGAGGTCATCGCGCCTCCTTCACGCCGAAGAGGAAATCGGTTGCCAGACGGTTGAATTCGTCGAACTTCTCCAGCTGCGCCCAGTGCCCGCAACCACCGAACACGTGCAGCTGGGCGCGCGGAATGGTCTTCAGCGCGACCAGCGCGCCGTCGAGCGGATTCACCCGGTCCTCACGGCCCCAGATGAGCAGCACCGGCTGGCGCAGCTTGTAGGCCTCGCGCCACAGCATGCCCTTCTCGAAGTCCGCGCTCGCGAAGGATTTCCCCATCGCGCGGGTCGCGGCCAGTGATTCGGGCGTGCTCGCCGAGGCGAAGCGTTCGTCGAGCAGTTCCGGCGTGATCAGCGACTGGTCGAAGACCATGATCCGCAGGAACTTCTCCAGGTTCTCGCGGGTCGGCTCGACGTTGAACTTGCCCAGCGCCTTGACGCCCTCGGTGGGATCCGGCGCGAACAGGTTGGTGCTCAAACCGCCCGGGCCCATCAGGACCAGCTTGCCGGCCCGGTCCGGATAGTCGAGGGCGAAACGTACCGCCGCCCCGCCGCCGAGCGAATTGCCCAGCAGGTGAACCCGATCGGTGATGCCGAGGGTGTCGAGCAGATCCTTCAACGCCGAGGCGCTGTGCACGAAGTACTGCGGGTGGTCGGTCGGCTTGTCCGACTGCCCGAAGCCCGGCTGATCCACGGCCAGCACGTGGAAGTGCTGCGCCAGCACCGGAATGTTGCGCGCGAAGTTCGACCACGACGAGGCGCCCGGACCGCCGCCGTGCAGCAGCACGATGGTGGGCCCGTTCCCCTCACCGGCCTCATGGTAGTGCAGCCTCAGATCCGGCCGCACCTGCGCGAATTTCGAGGTGGATTCGTAGGTCAGTTCCGAAACGGCGGTCATCACACCATCCCGTCGGTGACCGGCAGCCCGAACGCGTGGGTGCCGTACATCAGGTAGGCGCGCTCGGGATCGTTGGCGGCGTGTACCCGACCGGCGTGTGCGTCGCGCCAGAACCGTTGCAGCGGAGTGCCGTTCGCGAGCGCGGTGGCGCCCGAGCTCTCGAACAGCTTGTCGATCGAGGCGATCGCCCGGCCGGTGGCGCGGACCTGATCGCGGCGCGCCGCCACCCGCAGCTCGAACGGAATCTCCGCACCGGCGACCAGCAGGCGGTATTCCTCGGCGACATTGCCCGAGAGCTGCCGCCACGCGGCGTCGATATCGCTGGCGGCCTCGGCGATGCGCACCTTGGCGAACGGATCGTCCTTGGCCTTCTCCCCGGCATAGGCCGCGCGCAGGCGCTTGCCCTGATGCTCGACGTGCGCGTCGAGCGCGCCGTAGGCCATGCCGACGATCGGAGTGGAGATGGTGGTGGGATGGATTGTGCCCCAGGGCATCTTGTAAACCGGATCGGTGTTCTGCTGCAGGCCCGGGGCGGTCAGATCGTTCATGCTCTTGTAGCTGAGAAACCGGTGCCGCGGCACGAAGACGTTCTCCAGCACCAGGGTGTTCGAGCCGGTGCCCCTGAGGCCCACCACATTCCACACGTCGTCGATGCGGTAGTCGGTGCGCGGCACCAGGAAGCTGCCGAAGTCGACCGGCTTGCCGTCCTTGATCACCGGACCACCGACGAAGGTCCAGGTGGCGTGATCACTACCGGACGACCAGGCCCAGGAGCCGTTGACGATGTAGCCGTCGCCGCTCTCGGTGACCACACCGGCGCCCATCGGAGCATAGGAGGAGGAGATGCGGACCTGGGTGTCCTCGCCCCAGACCTCCTCCTGCGCCTGCTGGTCGAACAGCGCCAGATGCCAGTTGTGCACGCCGATGATGCCGGCCACCCAGCCGGTCGAACCGCAGGCGCTGGCGATCTTGCGCACGGTGTCGTAGAACACGACCGGATCGGCGGCGTATCCGCCCCACTGGCGCGGCTGCAGCAGCTTGAAGAAACCGGTCTCCTGCAGCGCCTTCATGGTCTCGTCGGGAATCCGGCGCAGATCTTCTGCCTCCTGCGCCTGTTCGCGCAGCTTCGGCAACAGCGCTTCGACCCGCTCGGTCACTTCTTGCGTCATCTCGGGGGCTGCTCCTGCCTGATCGAAATCGGAACGGGTGTATCGGTCGCATTCCGTTCTGCGGAACCGATACTTGTCTTGAGACTAGAACACGTTCTTATTTATGTCGAGAACGGGTGTTCATTGTCCCACAACGAACACCTTTGCCTGGTAGTCAACGGAATAGCTGGCGCTGCGCCGCTCAATTTTGTAACGTGTTCTAGTACTTCCAGAGGAGGGATGACGATGGCAGAGACCGCACCGCGGCCGAGCGACGGGCCCGGAGGAGGCAGCGCGCGTAACCACGGAGGGACCCGGGAGGCCGCGAATCCTACCCAGCGGGGCGGGAAGGTCCGCGAGATCGACGTCGGCTCGACGCCGACGCGGTATGCGCGGGGCTGGCATTGCCTGGGTCTGGCCGAGACGTTTCGCGATGGTAAGCCGCATGCCGTGCAGGCATTCGGCACCAAACTCGTGGTGTGGGCCGACAGCAACGACGAGCTGAAGGTGCTCGACGCCTACTGCCGCCACCTCGGCGGCGATCTCAGCATGGGCGAGATCAAGGGTGACTCCATCGCGTGCCCGTTCCACGACTGGCGCTGGGGCGGCAACGGCCGCTGCACCTCGATCCCCTATGCGCGGCGTGTGCCGCCGCTGGCCCGTACCCGCGCCTGGACCACCCTGGAGCGCAACGGCCAGCTGTACGTCTGGCACGACCACGAGGGCAATCCGCCGCCGGACGACGTCACCATCCCCTATATCGAGGGGCCCTACACCGACGCCGACGGCAACCCGCTCGAGGAGCGCAACAGCGACTGGACCCCGTTCACCTGGAACACCATGCTGATCGAGGGCGCCAACTGCCGCGAGATCGTGGACAACGTGGTGGACATGGCCCACTTCTTCTACATCCACTTCGCCTTCCCGACGTACTTCAAGAACGTCTTCGAAGGCCACGTGGCCACGCAGTTCCTCGAGACCAAGGGCCGTCCCGACGTCGGCATGGCCGCCAAGTACGGCGGCGAGACGCTGCTGAAGTCGGAGGCGTCCTACTTCGGCCCGTCCTACATGATCAATCCGCTGACCAACATCTACGGCGGATACCAGATCAAGGTGCAGCTGATCAACTGCCACTACCCGGTGACGCAGGATTCGTTCGTGCTGCAATACGGCCTGTCGGTGGAGAAGCCCAAGGGCATCGACGACGCGACCGCGGAGAAGCTGGCCAAGTCGATGACCGACTTCTTCGGTGACGGCTTCCTGCAGGACGTGGAGATCTGGAAGCACAAGTCCAAGATCGACAATCCGCTGCTCTGTGAGGAGGACGGCCCGGTCTACCAGCTGCGCCGCTGGTACGAGCAGTTCTACGTCGACGTCGCCGATATCGATCCGAAGATGGTGCAGCGCTTCGAATTCGAGGTCGACACCACCAAGGCCAACGAGCACTGGGAGGCCGAGGTCGCGGAGAATCTGCGGCGCAAGCGCGAAGAGGAAGAGGCGGCGCAGCAGGATCCCGCCGTCAAGCAGGAGGCGGGTGCCTGATGGCGACCTGGGCGAAAGCACCCGATTTCGCGGACCGCCCGGAGCGCCGGGAGCAGGTGCGCGCCCAGACGGTCGTCGACAAGCAGCGCTACCTCGAAGCCGGCCTGACGCCGGTGGCCTGCCGGTCCTGCGGAGTGGAAGTGCTGGTCCGCAAGTCCTCCTCGCATCAGCGTTCGGTGCAGTGGACGGTCAGCCCGGCCGAACACTGCCCGGTCTTCGCGAAGCTCGCCGGTCCGGGCCGGCCGGATCCGTGCCCGGACCTGGAGAAGTCGATCCAGTATGCGATAGATGAGGGCATCCTGATCGTCGACGAATAGGCCGGCCCCGGTCTCGGGCCCGCCCGCCGAATCCCACGGATTCGGGCGGGCGGGCCCGAACTGTTCACCCCTCAGTCCAACCGGAAGTCCGCGAAATCGAACCCCGGCGCGACCACACAGCTGACGAGTACGTATTCGTCGCCGGCCGGGCGCGCGGCCTGGCTGACGCCCGCCGGAACGACGGCCTGAAGTAGCTGTCCCCGTTCGACATCCGGGCCGAGGGTCACTTCCGCACCGCCGATGTTCAACAGCAGCGGGCCGCCGCGCTGCCACAACCAGATCTCGTCCGAGCCCACGGTGTGCGGTGCCGAACGCTCGTGCGGTAGCAGCAGGAAATGGATGGCCGTCGCGGCGGCACGGGGCCCGTCGTAACCCTCGGGTTCGAATTCGACCGAGCTGCGGTAGGTTTCGCGAAACCAGCCGCCCTCCGGGTGCGGTTGCAGGTCCAGCGCTGCGGCCAGTGCGGGCCGTTCGGACGGCGCGTTCGTCATCGAGCGTCCTGCGCGACGCTGTAGGCCATCGCGACGTGGGTGAACAGCGTGATGCGCTGCTCCCGCACCGTGGCGTCGCCGGGTTCGAGCAGGCATTGCTGGGTGGTGCCGTCGTACACCGCGACGACGGCCCGCCCCAGCCCCTCGCGGTCGGTGACGGTGCGCCCGGCGCGGGTGAGCAAGGCCTCGAGGACCGGTAGCAGAGCCGCGACGATCGCTTTCTCCCGCGCGACCATCACCCGGCGCAGCGCCGGATTGCGCAGCGCGTGCGCGGTGAATTCGGCGGTGATCCGAAACCACTTGTCGTCCAACGGGACCGAGCGCAACACCTGTTCGACCCCGGCCCGCAGGTCGGGCACGTCGCGGGCGGTCTCGGACGCCAGCACCCCGGTCAGCTCGCGCAGCATCTCGGCCGACCGCAGCTCCCACATCGCCAGGAACAGTTCCTCCAGCGAGGTGAAGTTGGAGTAGAACGCACCCCGGGTGAACCCGGCCCGCTCGCAGATCTGCTCGACCGTGCAGCGTCCGAACCCCTCGTCGGCGAACGCGTCGAACGCGGCGTCGAGCAATCGCTGCCGGGTCTCCGCCCGGCGCTTGGTCATCCGCGGCTCGCGGGCGGTGGCCGCGGCCGATCGGGCATCGACGGACGTCACGGCCGTTCCTCTCCCTGGGCGATTGGATACACGAGTGTATCAATCGCCCAGGACGGCCCGGCTACGTCAGGTTCGTCCCCGACCAGCCGAAGTTGAAGCTGTGCCCCTTCGAATAGCAGGTGATCGCGCCGCGTCCACCACCGCTGCAGCTCGCACCGCCGTAGTTGATGGTCCCGCCGTAGTCGTAGCCGTCGGCGGCCGGTCCCGGGTCGATCGAGCGGCTGCCGGGGCGGCCGAGCGGGCCGGTCAGGCCGAAGGTCGGGTGCGCCGGCAGGAACGGCAGATCGATGGCGAGGTTGTTGATCGGGATGCCGTACAGGTTCGCGACTCCGGGGTTGATATCGCAGCCGACATCACCGTTGGGGTGCATGGAGCAATTCGCGTAACCGGCACTGAAATAGACGGTGTCGCCGACGAGATAATCCGCGGGGTTCAGCACCGTTCCCGCGGTCGGAGAAATCTCCGGAGCCGCCGTTGCCGCGCCTGCGCCGAACATCGAAATCGCCACGGCGGCAAGTGATCCACCGATCAGCGCTCGTATTTTCACAGCAGCTCCTATGCGTCGTTTGCCCGAAATGCCGTCATTTGAAAACACTTCGGGCACAAGAGGTTCAGTGTCTTCCGCCCCACTATTTCCGAATCGCACCGATGCTATCGATCGTTACTCTCGCCGGCGCCCTCGGGCTGTCCGCTGATGGGAAGGAGTCGATCACATGCCGCGGCAGCCGAAGTTCGGTCGGCTGGGCAGCTCGAGCGGCGCGCCGTTCGGGCCGGTGGGCTTCAACCACCCGGGACGCACGGAAAGGGCCGCGAACGATCGTTCGCGGCCCTTCGACTCCCACGCGCTCAGGCGGTAGCGGCGGCCTGCTCCCGCTGCAGTTCCAGCGCGATGTCGATCAGCTGATCCTCCTGGCCGCCGACCAGCTTGCGCTTACCGGCGCGGACCAGCATTTCCGCGGCGGAGACACCGTAGCGTTCGGCCTGGCGTTCGGCGTGCTTGAGGAAGCTGGAGTACACGCCGGCGTAGCCCATCATCAGGGCCTGGCGGTCGAGCAGACATTCCTGCGGCATGGCCGGGCGCACCACATCCTCGGCGGCGTCGGCGATGGCGAAGAAGTCGATCCCGGTCTTGATGCCGACCTTGTCGCACACGCCGATGAACGCCTCGACGGGCGTGTTGCCCGCACCGGCGCCGAACCGCCGCGCGCTGCCGTCGATCTGCTTGGCGCCCGCCTTCACGGCGTAGATCGAATTGGCCACGGCGAGATCGAGATTCTCGTGGCCGTGGAAGCCGACCTGCGCGTCGTCACCGAGTTCGGCGACCACGGCGGCGATGCGATCGGTGACCTGGTCCAGCACCAGCGCACCGGCCGAGTCCACCACGTAGACGCACTGGCAGCCCGCGTCGGCCATGATGCGCGCCTGCTTCGCGAGCACCTCCGGCGGCTGCGAATGCGACATCATCAGGAAGCCGACGGTCTCCATACCCAGATCGCGGGCGTAACCGAAGTGCTGGATCGAGACGTCGGCCTCGGTGCAGTGGGTGGCGATGCGGACGATCGACGCACCATTGTCCTGCGAGATCTTGATGTCCTCCTTCACACCCACACCGGGCAGCATGAGGACCGCGATCTTGGCCTGCTTCGCGGTCTGCGCCGCGATCGTGATCAGTTCCTGCTCCGGGGTTTTGGAGAACCCGTAGTTGAACGAGGAACCGCCCAGCCCGTCACCGTGGGTGACCTCGATGACCGGCACGCCCGCGGCGTCGACCGCCGCGACGATATCGCGCACCTCGGTGGCGGTGAACTGGTGGCGCTTGTGGTGGGAGCCGTCGCGCAGCGAGGTGTCGGTGACCCGGACGTCGAGTTCCTGGGAGAACGGCTGCAATACGTAGTTCATGTCTGGTCCCTCCTAGACCCGAGCCGTGAGGATCTGTTCGGCCATGACCTCGCCCACCCGGGTGGCGGCGGCGGTCATGATGTCGAGATTGCCGGCGTAGGGCGGCAGGAAGTCGCCCGCGCCCTCGACCTCCACGAACACCGAAACCTTCGCCATCCCACCGGAAATGACGCTCGGCTCGTCGAACTGCGGCTCGTTGAGCAGCCGGTAGCCGGGCACGTATTCCTGGATGTCGGCGACCATCCTGTGGACGGATTCGCTGATCGCGTCCTGGTCGGCGTCCTCGGGAATCGCGCAGAAGATGGTGTCGCGCATGATCATCGGCGGCTCGGCCGGGTTCAGGATGATGATCGCCTTACCGCGCTTCGCCCCGCCGATCGTCTCGACGCCGCGGCTGGTGGTCTTGGTGAACTCATCGATATTGGCGCGGGTGCCGGGGCCTGCCGACACCGACGACACCGACGCGACGATCTCGGCGTAGGGCACCTCGACCACCCGGGAGACGGCCGCGACGATCGGAATCGTCGCCTGTCCACCGCAGGTGATCATGTTGACGTTGGGCGTATCGAGGTTCGCACCGAGGTTCACCGGCGGCACCACCGCCGGGCCGACCGCGGCCGGGGTGAGATCCACCGCGCGAATCCCCGCCGCCTCGTACTTCGGCGCGTACTCGCGATGTACATAGGCCGAGGTCGCCTCGAACAGCATGTCCGGCTTCTCCGGCAGCGCCAGCAGCCAATCGGCGCCCTCGTGCGAGGTCTCCAGGCCCAGTCCGCGGGCGCGCTTCAAACCCTCGCTGTCCGGGTCGATGCCGATCATCCAGCGCGGCTCGATCCGTTCCGACCGCAGCAGCTTGTACAGCAGATCGGTGCTGATATTGCCGGAGCCGACGATCGCGGCGGTGACTTTTCCGTTGCTAGGCACTCGAATCTCCTCAGCTGAATTGCAAACGGACAGAACCGAGTCCGGAGAACTCGGCATGGAAGTCGTCGCCCGGGCGGGCGTCGATCGCGCGGGTGCAGGAGCCGGGCAGCACGATGTCCCCGGCCTTCAGCCGCACCCCGAACGAGGCGACCTTGCGGGCCAGCCAGGCCACCGCGATGGTCGGATCGTCGAGCACCGCATCGCTGCGCCCCTCGGCGACCACCTCACCGTTGCGGGTCAGCCGGGCGTCGATGGCCTTGATATCCAGCTGGTCCGGCGCCACCCGCTCGGGCCCGAGCACCCAGCCGGCCGAGGACGCGTTGTCGGCGATGGTGTCGCACAGGGCGATATTCCAGTTCTTGATCCGGGTGTCGATGAGCTCGATCGCGGGGGCGTAGGCGACCGTCGCGGCCAGCACGTCGGCCTCGGTGCAGTCCGCACCCGGCAGATCCGCGCCCAGGACGAAACCGACCTCCACCTCGACGCGCGGGAACAGATACTTCGACGTGTCGACGGGAACATCCTCGAAGACCTGCATATCGGCGAGCAGATGCCCGTAGTCGGGCTCGTCGACGCCCATCATCTCCTGCATGGCCTTCGACGAGAGGCCGACCTTGTGCCCGACCACCTTCGCGCCGTCGGCGAGCCGCTGCCGGATGTTGATGAGCTGGATCTCGTAGGCGTCGACCACGTCGATCGCCGGATACCTGGTGACCAGCGGATCGATCGGCGTCCGGTCTCGTTCTGCGACCGCGAGCTCCGCGGCCAGTTCACTCCGTACCGCGTCGGACAGCACGCTTGTTCCTTCCATTGGGTCGCTCGGTCCGGGGACCAGCCGGTTACCGGGACGGAAACTGAAACGAGTTTTCCTGCATTTTCTCGTGACAGTAGTCCCATCTGCCAGACCAATATAGACCGAACCTGATCCGATTCTATAACGTGTTCTACATGACTGATCGGGAATACGACGTGGTGGTGGTCGGCAGCGGCGCCGCCGGAATGACCGCCGCCCTCGCCGCCGCGCACCACGGCCTGCGTGCGGTGCTCATCGAGAAGGCCGCGCACTACGGCGGTTCGACCGCACGTAGTGGTGGCGGGGTGTGGATCCCCGGCAACAAGGCGCTGAAGGCGTCCGGCCGGCCCGATGATCGGGAGGAGGCCCGCCGCTACCTGCACAGCATCATCGGTGACGTGGTGCCGAAGGAGAAGATCGATACCTACATCGACCGCGGCGCGGAGGCCTTCGACTTCGTTCTCGATCACAGCCCGCTGCAGATGACCTGGGTGCCGGGCTACTCCGACTACCACCCGGAAGCCCCGGGCGGACTGGGCTCGGGCCGCTCCTGCGAGCCGAAACCGTTCAACCTCAAGACGCTCGGGCCCGAGGCGGCCAATCTGGAGCCGCCCTATGCGAAGGCGCCACTGAACGTCGTGGTCATGCAGGCCGACTTCGTCCGCTTGAACCTGATCCGCCGGCACCCGAAGGGCATGATGCGGGCCATGCGCGTCGGCGCCCGCACCTACCTGGCGAAATTCACCGGTAAGCACATCGTCGGCATGGGGCAGGCGATCATCGCGGCCATGCGCAAGGGACTGATGGACGCGAACGTCCCGGTCCTGCTGAACACCCCGATGACCAAGCTGATCACCGAGGGCGACCGGGTCGTCGGCGTGGAGGCGACCGTCGACGGTGAGCCGACGATCTTCCGGGCCCGCTACGGCGTGGTGCTGGGCACCGGTGGCTTCGAGCACAACGCCGAGATGCGCAAGCAGTACCAGCGCGAGCCGATCACCACCGAGTGGACCACCGGCGCGGCCGCCAACACCGGCGACGGAATCCGGGCCGGAATGGAGGTCGGCGGCGATATCGGGTTCATGGAGGACGCCTGGTGGGGGCCGACCATCTTCAAGGGCGGCAAACCGTGGTTCGCCCTGGCCGAGCGCAACCTGCCGGGCGCGATCATGGTGAACGCCGACGGTAAGCGATTCGGTAATGAGTCCGCTCCTTACGTCGAGGCCGTGCACACCATGTACGGCGGTAAATGGGGTCAGGGTGAGGGTCCGGGCGAGAACATTCCCGCCTGGCTGGTGTTCGACCAGCGCTACCGCAACCGCTACATCTTCGCCGGGCTACAGCCGGGCCAGCGTTTTCCGTCCCGCTGGATGGAAAACGACAACATCGTCAAGGCCGACAGCCTCGAGGAGCTGGCCACCCACATCGGCGTGCCGGCCGACAACCTCGCCGCGACCGTCGCCCGCTTCAACGCCTTCGCGGAGAAGGGTGTCGACGAGGACTTCGGTCGCGGTAAGAGCCACTACGACCGCTACTACGGCGACCCGACGGTGAAGCCGAACCCGTGCCTGGCCGCACTGGTGCAGGGGCCGTTCTACGCGGCCAAGATCGTGCCCGGCGACCTCGGCACCAAGGGCGGCCTGGTCACCGACACCGCGGCCCGGGTGCTGCGGGCGGACGGCAGCGTGATCGAGGGCCTGTACGCCTCCGGCAATACCTCGACGCCGGTGATGGGCCACACCTACGCCGGACCCGGTGCCACCATCGGACCCGCGCTGACCTTCGGATATCTCGCGGTGATGGATATCGTCGAGAAGGCGCGCGGCCAGCAGGCCACGGCCGAGGCCGCGAGCAAGTAGGCACACCGATGAGCGGGACCCACCGCCGCGCCCGGCCGCGACCCCGGCACCATGGGAGCGATCGGACCACCCGGCCGGCGCGCATCGACCCTCGGCACCCGCGCACCTTTTCGACCGCGGGCGGTCCTCCGGGCCGCCCGGCCGGTCCTCGTGATTCGTCGGCGAACAAGGAAAATCATGCCCATTGATCTGAAAACCGCTCTCGGAGCGGAACTTCCGAGCCAGGAGTTCTCCTGGACACCGTCGGATGTGCAGCTCTACCACCTCGGGCTGGGCGCGGGCACGCGCTGGACCGACCCGAGCGAGCTGCGCTACCTCGACGACAAGCAGCCGCAGGTACTGCCGACGTTCGCCACCGTCGCGCCGACCATGCGGGTCACCGAACCGCCCCGGGTGAGCTACCCGGGCGTCGAGATCGACCTGGCGAAAGTGGTGCACGGCAGCCAGGAAATCGTGGTGCACCGGCCGATTCCGGCCGAGGGCAAAGCGAGCAGCACCGGCCGGATCACCGAGGTGTGGGACAAGGGCTCGGCAGCCGTGATCGCCCACGAAACGGTGATCACCGGATCGGACGGTGAGCCGCTGTGGACGGCACGCTCCTCCATCTTCGCCAAGGGCGAGGGTGGCTTCGGCGGCGAACGTGGCCCCAGCACCAAGGCCGAATTGCCCGATCGCGCCCCGGATTTCGAGGTACTGACGCCGACCCTGCCGCAGCAGGCCCTGCTGTATCGCATGTGCGGTGACCGCAACCCGCTGCATTCGGACCCCGAATTCGCCCGTGCCGCAGGCTTTCCCAATCCGATTCTGCACGGTCTGTGCAGCTACGGACTGGTCTGCAAGGCCGCGACCGATACCGTGCTGGATTCGGATGCCAGCCGCGTCACCGGCTTCCGCGCCCGGTTCGCGGGCGTGCTGTACCCGGGCGAGACGATCCGTTCCCGAATTTGGCGTGACAGCGAAGCGCTGGTCATCGCGGCCACCGTGGTGGAACGCGAGGACGCGCCCGTACTCGGCGATGTGCGCCTGAGCTTCACCGCCTGATCCGGCATACGACGCCATCTGTCCATCGCCGACCCTCCAGAGGTCTGCGCTCAGCGCGGGAGCTGGAGGGCCGGCGCACAGATCGGGCGAATCAGTACCCAGTGCGTTCCCGACGAGACGCAAGGGTGAGTGACTGCGTGGGGATCATCCCACCTCGAATTCCGAACACGTTCCGAATACAATGGGAACATGTCCACAACGGCACTCCACACCACGCGTCGCTCGTCAGACCTGAGCAAGCACTCCGCCGAGGTGTTCGCCGAGGCCGAGGACCATCCGGTGACGGTGACCCGGCGCGATGGCGAGAACCTCGTGCTCATGTCACAGCGCGAGGCCGAGGGACGCGCTCGCTTGCTCGAGTTCGCTGCGCAGCTCATCGGCGTAGCTGTGGACGACGAGGGCCCCCTCGCCGGACGGATGTCTCGAGCGTTCCCGTGGATGCTCGCACTGTCCCCGGAGGACCGAGCCACTTGCGCCCAGGACCTCGTCGACGCCGCGCGGGCATCGTTCTCCACCGACCAGCCGCACCTGGCGCTCGCAGAACTTACCTCGTGGCGCGAGACCGCGATCGCGATCGCAGCCGGTCTCGGCCAAGCCGAGGTGAATTGGTTGGATTCCGACGACGTTGTGACGCGGCCGTAGCGGTGGCAGGCAAACGCGGCGAGCTCGTGCCTCGCCCTCCGAAGAAGATCGAGTACGAGATCCGCTTCGCCACCGCCAATGCCCGTAAGGGTTGGCAGGATCTCACTGCAACGATTCGCAACTCGTTGGCCGATGCATGGGACTTCCTGACGCGAACACCCCTCGCCAGGACACCGACGAACTACCCGCTGCGCGGCGACCTCGGCACAATTACCCGCGGGCAGAAGGTCCATGAGCGCTGGCAGCACAAACCGACACTCAAAGGCACCGCCCGCATTTGGTTCTACGTCGAGGACCACACGGTTTACCTCGAACAGGTACACACCAGCGGCCCGAATGAGACGAAGTAGGCAGTGTCTCCGAAGCGCATCGGCTGACGATCCTGCGCCCGCCCCGGCGAGAACGATGCCGGCGGGAAACCGCGGCGGAGATCAAGGAGGTGGTGCTGCGTCTGATGGCCGAAGGCGGGCCGACGACGTGTCCGGACGAATCATGGCCTGGGCGTGCGGTTTCGAGACTGGGCGCTGGCGAACCCGATGTCGCGCATCTCATCCGTGCACTGGGCCTCGACCCGGTCCATCGACCCCCGAAAACGACGAACCGCCCGATCGGCGGTGAGCCGATCGGGCGGTTACCGGAGTAGGTCCGCCGACTGGGCGGGCGGTCCGAGCTCGCCTCAGTCCGGGAAGCCGGTGGCGAACAGGCCGGCGATCGCGACGGAACAGATGACGGCGATGATCGGGATAATCCACATGCCTCCAGACTACAAGGTGTAGTAGAAAACCACGACATCGCGTAGTAGGGCAAACACCCTGGTTGTGGGGCATCTCACCTTCGGTCAGTGCCCGTTACGTTCCGAAAGACCGGCCGCCTCTCACCCCGGCGGGCCACTGTCGGTGTGACGCGTTCGCCGCGGATCGTGGGTGGCTGCCCTGTGCGCAGCGGACCGGCCGGGCGCCGTCAAGGCCATCCGGACCTCGTCCCAGGTGGTCGAACCCGTAAGCGCCACCTTGACACCGGGCACCGGACGGCCGTCGAACCAATGGACCAGCTGGTCGTCATCGAGGTCGGTGCCCTGCCCCCAGAACACCGCCTCCACATCGGCGACGAGACCCGCGAACAAATTGTGAAAACTTGTCGACTCGTAGAACAGGCGATGGGTTGCCTTGCTCCAGGACCAGACATGCAATCGCGCGGCACAGGGGTCACGGCCCGAGACGAAATCGACCTTCAGGTAGACACTGACCGAGCTGGTTCCGGCAGGAACGAGCAGGCCCCGCTCGAGTTGTTCGTATACGCCGTAGTCCCATGCGTCCAAAACGCCTTTACTGTCCAGATCCGCGCGGTGTTTGTAGAATTGTCCGTCGACTTCGATGAGACCGCCCGGAAATTCATCGTCCAAGCGGTTCATTCTTGCTATTTCCCTGTCGATATCGACATCGACGGACAACCACATGCTCACGGTATTATCGTCAACCCGTTCGACGCCGGCGAACGGTAACGCAATCTGCTCGCCACCGGGTATCTGTACGACATTTCGTTCCCATGGGCGTGACGCGCTCACAGCGAGCCGGCGAAGTGCCCGGGCGACATTACTCCTCGGGAAATATATGTCGTAGAAAAAACTCATCCCCATAGCTTGCGCGCCTTCCGCTCGACCTCGCGTCCCGCGAAAATCAGCCCCACCGCCTCAGCTGTGACGACCTCCAGCGGTAGGACCGATTCGACACTGCTCGATGCCCTGCTCTGCCAGGTCTGAGGCGCAGGGCGGCGCGATCTTGCCGGAGCGAGTTTCGAGGAAGGTATGCACGGACAGATGTCCTCGGGCCCGACGTCGTCGCCGGACTCGACCGCATCGAGAACGCTCCCAGGGCCGGCGGAACGTCGAAGTCGCTGCTCGTGGGTTCCAGCTCTACGTGGCGGCGGAATTCGCCCTACTCGCCCCGAGCCGTCGTATCGACCGGGTTCTGCGGCTGATGACTTGCCGCACAGCATGTTTCGCCCGTCGGATCAGCTCGACCTTGCGGCCAGGTCGGCGAGGAACTGTGGCATACGGCCGGTGCCGAAGTCGTAGAACCGTGCCCACCGGGGCTCGAGTGCGATGCGCGCCATCCGGTCGTACATGGCTCGGCAGTTGCGCTCGAACTCGGCGGCGAACTCGGGGTCGAAGTTCTTCCGCGCGGCCGCGAGGTACTCCGGAACCACTCCGTCGACGATGGTCAGATGCACGATGCCGCGCACCGACAGGTTCTTCGCGGATCCGGGGGTGTCGCCGGCGTCCACCGTCAGGGCCACCTCGGGGCGAGCGGACAATGCCGCGACCTTGGGTGCGGTGGCCGCGGTGGACATGACGATCTCCTCACCGGTCCAGAAGATGCCGATGGGGACGACGCGGGGCAGCCCGTCGAGTCCGTTGTATGCCAGCCGCGCCATCGACGCCTGGTTCAACAGCTCCCCGGCGTCATCGAATTCCTGTTTGATCTGCTGGGCATCCATGATCGTGCTCCTCGAAGTCGCGGGGGATTGTGGTGGGCTTCAGCGCCGTGTCCGGCAGCCCGGTCCGCAGCGGATCTGCCGCGTGATACGTCGGACGCACTACATCGTGGCCGATTGCTCACACGACATCTAATGCCATATTTCTGTCCCTCGCATAGGTAAGGAATAGGTATGAATCGGACCCGATCGCCGTGATTCCACCTGGGTCGGCGGGTGCGCGCGCGGCCCACCGAGCCGTGACACTCACATTCCGAGTGCGGCTCCGGTCCGAGACGTTGTGCGGGTCGGTGATGGTTGCGCCTGCCGCACCGGACCGGACGGATTCGAGACCCGTAGCAGCAGCTGCCGCCCTATTGTGTTCGCGCTGCCTGGTAGGCGGCGGCGAGGGCGTCTCGTATGGCGCCTGTTTCCGGGTGGTCGTGGCCGCGCACGCGCTCGAAGTCGGCGAGCGTGGATTCGTAGAGCTGGATCGCGCTGTCGAATCTGCGGTCGGCGAGGTGCATGCGCGCGACGTTTCCGCGGGCCGTCAATGTCCGGGGGTCGTCGGGACCGACCGCTCGTTCGAGGCCGGACATGGTGGCTTGGTACTGGTTGCCCGCATCCCGGTGCCGGCCGACGGATGCGTAGGCATGGGCGAGATTGTGGCTGACGCCCAGGGTCTCGATGTGGTCTGGGCCGAGCGCCCGCTGCATCCGCGTCAATATGCCCTCGTACATGGGAATGGCTGTATCGAATCGGCCGGCGCAGGTATGAGCGTAGGCAATGATAACCGATATTTCGAGAGTCTCGGGATGTTCGGACCCGAGGTGCCGGCCGGCCGCAGTGGCAGCGATCGTCAAGACCTCCGCTGCCTCATCGAAACGGTTTGTGGCCCAGTAGACGTCGGCGAGCTTTCGCCGGACGGCGAGCAGGTCGGCAATGCTCATCGTGGCCTCGTGATCGGCCAGCATCCGCTCTGCCAGCGCGCCGGCCTCATCGAAACGCGATGCTGACCAATAGGCGCCCAAGAGGCGGCCCAGGGTATGCAGCGTATCGCTGTGTTCTGCGCCGAGAATTCGTTCGCGATCGGCCGCAAGGGATTCGAGCAGCGGTATCGCCTCGTCCAGCCGGTCCGCGTTCCGGTACGCCTCGGCGCGATAGGCGCGGACCGCGAAGAGGGCGGGGTGGTCAGCTCCAAGGTCCGGCCCGCATTCGGTGAGTACGTTCTCGGCCAGTCCGATCGCGGCATCGAGTTGCCCGTCGGCCAGATAACCCGCGAGCAGGGTATCCAGGACGGTAAAGGTGAACGAGTGAACCGGCCCGAGCGTACGCACGCAGTCGTCGTAGGTGTTCCCGGCCAGTGTGATGGCGTCGCCGTGGCGCCCGGCGGAATGGTACAACGCGGCAAGAAGGACTCGGTGTGCGAGCCCGTACGGATGATCCGCAACGCCGGCGTGGGCGTATCCGGCGACGGCCGCCTCGAGGAGCGCGCCGGCCTCATCGAATCGCTCGGCGGACCGCAATGTCTGGGCGAGGCTCAACCGGATCGTGACGGTGTGCTCGCTGTCGTGGTCGAAAGCATTCCCGGAGCCGTGCAATGCGGCCTGCAGCACAGCGATGGCTTCATCGAATCGCCCGGCAGATTTGTGCGTCTCGGCCAGGCTCACGCGCGTGGCAAGAACCGCCGCGAACGTGTCGGTGCCGTCCGGATCGCCACGGCGCAGCACCTGTGCCCAGAGGCCGGCGTGGTCAGTAGTGACGAGGTCGGTGGTGGAGGTGTCCCGCACAAGCCATGCGCCGCGCTCCACCGCGGTTTCCAACTCGCCGGCCTCCCACCCGACATAGCCGCTGAAGATTCGCACACCCTCCACGAAGGGGGCGATCCGTGCCGGGTCGGCATTCGGATCGACCACCGCGACCCGACCAGCTATCCGGTACAAACCGGGGACCTCGTCGCTCGGGGCGTCGTTACGCAAGGCGGCCAGGCACATCGTCTCGTCCCCCTGGACCGGGCCGCCGATGAACACCACCTGTGGCGATGCGGCAAGTTCTGCCCACTGCGGCAGCACATCTCGCACGGCCGTATCACTCGGGCGGTCGAGCGCGACACACAGGCTTCCGTCGCCGTTGTGCTGGAAGACGTAACAGACCGTATTCGAGAACCCGGGCTGGACAAGTTCCGCTCCGGACGCGAGCAGAACCCCCGCGCGCACGTCCCGGGCGGTCGAGCGGGCCGGCTGACCGGCCATGGCAGGCTCGCCCCCAGTGGAGACAGATTGATCGGGCACTGCCCCAAGATATCCGGCGGCGAGTTCCTACGCAGGTGCGATTCGGGCCTCGCCGCGCGCTCCCGCCTCGCCGATGTGCACGCCGTCGCGCGGGCAATGCGCAGGGGAATTCGGCTGTCGCGCCGGTGAACACGGCGTCGGCAGCCGATATCCGCTTCTGCCGCTTTGTCGAGCGACAGTGGTAAATCACCGCCCTAGGACGATGAGTCCCGTCGGGGGCAGTGACAGTAACCCGTCGGCGCACGGCTGGATCGGGGGAAGGCGGCACGACGGTCGCCGTACTTATGACCCGCCGGAGCGCTCCGGCTCGGTCTCCTGTGGCGCCGCGCCGTGCACGATCGCGGCGAACAGCGCGATCACCAGTACCGGGGCCGCGAGCGGTAGCCATGCCAAGCGGGCCGGGATCAGCGTCGCCAGGACCGCCGCTGCGGCGAAGCCCAGGGCGCCGATCACCGAGGGCAGGGTGGTGGGGACCACGCCGGCGGGCGCGTGCAGAGTGGCGGTGTTGAGCAGGTAGGTGGTTGCCACCAGGCCCGTGCCCGCGGCGGCCAGGGCACCGGTGTCGGCCCAGGTCAGCGCGCCCAACGCGATCAGCGCGGCCACCACCGCCGCCACCCGCCATCGCCAGCCGGCGACCACCGCGACGCCCACCGGGATCGCGGCCCAGGGCAGCACGATTCCCACCGCCGTGGTCAGCAGCAGGCCGGCGAGGACGGCCAGAAATCTGGTCATCGCCTCACCCGCACCAGTCGTCGATGTTCCGGAAGCAGGCGCATCGCCTGATCGAGCCGGGCGCCGTCGGGCCAGGCGACGATGTCGACGCCGACGGTGCCCATATCGCGATACATCGCGGTGCGCTCCAACTGCCACATCCGCGCCAATGTCGGATCCAGGCCGTCCTTGAACGGCGTGCCGCGCAGCACGTCGACCACCACCACGGCATGGCCACGTTTGCGCAGATCGATCAGCGCCAGCGCGAATTCGGTGTCCAGCAGGGTGGAGAAGGCCACCACGATGGCGCCGATCGGGACGGCCGCGTGGGGTGCCAGGGTGCCGGCGTTCGGGATGTGCTCGTCGCCGACGCCGAGCACGGTGTCGACGATGCGATAGAACTGGCGGCGGCCGATATCGGGGCGCAGCCAGCGCGGCGCCCGTCCCAGGCAGACGACCGCGGTGCGATCACCGGCCTGTAGCGCGGTCTGCGCCACCTGCGCCGCGCCGCGCACCGTCAGCTCCATCGAATCGGATGCGGGTCCGGGCGCTTGCAGCGAAGTATCCACCAGCACAACGACGTCCGCGGCTCGGTTGGTGAGGCGTTCGGTGACGTAGAGGCGGCCCCGCCGGGCGCTCACCGGCCAGTTCACGATGCGTAGCTGGTCGCCCGGTGCGTAGGCGCGGATATCGGCGTACTCCACCCCGGGACCGTGGCGGCGGGTGAGGTGGGTGCCGATCCGCTCCGGAAGTTCGGTGCGCGGCAGGCGCATTCGCTGCGGATCTGCGATCGGATAGACGTAGACCTCGCCGGCCGGAACGCTCGCCGACGCCTGCGCCAACCCGGCCGGACTCAATGCCGTCAACCGGACCGTGACCGGATAGCGGCCCCAGCGCTCGGTCGACAACGCCAGCCGCAGACCGGCCGGTGCGGGCCCGGAATCGGAGGCCTCCTCGACTCGCAGTTCGAGTCCGTTCGCCTCCTCGGGACGGCAGCGCAGCAGCGCGTGGCCCTGTTCGACGAAGGCGGCGACCGCGAGCTCCACCTCCTCGGATTCGAAGCATCGCAGCACCCCGCCGCCGTCGACCTGAATCCTGGTGCGCGACAGTTGAATCGGCGCGGTCGCCAGGACGCCCAGCATCGGCGCCGCGAAAATCGCCAGCTGCCACCGCTGCAACATGATCGCCGGAATCAGGGCCAGGGCGGCCGTCACCGCCAGCATGTACACCAGCGGTGCGGGCCGCCAACGCAACCCGACCTCGGTGGCCGATGTGGTGTCGCGATGTCTCATGTCACCGTCGCGCGGGGCACGGGCAGGCGGCGCAGCAGCTCGGAGATGACGTCCTCACCCCGGATCCGGCGCACCCACATCTCCGGGCGCAGCGTGATCCGGTGCGCCATCGCCGGAACCGCCAGCGCCTTCACATCTTCCGGGATCACGTAGTCCCGCCCGAGCAACAGGGCGCGGGCACGGGCCATCTGCACCAGATCCAGTTCCGCGCGGGGGCTGGCGCCCACCTCCACCTGTGGATGTCCGCGGGTCGCGGCCGCCAACGAGACCACATACGTCACCACATCCGGATGGACGGTCACGAATTCGACCGCCTGCCGCATCTCCAGCAGGCCCTGCGCATCCACCACCTGTCCGACCTGCGGGGTGATCGCACCGCGCTCGAGCCGCCGGCGGATCATCTGTGTCTCGTCCTTCTCCGACAGATATCCCAGCCGTAACTGCATCGCGAAACGGTCCAGCTGAGCCTCGGGCAGCGGATAGGTGCCCTCGTACTCGATCGGGTTATCGGTGGCCAGCACGATGAACGGCTGTGGCAGCGGGAAGGTTTCACCGTCGATGCTGACCTGCCCCTCGGCCATCGCCTCCAGCAGCGCCGCCTGCGTCTTGGGCGGCGTGCGATTGATCTCGTCGGCGAGCAACATATTGGTGAACACCGGGCCGCGGCGGAAATTGAACCGGCCCGAGGCCATGTCGTAGATGGTCGATCCGATCAGGTCCGCGGGCAACAGGTCCGGCGTGAACTGCACGCGCGTGAAGTCCAGACCCAGTGCCGTGGCGAAGGATCGGGCGATGAGTGTCTTGCCCAGACCCGGTAGGTCCTCGATCAGGACGTGGCCGCCCGACAGCACCGCGACCATGATCAGCTGCAGCTCTTCGCGCTTGCCGACCACGACCCGGGCTATCTCCCGCAGCACCGCATCGGTGCGTTTGATGGTCACATCCAAAGGTGTCGTCATATCCGATCTCGCACTAGTTCCAACCCATTTCACATGTTCTGCAGACGGCGCAGAATCTCGTCCAGTGCGGCCCGGCCGGGCGCCCGCGTGGTTTGATCACGCGGCGCCGAATTGGCCGGATCCACCCAGCGCCACAGTTCGGGCCCGAACTGCAACTGTCCGGCGGCCTCGGTAGCCTTGCGGTTCTTCGCGATTCGATGACCGCTGGACAGTTCGAACTCCTTGGCCAGCAGCGGCCGCAGATAGCGGTCCCAGTCGGCCCGGGTGCCGTCGGCGCGGCCGGCGAGCATCTGGGCGCGTGCGCGCCACCGGGCCAACATCTCCGCCGGTCCGTTCTCGATCTCCTGATCGTCGAGATCGGCGCGCTGTTGGGCGCGGGCGCGCTCGATCAGCGACCACAGCAGCAGCGCCAGGGCGCCGATCACCGGGACGCCGACCAGGACGGGCAGCAGTTCTCGCTGATTGCTCAGGCCGACCAGTTCGATCAGCCCGATCAGTGCGACCGCACCGATCACGATCGACATCCGGGTCACAGCCGCGCCCCCTGGAGATCGGCGAGCACGATGCGCAGCAATTGTTCTGCGCGCATGCGCTGCCATTCCAGCATCGAATGCGGGCTGAAGCGCGCCTCCTCGAACAGGGTCACCAGCTCGCGCGCCGAGGCATCGTGCAGGACGCCGCGGTCGAACGCGCGGGCCAGCACCTCCGAGGGGGTGTCCGAGGCCAGGGGCGCTACCTCACGGGCCTGCGCCAGACCGCTCTCCATCGCGACGTAGCAGGCGATGATCGCGGTGCGTGCGTCCTTTCCCGAGGCCATCATCGCGGCCAGGCCCATTTCGGCCACCTGGGCCAATGAGACGGGCGCCTCGGTCGCCGGCGACGCGGGCACGACGGACGGGGCGCCGCGGCGGTCGCGCGCGCCGAAGGCCACCACGGCGAGACCGATCACCGCGACGGCGACCAGGGCCGCGGCACAGGCACCGACGAAGATCAGGGCATTCCCGCTCAATTCGGGAGTTCCGGAGAACGGTTGCGAGGTCGGTGGCGCGGATGTTTCCGCGGGCTGCGGGGTTGCCGTGGCGGGCGGGTGCGCGGGAGTCGACGGTTCACCACTGTTGCCGACGAACAGGTAGATCGCCCACACGATCGCGCTCAGCACTCCCGCGACAGCGATCGCGATCAACACCACCAGACCGAACCGGCTGAGCCGGAACGGCTGGCGTTCCCGCTCCCGGTCCTCCTCGCCCATCGCCAGCGGCAGGTGGTGCTGGCTGGTGAGCACACCGGCCAGCAGGATCACCACCGAGACCAGCGACAGCACCGGCATCAGAGCGACCGTCACGGCCGAGGGCGGCGATACCGCATGCGGGCCACCCGTTCCCGGCAGATATCCGCGCAGCGCGAACACGACGCACGCCATCAGGGCGATCAGCCCGATCGCGCGTGGTATCGCCGTTCTCACCCCGGCCACGGGCCTCTCCCAGAAAACATCCGAACTGCACAAACAGGCACATCGTTACATGCCGAACGGTCCGTGAGGAGGGAAATCGTGACACCGGACGGTGACCGATCCGGTCAATGCCCCTGGCCGCCAGTTGACAGCCGGAGAAACTGTGACCGGACACAGCAAATGACCTCGTCGACGGCAGATTCGTTCAAACGAACGCACTTCACTTCACCGGATGCTCACGAGGGCTCGGCCACCGCGCTTGCCGCCGACCCGGCCGGCTCGACGGCGCTCGGCGGGCGGGCGCCGGACAACCGGCCCAGCCGGCTCGCGGTGCGCTCCAGATCCGGGGCGGCGGCAACGTCGCGGACCAGTTCCGGCAGCGGAACCTCGGCGTAGAGCGTCAGTGCCAGATCGGCGTCGTAGAGCACGTCTATCAGGTTGACGAAGCGCGTCACCGCATCGAGCGGAACCCGCCGCAGTGGCGGCACCGCACACACGCCCCAGCGCCGGTAGGTCTGGGTGAGGGCCAAGAAGTCGGCGGCCGACAAGGGCTTCGCGCAGATTTCGCCGAAGTCGACCACCAGCAGATCCGCCGCCGCGGTTCGTGCTCGCAGCAGGCGATGGGCGATCGGCACCTGCGCCGGCCGGTCGGGGCCGGGCCGGTCCCCGTGCACGTAGCGCCCGCTCGCGAATCCGGTCCGGTCGTCGTCCCGGCAAGCGCGAGCGCGATAGTCCTGCGGCCCGTCGACCGCGACCACGGCCAGGTGGGTACGCAGCAGGGCGATGGCGGGTTCGAATTTCGCGTGCGTCAATGGATTGGGCAGCAGTTCCTCGGGTGGGTAGTTCGAGGTCGCCACCAGCACGATGCGGCGCGCGAACAAGGCCTCGAGCAGGCGGGTGATCAGCATGGCGTCACCGACGTCGTGGACGTGGAATTCGTCGAAGCAGATCAACTCGGTGTCGCCGAGCAGGATGTCCAATGCCGGCGGCAGCGCACCGGATTCGGCGATCGCGAGATGGAGCCGGGCGAAGAACTGGTGAAAGTGGTAGCAGGCCTTGCGTTTCGAATCCACCCGCTCGTAGAACTCGTCCATGAGCATCGTCTTGCCGCGGCCGGGACGGCCGTACAGGTAGACCCCCCGCGGTAGGGGCCGCGCGCCTCTCGGCCGGAGATGCGAGCCGAAGCCGCGCGGAAAAGCCCACCGGCGCCGGGTCGATGGCCCGGCCACGGTAGCCAGTGCCGCCGCGGCAGCGCGCTGATCGTCATCGAGAACCAGTCCGTCCACGGCCTCCACCTCCTGACGGCCCTGCACCCGCAGAGCGCCTCTACACTTGTAGAGGATCTCTCGGCGCGAGAGGAGGGAAGGTGACGATGTACACACCACGCCCGGACGAACCCTCCGGTGTTCGACACCCGGAGAGTGATCCGGGTCGTCGGCGGGTGGTGTGGCGGCTCCCCGAGCGTCAGGCCGCGGTGAGTACGAGTCCGGAGGTCGGCACGCCGGTGCCGGCGGTGACGACGATGTTCTCCAGGCCCTCGACCTGATTCACCGAGGTGCCACGGATCTGGCGCACCCCCTCGGCGATGCCGTTCATGCCGTGGATGTAAGCCTCGCCGAGCTGCCCGCCGTGGGTGTTGAGCGGCAGTCGGCCCCCGATTTCGATCGCCCCGTCGGCCACGAAATCCTTGGCCTCGCCGCGACCGCAGAAGCCCAGTTCCTCGAGCTGCATCAGCACGAACGGGGTGAAGTGGTCGTAGAGAATCGCCGCCTGCATATCGTCCGGCCGCAATCCGCTCTGCGCCCACAACTGGTCACCGACCAGCCCCATTTCCGGCAGACCCGTCAGGGCATCGCGGTAGTAGCTGGTCATCACGTACTGGTCCGCGCCGGAACCCTGGGCGGCACCGGCGATCAGGGCCGGCTTGTTCGGCAGGTCGCGGGCCCGATCGGCGCTGGTGATCACGAGCGCCACACCGCCGTCGGTTTCCTGACAGCAGTCCAGCAGGTGCAGCGGTTCGGCGATCCAGCGCGACGCCTGATGGTCGTCGAGGGTGATCGGCTTGCCGTAGAAGTGGGCAGCCGGGTTCACCGCGGCGTGCTTGCGGTCGGCCACCGCCACCCGGCCGAAATCCGTACTGCGCGCACCGTATACGTGCATATAGCGGCGGGCCACCATCGCGACCTGCGCGGCCGGGGTACCGAGGCCGTGGGTGTAGGAGAACGCGTTGTCCACGCCGGAGGAGCTCGGATTCCCGGTCGCCAGATGAGTGGCGAACTGCCCGAATCGATTTCCGGACCGCTCGTTGAACGCCCGATACGCCACCACCACATCCGCGATACCGGTGGCCACCGCCATCGCCGCCTGTTGCACGGTCGCCGCGGCCGCACCTCCGCCGAACGGAATGTTGCTGAAGAACTTCAGACTCGGGATGCCGGTGGCCCGCGCCACCGCGGCCTGGGTGTTGGTATCCATGGTGAAGGTCGTCAGGCCGTCCACGTCGGCGGGCGTCAGCCCGGCGTCGGCGAGCGCGGCGGTGACGGCCTCCGCGGCCAGGCGCAGTTCGCTGCGGCCGGAGTCCTTCGAGAAGTCGGTGGCGCCGATACCCACGATCGCGGCGCTACGGCTCAGACCCGTCACTGGCGTGCCTCCTGCAGGGAGATGACGGCTTTCGCCGTGATGTGGTCGCCGAGGCTGTCCTTGCCGACCACGTCGATGGTGATGTCGTTGCCGTCGACCGCCGCGACGGTGCCGGTCAGGGTCAGCGTGTCCCCCGCGTACAGGGGGACGCCCAACCGCAGGGCGATGGATTTCACGAGCGCACGCGGTCCCGCCCAGTCGGTCACGAACCGCTGCACCAGGCCGGTATCGGTGAGGATGTTGACGAAGATGTCCTTGGATCCGCGCGCGACCGCCTTGTCCCGATCGTGATGCACATCCTGGAAATCCCGGGTCGCCAGGGCGGTGGAGATCACGAAGGTCGGATCGGCGTGAATCACCAACTCCGGCAACGCGGTTCCGACCTGCACCGCGGTCGGCTCGATCGTCGAGGTCATCGCACTGCCTTCCAGTAGGGCACGGTGTTGTCGTCGTCGAGCTGCTGGAAGCCCACCTCGACGGGCAGGCCCACCTCGACCTCCGCGGGGTCGATGCCGCGCAGCTCCCCCAGCATGCGCACCCCCTCCTCGAGTTCCACCAGCGCTACCACGTAGGGGACCTGCCGGCCGGGCACCTTCGGCGCATGATGAACCACGAAGCTGAACACGGTGCCGCGCCCGGAGGCCACCACATAGTCGGTCTGCTCGGTGTGGTCCTTCCACAGCGCCGGAACCGGCGGGTGCTGCAGCGTGCCGTCGGGCCGCTGCTGGATCCGCAGCTCACCGAGTTTCGTTCCCTCCCAGAAGAACTCGGTGTCCTTCGAGACGGTGGGCCGCACCCGCTTCGCCAGATCCTCGGCCGAGATGTCGCCGGATTCCACCGGGCCGGCGGACTTTCCGGTTCCCGGGGCGAACTTCAGCATGCGGAACAGCATCTCGGTGACCAGCTCGTCACCGACGTACCAATTGGTGCGATAGGTGGTGAACCAGCCCTCCCCCAGCGCGGTCCGCTTCGGCCCGACGATCTCCTCGACGCTCGACCGCACTGTCACCTGCTCGCCGAGCTGGAGGTAACGGTGGTAGATCTGCTCGCAATTGGTGGCTACCACCGAGGTGAAACCGGCCGCATCGAACAGGTCGTTGGTGCGGGTCATCGGATCGTCGGCGGCGCGAGTGCCACCCAGTCCCAGCATGGTCCACACCTGGGCCATCGCCGGCGGCGCGACGATGCCGGGGTGTCCCGCCGCGCGCGCCGCCGCCTCGTCCACATAGATCGGGTTGCGATCGCCGATGGCCTCGACCCAGTTGTTGATCATCGGCTGGTTGATCGGATCGCGGCCGGCACGCGGCGCGGATTCCCCGTCGGCCTTGATCCGCTCGAGACCCGCGCGAATCTCGTCGGCCGTGAAAGACTGTGTCACGGTTGCTGACTCCTATCTCGGTACGCGGGGCAGGCGCAGGCCCATCTGCGCGATCAATTCGCGCATGACCTCGTTGACACCACCGCCGAAGGTCACCACCAGGTTCTGCTTGGTGCGCTTGTCCAGCCAGGTCAGCAGTTCCGCGGTGGCGGGGTCGGCGGGGTCGCCGAACCGGCCTACGATCTCCTCGGCCAGGCGGCCCGCCTCCTGCAGTGCCTCGGTGGAGAAGACCTTGGTGGCCGAGGCGTCGGCGATCACGTCACGCTGGTCGGTATCCGGGCGTTCCATATTCGAGGCGACCTGCCAGTTCAGCAGTTCGTTCACCCGGACCATGGCGTGCAGCCGGCCCAGCGCACGGCGCACCTCGTCCCGATCCAGCACACCCTGGGCGCGCGCCCAATCACGGACCCGCTCGTAGAGCTGTTCGATCTTGCCGGAGGGGCCCAGGCTCACCCGTTCGTGATTGAGCTGGGTGGTGATCAGCTTCCAGCCGCCGTTCTCCTCCCCGACCAGCATGTCCGCGGGGACCCGCACATTGTCGAAGTAGGTGGCGTTGGTGTGGTGCGCGCCGTCGGCGGTGATGATCGGCGTCCACGAGTAGCCGGGATCGCTGGTGTCGACGATCAGGATCGAGATACCCCGGTGCCGGGATTCGACCGTGCCCGTGCGCACCGCCAACCAGATGTAGTCGGCCTCGTGCGCACCGGTGGTGAACACCTTCTGCCCGTTGACGATCCAGTCGCCGTTCGCATCGCGGACGGCCGAGGTGCGCAGCGCGGCGAGATCGGTGCCGGCATCGGGTTCGGAGTAGCCGATGGCGAAATGAATATCGCCGGTGAGGATTCCGGGCAGGAACTTGCGTTTTTGTTCCTCGGTACCGAACGACTGTAGCGCCGGGCCCACGGTCAGCAGCGTCACCAGCGGCACCGGCACATCGGCGCGCACCGCCTCGTTGTAGAAGATCTGCTGTTCCAGCGGGCCGAAGCCCTGGCCGCCGTATTCCTTCGGCCAGCCCACGCCGAGCCGGCCGTCGCGTCCCATCCGCTTCACCACCGCGCGATACGCGTCGCCGTGGCGGTTGACCGCCATCTCGGCCTCCTCCTCGGGAGTGACCAGATCGGCGAAGTAGGCGCGTAACTCGTCGCGCAACTGATGCTGCTGCGCGGTCAGATCGATGTACATCTGGCTCCCAACCGGTCCAGCCGGAACGACGCACCGCCGAGCCAGCGGGCGATGTCCTTGGCTTGTGAGTAGTAGCGGTGCAGCGGGTGAGTCATATCGACGCCGATACCGCCGTGCAGGTGATGGCATCGCTGCATGGCCGCGGGCAGCTCGGAGGCCACGACGAACGCCAGCACGTCGAGATCGTCGTCGACGCGGCCTTCGATCGCGCCGCCCTCGCGCAGATACCGCGCCAGCGACCAGTTCGCGGAGGTCGCGGCCACCTGCAGCGTCCGCGATACGACATAGACGTCGGCGATTTCCTGTGCGACGGCCTGGAATTCGGCCAGCGGCCGGCCGAACTGCTGCCGGGTCCGCAGATGTTCCGAGGTCAGCGCCAGCACGCCTTTGAGCAGGCCGTCGGCGACCGCACCGATCGCGGCCAGCGCGATGCGATGCAGCGTCACCAGCGGAACGTTCAGCAGTTGCGCCGCCGGAATCACGGTGTCGTCGAACGAGACCGAGTATTCCGGCGCCCCGGTCGAGCTCGGGCTCTCGGTGCGGGTGATCCCGTTCGCCGCACCGTCGACCACCGCGATACCGCGGTCGGTCGGCACCAGAATCCATTGCGCCTGTTCGGCATACGGCACCGCGATCTTGCGACCGGTGATCCGCACCGAGTCGCCGTCGGCCACCGCTTTGGTCTGCGGTTCGGTGGCGAACGGTGCGCCCGGTTCGTGCAGCGCGGCGGTCAGCACGGCACCCTTGGCGACGGCCGGGAACACCTCACCCGCCAGCTCGCCGCCGAGCTGCCCGACCAGTGGCAGCACCCCGAAGCCGAGGGTCGACAGCGCCGGCGTCGCGACCGCGTCGGTCGCGAGTTCGGTCAGCATGGTCGAAACCTCGAGCAGGCCCATATCGTCGCCGCCGTACTGTTCCGGCAGCGGTAGCGCCAACAGCCCGCTCTCGACCAGCGCCGGCCACAACGCGTCGTCGCGTGCCCCGTCGTGCTCGAGCAGGCTCACGACGACTTCGGCGACCGCGTCCTGACTTTCGTCCCTGGTGAAGTCCAATGCATTGCTCCCTGTTGGATATGGGCTGCTCCGTCGAAAGGGCCGGCCCGGCGAGTTCAGCCCTTCGTTTCGCGCGGCAGCCCGAGAATCCGCTCCCCGGCGACGGTCAGCAGAATCTGTTCGGTGCCGCCGGCGATCGACAGACAGCGGGTGAGCAGGAATTCCTTCACCACGTCGGTGTCCAGCGCGCCGGCCGGGCCGGCCAGCTCGGCCGCGAATTCGGCCACCGCCTGCCGGTGCCGGACGCCGACCAGTTTGCGCACGCTGCTCTCCGCGGCGGGATCCCCGCCGGCCAGCAGCTTCCGCGCCGCGCGCGCCTCCAGCAATGTGCCCGCCACCGATTCCGCGATCAGCGCGCCGAGGCGGTCGGCGACCACCTCCGCACCCGGGCCCGTGGTGGGTGCGGCCGCGATCACGGCCTCCAACTCCGCACCGATCCCCTTGCCGCCCATGGCGACTCGTTCCGCGGAGAGGGTGGAGCGCGCGATCCGCCAGCCGTTGCCCGGTTCGCCGACCAGACAGTCGTCGGGCACGAACACATCGTCGAGGAAGACCTCGTTGAACCGGGCCTCACCGGTGATCTCCACCAGCGGCCGGATCTCGAGTCCCGGACTTTTCATATCGACCAGGAAGTAGCTGATGCCCTTGTGCTTCGGCGCCGCCGGATCGGTGCGCGCCAAGCAGATACCCCACGTCGCGCGGTCGGCCAGCGAGGTCCACACCTTCTGGCCGCGCAGCTTCCAGCCACCGTCGACCCGTTCGGCGACGGTTCGCAGGGAGGCCAGATCCGATCCGGCGCCCGGCTCCGAGAACAGCTGGCACCAGATCACCTCGCCGGTCAACGTGGGCGGGGCGAAGCGCTCGATCTGCTCGGGGGTGCCCCACTGCAGCAGCGTGGGGATCGCCCAGTTCGCGATCACGAGGTCCGGGAGTTCGATGCCGGCCTTGCGGATCTGATCCTCGATCAGGCTGCGCTGGATCGGCCCGGCGTCGCGGCCGTAGGGAGCCGGCCAATGGCAGGCCAGCAGTCCGGCGTCGGCCAGCGCGGCGCGTTGCTCGCCGGCGGGCAGCGCCGCGATCCGAGCCAGGTCGGCGGCCAGCACCGCCCCCTCGGCGGCATCCAAACCGGCTGCCTCCCAGGCAGATCCGTTGTCCGCGCCCTCGCCGAGATCGATCGATACTGTGCGCCGCACCCCGGCGTGGGTCAGTTTCGCCACCTCGGCGCGCCACCGCGCGGAGCCACCCAGCAGCGCCCGCAGCGCGGTAGCGCGGCGCAGATACAGGTGCGCGTCGTGCTCCCAGGTGAAGCCGATCCCGCCCAGCACCTGGATGCAGTCCTTGGCATTCTCCACGGCGGCATCCAGTGCGACGGTCAGGGCCACCGCGGCGGCCAACCGCAACTCGCTGCCACCGGACTCAGCTGGTGCCGAATCTGCCGCTGCCGCGGCGGTCGCCGAATCAGCCGCTGCCGCGGCGGTGGCCGAATCTGCCGCTGCCGCGGCGGTGGCCGAATCTGCCGCTGCCGCGGCGTCCGCCGCCACGGCGCGGGTCTGCTCGGTGCGGCACAGCATCCAGGCGCACATGTGCTTGACCGCCTGGAACTCGCCGATCTTGCGGCCGAACTGTTCGCGCACCTTGGCGTAGTCGACCGCGGTCTCCAGGCACCAGCCCGCGATCCCGGCCGCCTCGGCCGCGATCAGCGCCGCTGCGAGATCGCGCACCGAACAGGGCGGTTCGAAGATGTGGTCGGCGGGCACCGGGGTACCGGAACACTCCACCCGGGCCAGCGGGGTGCTCGGATCGAGCGCGTCGAGCACCTCGACCCGGACGCCCGCGGCGCCGGCCGGCAGCAGGCACCACAGCTCGCGGTCGCCGGAGCGCACCGGCAGCAACAGCGCGGTCCGTTCGTCGGCGCCGAGGACCGTCGCCCAGGTGCCGGACACCTCGAGTCCGTCGGTTGTGTTGTGCGACACCACAACCGGCTCGCTCAGTGCGACCCCGCAGGGCGTATCCTCGTCGAGGGTGTCGCCGGCAACGAGGCCGGCCAGCGCGGTAGCCGTCACCGGTCCGCCCACGAGATCGTGCGCCGCCTGCTCGATCAGCACGGCCAGATCGCGCACGCAGCCGCCCGCGCCGCCGGCCTCCTCCGGGACCGCGACGCGGAAGACGCCGAGGCCCACCAGGCCCGGCCAGAACTCACGCCAATACCCCGGCGCGCCACTGCGCATTGTTGCAATCGGGTGCACCGCTGCGGCCCATCCGCGCATCGACTCCTGAACGGCTTTATGCTCGTCAGTGGTGGCGATGGTCACACTCCATACCGCCTTTCCGGCGTGACTCCCACACCTAGAACATGTTCTAATGTGACGGTCGGGCGTAAGTCAAGAGGCGCTCGTCGCCGCCGCTGGACTACGCTCGTCGGCCACCGGAACCGACGGGCGTGTAGGAAAGGACTTTCACGAATGGCCAGTCCCTCCCGAGAGCAGGCAGCCGACTCGGGTGCGCGCAACGGCGCCCGCAATCGCACGACGGTCAGCACCCTCAGCGAGGACGAGCTGAGCTCGGCGGCCCAGCGCGAGCGACGCAAGCGGATCCTCGACGCCACCCTCGCGCTCGCCTCCAAGGGCGGCTACGACGCCGTGCAGATGCGCGCGGTCGCCGAACGCGCCGATGTCGCGGTCGGGACGCTGTACCGATACTTCCCGTCGAAGGTGCACCTGCTGGTCTCGGCGCTGGCGCGCGAATTCGAGCAGTTCGACAGCAAACGCAAACCGCTGGCCGGGCAGACCCCGCAGGAGCGCATGCACCTGATGCTGACCCAGGTCACCCGGGCCATGCAGCGCGATCCGCTGCTCACCGAGGCCATGACCCGAGCCTTCATGTTCGCCGACGCGTCCGCCGCCGCCGAGGTCGATCGGGTCGGCAAGGTGATGGACCGCTTCTTCGCCCGGGCGGTCAACGAGGGCGAACCCACCGAGCGGGATCTGGCCATCGCCCGCGTCATCAGCGATGTGTGGCTGTCGAATCTGGTGGCGTGGCTCACTCGCCGGGCGTCGGCAACCGATGTGGCCGAACGCCTCGATCTGACGGTCGATCTGCTGCTGGGCGAAAAGTCCTGATCCACGCCGATAATCGCACGCCCGGCCGGCCGCCTCCCCGCGGCCGATCGGGTTCGGCGAGGCTCGTGTAAACAGCACGTATCACTGCGCGAACACGCGGGCAAACGTCACCCAGTAAAGTTTCTCGCGCCCTGAAAAATCTCCTCCGATCACTAGGTTGGATGCGTGAGCGCACAGGATCTGCCACACGAACTTCGCCGTGCCTTGTCGGCCGTAGCGCGCGTGCCGCGGCTACTGGTCGCTTCGGACTACGACGGGACAATCGCGCCCATAGTGTCCGATCCGGCAAAGGCCTATCCCCATCGGGAATCGGTCAGCGCCCTCCGCGCGCTCGCCGGCCTGAGTAGCACCACCGCGGCCGTCATCTCCGGCCGCGCGCTGCGAGATCTCGCGGCGCTGTCCCGGCTACCGGTCGAGGTCCAACTGATCGGTAGCCACGGCTCGGAATTCGATGTGGGCTTCGTCCACGCCATCGACAACGACGCCAAACAATTACTGACCGAGGTGCGGCACGCCCTGGCCGCCATCGCCGACGACAATCCCGGTGTGGCCGTGGAGGCCAAACCCGCCAGCATCGCGCTGCACGTGCGCAACGCCTCCCCCGAGGTGGGCCGGCGCGCGCTGCAGCAGGCCCGGCAGGGCCCGGCCAGCTGGGTCGGCGTGCAGGTCACCGAGGGCAAGGCGGTCATCGAATTGGCCGTCATTCAGACCGACAAGGGCGCTGCCCTCGACATCATCCGGCATCAGGAGGGCGCCTCGGCGGCCGTGTTCTTCGGTGACGACGTCACCGACGAGAAGGCCTTCGCCCGGCTGTCCGGACCCGATATCGGCATCAAGGTCGGCGAGGGCGAGAGCCTGGCCGAATACCGGGTGCCCAGCACCGAAGAGGTCGCCAAGGCCTTGGCGTTCCTGCTGGAGGAGCGGCGCACCTGGCTCGCCGGCGCCTCCGCACCCCGGATCGAGCGGCTGACGATGCTGGCCTCGCCGCGGTCGAAGGCGCTGCTCACCCCGGACGGAACGGTCAGCTGGTTCTGCCATCCGGAACCCGATTCGGCCGCGGTCTTCGCCCATCTGCTGGGCGGCCCGGCGGCGGGACATTTCACCGTCGCCCCCGAACGCCAGAGCCTGCCGCTGTCGCAGCGCTACGTCGACGGGACCATGACGGTCGAAACCCGTTGGTCCAGTTTGAAAATCGTCGATTACCTGCCGCACGACGTGGCCCTGGAGCGGACCGATCTGACCCGAGTCATCACCGGTGACGCCAAGGCCGTCGTGACCTTCGCGCCGCGCCCGGAATTCGGCCAGGTGCCGGTGACCCTGGTCCGCGAACCCGCGGGCCTGCGCGTACACGGCACCAACGATCCGATCGTGCTGCGCTCGCCCGGCGTGCAGTGGGAGATCTTCGAGGAGGGCATCCACCATGTCGCGCGCGCGGTGGTGGATCCGTCCGAGGGACCGATCGTCCTCGAAATGCGTTGTGGTACCTCCGATCTCGCCCCCGCCATGGTGAGCGAGGCGGAACGGCGGAACGAGGCGGAGCGGTACTGGCGCGATTGGGCCAACGAGCTGAAGCTGCCGCCGCTCAAGCCGGATCTGATGAAGCGTTCGGCGCTCACCCTGCGCGGGCTGGTGCACGCGCCCTCGGGTTCGATCCTGGCCGCGGCCACCACCTCGCTGCCCGAGGACATCGGCGGCGTCCGCAACTGGGACTACCGCTACTGCTGGCTGCGTGACGCCTCCCTCACCGCACACGCTCTGGTCACCCTGGGATCGCTGAGCGAGGCGGAGGATTTCCTGGCCTGGACCCATCGCGTCCTCGAGACACTGGCCGGACCCGAACGCCTGCACCCGCTCTACACCCTCTACGGCGAGACGCTGCCGCCCGAGGCCGTGCTGGACCAGCTGCCGGGCTATGCCGGTTCCCGGCCGGTGCGTGTGGGCAACGCGGCGAATATGCAGGTTCAGCTCGACGTCTTCGGGCCGATCGTGGATCTGATCGCGGCGCTGGCCCAGGCGCGCGAGGCCAAGGGCATCACGGATCCCGCCAAGGCGCTGCCGGATCGCGACTGGGAACTGGTCGAAGCCATGGTTTCGGCCGTGCAGCGGCGCTGGCGCGAACCCGATCACGGCATCTGGGAGATCCGCGGTAATCCCCGGCACCACGTGTACTCGAAGGTGATGGGCTGGCTCACGGTCGATCGCGCGCTGAAATTGGCCGAGCGGTTCGATCGCACCGCCGACCCGGCCTGGGTGGAATTGCGCGAGACCATCGCCGACGAGGTCAAGGCCAAGGGCTGGAACGAGCAGGTGCAGTCCTACACCGCGGCCTACGACGGCACCGATCTGGACGCCGCGACCCTGCACATCGGACTGAGCGGTCTGATCGACCCCTCGGATCCCCGCTTCGCCGCCACCGTGGTCGCGACCGAGGCGGAATTGCGCAGCGGGTCCACCGTCTACCGCTACCACCACGACGACGGCCTGCCCGGCGGCGAGGGTGGGTTCCACCTGTGCGCGGCCTGGCTGGTGGAGGCCTATCTACTGATCGGCAAACGCGAGGACGCCGAGGCGCTGTTCGCGCAGCTCGTGGATGTCGCCGGACCGACCGGTCTGCTCAGCGAGGAGTACGACCCGGTGGCCGAACGGTCGCTCGGCAACCACCCGCAGGCCTACAGCCATCTGGGTCTGTTGCGCTGCGCCCAGCTGCTCAGTCAGCCGGTCGCCGCGCTCGCGCAGTAGCGGCGAACCGGTAGGCAACTCGTCGGGGCCCGGCTCCGCTCGGATCGACCGAGCCGGAGCCGGGCCCCGCTCGGTGTCCGGGTTCACACCCGATCCGGACGAATCGATAGCACTGCACCCGGCCCCATGCGCTACATTTAAATGGAAATCGTTTCCGTTAAGAGCTCGTGTGCAGGAGTACCCCGCGTGATCAGAAATTTCGCCGTCCGAATTGCTGTCGCCACGCTGGGAGTCACCACCGCACTCACGCTGGCCGCCTGCTCGGGCTCGGACTCGGATTCCGGCAAACCGACCGTCGTAGCCTCCACCGATGTGTGGGGCAGTGTGGCCGCCGCCGTCGGCGGGCCCGATATCGAGGTGAAGTCGATCATCGACAGCCCGACCGAGGATCCGCATTCCTATCAGACCACCCCGGCGGATGCGGCGGCCATCCACGATGCCGCCCTGGTCGTCTACAACGGCGGGCACTACGACGAATTCGCCGAGAAGGCCGCCCAGGGCCGCACCGAGCCCACTATCTCGGCCTTCGATCTGCGCACCGCGCCGAACGACGAGAACGAACACCTCTGGTACGACATGGGCACCGTCGGCGCTGTGGCGAACAAGATCGCCGACGAACTCGGGCAGATCGCCCCGGAGCACAAGCAGGCCTTCGCCGACCGCGCCGCCGCCCTGCGCGGCCGGTTGGCGAACGTCACCGCGATCACCGCGAAAATCGCTGCCACCCATCCCAAATCGCCGATTCTGCAGACCGAGCCGCTGGCCCACTACCTGCTGGTCGCCGCCGGCACCGACGACCGCACGCCACACGCCTTCGAGGAGGCGATCGAACAGGGCACCGATCCGGCGCCGGCGGATCTGGCGGCGATCCGAGACCTGTTGACCACCAAGCAGGTTCGCGCCCTGATCTACAACATCCAAACCGAGGACAAGACCACGAAGGATGTGGCCGCGACCGCCCGGTCCGCGGGTGTTCCGATCGTCGAGGTGACCGAAACCCTCCCGGCGAATACCGATTTCGTGAAGTGGCAAACCGACAACGCGACCGCCCTGGCCGCCGCGCTCGGCTGAGGAGAGTAGTGATGCCGGGAGATATCCGTACCGAAGACCGCCGCGATCCGGCCGTCTCCGCGTCGCCGGAATCCGACCACGACAGGTCGTCCGTAGCCCGCGCCGATTCCGGCGCGGGCTCGTCCCGTCTCGGGGGCGCGGAGTGCGCGTTCTGCGATACCGACGACGCGGCGGACGGGAAGCCCGCGGCCGATGCCCGCACCACCCCCGCGGTGTCGCTGCGGGGCGCGAGCCTGGCCTTCGGCCCGCGCACGCTCTGGCAAGGGCTGGATCTCGACGTCGCGCCCGGTGAATTCGTCGCGGTGCTGGGCCCCAACGGTTCCGGAAAGACCTCACTGTTGCGGATGCTGCTCGGACAGCTCGCCCCCAGCGCGGGCACGGTCGAGGTGGACGGGGCGCCGGCGCGGTTGGGCAATCCGCGGATCGGCTACATCCCGCAGCAGAAGACGATCGACGCCGGCGTGCAGTTGCGTGGTGTCGACCTGGTCGGGTTGGGCGTGGACGGGCACCGCTGGGGGCTGGGTTGGCGCGGCCGGCGCGAGCGACGGCGCCTGGTCGCCGATGCCATCGCGCAGGTGGGGGCCGAGCGGTACGCGAACGCGCCGTTGGAATCGCTGTCCGGCGGCGAACAGCAGCGGTTACGGGTGGCGCAGGCGTTGGCCGGCGATCCGCGAGTGCTGCTGTGCGACGAGCCGCTGCTGAGTCTCGATCTGGCCAATCAGCGGCTGGTGTCCGAACTCATCGACCGGCGCCGCCGCACGCACGACACCGCGGTGCTGTTCGTCACCCACGAGATCAATCCGATTCTGCCGCTGGTGGATCGGGTGCTGTATCTGGTCGAGGGCAAGTTCCGGATCGGCCCGCCGGATGAGGTGATGACCTCCCAGGTGTTGTCCGAACTCTACGGCACCGAGGTCGACGTGCTGCGGGTCCGCGGGCGGCTGGTGGTCGTCGGCACCGGCGACGAGATCGACGCGCTCGGCACCCACCACACCGAAGGGGCCGGCGAATGAACGAGAAACTGTCCGACGTCTTCACCAAGATGCTCGATCTGCACACCACCGCGGACCTGCTGTCCTACGACTTCGTCCAGCAGGCCGTCATCGCCGCCGCGCTGCTCGGACTGCTGGCCGGGGTGATCGGGCCGCTCATCGTCAACCGGCAGATGTCGTTCGCGGTGCACGGCACCAGCGAGCTGTCGCTCACCGGCGCCGCGGCGGCGCTGCTGGTCGGCATCGGGGTGGGCGCCGGGGCCATCGCGGGCTCGGTGATCGCCGCCGTGATGTTCGGCCTACTGGGTTCCAAAGCGCGCGAACGCGATTCGGTGATCGCGGTGGTGATGTCGTTCGGTCTGGGCCTGTCCGTGCTGTTCCTGTGGCTCGGGCCCAGTCGGGCCGGATCGAAATTCTCCCTGCTCACCGGGCAGGTCGTCAGTGTCGGCGGCACCGGACTCACCTCACTCGCGCTGTGCACCGTCGGCGTCGTCGCCGTCCTCGCATTCATCTATCGCCCACTGCTTTTCGCCAGCACCGATCCGGAGGTGGCGGTGGCACGCGGCGTTCCGGTCCGCGCGTTGTCGGTAGTGTTCGCGGTGCTGCTCGGCGTGACCGCCGCCTTCGGGGTGCAGATCGTCGGCGCCCTGCTGGTGCTGTCGCTGCTGATCACCCCCGCCGCGGCCGCCGCCCAACTGACCGCCAGCCCGTTGCGCGCAACCCTGCTGTCGGTGTTGTTCGCCGAAATCGCCGCCGTCGGCGGAATTCTGCTGTCGCTGGCCCCCGGCGTACCGGTCTCCACGTTCATCACCACGATCTCGTTCGTGATCTACCTGGGTTGCCGGGTGATCGGGCGGCCGCTGCTGCAGGCCCGCCGCCGGGTGGTGCCGGTCGCGACGACGACCACCCGGGCAGCGGTTCCGGCCACGGCTAGCGACTAGCGGTGGCCGGCCGATCCACCGTCGCAGACGCGGATTCGCCACGCGCCCCCGGTCCGCGACCGGCGACGACGGTCATGACCAAACCACAGCAGGTCAGCGCGGCGGCGACGAGGTAGATCGGCCGGGGGCCCGCGGCCGAATCGGCGATCAGACCGCCGACCAGGCCCGCGCACGCGGCCGCGACCTGGTAGCCGGACGCGTTCACCGCCATGGCCAACGTGGGCGCCGCAGCGGCGGTCGCGAGCACGCGTGCCTGCATCCCCGGAATGATCGCGAAGCCCAACAGGCCGATCGCCACGACCGCGACCACGGTCAGCGAGGTGACCGCGGCAACCGACCAGATGCCCAGCAGTGTCGCCGCCAGCAGTGCGAGCAGCACCGGCTGGAACAGCCGCGGGTTGCGGTCGTAGAGCGCGCCGCCGACGAGGTTGCCCAGCGTCGCGCCGACACCGTAGGCGAGGAGCAACAGCGGCAGCCTGGTCGCCGGGTGTCCGGCGACGTCCGTGAGCAGCGGGGCGAGGTAGCTGAATACCATCAGCACGCCCGCGTTGCCGACCGCTGTGATCGCCAGTGCCATCAGCACCGGCCGCTGCCGAAGCACCCGCAACTCCGTCACCGCCGAGGTCGCGGGCCGGTCACCGCCGGACTCGAACGCCCACACGACCGCGACGAGCCCGAGCAGGCATGCCCCGGCGATCGTCGCGAACGTCGCCCGCCACCCCCACTGGTCGCCGATTCGAGTGCCGATCGGGGCGCCCAGGATCATGGCGAGATTCATCCCGAACGCCAGCCGGGCCACCATGCTGCCCGCGCGCTCCGGGGCCGAGGACTGCACCGCGATCACGATGGCCTGAGCGAAGAAGGTCGATGTCACCAATGCCGTGAGCACCCGGGCCACCAACAGCAGCCGGAAATCGGGAGCGAGGGCGGAGACGACGTTGCCGACGAACGCGACCGCCAGCAGCGCCACCATCAGCCGTTTCCGATCGACGCCGGCGGTCACCGCGGTGAGCACCGGACCGCCGACGATCATGCCGACGGCATACGCGGTGACCAGCAGACCGGCGGCGCCGACCGTGACATCGAGGTCACTCGCGACCTCGGGCAGAATCCCGGCGACGACGAATTCACCCGTGGTGATGGTGAATACACAGAACATGAGTATGGCTGGTCGGAGCATGCCCGGACGCTAAACTCTCACGTCGGTGTGAGAGTCAAGCCCGAGTTGCGAACGGAGCGGCCAGTGCAGATCGGAGAACTGGCACAGCGGACCGGAGTCAGCGTGCGCGCCCTGCGCTACTACGAGGAACGAGGCGTACTGAATCCGAGCCGGACCGCCACCGGTTACCGGATCTTCGACGAGTCGGACATCCGCACGGTGCAGCACATCCGCACCCTCCTCGCGGCCGGTTTGCGGATGGAGCTCATCGCCGAAATCCTCTCGTGCCTGTCCGGCGAATCCCTGCTGCTCGACGGCTGCCGGCAACGGCTCGAGGTCGAACGCCGCCGCATCACCGCCGATATCGACCAGCTCGTCCACACCCGGTCGTTGCTGGACGACCTGCTCGCGTCCACCCCCGCCTGATCCGCACCGACCGGGCACCCGGTCGCCGGGGCCTGCTCAGCGGTTCGGCGGACGGGTTCGCGATGCGAATCAGTACGGCCAGCAGCTCTGACCGCTCGGCCCGGAGACCCGGACCAGTAAGAGAAATCCGAGCATCATCACGACGACCATGCAGGCGCTCGGGACGAGGAAGTACCACCGGAGCCGGCGCCGGTGGGACCAGAGGCGTCCCAGCACGAGACAGCCGAGGACCAGCATGATGCCGGCACCGGTCAGCTGGAAATTCTGCGCCGCCCGAAATTCCGCATCCCGCTGGGCGAATCCACCGTGCACCGCGTCGCAGTAGTCCCCGACGCCGTGGGTGAACAGGGAATAGCCGCCGAGGTAGACGGCGGGCCCGACCACGACCGAAGCGAGTACGTAGATCCAGGCGAGCACGCCGGGGTGCTTCAGGGACACTGGCACCAGCCGGACTCTAGTCGCTTGCCGGCAGCGGTAATTCGGCGGACCGACACGTTTGCGCCGAACTTCGGTCAGTCCGATCCACCCTCGCCCGCCAACGCGAACAAACCGGCGGCGGTCTGTTCGACCAAACCGTCGACGAGCAACGAATCGAGCGCCCGATCGCGCTGTCCGGGATCGTGAGTCCAGGCCAGATCCAAGGCGATTCGCTCCACCGGGCCGGAGGCGCCACGCAGCACATCGAGTAGCCGGCCGCGTGCCTGCCGGTCGGTGCCGTCGTACTTCTGCGTGCGGCGCACCACCTCCGAGGCGGGGCGGCCGGAGGTGACCCAGGTGCAGCGCGGCAGCGGGCAGCGGTCGCAGTCGGGATTGCGCGCCGTGCACACCGTCGCGCCCAGTTCCATCAGCGCCGCGGAGAAGACCGCCGCCCGGTCGACCCGGATGGGCAGCAGCGCCTCGGTTTCGGCGAGATCGCGGGCGCGCGGGTTCCCCGCCTCGGCGCGACCGTGGACCGCGCGGGCAACCACTCGGCGAACATTGGTGTCCACCACCGGAACTCGCTGACCGTAGGCGAAGCAGGCGACCGCCCGCGCGGTGTAGGCGCCGATACCGGGCAGTTGCAACAGCGTGTCGACATCGTCGGGCACCACGTCGCCGTACTCGCGGGCGAGCACCCCGGCGCATTCGTGCAGCCGCAACGCCCGGCGCGGATAGCCGAGCTTGCCCCAGGCCCGCAGCACCTCGCCGGGCGTGGCCGCGGCCATGGCGGAGGGCACCGGCCACCGCGCGACCCACTCCCGCCACACGGGTTCGACCCGCGCCACCGGGGTCTGCTGCAACATGATCTCGCTCATCAGGATCTGCCAGGCTGTCACGCCGGGGCGGCGCCACGGCAGATCGCGGGCGGTGTGCCGGTACCAGTCGATCAGGACATCACTGTCGATCCCGGCGATCGTCTCGACGGTGTCCGCGCGGTTCGGCCCACCGCGCTCGGCCCGGTCGCTCGGCCTCACGAAATCACCGCCGCGTCCGCCGGCCGGTGATGCCGAATTTGCCCATCCGTAGCCGAACGGACTCGCCGGTAGCCCCGGAGCTGTGGAAAATGGGACACATGCCTCATACCAACCCGATCAGTGCCTGGAAGTCTCTCCGCGAGGGTAACGACAGGTTCGTCAACGGCACACTCCAGCACCCCGGCCAAGGCGCCGCCGACCGCGCGAAGCTCGTCGGCGGACAGCAGCCGCGGGCGATTCTGTTCGGGTGCGGTGACTCCCGGGTCGCCGCCGAGATCATCTTCGACCAGGGCCTCGGCGATATGTTCGTGGTCCGCACCGCGGGCCATGTGATCGACGAGTCGGTGCTCGGGTCGATCGAATACGGTGTCGAGATCCTCAATGTTCCGTTGATCGTCGTGCTCGGGCACGACAGCTGCGGCGCGGTCCGCGCGACCATCGATGCGCTCGACGACGGTCAGGTGCCCGGCGGATTCATCCGCAGTCTCGTCGAGCGGGTGGCCCCGTCGATCCTCGCCGGCCGCCGCGACGGCCTGGCCGAGGTCGACGAGCTCGAGGCCCGGCACGTGCAGGAGACCGCGCGCCTGCTCACCGAACGTTCCAAGATCGTTTCCGATCGGGTCGAGAGCGGCCGCTGCGCCATCGCCTGCGTGAACTACAAACTCGCCGACGGCCGCGCCCAGCTGCACAAGGTGATCGGCGATATCGGCGAAACGGTCTGAGCCGCAGTCGTTTCCGCTAGTCATCGGGCTACGGTCGGGCCGTTCGCGCGCGGGGGCGCGAAAATGTACCCGGCATCACCGCCATTTCGGCGGCGACACGCCGCGTACCTGAGCGAGACGGCCCGACCGTGCCCTTACCGTTGTTGCCGTGCTGGAACCGAATGGACCGCTGCCGCCGGAGATCTACTGGCGTCGTCGCCTGCTCGCCATCGGCGCGCTGATCGTCGCGCTCGCCTTGATCATCTGGCTGGCGATGATGCTGCTACGCGGGGGTGGCGGCGACGCCAAGGATCCCAAGGCCGCGGCGGCGAGCTCCACCTCCGTCTCGCCGAGCGGCGCCGCTACCACCGGTCCCAGCGGTGCCAACCCGCCCGCTTCGGGCACGGTCAACTCGACGGCCAGCGGCACTCCGGCGCAATGTCCGGATCAGTCGCTGGCGGTGAAGGTGAGCGTCGGCCAGCCCACCTACAAGGCGGGTGAGCAACCGGTCTTCACCATCGTCATCACCAACATCTCGACCGCCGCCTGTACCCGCGATATGGGTTCCGGTCTGCAGCAGGTCTGGGTCCAGTCGCTGGACGGTCAGCGGCGGCTGTGGTCGAGTACCGATTGCGATCAGGGCGGTCCCGCGGATGTGCGCACCCTGAACGGCGGTCAGCAGGCGGCGTTCACCCTGACCTGGTCGGGCACCACCTCGCAGCCGGGTTGTGCGGGCGACCGAGTTCCGGTGCCGGCCGGTGGTTACGCCGTGGTGGCGCAGTTCGGGTCGGTGCGCAGCGCACCGGAGACGTTCAACTTCGCCTAGGCGCTGCGCCCGTCGGACGAGTCGCCGAGGCGAACCGATCCGGATTCGGCGAGTCGGGACAGGCCCTCGCGAATCTGACGGGCCAGATCCGCGTCGACCCCCGCGACACCCGCGATGTCGGAGGCGCTGGCCGACACCAGCCCCGACAGCGAGCCGAACGCGGCGATCACCGGTTCGGCACGGCGCAGGGGCACGCGCGGGATTTCGGCCAGCACCCGGAACCCGCGCGGGCCGACGGCGGTGTCCAGTGCCTCGAACGATGCCGGAAAGCCCAGCGGCGGAGCGAGATTGGTCAGTTCCAGCAGATCGACCTCGAGGAGTGCGTCGAGATCGGCCAGGGCCCGCTCGACCGTCGCGTCGTCGACCGGTTCGGTGCGCAGGTAATCGCGCACCAGCAGCCGGCGCAGGGTGTCGGTATTGCCCACCAGTTCGGCCAGTTGCAGCGCCAACTGCCTACCGTCGACACCGAGTTCGGCGACATCGGAACTGATTTCGCGCGCGACCCGGCGGACCAGCTCCAGGCAGTGCACCACCGCCAGGACGTCGCGCAGCGTGGCACAGTCGTTCAACTCGACCAGCGACAGCTGCCGCGTGGCCTCGTCGAGGCGGGAACGGTAACGCTCCAGGGTCGCCATCGCCTGATTGGCCCGCGAGAGGATCGTCTCCGAGGTCTGGATCGTGTGCCGGTGCCCACTGAGGTAGACGGTCACGATGCCGGTCGAGCGGCTCACCGATACCACCGGATATCCGGTCTGCGCGGCCGTGCGCTCGGCCGCCTTGTGCCGGGTACCGGATTCGGTGGTGGGCAGCGCGGGGTCGGGCACCAGATGGACGTTGGCGCGCCGGATCCGGGTGCCGTCGGTCGAAAGCACCACGGCGCCATCCATTTTCGACAGCTCCCGCAATCGGGTGGGTGAGAATTCGACATCGAGTTCGAAGCCGCCGTCACAGATCCGTTCCAGCGCCTCGTCGTAGCCCAGCACGATCAGCCCGCCGGTGCGGGCGCGCAGGATTCGGTCGATGCCGTCCCGCAGTTCGGTACCCGGCACGAGGCGGGCGATGGTGGAGCTCAGGCCGGGGTCGTCACCGTCGGCGCCGGACTCCGCCGCGGCCGGCGGCGCCGCATCCCATCGGCGCGGCCCGGGACGGCCGAGCAGGTGGGTCACCCAACGGCCCGGGATCATTCCACAGCCTCCACACGCTCGCGTCGTCGCTTCGACAAACCACTCGAGGCAAGTGCCGCACGGACACTCGCGACCTCGTGCACCTTCATGGTGATGCCGGACAGGTCGGTTCCCGGCGGTACCAACGCCTCCGTGAAACCTAGCCGCTCGGCCTCCCGCAACCGACGGCCGACCCCCGTGACACGCCGCACCTCACCCGCCAGACCGACTTCGCCCAGGACCACCATGCCGGTGCGCAGCGGGATATCGCGTTCGGCGCCGGTGATCGCGACCGCTACCGCCAGGTCCGCGGCGGGCTCGGTGAGCCGCATTCCACCCACCGTCGCCGCGTAGACGTCGTGTTTACCGAGATAGACCCCGCAGCGACTCTGCAGGACCGCCAGCACCATCGACACCCGGTTGTAGTCCAGTCCGCTCACCGCCCGGCGCGGCGCGGGCACCTGCGTGGCGACGGTCAGACCCTGCACCTCACCGAGCAACGGCCGCTTACCGTCCATCGCCACCGTGATCGCCGTTCCGGGCACCTGATCGGCGCGATGATGCAGGAACAGTCCGGACGGATCGCTCACCCCCACGATGCCGTCGTCGTGGAGTTCGAAACAGCCGACCTCGTCCGCACTGCCGAAGCGGTTCTTGATGCCGCGCACCATCCGCAGCGTGGAGTGCTTGTCGCCCTCGAACTGCAGCACCACGTCCACCAGATGTTCGAGGGTGCGGGGTCCGGCGACGTTGCCGTCCTTGGTGACGTGACCGACCAGTAGGACGGCGATACCGCTCGCCTTGGCCAGCGAGGTCAATGCCGCGGTGACGGCGCGGACCTGGGTGACGCCGCCGATCACGCCGTCGGCGTCGGCGGCCAGCATGGTCTGCACCGAGTCGACCACGAGCAGCGTCGGCCGCACCTGATCGACGTGGCCGAGAATCGTGGCCAGGTCGGATTCCGCTGCGAGATAAACCCTTTCGTGCACCGCGCCGGTCCGGTCGGCCCGCAGCCGGACCTGCCCGGCCGACTCCTCGGCGGTGACGTAGAGCGCGCGTTCGTCGCGCTGCCGGGCCCAGCGATGGGCGACCTCGAGCAGCAGCGTGGACTTGCCCACGCCCGGTTCGCCGGAGAGCAGCACCACCGAGCCGGGCACCACTCCCCCGCCCAGCACCCGGTCCAGTTCGGCGACGCCGGTCGGCCGGGCGCGCGTGATCTGCGAGTCGATGGTCGAGATGGGAGCCGCGGCGGTCGACGGCAGCAGCGCCCGGCGCCCGGCGGAATTCGAGCCCGCCGCGGCGCCGACGGCTACCACCTCGTCGACCGTCCCCCATTCGCTGCATCCGGGGCAGCGACCCACCCATTTGGCAACTTCGTTACCGCACGCCGAGCACCGGTACAGCGATTTCACCTTGGCCACGGGCGCAGCCTAGATACCTGGACCGACATCGCCGGTGCCGGATGGGGACGGCCGAGGGTCAGTGGCCGTTGTGCTCGGCGATGGTGGCACCCTCGTGCCGCGGAGTGTCCGGGCCGGCGTCGACCGGAACCTGCACCTGCACGGTGCCGGCGTCCTTGAAGTTGAAGGTGACGCCGTAGGTCAGGCCGGGCACCACGTCCTTGGTGAGACCGTTGATCTCGACCAGGATCGGATGCGCGTTCGGATCGGCCGGATGATCGGGCGAACCGGCGCCCTGTTCGCGCGCGGACGCGCCGTGCTCCGGGGTCGGCGTGGCCGGGGTGCTGGTGGCCGACGTGGGCGTCGGGGTAGGCGTGGCGGCCTCACCGCTCGCCTCGCCCGCGCGCACGGCCTCCGGGCCGGCGGCCACGACGGTCTGTCCGGGCACGAGCTGCGGCGCGGCCGGAGTGAACTTCACCTGGCCGAGGTCGGTGGTGACACTGACCAGCTCGTCGGTCTTGGAGGAGCCCTGGTTGATCGCGCTGAACGCGAGGACGGCCTTACCGCCCTTGGCGTTGGTGTACTGCTCGGACTGCGGGAGCAGGATGCGCACATCGCGCAGCGCGACCGAGCCGACGGTCGCCGCGTTGCCGTTGACGGCCGGCACCTGGCTCGCGGTCTGCGAGATCTGACCGGCACCGCATCCGGACAACGTCAGCGCCGCACCGGTGGCCAGCGCGGCGACAGCGATTGCGCAGCGCGACACCTTGGTCACTTTCGACGCTGTGGTGGCTTTCAGGGCAGTCACGGGTTGTCCTCCATGTCGACCGGCTCACTCCACGATGGAGAGTAGTAGTAGGCAGCGTAGTAGTTGGCAGGGTGGTCGGTGCGGACCGGTCCGGTGTAATGTTCCGCGGCGACCCGCGAGCCGCGTATCACGTTCTGCCGCAACAAGATGCACACGCATCGCGATCTGTCAAGCCCCAGCGTCGGCCTGTTGTGGCCCTGACCTGCGCCGTTGATCGCGGCGTTATCGAGTCGCATGTTAAACTGTGAACATCGAAAGGGGCACGGGACACATGATTTTTAAGGTCGGAGACACCGTCGTTTACCCCCACCACGGAGCGGCGCTGATCGAAGCAATCGAGACTCGCACCATCAAGGGTGTTCAGAAAGAGTATCTGGTCCTGAAGGTCGCCCAGGGCGATCTCACCGTTCGGGTTCCCGCAGAGAACGCGGAGTACGTCGGCGTCCGCGACGTCGTCGGCCAGGAAGGTCTCGATCGAGTCTTCCAGGTGCTACGCGCTCCACACACGGAGGAGCCGACGAACTGGTCTCGGCGGTACAAGGCCAACCTCGAGAAGCTCGCCTCCGGCGATGTGAACAAGGTGGCCGAGGTCGTCCGCGACCTGTGGCGTCGGGAGCAGGACCGCGGCCTGTCCGCCGGCGAGAAGCGGATGCTGGCCAAGGCCCGGCAGATCCTGGTCGGTGAGCTCGCGCTCGCCGAGGGCACGGACGACGTCAAGGCCGAGACCCTGCTCGACGAGGTTCTCGCCGCGGCTTCCTGACCGCATCGCCTTGACGCTCGACTCCACACGCCGCGTTGTGGCATTGGTTCCTGCCGCCGGCCGGGGCGTTCGCCTGGGTGCATCCGCACCCAAGGCGTTCGTTCCGGTCGGCGGCAGTCCCATGCTCGTACACGCAGTAGACGGTCTGATCGCGTCCGGGGTCGTCGACCGCATCGTGATCATGGCGCCCATCGAGATGATCGATGCGGCCCGGGAACTGCTCGCCGCCCGTGCCCACGCGGCCAGCTCGATTCCGGTCGACGTGGTGGCCGGCGGCGCCGAACGCACCGATTCCGTCCGCGCCGGTTTAGCGGCCGCCGCGGACGCCACCCACATCCTCGTACACGACGCGGCCCGCGCCCTGACGCCACCGTCGCTGATCGCGCGGGTCGTGGATGCGCTGAGCACCGGTCACCGCGCGGTCGTACCCGGCCTGCCCGTGGCCGACACGATCAAGGCCGTCGACGCGGCCGGTGACGTGACCGGCACGCCGGATCGGTCGGAACTGCGGGCGATCCAGACTCCCCAGGGCTTCGACGCCGCACTGTTGCGCGAGGCCTACGCCCTCGGCCTGCCGGCCACCGACGACGCGGGCCTGGTCGAGGCGATCGGCGCGAGCGTGCACGTCGTTCCCGGCGATGCGATGGCTTTCAAGATCACCGGGCCGCTCGATCTGCGACTCGCGAACACGCTGGTAGCGGATATGACGGTCGGTTCCACGCCGGCGGTGACGGGATGAGCGATCTCACCGGCCTGCGCACCGGCATCGGCAGCGATGTCCATCCCATCGAACCCGGCCGCCCCTGCTGGATGGCGGGGCTGCTGTTCGACGGCGACGACGGCTGCTCCGGCCACTCCGACGGTGATGTGGCCGCTCACGCGCTCTGCGACGCCCTGCTGTCGGCGGCCTGCCTCGGTGATGTGGGCGCCGTCTTCGGCACCGGACGACCCGAATGGGAGGGCGTATCCGGCGCCGCGATGCTGACCGAGGTGCGGCGGTTGCTCGCCGAATCCGGGTATCGGATCGTCAACGCGGCGGTGCAGATCATCGGTAATCGGCCGAAGATCGGTCCGCGACGCGCCGAGGCGCAAAAAGTACTCGGCGAATTATTGGACGCGCCGGTGTCGGTTTCCGGCACCACCTCCGATGGGTTGGGACTCACCGGCCGCGGTGAAGGCATCGCGGCCGTGGCCACCGCACTGCTGGTACACGACGGACGATGTAGTACGTCGTAATGCCGCGATAGACATACCGCAGGTCCACCCGCTCGTCGGGTCCGATCCCTCGTACTTGCATTCGCGGCGCGGTATCGACTATTCGTCGATTCGGCCGACGCGGGCCGATAACTTCGCTCCGGAAAACCTGCCCCGGCAAAATCCGTTCCGGACCCGCGGTGTCATCGCATTCGATGCACCGTGGACCATAGGAGGGGCCCACCCGTACCGTTGTTCAACAAGCCTTAGGATGGCTGGTCGTGACTCTGCGCCTGTTCGACACCGAGACGCGGACCATGCGGGATTTCACCCCGCTGGTCCCCGGACGTGCCTCGGTGTACCTGTGTGGGGCCACCGTGCAGGGCGAACCGCATATCGGACATGTCCGCAGCGGCGTCGCATTCGACGTTCTGCGCCGTTGGCTCACCGCGAACGGCTACGACGTGGCCTTCGTGCGAAATGTCACCGATATCGACGACAAGATCCTGAACAAGGCCGCCGCCGCAGGCCGGCCCTGGTGGGAATGGGCCGCCACCCACGAGCGCGCCTTCGACCGGGCCTACGAGGCGCTCGGTGTGCTGCCGCCCTCGGTGGAGCCGCGCGCCACCGGACACATCACTCAGATGATCGACCTGATGCAGCGGCTCATCGACCGCGGGCACGCCTACGCGTCCAGCGGCAATGTGTATTTCGACGTGCGCAGCTTCCCCGCCTACGGCGCGCTGTCCGGACACAAACTCGAGGATGTGCAGCAGGGCGAGAGCGCCGGCGAGGGCAAACGCGACCCGCGCGATTTCACCCTGTGGAAGGCCGCCAAACCGGGCGAGCCGACCTGGCCGTCGCCGTGGGGGCCGGGGCGACCGGGCTGGCATCTGGAATGCTCCGCGATGGCCGAGTTCTATCTCGGACCGGAATTCGATATCCATTGCGGCGGTATGGATCTGGTTTTCCCGCACCACGAGAACGAAATCGCCCAATCCCGGGCCGCCGGTGACGGATTCGCGCAATATTGGCTGCACAACGGCTGGGTGACGCTCGGCGGGGAGAAGATGTCGAAATCGCTCGGCAACACCCTCTCCGTGCCGAATATTCTCACCCAGGTGCGGGCCGTGGAATTGCGGTTCTATCTGGGTAGTGCGCATTACGCGTCCATGCTCGAATATTCCGAGCAGGCGCTGCGGGATGCCGCGCAGACCTATCAGCGGCTCGAGGCCTTCGTCCAGCGCACCGTCGAGCGGGTCGGTGAGGTCGCGATCGGTAAATGGACCGACGCGTTCGCCGAGGCGCTCGACGACAATCTCGCAATTCCGAAGGCGCTGGCCGAAATTCACCGCGTCGTCCACGAAGGTAATCGCGCGCTCGAGGCGGGCGCCGGTGAGTCGGCGCGGGAGGCGGCCGGACAGGTCCGGGCCATGCTCGGCGTGCTGGGCGTCGATCCGCTGGATGCGCACTGGGCCGGTCCGAAGGACACCTCGGCCGCCGAATCGGCGCTCGACGTGCTGGTGCGCGCCGAACTCGAGCGCCGCCAGCAGGCCCGCAGCGCCAAGGACTGGGCCACCGCCGACGCCGTGCGCGACCGCCTCGGCGCGGCCGGAATCGAAGTCGTGGACACGCCCGACGGCTCCGATTGGTCACTGGCCAAATGATCCACCGAGCGAAGCCTGCTGATCGGGTGCGGGTGTCGCGACCCACACGAAAGGCAGACTGATGGCAGGGAATTCACAGCGCCGCGGCGCAATTCGCAAGAGCGGCACCAAGAAGGGCGCCGTGGTCGGCAGTGGCGGTAAGCGCCGACGCGGACTCGAGGGTCGTGGCGCCACCCCGCCCGCGACCATGCGCAAGAACCATCCGGCGGCCAAACGCGCTGCGGCAGCGGCGAAAGCGGCCAAGGCCCAGGGCGCCACTCGCGGCCGACCGGCCGCTCGCAAGAGTGACGACGGACCCGAGTTGGTGCTCGGCCGCAACCCGGTCGTGGAGTGTCTGCGGGCCGAGGTGCCGGCCACCGCACTGTACGTCGCGCTCGGTACCGAGAACGACGACCGCCTGACCGAGGCGGTGCAGCGCGCCGCCGACGCCGGAATCTCCATCCTCGAGGTGTCGCGCACCGACCTGGATCGGATGAGCACCAACGGTTTACATCAGGGGATGGCGCTGCAGGTGCCGCCCTACCGGTACGTCCACCCCGACGATCTGCTCGACGCCGCCCGCGCGTCCGGAACCGCGCCGCTGCTGGTGGCGCTGGACAACATCTCCGACCCGCGCAACCTGGGTGCGGTGATTCGCTCGGTGGCCGCCTTCGGTGGCCACGGCGTGGTGATCCCGCAGCGCCGCAGCGCCAGCGTCACCGCGGTCGCCTGGCGCACCAGTGCCGGCGCCGCGGCCCGGTTGCCCGTCGCGCGCGCGACCAATCTCACTCGCACACTGAAGGATTGGGCCAAGGCCGGGCTGCAGGTGGTCGGTCTCGATGCCGGCGGTGACACCGTTCTCGACGAATTCGACGGCACCACACCGACCGTCGTGGTGGTCGGTTCCGAGGGTAAAGGCCTGTCCCGCCTGGTGCGCGAGACCTGCGACAGCATCCTGAGCATCCCGATGGCCGGTCCGGTGGAATCGCTCAACGCCTCCGTCGCCGCCGGCGTGGTTCTCGCCGATATCGCCCGGCAGCGGCGTTAGCGAGCGTCGGCGCGCCCGAAACTACCGCGGCAGCGCACTTTCGGGCCGCTTCCACCCTAAAATCGGGTGGTGGCCATGAACCAACCCGAGTACTGGGGCTCACTGCCGGAGCCGCCCACCGGTAATCCGGTGGAGCATCCGCACGCGACGACGGTGCTCATCCTCGGCGTCCTCAGCCTTTTCTGTTGTGGCGCACTGGGTCCGGTGGCCTGGGTGATGGGCAAGCGCGCGCTCGACCAGATCGAATGGTCCGGCGGTACGATCGGCGGCCGATCACAGGTGCTGGTGGGCTATGTGGTCGGCATCATCGGCACCGTCATGATGGTGGTGACCGCCTGCGTCTTCCTGCTGATGCTGATCGGCGGGGACTAGCTCTCGTCGGAACCGGCGTCGAGACCGGGTCGCGCCGGCGGCGCCAACTCCCCCGCCGGCCATTCGGCACTGATGCTGCCCTTCCACTGCGGTTGGCGCCGATCCCGGAACGCGGCCATCCCCTCCTTGGCGTCGGCGCTCTGGCCGACGTACCCGTGCAGCTCGGACTCCAATTCACCGACCGCCTCCGGGCTCATCCCCAGACCCTCCCACAGCAGCCGCTTGGTCAGGGCGGTCGGTAGCGGGGCGGAACCCGCGGCGAGGTCGTGCGCCACCGCCAATGCCGTCGGCAGCACCTCCCCCGCCGGCAGGCTGCTGTTGGCCACCCCCATCTGCCGAGCCTCCTCGCCGTCGAAGGTCCGGCCGGTCAACATGATGTCGGCCGCATTGGCCATGCCGACCAGCCGCGGCAGCGTCCAATGGGCGTAACCGTCGGCCATCGCACCGCGACGCACCTGGTTCAGGCCGTAGACGGCGTCGGTCGCCATGTAGCGCAGATCGCACTGCAGTGCCAGCGCCAGCCCGATACCCACGGCATGGCCGTTCACGGCGGCGATCACCGGCTTGCGGACCTGCCAGGGCGGCGGATCGATGGTTCCGCTGACGTCCCCCACCCGAGCGGACAGATCCGCGCCGGCGCAGAAGGCCGGTGGAGTCCCGGTGATCACCACCGCGCGAATCGCGTCCTCGGCGTCGCAGCGGCGCAGGGCCGTCCCGAGTTCCGCCGCCATCGCGGGCGTCATCGCGTTCTGCTGCGCGGGGCGATTGAGCGTGAGTACGGCGACACCGGCGGACACATCGACCTGCAGTTCCGAACTCATGCGACACAATCCTAGGTTTGGGCGATCTTTCCCGCCCCACCTTACTGGTCCGTAATCACCACAAGCGGAGTTCGGTGCATCGGAAGCGCAGTGCTGCGAGCCGTTCACCATGGTGGGTCTCGGCCCGCCTCGATTTCGGAGGAGTGAAAAATCGAGGCTCAGGGGCCGAGACCCCCGCCGGAGCGAAGCGGAGGCCGAAATTACCGCAGTATCCGGCGGCCGATGGCGTATTTGTGGACCTCGGTGGGGCCGTCGTAGAGGCGGAAGGCGCGCATATCGCGGAAGATCATCTCGACCACCGTTTCGTCGCTGATGCCGATGCCGCCGAGGACCTGGACACAGCGGTCGGCGACCTTGAAAAGCTCCTCGGAGACATAGGATTTCGCCATCGAGCTCTCGTGCCGGGCCTTGTGGCCCTGGTCCATCAGCCAGCAGGCGTGCCAGATCGTCAAGCGACACTGGTGCAGCGCGATCTCGTTGTCGGCCAGCATGAACGACACGCCCTCGTGTTCACCGATCGGCTTGCCGAAGGCCGTGCGGGTCTTGGCGTGTTCGACGGCGATGCTCTGGGCGCGTTCGGCGGCGCCGAGCCAGCGCATGCAGTGCGTGAGGCGGGCGGGAGCCAGCCGGAGTTGGGCGTAGCGCAGCGCCTGACCGCTCTCGCCGAGCAACGCCTCCTTGGGCAGCACCAGATTCTCGAAGGACACCACGCCGTGCCCGCCGACGTAGTTGCGGTCCATGGTGTTCATCGTGCGTTCGATGACGATGCCGGGGGTGTCGCCCTCGGTGAGGAACAGGGTGGGCCCCGCGGGCAGGTGATCGTTGGCCGCCAGGTTCGCCATGATGATCCACGTCCTGGCGCCGTCGGCCCCGGTGATCAGCCATTTGCGGCCGTTGACGGTGAAATTCTCGCCGTCGAAGGTGGCGGTGGTGGCGAGCTGGCCGGGATCGGATCCGGCGCCCCCGGGTTCGGTCATCGCGAAGACCGAGCGCTGCTGTCCGGTGATCACCGGCATCAGGTAGCGGTCCACCTGCTCCGGGTTCGCGACCTTGGAGAGCAGGAACATATTGCCCTCGTCGGGCGCGGCGCAGTTCATCGCGACCGGGCCCAGGGTGGACCATCCGGCCGCCTCGTACAGCACGGCCTGTTCGACGTGGGTCAGCCCGCGGCCGCCGAGTTCCTCGGGCGCCTGGATGGTGAGCAGCTTCTCGGCGCGCGCCAGTTCGACCAATTCCTGCCGCAGTTCGTCGTTCGGCCCGTGGGCGGTCAGCCGGGGGTCGCGCTCGAACGGGACGATCTTGTCGATGACGAACCGGCGGATGCGGTCGCGTTCGGCGGCGAGCTCGGCGGGAATCGAGAAGTTAATCATGCTTCACCTTGTCGTCGGGACTGGAGAAGAGCATACGTCGGCTCGGGCGCAGACTGAAGGCGACTGCCATCAGCGAACGAAACTCCTCGCCACAGCGGCCCGCCGCCGGCTCGCCGCGCTCCGGCCATCGGCCGATCACTAGGTTATTTCCTGCAGAAACCGCTCGACTTCGGCCCGATATACCGCCGGCTGATCGTCGTGGATCAGGTGGCCGGCAGCGCCGACCAACACATGCCGCACTCCCGGCCGCACCGCCGCCATCTCCCGCATCTGGCCCGGCGGGGTGATCGTGTATTCGCCCTCGAGTACGAGGGCCGGGACTCGCAGCGCGGTCCATTCGGCCCAGAAATCGCGGGTTCCCCACTCCTCGGAGATGTCGCGGAAGGTCGCGACCGAACCGTGCAAGCGGTATCCGTCGCGGCCGTGGGCGAAGGATGCGAGGAAGTAGCGCCCGGCGACCGGGCCGAAATAGTCCAGCACCGCCTCGGCGTCCGGGAACGGCTGCGGCCAGGCCTCGATCATCTCCGCCCAGTGCTGTGCGGTGCGGCCGCGGAAATCCGGGGCCATATCCTCGACCACCAGGGCCCGCACCCGAGCAGGATGAGCCGCGGCGAACATCCACCCGTGCAGTCCGCCCATCGAATGGCCGATCACCACCATCGGCTCCGGAATCGCCGCGGTCGCCGCGGCGAGATCGTCGACGAACGCCTCGGTGGTGAGCTCCGGCGGCGCGGGCCGGCCGTGCCCTGCGGCGTCGAAGGTGTACACATGCCCGAACTCGCGCAGCCACGGCACCTGGTTTGCCCAGGTGCGCGCACTGCCCATCAGTCCGTGCAACAGCAGAATCGGCATCCCGGTGCCGCCCTCGTCGTACAACATCGGCACCGACGATACGTGCCGGACGGCCGGGCTAGCCTGTGCTCATGGCTGTTGTGAAGATCAATGCGATCGAGGTTCCCGAGGGAGCCGGACCCGAACTCGAGAAGCGCTTCGCGCACCGTGCGCACGCCGTGGAGAATTCGCCGGGTTTCCTCGGCTTCCAGTTGCTGCGGCCGGTCGCCGGAGACAACCGGTACTTCGTTGTGACGCAGTGGGATTCGGAGGAATCCTTCGCGGCCTGGCGGGACGGGCCGGCCAAGGAGGCGCACGCCGGCGAGGCTCGCCGGCCGGTGGCCACCGGAGCGTCACTGCTGGAATTCGAGGTCGTCCTCGACGTCGCGGGGAAAGCGGCACAGTAAACCTCGCCCTCGCCCGGTGGTCGCACCGGTCACCGGGCGACAACGCGGCCACGGCGGTGGCACTGCTGCGCACCGCACACGTGGCCGCGGCGCTGATCGCTCCCGGCCGTGTTCGCCGGCCGCTGCCCGCGACTACTTCCGTCCGCGTCGACGGGTGAGCTCAGCCTTCGAGCGCGGCGTCGAGTTCGATCGTCTCGACACCGGCGAGGGCCTTGCTGACCGGGCAGCCGGCCTTGGCGTTCTGGGCGGCCTGCTCGAAGGCCGCGGCGTCGATACCGGAGACGCGGGCGCGCACGGTCAGCTTGATCGTCGAGATCCGGAAACCACCCGCGGGGTCCGGGCCGAGTGTCACGTCCGCGTTCACGTCCAGGCTCTGGATGCTGCCGCCGGCGGCGCCGATCTGACCGGACAGTGCCATCGCGTAGCAGGAGGAATGTGCGGCCGCGATCAGTTCCTCCGGGCTCGTGGTGCCCTCGGCGGAATCGGCGGTGCGCTTGGGGAACGAGACGTCGAACTTGCCGACGCCGGAGCTGGCCAGCTCGACCTGTCCGGATCCGTCCTGCAGGCCGCCGGTCCAGGCGGTACGCGCGCTACGTGTGGGCATCGCTGTCCTTTCATCGAGTGAGTACGAGCCGTCGCGATCGAACCTACTCGCCACAGCGGCTCGACTCACCGTTGTCGGGCGCGGCGCGGTTCCGGCGGGACGTTGCCGGAACCGGATCGCACGCTCGCCGGCACCTAGGCCATATCGCGGCGAATCATCAAAACAATTGTGCCGCAGGCGAATATCGCGATGTACACCGCCAGCACCAGGAAGGAAGCCGGCCGCGACAGGACATCCAGCACGCCCGGCGTCGCCGCACCGCCGACGCTGCGCATGGCCCCGGCCGCCGAACCCGCCGCGGTCCCCGGCAGATGGTCGGTGATCGCCCGGATCGGCGCGAAGATCGACGCGACGCCGCGCAGCAGGTTCTCCACCACCAGCACCCAGACCAGCCCCAGCCCGACCGCCAGCGCCGGACCGCGGGCGATCGCCGCGATGAGCGCACCACCCAGGGTCCACATGCCGAGGATCGCGACGCCGGTGATCAGTCCGGTGCGGGCATGTGCGGCGGTGGGCAGCGTGAGCTCCTGATGTTCGACCGCACCGATCGCCGCGGCCACACCGGTATCCACGACGAATGCGGTGCCGACCAGGCCCACCACCACGACGGCCAGCGCCAGCACGGTGCCACCGACCACCGCGCCCCGGGCGGGCCCCTGCGTGAAGGCGGTTTTCCAACTACCCCAACCGTATCCACTGCCCACCACCAGGGCGCCCAGGACGAGCATCAGCGCACCGCCGAACATCGCCATGCCCTGGGTGAACACCTCGGGCACGGCCGCGGGCAGCATCAGCTGTAACAGCACCTCCCGGGGCTGCCCGTTCGACATCCGGGATCCCGTTCCCGAGGTGTACGCCAGATAGTTGAACAGGTAGGCGAAGACGAGATTCAGCACAATCCAGGTGCCGAGCACGACCCAGAACGCCGGCCATTTCCGCAACCGGGCGAATTCGGCTCGGGCGCAGGCGAAAACATCGCCCATCCGCATGCGATAGCGCCGGGCGGCATTCGCGGCCTCGCCGTCGTTGCCCGCACTGCCGGCTCGGGACCTCGCGCTCATGCCGGCACCTCCTGTTTCGTCATCTCGAAAAACACTTCCTCCAGCGACTTTTCGTCCGTCCGCAGTTCCAGCAGATCCGCGCCGGACGCGACCACCGCGCGCGCCACCTCGGGCGCCATTGCCCTACCGGCATCCACTCTGATGCCGGTGGCGGTCAGTAACGCGCGATGTTCGCCGACCACCCGGCGCACCGCCGGATAGGCCGCCGCCAGCGGTTCGGCCCGCACCAGAAGGCTTGCCGCCCCGCGCAATTCACTCACCGTGGCCTCGGTGAGCAATTTCCCGCCCGCGATGACGCCGACCCGGTCACAGATCTCCTGTACTTCACCGAGCAGATGGGAAGAGAGCAGGACCGTATGCCCCTCTGCCGCCAATCCGATGACGAGCTCCCGCATCTCGGCCATCCCCGCCGGATCCAGTCCGTTGGTCGGCTCGTCCAGCACGAGCAGATCGGGATTTCCGAGTAACGCCGCACCCACGCCGAGACGCTGCTTCATGCCGAGCGAGTAGGTACGGAATCGGTCGTCGGCCCGGTCGGCCAGGCCGACCCGGCCCAACACCTCGTCGACCTCCGCGAACCGATGACGACGCGGGGAACCGGCGTGCCGGTAGCGGGCCAGCACCCGGAGGTTGTCGCGGCCGGACAGGTAGGGATGGAAACCGGGGCCTTCGATCAGCACGCCGGTCCGGCGCAACGCCTCTCGGTCCCCCGGCCGGCGGTCCAGGACCGACGCGGACCCGGAGGTCGGGGTGATCAGGCCGACCAGCATCCGTAGCGTCGTGGTCTTTCCCGCGCCGTTGGGCCCGAGGAAGCCGTAGATTTCGCCGCGGCGCACGGCCATGGATACCGCATCGACGGCCGTATGGTCACCGTATCTCTTGGTGAGTGCCCGGGTGACGACGACGTCGTTCGCCCGCGCCTGGGCAGCGGGCCGAACCACGCGGTCCGGGTCGGAGCCGACGGCCTCCGAGTGCCCACCCGGTACGGGGAGGTCGCGGCGATCGCCGGAATTCGATCTGTTCATATCTCGACCATCCGCTCCCACCGGCGGTGGCACATCCGTCGGCGGGCCCGGCCGGGGGTACGTATCCGGACGTAATTCGCCGTGCGCACCGACCGTACGCGGCGTCGCGGGGTTACGTTCGAGCAGTGGAATCGACGAGGCGGACTCTGACCCGGGAGGTGGCGCTGAGCCTGGTCGTGGCCGCGGTCCAGCTCGTCGGCGGCCACGCCGCCAATATGCATCAGTCCGGGCTGCGGCCCCTGGACGGGCTCGGCTACGCCCTGCTGGTCGCCGGCCCGGTACTTCTGCTGCTGCGTCGCCGCCTGCCGCATACCGTCCTGCTCGGCGTGCTCGCCGTCACCGCCACCTATCTGCTGGCCGGCTACGGTTACGGACCGATCTTCGTCTCGCTGGTGATCGCGTTCCTCACCGCGGCGTCGTCCGGTTCCCGCTGGTACACCTATCCGCTGGTGCCGCTGGGATACCTGCTGATGGTGTGGCCGGTACCGGCGATGCGCGGACACGGCGCCGGCGGTTGGCCCGCAATCGGCATTCTGGCCTGGCTGATGGTGCTGATCGCCATCGCCGAGGGCATCCGGCAACGACGTGCGGTGCTGATCGCGCGGCACCAGCGTGCGGAGGCCGCGCGTCGCAACCAGGAGGCCGAACGCGCTCGCGAACTGGCCGAACGCGAACAGCGCGCGACCCGCGAACGACTCGCCATCGCGCGCGAACTCCACGATGTGCTCGCGCACAGCCTGTCGTTGATCAACGTGCAGTCCTCGGTGGCGCTGGAACTGCTCGATCGCAAACCCGAGCAGGCCTCCACCGCGCTCGCAGCGATCAAGGAGGTCAGCCGGGACGCACTCGAGGACGTGCACAGTCTGCTGCGCTCGATTCGCGCCGGTGCGGAAAATGTTGCGGCGCCGATCAGTCCGGCGGTCGGAATCGGCGATCTGGAATCATTGCTGGCTCCGACCCGCGCGGCCGGGACGGTGGTACACACCCGGGTTTCCGGGACGCAGCGCCGGCTGCCGGTGGTGATCGAGGTGGCGGCGGCACGCATCGTGCAGGAATCGCTGACCAATGTGCTCCGGCATGCCCCCGGCACGGAAGCGACTGTCGCTGTGGATTATTCACCGGACGAGTTGTGCATAACTGTGGACAACGGGGCAGCCGCGAATTCTCCACACTCGTCCACAAGCGGCGGTGGAAACGGGATTCCGGGCATGATCGAGCGCGCGCACGCCGTGGGCGGCGAGCTTTCGGCGGGGCGCCGGCCGGACGGCGGATTCCGGGTGCGGGCCCGCCTGCCGGTTCCGTCGGGTACCCCTGCCCGGCCGGAAGATCCCGCCGATGATGCCGGCCTCCGCGGCCTCGCCGATGGCGGCGCGAGTTCGGCGGCGACGGATGGACTGTCCGACGATCACCGCGATCCGGATCCCGCGGCCCGGCACCGCGCCGACCCCTCGCCACGGCAATGAACGGAGCGGCCATGCCCACCACCATCCGGACTCGGGTTCGCCCCACCTCGATCGATTACACCTACCCGCGGGAGGTTTCGTGAACGTGATCCGCGTGCTGGTCGCCGACGACCAGGCTCTGGTCCGCGCCGGCTTCGCCGCGCTGCTGGCCGCTCAGGACGGGATCGAAGTCGTCGGCGAGGCCGACAACGGCGAACAGGCCCTGCGGATGACCCGGGAACTGCGTCCGGACGTGGTGCTCATGGACATCCGGATGCCGGTCCTGGACGGTTTGGCCGCTACCCGCGAGATCGCCACCGATCCCGGTCTCTCCGATGTCAAGGTCGTGGTGCTGACCACCTTCGAACTCGACGAATACGTCTTCGAGGCGATGCGCTCGGGGGCAACGGGTTTCCTGGTCAAACACACCGAACCCGCCGACCTGGTGAAGGCGGTCCGAGTAGTGGCCGCGGGCGATGCGCTCTTGTCGCCCAGCGTGACTCGTCGCCTGGTCGCCGAATTCGCAACACGTGCCAAACCGGCACCCGCGGCGGCCCTGACCGAACTCACCGACCGCGAGCGCGAGGTGATGACGCTGGTCGCCGAGGGCCTGACGAACGCCGAGATCGGCCGACGACTGTTCATGAGCCCCGCTACCGCACGCACCCACGTGAGCCGAATCCTGTTGAAACTCAACGCCCGTGACCGCACACAACTGGTCGTGATGGCCTACGAATCGGGACTGGTCCGGCCCGGCTGGCAGTGAACGGTCGCCGCGGCGCCGGGCTCGCCTACGCACCGCGACGTACGGCGATCATGGCCTCGCAGCCGATGCCCCGACGTTGCGACCGCGGGACGCTGAGGACATGACTACTTACCTCGCCACGACATACCTCGCCGATCATCACGGCTACGGCTGGCATCCATGGCCGTTCTTCTGGATCTTCCCCGTCGTCTTCTGGCTTCTCGTCGCCACCGCGGTCGTGCTGGTGGCACGGCGCGGTGGATTCCGTGACCCCGGAGTCGCGACGTTGCGTGCGGCCTTCGCACGCGGCGAGATCAGCGAGCAGGACTATCTGAACCGGCTGGACGTACTGCGCCGGACCCGGCGGCGGCGCACCGAATCGTAGGCACGGTCGCACCCCTTCCAGATCGGAGATCCCATGACGATTCGCTTCGGAACCATGCTCGTTCCCCAGTCCGGCAGCCGTTGGGTCGAGGCCGCGCGCGCCGCGGAGCGGCAGGGTTATCACACCCTGCTCCTCCCGGACACGCTCGCCACCACGTCACCCTTCCCGGCCCTGGCCGCGGCCGCCGCGGTGACGACGACGCTGCGGCTGCGGCCCAACGTGCTCGCGGTTCCGCTCCGCACCGCGGCCACGGTCGTGCGGGAAACCGCTGCGTTGCAACTACTTTCCGACGGCCGGTTCGAACTGGGTCTGGGCACCGGCCGGCCGGCCGCCCGAGCCGAGGCCGAGGCGCTGGGGCGGCCCTGGGAAACGGCCGCCCGGCGCCGCGCCCAGCTGGCCGAGACCGTCGCCGCCGTGCGGGCCGCTGTCGATCCGGTGCCGCCGATCGTCGTCGCCGCCGCCGGGCCCCGAATGCTCATCGCCGCAGCTGAATTCGCGGACCGTGTGCTGACCGCCACCCGGCCCCAGGCCACCGAACGCGAGGTCGGGCAGTTGGTCTCCGTCGTCCGTGAGCACACCGACCGACCGATTGCCTTCACCACCCAACTGGTCGGCATCGGCGATCGACTCCCTGGCTGGGGACCGGCGAATCAAGGGCTGAACGCCGGGCAACTTCGCGAGGCCGGAGCCTTCGGTCTGCTTCCGGGCGATCCCGATCGGGCCGCCGAAATTCTGCGCGAACGCCACGACCGATACGGCATCGACGAGCTGATCGTGCCCGGCGAGCTCGCCGCGGCCTTCGCCCCGGTCCTCGAGCGTTTCCGCTGAGCCCGCCGTCGAAGCCCTGCCGTCGAAGCACCGCCGTCGCTATCCGGCCAGCCCGCGCCGGATAGCGGCTTCGACCGGCAGATACTTGCCGTCGGACCGGTCGAGTTCCAGTTCCGTGCGCAGTTCCAGCGGCGGCTGCGCCATGAATTTCGGGTGCCTGCCCCGGTGGGGTTGCGCGGCGTGGACCAGGAACGGGTGGCACAGGTAGACGTCCCCGGCGCGGCCGGTCGCCGCCACTTCCGGAAGGTCCGTGGTGGCGGCGAAGTCCGGCACCAGATCGATCATCGCGACCCCGGCCGCACCGTACGGTTCCAGCACCTTCGCCATCCGCAGATGGGAGCCCACCCGGATCCGGGTCGGCGCGTCGTCGGGGCCGACGTCGGAAAACAGGAACAGCATCAGCAGCCCTCGTCCCGTCGACCGCACGTTGATCCGCCACCGCAGGAAATCCGCCGGGTCGTCACCGGGAAAGCTCGCGTCGATATGCCAGCCGTCGTCGCCGGGTGGCTGCGCGCTGGGAAAGCGAATCGGGAAGGTGTGCCCAAGCCCTGACGCGGCACCCGCCGCCCGGGCCCGACCAGCTGGTCACATGCCTCTGTCAGCAGCGGGCTCCGCGCGGCTCGGGCGAACGGCGGGTCCGCGAAGCCGGGCAGCCGGATCACCGGCTGCGTCCAGGTCTCGGTGTCGTGTGGGTCGCACCCGGTTGCCGCCCACAGGATCTTCCGCGCCTCGGCCGCCGTGGACTCGGAGAACGCCCCCGCGATGCGCACGAAACCCGTGGCGATGAAGTTCTCCACTTCGGCATCGGTCAGCACCCGGCCCTCATTCCTCTCGCGAACCTCGCCAGGTTGCACCACGCGCCGGCCGGGCCGCCACTCAATTTTGCGGGTCCGGCGATCGACCTCCACACAGACGCGAGCGCCGGCCACCCGCGTAGGGTGGCCGGCGCTCGTCGTCGGGTACGGACTACTTACTCGCCCGAGGCCTCGGTGGCCGCCTCCCCGGCGCCGGCCAGAGCCGCGACCGGTTCCGCTTCCGCCTTGGCGGGCTTGGCCTTACCGGAGAAGGTGAACTTGGCGTCCTCGCCGGTACCTTCGCCGTCCCAGTTCTCGACGTCGACCTCGACGATCTGGCCGGGGCCGAGTTCGCCGAACAGGATCTTCTCCGAGAGCTGGTCCTCGATCTCGCGCTGGATGGTCCGGCGCAGCGGGCGAGCGCCCAGCACCGGGTCGAAACCGCGCTTGGCGAGCAGGTTCTTGGCCTTCTCGGTGAGCTCGATCTCCATATCCTTGTTCCGCAGCTGCGTCGCGACACGGTTGATCATCAGATCCACCATCTCCACGATCTGCTCGTTGGTGAGCTGGTGGAAGACGATGACGTCGTCGATACGGTTGAGGAACTCCGGACGGAAGTGCTTCTTCAGCTCGTCGTTGACCTTGAGCTTCATCCGCTCGTAGTTCGAGCCCTCGGCGTTGGACTGCGAGAAGCCCAGACCCACGGCCTTCGAGATGTCCGAGGTGCCGAGGTTCGAGGTGAAGATCAGCACCGTGTTCTTGAAGTCCACGGTCCGGCCCTGGCCGTCGGTTAGGCGACCGTCCTCCAGCACCTGCAACAGGGTGTTGTAGATCTCCTGGTGGGCCTTCTCGATCTCGTCGAACAGCACGACCGAGAACGGCTTGCGGCGCACCTTCTCGGTGAGCTGGCCGCCCTCCTCGTAGCCGACGTAGCCCGGAGGGGCACCGAACAGCCGCGAGGCGGTGAAGCGGTCGTGGAACTCGCCCATGTCGATCTGGATGAGCGCGTCGTCGTCGCCGAACAGGAAGTTCGCCAGCGCCTTGGACAGCTCGGTCTTACCGACACCGGACGGACCGGCGAAGATGAACGAACCGGACGGACGCTTCGGATCCTTCAGGCCGGCACGAGTACGGCGGATCGCCTTCGACACGGCCTTGACCGCGTCCTCCTGGCCGATGATCCGCTTGTGCAGCTCGTCCTCCATGCGGAGCAGACGGGTGGTCTCCTCCTCGGTGAGCTTGAACACCGGGATACCGGTCCAGTTGGCCAGCACCTCCGCGATCTGCTCGTCGTCGACCTCGGCCACGACGTCCAGATCACCGGAACGCCACTGCTTCTCCCGCTCGGCGCGCTTGGCGACGAGCTGCTTCTCCTTGTCGCGCAGCCGTGCGGCCTTCTCGAAGTCCTGCGCGTCGATGGCGCTTTCCTTCTCCCGGCGGGCATCGGCGATCTTGTCGTCGAATTCGCGCAGGTCCGGCGGAGCGGTCATCCGGCGGATGCGCATCCGCGCGCCCGCCTCGTCGATCAGGTCGATCGCCTTGTCCGGCAGGAACCGGTCGTTGATGTACCGGTCGGCCAGCGTAGCCGCGGCCACCAGCGCACCGTCGGTGATGGACACCCGGTGGTGCGCCTCGTAGCGGTCGCGCAGACCCTTCAGGATGTTGATGGTGTGCTCGACCGTCGGCTCGCCCACCTGGACCGGCTGGAACCGGCGCTCCAGGGCGGCGTCCTTCTCGATGTACTTGCGGTACTCGTCGAGGGTGGTGGCACCGATGGTCTGCAGCTCACCGCGGGCCAGCTTCGGCTTCAGGATGGACGCCGCGTCGATCGCGCCCTCGGCGGCACCCGCACCCACGAGCGTGTGCAGCTCGTCGATGAACAGGATGATGTCGCCGCGGGTGTTGATCTCCTTGAGCACCTTCTTCAGGCGCTCCTCGAAATCACCGCGGTAGCGGCTGCCCGCGACCAGGGAACCCAGGTCGAGGGTGTAGAGCTGCTTGTCCTTCAGCGTCTCCGGCACCTCGCCGTTGACGATGGCCTGAGCGAGACCCTCGACGACGGCGGTCTTACCGACGCCGGGCTCACCGATCAGGACCGGGTTGTTCTTGGTGCGGCGGCTCAGCACCTGCATCACGCGCTCGATCTCCTTCGAGCGGCCGATGACGGGGTCGAGCTTGCCTTCGAGTGCGGCCTGGGTCAGATTGCGGCCGAACTGGTCGAGGACCAGCGAGGTGGACGGGGTCCCGGACTCGCCACGAGCACCGGACTCCACCGCCTCCTTACCGCCCTGGTAGCCGGACAGCAGCTGGATGACCTGCTGCCGCACCCGGTTGAGGTCGGCGCCCAGCTTCACCAGGACCTGGGCCGCGACGCCTTCGCCCTCACGAATCAGGCCGAGCAGAATGTGCTCGGTGCCGATGTAGTTGTGGCCGAGCTGCAGCGCCTCGCGCAAACTCAGCTCCAGCACCTTCTTGGCCCGGGGGGTGAAGGGGATGTGGCCGGACGGCGCCTGCTGGCCCTGCCCGATGATCTCCTCCACCTGGCTGCGCACACCCTCGAGCGAAATTCCCAGCGACTCCAGGGACTTCGCCGCGACACCCTCACCCTCATGGATCAGGCCCAGCAGGATGTGCTCGGTGCCGATGTAGTTGTGGTTGAGCATCCGAGCCTCTTCTTGGGCCAGGACAACGACCCGCCGCGCGCGGTCGGTGAACCTCTCGAACATCGCTCCCTCACTTCCTGCTCCGCTATCTACGGCATCCGGCGCTGCTGTGCTTCGTGCTTCACACCCGTGGCGCCAGCCTGCCATGAAGCCCTGGGGTTGCATCCCCCGACTCCACTCTAGTTGCCGGGGGTCACGGCCGTCGTCCGTCCACCCTATTGCGAACCGGCGACAACTCGACTCATTCAGTCATAACGTGACCCCTCCCCGGAACGTTTCCCCAGCAGCTACGCCCACAGCGAACAGCGCCGGACGGTCCGGCTATCCGGTGAAGGGCGGGATGAAGTGGCAAGGAGCCTCGCGCGGATGGGCCGGATCCAGGGCGTTGAGGGCGAACGCGGCCGCCCGATCGCTGCCCGCGATACCCGCGTGCTCCGAATAATCGGCCGCGCAGCCGTCCTGGACCACGATATTCGTCGTCTTCGGCCCGGGAACCAGTGCCACGGTGTAGGGCACCACCAGCTCGTCGTAGCGGGTCTCGATATTGGTGTAGGTGACGTGCGGGTCGTAAACGCCGTCGGCATTCAACGAGGTGATCAGGTCCGAGCTGCCCGTCATCTGGGCGCAGGCGGCACAGGGGGTCACCCCGAGCGTGGCGTCGAAGGCCGGTCCGGCACCCAGCCGCCGCGCGAAATCGCGGGCCGGATCGATTACCGGGCCGAAGGTGCCCAGCCACGGTGCCGCGATCGCCACGAACTTGTCGACCCGATCGGAACCACCCAGTCGTTTGACGAAGTAGTTGCCGACGATATTGCCCTGCGAATGCGCGATCAGATCGACCTGCGCGGCACCGGTGGCGGCGCGGACCCGGTCCACGAACGCGGCGAGCTGCGCCGCGCTGTTCTCGATCGGTCCCATCCCGCCGATCGCCGACAGCGGCCAGGGCAGGTCGTAGGCGCCGTAGGTCAGCGAATAGACGCAATACCCCTCGTTGGCCAGCAGCGGCGCGTAGACGCCCCAGTTGGTCTGCGCGCCACCGCCGGTGCCGTGCACCAGCACGACCGGCCGGGGATGCGCGGCACTCGGCCGGCAGGACCAGTCGTTCGCGCCGGGCAGCGATCCGCCCGGATTTCGCAACTCGTACGGAATGCCCGCGAAGAAGTTGTAATCCACCGGATATTCGGCCCGAGCGGCGCCGGCGGCGGTCACCCACAGCGCGCCCAGCACCGCCAGCACCAGCATCGAACCGGAGAACCGGCGTATCCGGCCGGCAGCGCGCGGCGTACGAGATGGCATCGCGGATCCCTCCCAAACTAGAACGTGTTTCGACACGCTAGCCGGGCCGGGACCGAACCGGGGCGATACCGACGAGTAACCGGAACCATCGGTTACATAGCTGGTGACGCCGCCGTGGTCAGAGCTCGCGGTGGGAGATGATTCCGTTCTGAATCGCCAGTGCCGCCAGCCGCACGCGCTTCTGATTCTGCGGCAGATCCTCCACGCCGAACTTCGAAAACAGCGCGCGCAGATGGGTTTTGATCGCGTCCACGCTCAGATACAGTTCGTCCGCGATCTGTTGGTTGGAGGCCGGGGTGGCGAATTCGGTATTGCCGCGATAGGGACGGCACAGCGCGATCAGCACCGCACGCTGGGTCTCGGTGAGCGATCGCGGGCTCGGCACCGAACCCACCGACGTTCGCGTCGCATCGTCGACCGCGCCGGTGTAATCGTGGAACGACAGCATCGAGGTGCCGACCCGGATCCGATCGCCGGCCTCGAGGCGGCGGCGCCCGGACAGTCGCTCCCCGTTGACGAAGGTGCCGTTGCGGGAGAGCCCGTCGTCGACGATCGTCCAGTGCGTCCCCAGATATTCCACGGCGGCGTGCAGGCGCGATACCTCGGCGTCCCAGGGCAGGGCCAGATCCGCCTGCGGCGCCCGCCCGATGGTGATGCGCTGGCGGTCCGGAGTCAATGCCAGTTCGTGCCGGCGGCCCGTGTGATCGATGAAACGGAGAAACGATTCATGAGTTTCCGTCACCGCGTCGCTACCCCCACTCTCGTACCGCCAGTGACGTCGTTGTGCATATGCCCCATGGTGCCGCGCCGACGTAGCGGCGAGCAAGATCACCACGCCGCGGCGGTCGCCGGTATCGAAATGCCGCTGCGGCCCGGACGTCGCACGATTCCTCCGGGCGGCAGCGGCACGAACGCAGCCGGGCCTCTCGACCGCACTAGTTGTTGCGACCGACTTCCTTGTGGTAGCTCTCCACGACATCGGCCGAGATGCGGCCACGCGCGGAAACCTTGTGGCCCTTGCGCCGGGCCCATTCTCGAATTGCCGCGCTCTGTTCACGATCCATGGAAACTCGGCCCTTCGGAGCACCGGTACCCGGGGTCACCGCCTTGCCGCGCCGACGACCGCTCACCCGACGGGCATTGGCGACCCACACGTCCAACCCGTCACGCAGCTTCGCCGCATTTGCCGCGGACAGGTCGATCTCGTACGAAACACCGTCGATCGCGAACTCGATGGTCTCGTCCGCAATGGACTCACCATCGACATCGTCGATCAGGCTAACGGTGACCTTCTTTGCCATGAGATGAACGTCCTCTCGAAATCGTGCGACCCGGATACCAGGCCGATGCCCGAGTCGAGAATACCTCTAAATGCCCATTTTCCAAGACGGGGGATTCGGCATTCAATCCCGGTACTCAGCGAGCGGACGGCCGCACAATTGGGAAGAGTATGGTTTCCCGGATTCCGAGCCCGGTCAGTGCCATCAGCAACCGATCGATTCCCATACCGGTTCCGGTTGTCGGCGGCATACCATGTTCCATCGCGGCAAGGAAGTCCTCGTCCAGGCGCATCGCCTCGTCGTCACCCGCAGCCGCCAATCGAGCCTGGTCGACGAACCGCTCCCGCTGCACGACCGGATCCACGAGTTCCGAATAGCCGGTGGCCAACTCGAATCCGCGAACGTAGAGATCCCACTTCTCGGTGACGCCCGGCTTACTGCGATGCTGACGCGTCAACGGAGATGTCTCCACTGGGAAGTCACGCACGAAAGTCGGTGCATACAGCTTGTCGCCGTAGCTGTGTTCCCACAGTTCCTCGACCAGTTTGCCGTGGCCGTAACCCTTGTCCGGGGGAATTTCCAGACCCACTCGGTCGGCAAGTGCGAGCAATTCCGGAACCGTCGTTTCCGGGGTTACCTCGACGCCGAGAGAATCGGACAGCGAGGGATACATCTCGACCGTGTTCCACTCACCGCTCAGGTCATATTCCGTACCGTCGGCGAGCGTCACAACCTGGGTGCCGAAGACCTCCTGCGCGACTTCCTGGATCAATTCCCGCATCATCCGCGCGGAATCGTCATAGGTGCCGTAGGCCTCATAAGTCTCCAGCATCGCGAACTCCGGCGAATGCGTGGAGTCGGCGCCTTCGTTGCGGAAGTTGCGGTTGATCTCGAAGACCTTCTCGATCCCACCCACCACACAGCGCTTGAGGAACAACTCCGGCGCGATGCGCAGATACAGATCCATGTCCAGCGCATTGGAGTGGGTGACGAACGGCCGGGCCGCCGCACCGCCGTGCAGCGTCTGCAACATCGGCGTCTCGACCTCGAGGAAACCCCTGCGCTCCAACGCGTTTCGCAGCGCGCGCACCGCCTTCACCCGAGTGCGGGCCATCTCCCGCGCCTCCGGCCGCACGATCAGATCGACATAACGCTGCCGGACCCGCGACTCCTCGCTCATCTCCTTGTGCGCGACCGGCAACGGGCGCAGCGATTTCGCCGCCATCGACCAGGAGTCCGCCATGACGCTCAACTCACCGGTGCGCGAGGAGATCACCTCACCGTGCACGAAGACGAAATCGCCCAGATCCACATCGGCCTTCCAGGCCGCCAGCGCCTCCGCGCCGACGCCGTTCAGACTGACCATGGCCTGCAGTTTGGTGCCGTCACCCTCCTGGAGGGTGGCGAAGCACAATTTGCCGGTATTGCGCATGAAAATGACCCGGCCGGCCACCCCCACCTGCAATCCGGTCGCGGTATCGGGCTCCAGAGCGGGGTAGGCGGCGCGGATCTCGGCGAGGGTGTGCGTGCGCGGCACCACCACCGGATAGGCTTCCACGCCCGATTCGAGCAGCCGCTCACGCTTTTCCCGGCGAATCCGCATCTGCTCGGGAACGTCGACTTCCGCTGCGGCAGGACGGGATTGCCCCGCAGGAACCCGGCCCGCGGAGCCACCGGACGAAGGGCTGTTCGGGGTGCTCACAGCCACCTACCCTATCGTGCGCCGGAAATCCTTTCGCGTGCGCCCGACCCCCGCTCATCCAGGCAATTACAGCGACACCAGAGCGTTGATCTCACCGGCCAGATGCGGCGCGCCCGCGGCCACCGACAGCAGGCCCGCCGCCTTCACCGCCTGATAGCCACCGACCAGATCGGTGGCCCGGTGCAGGCCCAGTTGCTGCAACGAGGCCGCGGCCAGGCTCGAGGTGTAGCCCTCGGAGCAGACGATCACCCATTCCCGGTCGTGATCGGTGGCCAGGGCCAGCCGCGCCGAACTCGACGGATCCAGCCGCCACTCCAGCACATTGCGTTCGATCACCAGCGCGCCCGGCAGAGTGCCCTCCTGCACCCGCTGGGCCTGCGGCCGAATATCCACCAGGAGGGCGCCGCGCGCGATCGCTTCGGGCAGTTCGAAGGCGTACATCCGCTTCAGCCGACTCCGCGCGGCCGCCAGCATGTCGTCGATCGTCATGCGAGCGGGCACGGTGCCGCCCTCTGCCCGCTCGCCGCGGGCGGTCGACTGAGTATGCGTGTGCGTCATTTCACATCGCCTTCGGGCTGATCGGTGAGCACCGTGCGGGTACGCCGCAGCGTCCCGTGACCGGTCACCTCGTAATAGGACATGGCGGACAGCGGTGGTGAATAGGCATGTACGGACAGCGTCGGATTCGACGGTTCGGGCACGCCGGCGAACTGATCCGGGGCACGCACCACGTCGTGCACCCAGCCGAGCGGGAACGAGGCCTGATCGCCGGCGGACAGCGTGCGCTGCCGCAATTCCGTTCCGTTCCAGCGGAATTCGGATAAGGCGCCACTGAGCACGGTCAGCGCGCCGAGCGATCCGGCATGGTCGTGCAATTCCGTCGACCGATCCGGAACCCAGCTGATGAGCCAGACATCGACCTCTTCGTCGGCGAGAATTCGCACCGCCCAACGATTCTCGGTCGGCCAGGCCCCGCCCGCCGGCAACAGATGATCGAACCGGCCCGCGAGGACGTCCTCGGCGCCCTCGTCGGTCAGTCGCAGCAGATCCGCCGGGCGCAGCCGCGTCGGCAGCGCGGGCGACACCGAACGCTCGGCGAGGTCGGCCGCCAGGCGGCTACCCGGCCGAGCCGGCGGGAGCTGACCCGATCGACGCCGGGAGGCATCGCCGGTGCGGGCGGAATCGACAGCGGAGGTGATAACAGAGGAACGCATGAGCGAAGCTCCAGGAGTAGTGGATGGCCGAGGGCGGATACGCAGCCTCGACATCAGCCGAGGCGAATCAGCCTCGACAACACTCCTGAATGCTCACGCGAAAAGTCACGAGCCGAAGTCTAGCAGGGCGATCGCGGGACGCAACCGTCGTGTGTCGCACCGCACCACTTCGTGGCGCAGGTCACGGCCGACGGCGCTGCTGATTGCGCTCGTACACCAGGCGCAGGCCGTCCAGCGTCAGATGCGGTTCGTGATGGTCGATGGTCTCGGACTCCGGCACGATCAGCGGAGCCGTCGGGCCGGTCGCCACCACCGACACGTCGTCACCGGCGAAGGCGTCCAACTCGTCCCGGATCCGATCGATCAATCCGTCCACCAGGCCCGCGAAGCCGAACACCGCACCCGACTGCATGCACTCCATGCTGTTCTTGCCCACCACCGAACGCGGCCGGGTCAACTCCGCCCGCCGCAACGCGCTGCGGGCCACCAGCGCCTCGGTGGATATCTCCACGCCGGGAGCGATTGTCCCGCCGAGGAATTCACCCTTCGCGGACACCAGATCCACACAGATCGCGGTGCCGAAGTCGACCACGATCGCCGGTGAGTCGAAGCGGTGATACGCCGCCAGGCAATTCACGATCCGGTCGGCGCCGACCTCCTTGGGATTGTCGACCAACAGCGGAATCCCGGTCCGCACACCAGGTTCCACCAGCACATGCGGCACGTGCGACCAATAGCGGCCCAACATCGTGCGCAACTCGCGCAACACCGGCGGCACCGTGGACAGCGCCGAAACCCCGACCACCTGTTCCAGCCGCTCGCCCACCAAACCCCGGACCTGCATGGCGAATTCGTCGGCGGTCAGCAGCGGATTGGTGTGCACCCGCCAGGTCTGCACCAGTTTCGCATGAGCGCCACTACCCGAGAACAGGCCGATCTCGATGCTGGTGTTGCGGACGTCGATCGTGAGCAGCATCCTCGATGCCCCGCTGTCCGCGGCTCAGGCGAAGGTCAGCGAGCGCGGCGAGGACAACCCCGAACCCTCCGGGGCGTGCGCCGGATCCGAACCCAGCTCCACCGGGCGGTTGCGGTCGTCGACGAACACCACCCGCGGCTGATACTCGCGCAGTTCGGCCTCGTCCATCATGCCGTAGGCGATCAGGATGACGAGATCACCCGGATGGACGAGATGGGCTGCGGCGCCGTTGATTCCGATCACCCCCGAACCACGCTCACCGGCGATCACATAGGTTTCCAGCCGGGCGCCGTTGTCGATATCGACGATGCAGACCTGCTCGCCCTCGAGCAGATCGGCGGCATCCATCAGATCCGGGTCCACGGTCACCGAGCCCACATAGTGCAGATCGGCGTGAGTCACCGTCGCACGGTGGATCTTGGACTTCATCATGGTGCGCAACATCGTGCTCGCCTTTCCTATGCGTCGGCCTGGGCAGGCTGGAAATCGGGAGTGGTGGAGTGACCGTCCACGGCGATCGTGACGGGCATGTTGTCGATCAGCCGGGTGCTGCCGATCCGGGCGGCCACCAGCAGGCGGGCATTGCCGCTGCTCGGGATGGGACCCAGATCGGCACCGCGCAGCTCCAGATAGTCCACATCGACACCCGTCGCGCCGTCGAGCACCGAGCGGGCGGCGTTCACCACCGCCTCGGGGCCGAGCCCGGCCGCATGCCGGCCGGCCGCCAACGCCGCCGACAGGGTGATCGCCAGTTCGCGCTGCCGCTCGTCGAGATAGCGGTTGCGCGACGACAGCGCCAGGCCGTCGGATTCCCGGACCGTCGGCACCGGGACGATATCGACATCGAAGTTCAGGTCCCGGACCATCTGCCTGATCAACGTCAGTTGCTGATAGTCCTTCTCACCGAAGAAGGCCTCGTGCGGGCGGACGATCTGCAACAGCTTCGCCACCACCGTCAGCATTCCGGCGAAATGGGTCGGGCGGCTCGCACCCTCCAGCTCCGCACCCAGCGGACCCGGATGAACCGAGGTGCGCGGGCCGTCCGGATACATCTGGGCGACGCTCGGCGCGAACACCAGCGCGACACCTTCCGCACGCAGCAACGCCACGTCGCTGTCCAGCGTGCGGGGGTACTTGTCGAAATCCTCGTTCTCGCCGAACTGCAGCGGATTGACGAAGATCGACACCACCACAACCTGATTCGTGCGCTTGGCCCGGCGCACCAATTCCAGGTGCCCCTCGTGCAACGCGCCCATCGTCGGCACGAGGGCGACCGTGCGACCGACCCCACGCAGGGCGGAGGTCACCGCCGACAGCGCCGCCGGCTCGTGGACGACCGTCAACTCGCCCGGGCGGTACAGGTTGCGCAATTGCTCGGGGGTCAGCTTCCGCACGCGCGAATTCGACATCAGTGTCCCTCCAGCAGACCGATCAGATCGGGATTCGTCCGGGCCAGCTGCGCGGTCCGCAGCGACATCGCGCGGTACCCCGCGGCCAGCTCCGCATCGACCGAGGCCAGCGCCTCCAGATGAGCCGAGACCGCGGGAGCGTCACCACGCGCCACCGGACCGGTCAATGCGGGCAACCCACGCCGCAACGCATTGTCCAGGGCCGCCGAGGCCAGCGGCGCCAGCATCCGCTCCGCCAAACCGTTGGGCTGATCGTCCACCACCGGCTGCCCCAGCAACCCCGGACCGGCCAAGGCCGATCGCAACGCGGCGACCGCATCCACGATCAGGGTGACCAGGTGATTACTGCCGTGCGCGAGGGCCGCGTGATACAGCGCGCGATTCTCCTCCGGAACCCGCACCGGTTCCCCACCCATCTCGATCACCAGCGACTGGGCGATCGCGTAACCGATCTCGTCGGCCGCGGTGATGCCGAAACAGGCGTTGGCCAGCCGGGCGGTGTCCTCGTCGTGCCCGGTGAACGTCATCGCGGGATGAATCGCCAGCGGCCGAATATCGGCCAGCGGCGACAACACCGCCACCCCGTTCGCGCCCGAGGTGTGCGCCACGATCGTCCCGGGACGAACCACCTTCGCCGCGGCCAAACCTGCCACCAGACCCGCCAACTCGTCATCCGGAACAGCCAGAATCAGCAGTTCGCTACGGGCCGCGATCTCCTCCGGCGACAGAATCTGCGACTCCGGTAGACGCGTGCGAGCCCGGTGCCGGGAAGCATCGGAAATCGCCGAGACACCGAACACCACATGCCCGGCTCGCTCCAACGCGACACCCAGCGCCGAACCCACCCTGCCTGCGGAAACAATGCCCACCGTCAGGCGAGCGGGAGCAGGATCGGCATCGGGGACAGCCGAAGACCCCGGAACCGCGGGCGCGGCGGGGCGCGATGAACCGGCCTCGTCGGGCCGCGAAAAATCGGAGGTCACCGTTGTCCTCTCGGAAGGCGTTCCAGTCCCGCTTGGCGGGTACCGGACGTTACGAGTCGAGAATAGGGAGTGACCGGGGGCGCTACCAGAGCGGGGGCGCGTGATATTTACCTCAGTGCCTTTTGCCTCCGCTTCGCTGCGGCGGGTCTCGGCCCCCTGGGCCGAGACCGGCCGAGGTATCCGTCTCGTGGACGTGTACCTCGACCGGAGGGGCTGTTCAGTTTTCGGTGGGTGGGGTCAGGCGACCTTGCGGTCCGGTTCGCTGCGGTAGCGGGAGGCCGGGCCGTCGATGCCGAGCAGGCGCCAGGCGAGCTTCGCGACCGGGTTCATCAGGCCGCTGGCGGTGGCGAGGGCACGCACGTCGCCGAAGACACCGCGCATGGTGGCCTGGGATTTCGGGCTGCTCCAGTACGCTTCGCGCATTACCTCGGCCGGGATGTCGAACTTCTCCACGAATTCCTTCGGCGGAGTCATGATCATGTCGAGCATGATCCGCATCGCGGTCGGGAACAGCAGCGACAGCACGAATTTCATGGCCGGGTTCATACCGGGCACGTTGCGGCGCAGGTACTCGTGCGCGAAGGAGATGTGGCGGGCCTCCTCGGCCACGTGGATCTGCATCACCCGCTGCACCATCGGGTGCAGATCCGTTCCCCCGCGCAGCAGCGACTTCTGCAGGTGGTCGATCGGCTCCTCGCCGCCGAGGACCATCGTGAAGAACAGTTCCGGGAAGTACTTCACGGCCGGCCAGATGATCATCGTCAGCTTGCGGTCGATGGTGCCCATGCCGACCACATCCTCGCCGATGCGGTTGATCATCTCCTGGAACATCATCGTGTGGTTGCACTCTTCGGCCGCTTCATGGGTCACGTAGCGGAACTCCGGGTCACCGTTGGGCACCGAGACCAGGTACTGCATCAGCCCGCGGATCAGCAGCTGCTCGAAATCCAGGCCGACCTTGGCGATTCCGGCCTGCCGCCACATACCCATCGCGATCTGCCGTTCCACCGGCTGCGCCTTGTACCAGGGATGACGACCGAGCGGGTCCTCCTCGGGCATGATCCAGCGGGTATCGGTCGGGTCGACCGCGAATTCCGGTGAGTCCCAGTCGATATCGACATACGGGTCGAAATTCTTGTGCACCGATCCCTCGGACAGACCGCGCAGGATCTCGTGATATTCGGGATCGACCGAGGTGTTCTTTACGGCAGTGGACAGCATCTTCGGTGTCTCCTTCGCGTGCTCCTACACCGAAAGTTACCGATACTGCGTGTTACATGCAACAGGTTTCAAGCCACCGTTTCCGGGAATCACTGGGCGCCGTTCTGCTCCGAACGCAGATTCGCCATGATCTCCGCGACGGTCAGCTTGCGGCCGCGATGGTCCCCATCCGAATCGGCATGCCGGCGGCGCCGAGAACCGGCGGTCCCCATCGTCGTCGCCGGTTGCACGGGAGCCAGCCGAGGCACCGCGGATGCCGTGACGGATTCGGCCGCATCACCACCGGCTTTCGAATTCGACGCACCGTCCGTTCCCGGCTGCCCCGGAGTTCGGGAGGTCGCCGCTTCCGCCGTCTCGGAGGATTCGGCCCCGTCCGGCTCGGTCGCCGCGGCGTCCGACGCGGCATCGGGCGAGTCCGGGGCTGCTGCCTTCGCGTCGCTGGATTCATCGGGCTCGTCGCCCTCGGCCGGCGTATCCGCCGACACCACCGCCGTTTCCGCCGTCACCGGGTCGTCGTACGGGCTGGCGAAGGCCGGGGGCTCGGGATGATCGGGATCGAAGATCGGCGCGACCACGTGCAGCGGAACGGCCGGCGCGCTCCACGCGTCCCAGTTGTCGGTTTCCTGCGAGCTACCGTTCGCCACGGTCGCACGGGTCAGCTCCTGCACCCGCACCACCTCCGCACGCAGAGCCGGTCGATCGACCAGCAGGTCGCCCTCGAAGAGCCGTTGCAGACTTTGCCGGAGCACCGCGAGCTCGCTGCGCAGCGCGGCCAGTTCAGCCGCATCCGCACCCACTTCGCGACGCACTCGCGATTCGACGCCGAGTTCGTATTCGCGGCGCGCGGTGATCTCGCGTTCGAGCTGAAGCTCGTAGACCTTCTGCAGGTCACGCGCCTTGGCCTGATCGATCGCCGCATCTCGGCGATAGCGGGTCGCCGCCAACGCGGCCACCGCGGCAGCCCACAGGGCCGCGACCAAACCGACCCGGACCAACTGCACGTTGTCACTGAAAATCAGAAACACACTGGCAATCAGACCGAGCAGAATTAATACGCCGACGACGATTTTTCCCGCGTTGTCCCGCTGTCGCGGGGAAGCACTGCTACGGGAGGGTGAAACCATGCCCGCAAGGGTAGCTCGAATAGCGGATTTCGGCTCGCAGCCACCTCGGAACCTCAGTGAACAGTGATAGCTATGGGGTAGCTGGTTCGTCTGGTGGTTCGTGTGGCGCGCGACAGCAATACTCCAGCCACAACGCCGCCGCCACCAGCACCACACCGGCCACCAGACCGACGATCGCACCGGGAGTATCCGCGGCCGCCGCTCGCACCTGCGAGCGCTGCGGCAGCACCCAGATCAGGAAGCCGAGCCAGACCCCCGCCGCCAGCGAACCGACCTGCGCGGAAGCCTTCGCCAACGCGACCGCACGAGCCGCGGTGATCGGATGCAACTGCTTGGGCCCGTCGCCGATGCGCTGATCACCCACCCGGGCGCGGATCACGAAGGCCAGCACCGCCTCCAGCGCGGCCACCGGATACAGCGAGGCACCCGCGATCACCGTGATCGGCGGAAAACTGGAGTAGGACCACCGGGTCGCCACCCACGCCACCGCCGCGGCGATCGCCACGTTCGCGAGCAGGTCCAAGACCTTGGTCGGCCGCATCACATTCATGCCCGCTCACCGTTCATCGATCGGTCGCGTGCAGCGACAGTTCGGTGGCCCGCACACCATCGATTTCGGCGAGATCGAGTTCGGCCAGCAGCTCGCGGATCGGGCGCACCCGGCCACCGACCGCCAACGTCGCCTCCGGCTCGATCTCCAGCCACGGGATCAGGACGAACGCGCGATTGTGCGCCTGCGGATGCGGCAGCGTCAGAGTGGGATCGGTACTGACCACCGGATGCGGACCGTCGGCGCGCGGCACCGCGCACCACACCACGTCGACATCGAGAGTCCGTGCCCCCCAGCGGATCTCGCGAACCCGTCCGGCGCGCTGCTCCAATTCCTGCCCGCGTTCGAGCCAATCGCGCGGCCCCAGGGCGGAATCCTCGACCACCAGCACGGCATTGAGATAGTTCTCCTGCGGCACGCCACCCCACGGCGGCGTGGAGTAGACCGACGACACCGCCACCAACTGCGGCTCCAGCGCCTCGACCACGCTGCGGAGATGGGCGAACCGATCCCCCAGGTTCGATCCGATCGACAACACCGCACGGCTCATCCGGCTACCCCCGGCCCGGTTGCCGAATCCCGACGCCGGGTGGCCACCACCCGGACATCGGCGAAGGTGTGCGGAATCGGCGCGGCGGGCTTGTGCACGACCACCTCGGCCGCGGCGACCCGCTCGTCCCGCATCACGTCGTCGGCGATTTCGGCGGCGACCGTCTCGATCAAATTGCGGGGCGGCCCGGAGACGATCGCGACGGCCCGCTGCGCCAACTCGCCGTAGTCCACGGTCGCCGACAGCTCGTCGGTGGCGGCCGCCTTCGCGAAATCCAGCCACAACGTGAGATCCACGACGAATTCCTGACCGTCGCGGCGCTCGAAATCGAAGCAGCCGTGATGACCGTAGGCGCGCAGGCCGCGCAGCTCGATGCGATCGGTACTCACCGGCTCCCCTGACTGTGTGAACGTCCCTGTTCGGCGGCTCGATCGGCGGCTCGCCGCTGTTCTCGATCGGCGGCTCGCCGCCATGCATCCGCGACTGCGATGGCGTCGAGTGAGGACCGCACATCGTGCACGCGCACGCCCCAGGCGCCGTGTTCGGCGGCGAGGGCGGAAATCGTCGCGGTGGCGACCTCGCGCCCGTCCGGCGGGCGCGGGCCGGCGGCGTCGCCGAGCAACGAACCCAGGAAACGCTTGCGTGAGGCGCCGACCAGAATCGGCAGACCCTGGGCCGTCAGTTCCGGGAGGGCACCCAGCAGTGCCCAGTTGTGTTCGGCGTTCTTGGCGAATCCGAGGCCCGGGTCCAGCACCAGGCGATCGGGATGGACGCCGGCCGCCATCGCGAGATCGACCTGGGCCGACAGTTCCGCCAGCACCTCGCGCACCACATCGTCGTACTGTTCGGCCGGACCGAGGTGACGATGGTCGGCGTTGGCTCGCCAGTGCATCAGGATCCACGGGATCTGGGCCGCCGCAACGACTTTCACCATATCCGCGTCGGCGCGGCCACCGGAGACGTCGTTGACGACACTCACCCCGGCCTCGATCGCCGCCGCCGCCACCCCGGCGCGCATGGTGTCGACGCTGGTCGGCACCCCGGCTTCGACCAGGCCACGAATCACCGGAACCACGCGTGCCGCCTCGGTCTCGGGATCGATGCGCACCGCACCCGGCCGGGTGGATTCCCCGCCGACATCGATGATGTCGGCGCCCGCCTCGTACAGCCGGATCCCGTGCGCCACCGCGAGGGCCGGGTCCAGGTAGCGGCCGCCGTCGGAGAACGAGTCGCTGGTGACGTTCACCACGCCCATCACCACACACGAACGGCCGTCCCGCGGCGTGATCAATGGGCTCATGGGCGACCGCTCACTTGCGCAGGATCAGGTCGAGCGCCTCGGCGCGCGAGGACGCGTTGGTCTGCAACAGCCCGCGCACCGCGGAGGTGGTGGTGCTCGCGCCGGGCTTGCGGATACCGCGCATCGCCATGCAGAGATGTTCGGCCTCGACCACCACGATCGCACCGCGCGGATCCAGTTTGCGCATCACCGCGTCGGCGATCTGGCTGGTCAGCCGCTCCTGCACCTGCGGCCGCTTGGCGTACAGATCGACGAGGCGGGCCAGTTTCGAAAGGCCGGTCACGCGGCCCTGCGGGCCGGGAATATAGCCGACGTGGGCGACCCCGTGAAAGGACACCAGGTGGTGCTCGCAGGTGGAGTACATCGGGATGTCGCGGACCAGCACGAGTTCCTGATGTCCCTCGTCGAAGGTTGTGTTCAACACCGAATCGGGCTCCACGTACAGCCCGGCGAACATCTCCCGATAGGCCCGGGCAACCCGGGCGGGAGTGTCGAGCAGGCCGGGGCGATCCGGGTCCTCACCGACCGCGATCAGCAATTCCCGTACGGCGGCCTCGGCGCGGTCCTGGTCGAACGGTCGTCCGGTACTCAACGCGACCAGGGCAGGCGCCTCCGTGGCCACGGAGACACCCGTGGACGCCGAATCGGACCCAGCGGGAGCGCTGTTGTTGGCCGACATTCGAGGACACCTCCACACAATCACGTAATCAACGCGCCGAGAGCGCGGTTCGCGGCGGTAACCGCCCGCCGCGGGATGCGCCGGGCTCTCCCGCCGCATCCGACCGTCGAGCCTAATCGCAGGCGGTCAGCGCCGGCTGTTCGGTCCGTTCCATTCGTCGTGATCCTGGGTGCCGTTCTGCGGCGAGCCCTCCTGATCGCCGGACCACTCGGTTCGCCGGTGGCCGCCACCGTAACGCTGCGGATCGCCGTACCCTTGCGGGCCGCCGTATCCGCCGCCGTATTCCGGCTGCTGCGCCCCGCCCGCGGACGAGTCCTCCTGCGGCGGCCAGCCCGGGGCCGACCAGCCGGCCGGAGCGCCGTAATCGGGACGGGACCCGTGGGTGCCCTGCCGCGGATATCCGGGGCCGGCTGCCGGGCGCTGATAGCCACCGGGCTGCGGCGCCGGGTAGCCGTACGCCGGGGTCGGGTTGCGATACCCCTCCTGCGGATGGGGGTAGCCGTTGGCCGGCACCGGCTGCGGCGCAGGCTGACCGGACTTGCGGGTCTCGTCCTCGTCGGGCCACGGCTCGCCGCGTTCGGCGGCCAGCTCGCGCGGGGTCTTCACCGGCGGCCGATCGGACGGCACCCGCTCGCCGAAGTCGTTGAACGCCGTGATGCGCGGCCGCTTGTCCACGGTCGCCAGCACCTGTTCGAGATCCTTGCGGTGCAGCGTCTCCCGCTCCAGCAGGGCACTGGCCAGGGCGTCGAGCTCGTCGCGGTACTCGTTGAGGATCGCCCAGGCCTCGGTGTGCGCGGCCTCGATGAGGTTGCGCACCTCCTCGTCGATCTCGCGGGCGACCTCGTGCGAGTAGTCCGACGCGGTGCCCATCGTGCGACCGAGGAACGGATCACCCTGTTCCTGGCCGTAGCGCACCGCGCCCAGCCGCGCGCTCATGCCGTATTCGGTGACCATCGCGCGGGCGATCTTGGTGGCCTGGTCGATATCGGAGGAGGCGCCGGTGGTCGGCTCGTGGAAGACCAACTCCTCGGCCGCCCGGCCGCCCATCGCCATCACGAGGCGGGCGATCATCTCCGAGCGCGTCATCAGGCCCTTGTCGTCCTCGGGCACGGTCATGGCGTGACCGCCGGTGCGACCGCGGGCCAGGATCGTGACCTTGTAGACGGGCTCGATATCCGGCATCGCCCAGGCGGCGAGGGTATGGCCGCCCTCGTGGTAGGCGGTGATCTTCTTCTCGTGCTCGCTGATGATCCGGCTCTTGCGCCGCGGGCCGCCGATCACGCGGTCGACCGATTCCTCCAGCGCCGGACCGGTGATGACGTTGCCGTGCTCACGCGCGGTGAGCAGCGCCGCCTCATTGATCACGTTGGCCAGATCGGCACCCGACATGCCGACGGTCCGCTTGGCGAGGCCGTCCAGGTCGGCATCGGGCGCGATCGGCTTGCCCTGTGAATGCACGCGCAGGATCGCGCGCCGACCGGCGAGATCCGGATTGCCGACCGGGATCTGGCGATCGAAACGGCCCGGACGCAGCAACGCCGGGTCCAGGATGTCGGGCCGGTTGGTGGCCGCGATGATGATCACACCGGTGCGGTCGCCGAATCCGTCCATCTCGACCAGCAGCTGGTTCAGCGTCTGCTCGCGCTCGTCGTGCCCACCACCGAGGCCCGCGCCGCGCTGGCGGCCGACCGCGTCGATCTCGTCGACGAAGATGATGCAGGGGCTGTTCTGCTTGGCCTGGTCGAACAGGTCGCGCACCCGGGAGGCGCCGACACCGACGAACATCTCGACGAAGTCCGAACCGGAGATGGTGAAGAACGGCACCCCGGCCTCACCGGCGACCGCGCGGGCCAGCAGCGTCTTACCGGTTCCGGGCGGGCCGTAGAGCAGCACACCCTTGGGGATCTTGGCGCCCAGCGCCTGATAGCGGGCCGGGTTCTGCAGGAAGTCCTTGATCTCGTACAGCTCTTCGACGGCCTCGTCGGCGCCGGCCACATCGGCGAACGTGGTCTTGGGCATATCCTTCGACAGCTGTTTGGCCTTGGATTTGCCGAAGCCCATCATGCCGCCGCGGCCACCGCCCTGCATCCGCGCCATCACGAAGACGAACAGGCCGAGCAGAATCACCATCGGCAGGACGAACAGCAGCACCTGGGTGAACCAGCTGTCCTGTTTGACCGCCGTGTTGTACGGCGCGCCGGACTGTTGCACGTCCTTGAGGATCTGCGCCGAGACCTCGCTGCCGCCGGGGTACTTGGCCATGATCTGGGTCTGGCCGTCGGTGGCGTCGTTGCCCTGTTTCAGGGTGATGCGCAGCTGCTGCTCTTTGTCATCGATCTGCACCTGCTTGACGTTCTGCTTGTCGGCAAGCTGGGTGAGCGCCACCGAGGTATCGACGTTCTTCCAGCCGCGCGTGTCGTTGCTGAAGTAGCTGACCAGATAGATCACGAGCAGGATGCCCGCGACTATGGCCAGGTTGCGAAACACTGTCTTGCGGTTCATAGAGCGTCGGCCGGCGGGCCAGTCCTTTCCGGTGTTTCCGGTGTATGCCTACTATGCGTCGGGCGGGGCCGTATCCATACCGGCACCGACCGGGTCGGGCAGAACGGATGCGGACAAGCCACGTTACCGCGTACGGTCTACTCGATACATCGCGCAGTTCGGCAGCTGATGCAGTTCAACAGGTAAACGGTCGGAGAACGCAGGTGGTTCCCGACCTATCGGGCGATCACCTCGCGGTGTCCGTCCAAGTGGTCCCAATCATGGCATGCACGACCTATTGTGAGCGACAACACAGGACGAACGCAGGGGGTATGGACATAGTCGAGCTACGGACACCCACGGCGATTCTGCGCCACGGCGGCGGGCGGCTACAGGTCCTGCGGCCGGGCACCGACGGCGAGCGGGTGCTCGACGTTCCGGTGTCGGACCTGCTCAAGGTCCGGCTGAACCGGCGCGCCGACGACGCCGTCGTGATCGAGATCTATCTGCGTTATCCCAGTCCGGTCCTCACCGGCGTTCCGGCCGACCGCACCCCGCTTCCGGTACTGATCGCCGAGCACGACGTGCCGGCCGCCACCGTGATCGTGGAGCGGATCAACTCCCAGATCCTGGCCACTCAACGTATCGACATGGCGGCACCGGATCTGGTTCCGCCCGCCCCGGTCTGGGGTCGATCCGGCCCCACCCGGGCCGATGTGGATCGGGCCGTGCGCCGGATGGCGCCGCGGCGCGAGACCCGCTCGGCCGCGAGCGCGCTGCATTCGATGGTCACTCCCGACGAATTCATGCTCGAGACGGCTCTCGTCACCGCCGTGCCCCCGGCCGGCCGGGGGCGCGGACTCCTGGCCGTCACCACCGGGCGGGTGCTGTTCCTGTCGATCGGGTCAACCCCCCGATACGCCCACGAGATGCCGGTATCGGCGTTGATCTCGGCCGAGGTCGGGAAGGGAACCGGCGACGAGCCCGAGGGCGAATACGGCATCGATCTGACCGACGGCAATACGACGCTGCGCTTCCTCGGCACCGATCGGGCCGATACCGACCGCATCGTCGGCGCGGTCAACTTCGCGATTCAGCGGGAATCGGCCGACGGCGCGGTGGCGCCGCCGGATCCCGGGGTGGCCCAGCTGTATTCGGAGTGGGAACTGCTGGTCGAGCGGCATTCGCTGGCGATGGTCGACGATGCGCAGTTCCAGCGCTACGGCCGCGGGATCCTGCGCTCGCTCCCCGACTGATCGCCCGCTACTCGCCCTGCAGGGTGATCCGGCGCCACGGGCTGGTCGGGCGCATCCACAGCCGAACCAGCTCGAGCCGGCGGTCGATCCCGCCCGATTTCAGTTCCGCCAGGTCCTCGCACGCCTGCCAATAGGTCCAGCCCGTGAGGTAGGCGTCGCCGAACTGCCGCCAGTTGCGGTAGCGCTTCTGCGCCGCGGGTAGGGCGCGCATCACGTAATCCCAGGCCGCATCGGCCTCGAGATAGCCCGCGGTGAACGCCATCCGGGCCACCGCGACCACCCGGGCCAGATCCCAGGCCTGGATATCGGCCGGCAGCGGCTGCACCAGATGGCCGGTGAGGTCGAGTTTGATCGCCTGCGACCAGATGTCGTAATCGCGGACCAGAGCTTCCGGATTGTCCATCCCCCGAAACGACCCGACCTGCCGCAGGAAGGCGCGGTGCCGGTCGGCGCGCTCACCGAAGCGATCCCGCTCGGGCGAGTTGACCGCCGCCATCACCAGCGGATGGACCAGCGCGTACAGCGGCGCGTGCATGCCCTCCAGCAGTTGCTCCATCGAGGCCATCGCCTCGGTGCCGTCGGTGATCCCCCACGCCCCGGTCAGGGTGTCGATGGCCAGCTCGCGCCGGTCGCCCAGTGGATGTTCGCGTTCGGGGCCGAGCAGCAGAGCGTCGTGGAAGGCGTCCCACCGGGCGGAATAGAAGGCGCCGAGGGACAGAGCGCGCAATTCGTCGTCGGAAACCTGGGCGCCGGACCAGTGATCGTCCTCGCGCTCGTCCAGTTCCGGATAGGGGAAGGTGGTCAGGGTCGGCATGTCGCGGGCAGCCATGGTTCCGATTGTGTCGCATCGGCCGGGCCGGGGTTCGATTATCTTCCGATGCCGTGTCGACGGGGGTCCGGAGCCGGGCCGGACACCGCGGGAATCGGCCGCGGATCGGTGCGTCCGGACATCCCGCCACATTCCGATACACACTTTTTTCACATTTGCCGTTTCATCGGGCGCCGCAAGCCCCGACCGAGGGCTACTCTCGGCGCCATGGGTAGCAACATCACCGTGCTGCGCGGGCTCGAACCCCGCGCCACCGAACAGGAAATCTTCGCTGCCGCACAGGAATACGTGCGCCGGGTGGGTGGCCTGACCGGTCTGTCGTACGCCACGAAGCCGGCTTTCGACAAGGCGGTGGCGGCGGTGGCCGCGGCGACCACCACACTGCTGGCGGAACTACCCGATCATCCGGTGACGCCGGCGGCCGAACCGCCGCTGCGCCGCACCGGCGATCTGGTGTGAGCGCATCGAGTTCGCCCCGAACCGATTCCGCCGGTCACACCCCGTAGACCGCGACACATTCCAGCGCCAGCTCGAGCCGCAGGCCACATTCCTCGACGCGGCGGCCGAGCAATTCCTCGATGCGCTGAATCCGATAGCGCACCGTGTTCTTGTGCACGCCCAGGCGCGCCGCCGCACCCTCCGGACTGCGATGGCAACGCAGATAGGCGAGCAGCGTTTCGCGCAGCCGCGCCGCGTTCGCGTCCGCCACGGCCAGCGACCCGAGTTCCCGACCGATCAGCGCCCGCATGGCCACCGGGTCGGCGCCGGCCAGATATACCGTTTCCACCTGGCTGTAGGACAGCACCCGACCGAGATCCACGGCCGCTCGCTCGACCACCTGCCGCGCCGCGAGCGCATCGCGGTGGCTCTGCCGGAACCCGGCCGCACCCGTAGCGGGCACGCCCAGCGCGACCCGCACCGGTGCGGCGACGACATCGGACGGGATCGCGATCTCGTCGGCATCGACGGCGATCCAGGCCCACAGCGCCGATGATCCGGCCGGAACCGTGAGGACGCCCGCGCCGCCGAGGGCGTTGGCCAGCCTGGTCACCGCACGCTCGAGCCGGACGAGTTCGTCGCTGGTCGCGGCCGTCCGATCGTCCCACTCCCCCTCGCCCGCGGGCTCGCCGACCCGGGCCGGGTGCCCGGCGGCGGCATCGAGCCCGATTCCGTCGTACCCGCCCCGCTGCGCCCCGCGATCGGCTCGACGTCGGGCGCCGAAGCCTTCGGTGCCGTCGAACGTCCCCGCACCCGGTTGTGGTCCCGGGTCCGGATCGGTCCAGACCACGGCCGCGAGGTGCCGCTGGTTGAGGCGGAAACCCAGTCGCGCCGAGGCGTAATCGGTGTCGACGTCCTCGCCCGACAGCAGCGCCCGCACGATCTCGGTGCGCTGGTTCAGGGCCGCGCGCAGCCCGCGCTCCCGTTCGCGCATATAGGTGTCGGTGAGCGCCTCCACCGACGTGTTGATCCAGCGAGTCGACCGCTCGAACAGCCGCAGCAGCGCCGAACGCTCGAATTCCTCGGGCAGCCGCCGCTCGTCCATCACATCGGTCAGATAGTCGATCGCCGCCTCCTGCCCGATGTGATAGATCCGCAGCAGTAACCGCAGGTCGTAGCCGCGCCGGGCGAGGGTGCGGGCGAAGGCGTGGGCCTGCTCGGGGACCGAGTAGTCCATCGTGTCCTGGGTCAGCCCGCCGAGCACCGCCAACGCGTGTGCCCGGGTGCTGGATTCGAGGTCGCGGCGAATATCTCGGTCGGTGAGTTCCGGAACCCGGTCGAGGATCACGGCGTCCAGCCGGGTCACCAACCGGTCGAGAGCTTCACCGCGCAGCGTTTCGGCGACGAAATCGGCCATCCACCGCCGGACGGCCACACCGGACGGTGCTGTGGCCATCGCCGACCTCCGTTTGTGTTTCGAGTACAAATTCCGGTCACATCGTTGACCGCGGAGACCAAGCAGAGCGAGGCCCGTTGTGCCACGATCATAGATCAGTGAAGTGATTCACAGTGTCAACCGTTCGCAGCGCAGCGCACGTGGGGAGAGACAGCATCGTGCCGAATACCGAACCGTCACCCGGCGAATCCACCGCCGGTCCATCGTCCGGCGCGGATAAGCCGGCCGCCCGCAGGAGCACCGGTCGTCCGGCGGCTGAAAAAGCGGCCGCGAAGTCGGCATCGACCGCGAAATCGGCCACCGCGAAACGCACGAGAGCGACCGACAAGTCGGCCCCGCCCGCCGCGAAGCGAGGCGCGGCCACCGCGAAGCAGAACCGGACGGCCGACACCGAGCAGGAAGCACCCGCCACCACCCGATCGGCCCCGGCCACCACCGGCCGGGCGGCTGCCGAGAAGTCCTCGGCGAACGGTCGGCGCGCGGCCGTGGCGACCGAGTCCGCCCCGGCCGAACCAGCGACGCCCGCCGAGATCGAGGTGCACAACCCGGCGACCGGCGAGGTGGTGGGCACCGTACCCGCCGAATCCGCCGACGCGGTGGCCGCCAAGGTCCGTGAATTGCGGCTCTACCAACCCGAATGGGAGGCCATCGGCCCGGAGGGGCGCAAGGAGTGGCTGCTGAAGCTGCAGGACTGGATCATCGACCACACCGATCATCTCGCCGACGTGCTGCAGTCCGAGACCGGCAAGGCCCGGGTGGACGCGCTGATCGATCCGAGCTTCTCGGTCGATCTCACCGGCTACTACGCCCGTCGCGCCGGTAAATTCCTCGCCGACGAGCATCCGTCGCCGCACAGTCCGCTGGCCCGGGTGAAGAAGTTGACCACCGCCTACCGCCCGTATCCGGTGGTGGGCGTGATCACGCCGTGGAACTTCCCGCTGGCCATGCCGGTCATCGATGTGATTCCGGCGCTGGCGGCCGGCGCGGCGGTGATCCTGAAGCCGTCGGAGGTCACGCCGCTGTCGGCGCTCGAGCTGGCGCGCGGCTGGGCCGAGATCGGTGCGCCGCCGGTGCTGGCGGTGGTCACCGGGGCCGGGGAGACCGGCGCCGCGGTGGTCGACAATGTCGACTACGTGCAGTTCACCGGCTCGACCAGGACCGGTAAGCGGATCGCGGCCGCCTGTGTGGAGCGGCTCATTCCCTACAGCCTGGAGCTCGGCGGTAAGGATCCGGCGATCGTGCTCGCCGACGCCGATCTCGACCGCGCCGCCTACGGCATCGCCTTCGGCGGGCTGTTCAACGCGGGCCAGGTGTGTATCTCGGTCGAGCGGGTCTACGTCGAGGCGCCGGTCTACGACACCTTCGTTCGGAAGTTGGCCGCGCACGTGCGCGAACTGCGGCAGGGCGCCGACGGCCGGGAACCGAAATACGATGTCGGCGCGCTGGCCAACGACGCGCAGAAGTCCATCGTCACCGACCATGTCGCGGATGCGATCGCCAAGGGCGCCCGAGCCGTCACCGGCGGCAAGGCCACCGGCGTCGGCACCTTCTACGAGCCGACGGTCCTCGCCGATGTCGACCACTCGATGACGTGTATGACCGAGGAGACCTTCGGCCCGACCATTCCGGTGATGAAGGTCGCCGACGAAGCGGAAGCCGTTCGGCTGGCCAATGATTCGATCTACGGCCTGTCCGCATCGGTGTGGACCGGTGACAAGGCGCGGGGGGAACGCGTTGCGCGGCAATTGAACGCGGGCGCGGTGAACATCAACGACGTCTTCGCCAACATGTTCAGCTTCGCGCTGCCGATGGGCGGCTGGCAGCAGTCCGGGGTAGGCGCGCGCTGGGGCGGTGCCGACGGCGTGCGCAAGTACTGCCGCAAACAGGCCATCACCGTTCCGATCCTGCCCACGCAGGAAAAAGAACTCCTGTGGTTCCCGTACAACACCACCAAACTCGGTTTCGCGCTCGCCGCGATGCGCGCCGCCGGGGCGCGGGGCATCCGCCGCCTGGGTATCAAGGACGTGCTCGACACGGTCGGAGGGAAGAAGTGACCGACTTCGGCAAGATCAACGGCAAGGTCGTCGTCATCACCGGCGGCGCGCGCGGCATCGGTTTGGCGACCGCGACCCGGTTGCAGCAGCTGGGCGCGAAGATCGCGATCGGCGATGTGGACGAGACCGCGGTCAAACAGTCCGGCACCGATCACGATTTCGATTACTACGGGGTCCTCGACGTCACCGACCATCGATCGTTCAGCGGTTTCCTCGACGAGGTGGAACGACAGCTCGGCCCGATCGATGTGCTGATCAACAACGCCGGCATCATGCCCACCGGCCGGGTGGTCGACGAGCCGGACGCGTTGACCCGCCGCATCATCGACATCAACGTCTACGGCGTCATCCTCGGGTCGAAGCTGGCACTGGCCCGCATGTTGCCCCGGCGCAGCGGGCACGTCGTCAACATCGCCTCACTCGCGGGCGAGACCCACATCCCGGGACTGGCGACCTACAACGCCACCAAGCACGCAGTGCTGGGCTTCACCGACACCCTGCGCGAGGAGTATCGCGATACCGGTGTGTCGTTCTCCTCGGTGCTGCCGACACTGACCAATACCGAACTGGGGTCCGGTGTGACGGCACCGAAGCTGTTGCGCCCCGCCGAACCGGAGGAGATCGCCGAGGCCATCGCCGAACTGCTGGTCGAGCCGAAGGCGAAGGTTCGGGTCACCCGGGTGGCGGGGGTGATCTCCCAGGTCGTCGGTTTGCTGCCGCAAGCGGTCGGCGATGCGATCGGCCGCGCGCTGGGCGCGCAGCAGGCCTTCCTCGGCGATGTGGATTCGGCCGCGCGCAAGGCCTACGAGGAGCGGGTCCGCAGCGGGACGCAGTAGCGCGCTCGAATTCGGCTGTCCGGCCGCGGTGTCCACCGGGCACCGCGGCCATCGCCGGTTCGGGCCGCGAATGCGTTCGCCACGCCCCGTGATCACCGTCGGGGCGGGTCGGGGCAAGTGATAATTGCGCGAGAACATCGAAACAGCCCATATCGACCACGACGCGACGGGGGCTTTGACATATGCACAACGAGGGCACCGCACTTGCCGACGCGACTTCGAACGCCGTCACGCGCGCCGCTCGGGAGGTAGCAGTGGACGCAGACGAGACCAGCGGTTCGAGATCAGCGGATGCGGCTGCGGCCGAGGCGGATTCGTCCCCGGCCGAAGCGAATTCGAGCCGGCGGCAGAGTGGGGAGACGGCGGCGGAGCCGGCACCGGATCCGGCCTCGTTGCGCACCGCGACGGCGATCGCGGCGGCGGTGCGAGACGGTACCGTGACGGCCGGGCAGATCGTCGATACCGCATTGGACCGGATCCACCGGGGCGATGCCCGTATCGATGCCTTCACCACCGTCCGCGACGAGCGAGCGCGCGCCGAAAGTCGCGCCCTGGCCGATCGTGCCGATCTGGATATCCTTCCGCTGGCGGGAGTTCCGGTCGCGGTGAAGAACAACATCGATGTGGCCGGCGAGATCACCGCGGCGGGGTCGCGGGCCGGTACGGGCGTCCCGGCGGAAACGGATCACCCGGTGGTGCGTCGGCTGCGGGCAGCCGGAGCGGTGATCGTCGGTCTCACCGAGATGCCGGAGGGTGGCCTGTGGGGCGTTTCCGACACCCCGGACCGAATCGTCCGGTCGCCGTGGAACCTTCGCTACAGCGCGGGTGGTTCGTCGGGTGGTTCGGGTGCGGCGGTGAGTGCCGGTCTCGTGCCGATCGCGCACGGCAACGACGGTCTGGGTTCGGTCCGGATTCCGGCGGCCTGCTGCGGCGTCTTCGGGATCAAGCCGGGACGGGGTGTGGTTCCGTCCCAGGTGGGCGTCGATTCCTGGGGTGGGATGACCGAGAACGGGGTGCTGGCGACCACGGTCGCCGACGCCGCGCTCATGCTGTCGGTACTGGCCGACCGGCCCGCCCTGGCCGATCTGGAGCCGCCGAGCACCTTGCGGATCGCCCTGGCGGCCGGATCGCCCTCGCCGCTGATCCGCGTGGACCGGCACTGGACCGCGGCCGCATGGACCGCGGCCCGGCTGGCCGATGCGGTCGGGCACGACGTCACGCCGACCCAACTTCCCTATCAGGGCGCCACCACGGCACTGGCGTTACGCTGGCCGGCGAACGCGGCCCGGGAGGCGGGTGCGGTCGCCGATCACCGGCTGCTGCAACGCCGTACCCGGGTGCACATCGCGCTGGGCCGGGCGGTACTGCGGACCGGTCTGGTGCACGCCGGTCAGGTCGACCGGATCGAGGCCCGGATGCTGGACTTCTTCGAACAGCACGATGTGGTGATCACCCCGACCCTGGCCGCACCGGCGCCCGCGGCGCGGAACTGGCATGCCCGCGGCTGGCTGGCCAATGTCGTTGCCAGCGTCCGCTTCTCGCCGTTCACACCGCTGTGGAATCTGATCGGCTGGCCCGCGGCGAGCGTGCCGATGGGACGGCATCCGCGCACCGGGACGCCGCTGGCGGCCCAACTGGCCGGCCCGCCGGGAAGCGAGTCGACGCTGTTGCGGCTCGCCGCGCAGCTGGAAGCCGCCCAGCCCTGGCAGCGCACACCGGGCGCCTGAGGACGGCCGGCGGCTACTCGGCTTCGACGACGGAAAACCCACCGGCGACAACGCGATTGGCGAAGTCGAGGATGGTGGGCCGATCGTCGTCGGCGCGCCAGACCATGGCCAGTTCGCACGGCGCCAGGCCGGCGACCGGGCGGGCGGTCAGCCCGGGCCAGCGGTACATCGGCACATTGTTCTCGGCGAGCAGGCACACACCCAGGCCCAGGCTGACCGCCTCGAGCCGTTCCTCGGCGGTGGCGGCCTCGCCGCCCACCTTCGCCTGCCGGCCGGCGCGCGCGTCGTTGCCGAGCCAGAAGTCGCGGGCGGCACCGGCTTCGGCCGGCATCGCGATGAACGGCTCGTCGATCAGATCGGCGAAGTCGATGCTCTCCTGATCGGCCAGGCGATGGTTCTCCGGGAGCAGGACCCACCGCGGCTCGGTGCGCAGTACCTGCCAGCGGTAGCGGCCGGAATCGGGAACCGGCAACCACATCAGCGCCAGATCGGCCTGCCGCCCGGACAGACCGCTGGACGGATCGGTCCACGAGGCCGAGTGCAGGGCCAGCCGATGCCCGCTGGCGCTCTCCAGTTCGGCGATCAGGCCGCGGCCGATCGAGCTCTGGATACCGACGCGCAGCACCTCGCCGGCTTCCTGCAGGGCCACATTGGTGACCTCCCACAGCTCCAGAATCCGGCGAGCGCCCTCCAGCAGTTCCTTACCGGCGACGGTCAGCGCCACGCTGCGCTGGTTCCGGTCGAACAGGACCACGTCGAGCTGACGCTCGAGCTGACGGATCTGCCGCGACAGCGTGGGTTGAGCGATGTGCAGCCGCTGAGCGGCATTGGTGAAGTGCAGTTCCTCAGCGACGGCGACGAAGTACCGCAGGTCGCGCAAATGCGGGTCCATAGCACCTTGCTATCAGAATCGGTCTTGGAAATCCAGCCGGTTCAGACCTTCGAGTTTGAATAGAGGGTCATAAACAGCCGAACGGTTTGTTACCGACAGCATAGGGCTTCGCCATAATCCCAGTACAATCGCCCCGGACAATCTCCAGCGAACCAGCCGGCCTTCAACGGGCCCGACAATCACAGCAAAGTCGGACCGATGACCAGCAGCGATGCCGAGCGGTGGACGGACTCGGTCGAGGCGACCCGCATCACTGCGCGCGAATACGAGCGCCCAGCAACTTCCGGTCATACCGGTTGCGCAGGGCACATGTTCAAACGGTGATCTTCGCCACACTCCGGCGGGATTCGGACGTTTCGCCCGCTACTCGCCCGGTTCAGGCGCTGTACACCCGCGGATCCAGAGTGCCGATATACGGCAGATCGCGGTACCGCTCGGCATAGTCCAGGCCGTAACCGACCACGAACTCGTTCGGAATGTCGAAACCGACGTGCGCCACGTCGATGTGGGTGCGCAGCGCATCGGGTTTGCGCAGCAACGTCACGACCTCGAGTGAGGCCGGGTTGCGGCTGGACAGGTTGCGCATCAGCCAGGACAGGGTGAGACCGGAATCGATGATGTCCTCGACGATGAGCACATTGCGCCCGGCGATGTCCTTGTCGAGGTCCTTGAGAATCCGCACCACACCCGAGGACGAGGTGGACGACCCGTACGAGGAGACGGCCATGAACTCCATCTGGGTGGGGATGGGCAGCGCCTGGGCCAGGTCGGTCATGAAGAAGATCGCGCCCTTGAGGACGCCGACCAGCAGCAGGTCGCCTTCGGGCGCATCGGGGGGATACCGCTTGGCGATCAGTTCGGCGAGCTCGTCGACCTTGGCCTGAATCTGCTCCTCGGTGATCAGCACCGACGCAATGTCGTCCCCGTACACGTGTGCTGGCTTCCCTTCGGGTCGTTATCGTGCGAACGCCAACGTCAGCCTGCCATGTTCGCGCCTGGCAACCAACCTGATCCCCGGCTTTCCACCGCCGACCGCGACCCCGCCCTGGCCGTGCCAATCGGTGACCAACGCTTCCACCGCGCGTAAATGCTTGTCGGTCAAGGCTTTTGCACCACCGGCGAGCAACCAGGAGCGAATGACGCGCCGACGGATCGCGGGCTGTGCCGTGGCGAGTATCTCGACCGACAGCGTCGAACCATCACACGCCTCGGACAGCAATCGATCGGCAATCTCGTCCAGGACGATGCCGTCCTCCCGCAGGTGCGCGGCGGTGCGCGCCAGCGCCGCGGCCACGCCGCCGCCGAGGACCTCCTCCAGCAGCGGGAGCACCTCGGTCCGCAACCGCACCCGAGCGAATTCCGATGCGCTATTGTGCGGATCCACGTGCGGTTCGAGTCCCAGATCGCGACACATTTCCCAGGTCACCGCGCGCCGCACCGCCAGCAGCGGCCGGCCCCACGGATCGTCGAATTCCGCCATCCCCTGGATCGACCGCTGCCCCGACCCGCGCGCCAAACCGAGCAGCACCGTTTCGGCCTGATCGTCGAGGGTGTGCCCGACCAGCACCGGCAAGCCGGCGCGGGCCTCGTCGAGCGCCCGGTAGCGGGCCCGCCGGGCCGCGGCCTCGAGCCCGCCCGGACCCTGCACGCGTACCCGCGACACCCGCGCGGATCGGCAGCCCAGCTCCCGGGCAACACCCGCCGCGGCGGCGGCGACCTCGGCCGATCCGTCCTGCAAACCGTGATCGACGACGACGGCGTCGACCGCTGCGGCCTCTGCGACCGCCGCGGCGGTCAGTGCCAGCGAATCGGCGCCGCCCGACAACGCCACCGCGACCGCGCCTTCCGGCCGATACCGTGCGAGCCAATCACGCACGGCATGCCGCATCTCCAGCACCGCCGGGGTCTCGGGGAGCCGAGCGCGGCCCGGCGCCGGGCGACCGGGCCCGCTCACACCAGGACGCGGTCGATCCATCGTTGCGGTGTGGTGATCTCGTCGGGGCGCGGAAGGGTGTCGGCATCGGTCCACACGGTGTTGAAACGCTGCATCCCGACCTTGCCGACCACCTCGTCGACGAACGCCTTCCCCCGGACGTACTGGGCGACCTTGGCATCGACACCGAGCAGCGCGCGCAGCAAGCGCTGAATGGGATTGGCGGGCCGTCGACGGCGTTGGTCGAACGCCGCACGGATCTGGGCGACGGTCGGCACCACTGCCGGGCCGACGGCATCCATGACGTGGTCGGCATGTCCCTCGAGCAGGGTGCCGAGCATCAGCAGGCGATCGAGTGCCTCGCGCTGCGGGGGCGGCTGGGTGGCGCGCAGCAGGCCCAGCACACCACGATCGGCCGGGTCGTCGCCGACGCCGTTCTCGCGGCGGCGGCGGACCTCCTCGAGCAGCCGGGTCAGCACCTCGTTCAGCGATTCGTCGCCGACCGCGCCGAGCGTGTCCACGTTCTGCTTCATGTAGTCGGCCAGCCAGGGGGCCGAGGAGAACTGGACCCGGTGGGTGACCTCGTGCAGGCAGACCCACAGCCGGAAATCGCTCGGTACGACGCCCAGCGCCCGCTCCACCGCCATGATGTTCGGGGCGACCAGCAGCAGCGTGCCGTCGGGCCCGCTGAACGGGTCGTACTGCCCGAGGATCGCGGTCGAGAGGAAGGCCAGCATCGCGCCGGCCTGCACGCCGGCCGGCTTTCCCGCGAACCGGCCGCGCTCGGCGTCGGCGCCGGACCCGGTGAGTTCGGACATGGATTCGGCGGCGGCCCGGATCCAGCCGCGCCGATCGACGATGGTGGCCTGCGGAATCGGCAGCTCGTCGGCGAGCAGACTCACCTCGCGGACGGGCCCTTCGGCGCGCACCGACGCCTCGGACAGTTCGGCCACCACCTGCTCGGCGGAATATCGGGTGGTCCGAGGTCCGGAGGGAACCACGGCGCTGCCGGTCCGCGCGGCGAGCTGCCAGTCGACCGAGCCGGCGAGTACCGACCGCTTTCCGGACGTTCCGTCGGCCTCGGGTTTCTCGGCTGCGGACTTCTCGGCTGCGGACTTCTCGGCTGCGGACTTCTCGGCTGCGGACTGCTCGGCCGGGGATCTGTCGGCAGGCGGTCTGTCGGTGGCCGCGGAATCGCTACCGGCGACCACTGCGTCGTCGGCGGTACGGCCATCGGCGGGGTCACCGGATCCGGTCATCGTGTACCACCCGTCAGGAGCATCCACAGTTGCGCAGCGTGGCGGCGACCGCGTCCAGTGCCGGGCGACTGGCCTCGGGCGGCCGATCGTTCGACATCAGAGCGAAGGTCATGACCCGCCCGTCGCGATCCAACACATATCCAGCCAACGCGCTCGACACCGACAGAGTTCCGGTCTTGGCGCGCACCCAGCCCGCGCCGGCGTGTTCACCGCCGTTGACGAACCGCACCGCCAGCGAACCGGTCCCCCCGGCCACCGGCAGGTAGTCCAGCAGCGGGGCCAGCGGGGAGGCGACCGTGGCGCTGTCGCCCGTGGCGACGACCGACGGAACGGCCGTCCCGGTCGACCCCGAATTCTCCGGCTGCGGCGACGCGGCCGCCTGGGCGAGGATCCGATCGAGCAGCCGGGCCGGAACCCGGTCGTCGGTGGACAGTCCGCTGTTGTCGATCAGGGTGACGCCGGCGGTGTCGAATCCGGCGGCCCGCAGGGCGGTCAGCGTGGCGCCGGCCGCCCCGGCGAAGGACTGCTCCCCGCCGGTGGCGGCGGCGATCTCCCGGCCGATCGTCTCGGCCAGCACGTCGTCGGAGTGAATCATCATGTCCCGCAGTCGATCCCGCAGTTGCGCGGAATCCACGTGCGCCAGTTCCGCCGCACCGGCCGGCGCCTGGCCCAACCGCACCTTGGCCGGGTCCGCGCCCAGCTCCAAGGCCAGCCTGCGACCGGCATCCAGCGCGGGCGTGGCCGAGCGGGGAGAGTATTCGACCAGCGGATCCAGCCGGCCGCCGTCGATCATGACCGGCTCGATCGGAGCCCAGGAACCGCCGGCGATATCGATCGGATCCCAGCCCGCGGGCCAGGCCGGACCCGAGTACAGCGAGGTGTCGACCACGACCGAATCCACCGGGTGCCCGCTCGCCCGGACCTGAGCCACCAGATCCGACAGTTTGGGGCCGTCCGGGTAATAGCCCTTCCCGTCGGCCTGCGCCGTCAGCGTCGGATCGCCGCCACCGACCAGCACCACCTCACCGGGCGCGGTACCGGCCACCACCCGGGTGGTGACCCGATGGTCCGGCGGCAGCACCAGCAAGGCCGCGGCGGCGGTCATCACCTTGAGCGTGGAGGCCGGGATCATCGGCTTGTCGGCATCGACACTCCACAGCGTGTCCCGGGTATCGGGGTCGGAGACCGAACCGGCGAAACTGCCCAGGTCCGGACTCTTGGCCACCTGGGCGAGCGCGTTCGCCAACCCGCTGCGGCTGGGTTCGGGCGCGGTCGGCGCGGCGGGGCTCAGCTGCGGGAAGGGCTTCACGGGCGCCGGCGGTGCGGCTATCGTCAAACCACCGTGCCGGAACTCCTCGGTCCACGGACGCACCGTCACCAGGGCGACCGTGGCCACCACCACGGCGACAACGGTTGCGACCAGCACCGCGACCCACATATTGCGGCGTCGGCGAGCGGCCAGCCCACCCATGTTCTTCCTACCTCGACCTACCACGTGACAGCTGTCTCCCTATTCACCCGTGTGAGGCGGACGCTCCCTGCCGCACCCATGCGCGCATCGACCACACTATCCTCACCTCGCCGGCGTTCCCTCGAACGAGCTGGCGAGTCGGCAGCCCACCGCGCGGGCCGGCGAGCAGCCATACGCACCACCCGCATACGCACCGAGCGAAGGAGATGACGTGGAGTTCGACGTCACCATCGAGATCCCCAAGGGTCAGCGCAACAAGTACGAGGTCGACCACGAGACGGGCCGAGTGCGGCTGGACCGCTACCTCTACACCCCGATGGTCTACCCGGCCGACTACGGCTACATCGAGAACACCCTGGGCTCCGACGGCGACCCGCTGGACTGCCTGGTGCTGCTGCCCGAATCCGTGTTCCCCGGCGTGATCGTCGAGGCCCGCCCGGTGGGTGTGCTGCTGATGAGCGACGAGGCCGGCGGCGACGAGAAGGTCGTCGCGGTTCCGGCCGGCGACAAGCGGTGGGACCACATCCAGGACGTGAACGACATCCCGGAATTCGAGCGCAAGGCCATCGAGCACTTCTTCGAGCATTACAAGGACCTGGAGCCCGGCAAGTGGGTCAAGGTCGACGGCTGGGACGGCCGGGCGAAGGCCGAGACCCTGGCCGACGAGGCCTTCAAGCGGCTGCAGGAGCAGGGCGGGCACTGATTCCCGCCGGTCGCCGCGAGCGGGCGACCGCCGACGGAGCGAGCGAGGGCGTTCGCGGGCGGATGCCGTCCGCGCGCCCTCGCCGGCTTTCCGCGCGGCGAATGCCCTACTTGCCCTGGAAGTTCGGCTTGCGCTTCTCGAATACGGCCTGGATGGCCTCCGTCAGGTCCTCCGAGGGCAGGAACGCCGCATTCCAGGTCGAGACGTAGCGCAGCCCGTCGGCCACCTTGCCGGCCTTGGGCTGGTCGAGCACATCCTTGATGCCCTGCACCACCAGCGGCGGATTCGCGGCGATCTCCTCGGCCAGCGCATGCGCGGCCGCCAGCACCGCCTCCTGATCCGGGTGGACGTCGTTGACCAGGCCGATCTTCTCGGCGCGGGCCGCATCGATGTCCTTGCCGGTGTAGGCGAGCTCGCGGACATGCCCCTCGCCGATGATCCCGGGCAGCCGGTGCAGCGATCCGATATCGGCGACGATCGCGACCTTCGCCTCACGCAGGCTGAAGGTGGCCTCGGCGCTGGCCAGGCGGATATCGGCGGCGGCGATCAGGTCCAGCCCGCCGCCCACACACCAGCCGGAAACGGCGGCGATCACCGGTTTGCGGCAGTCGGCGACCGCGGTGACCGAGGCCTGCATGCGCCGGATCTCGTAGAGGAAATCGGTGCGCGGTGCGGCCAGGGCCTTCTCGGCGAGCAGCGGACCGAAGGTCGGGCTCATCGCGGGCAGATCGAGGCCGTAGGAGAAGTGCTTCCCCGAACCGGTGAGCACGATCGCCCGAATCTCCGGGTCGGCGTCGAGCTCCCCGAAGACTTGCGGCAGTTCCCGCCAGAAATCCGGGCCCATCGCGTTGCCCTTGCCGGGGCCGGTCAGCGTCACTCGCGCGACGTGACCGGTGCGCTCGACATCGAAAGCCTTCCAATCACTCATTCGCTCAGCGTATCGGGGCAGTTCGGGGGCCGACGGGCAGTGGTCCGGCTACGCCGGGCTCGGTCGGCACGTAGGTTGGGGGCGTGAGCAGTTCCCAGCGACCCGACGCCGAGCTGGCCGATCTCGACCCCGCACACGACGGCGTCACCGCAGCCCAGTACCGAGCGGCCATGCGCCACTATCCGGCGGGCGTGACGATCGTCACGCTGTCGCGTCCCGATCGGCCGGTGGGCTTCACCGCCACCTCCTTCGCCTCGCTCTCGCTCGATCCGCCGCTGATCTCGTTCAACATCGCGCACACCTCCTCCTCCATCGACGCGATGACACAGGCGGATTCGGTGGTGGTCCACTTCCTCGGCGACCATCAACAGCACCTCGCCCAGCGCTTCTCCCGCGCCGCCGAAGAGCGATTCGCGGACCCGTCGCTGTGGTCGACGCTCGACACCGGGGAGCCGGTGTTGCACGGCACTCCCATCTGGGTGCGCGCCACGGTGGACCGGCTGATGCCGATCGGCGACCACACCCTGGTGGTCGGTTTGGTGACCCGGGTACACGACGAAACCGGTGGCAAACCGATGCGCAATCCCCTGCTGTACTACAACGGCAGCTATCACCGGCCGGTCGGATTGGACTGAGGCACAGCACTTTTCGATTCCAGCCCGGCAACCGCCGAGGGCGTCGCCGGCCCTCGTGCCGGGGCCGCCCTTGACAAGTCCGGCCGGTTTCTGCCACTCTCGGCTCAGGTCACGAGTACCAGCGTCAAGCCCCGGCTAGCTGGTCGGCAACCCTCCTCCGCGGTGGGGTGCTCCGGGTGACGACCTGGCTGCTGCCCGACCGGGCGCGGCAAGCGCGGACTCCGATCATCCGTTCCGGAGTCCCTGGCACGAGGGATGTCTGATGAGCACTGCCGTATTCTCCTCCGAAACTCTTGCCCCCGAAGGGGTTTGCTGCCACGGCCCGCTGGACTCGGCGGCGCTGTGCACGTGCGGCGCCGGCGCGCCGCTCGCCCGAGTCTCCGGCTGCGATCTCCGAGTCCCGTTGGTACAAGGCGGTTTTCGCACCTATGCCAACTTCGACTACGCCGCCAGCGCACCCGCGCTGGCACAGGTCACCGATCGGGTGAATCAGCTGCTCCCCTCGTACGCCAGCGTGCATCGCGGGGCCGGGTACGCCTCCCGCATCAGCACGGAGTGCTATGAGACAGCTCGCCGTTCGGTCGCTCGCGCGGTGAACGCCGCCGAGGATCAGGTGGTGGTGTTCACCCGCAACACCACCGACTCGCTGAACCTGCTCGCGGCCTGCGTCCCGGGCGACACCGTGGTGCTCGATATCGAACATCACGCGAACTTCCTGCCCTGGGCGCGGCACGGCCGGCGGGTGGTGCCGGCCGCCGATACCGTGGCCGAGACGCTGCGCCGGATCGTTGCCGAGCTGTGCGCGAAACCCGCTGCACTGCTTGCTGTTACCGGCGCGTCGAATGTGACCGGCGAGGTGTTGCCGCTGGCCGAACTGACCGCTATCGCACACCGCTGTGGAGCGCGCATTCTCGTCGATGCCGCGCAACTGGCGCCACACCGTCGCATCGACCTGCAATCGTTCGCCTCGCCGGAGTCCGGCGGGTCCGGCATCGATTATCTGGCCTTCTCCGGACACAAGCTCTATGCGCCGTTCGGCGTCGGCGTACTGGTCGGACGCCGCGATTGGCTCGACGCGGCGCCGCCGTATCTGGCGGGCGGTGGCGCGGTCACCGCCGTCAGCACCGAGACCGCCCACTGGGCGCCCGCTCCGCAGCGGCACGAGGGCGGGTCGCCGAACGTCCTGGGTGCGGCGGCGATCGCGGCGGCCTGCGACACCCTGGCCACGCTCGACGAAACGGCCGTGGCCGCCCACGAGCGCCACCTGATCGGACGGTTGCGCGCCGGGTTGAACAGCATTGCGGGCGTTCGGCAGCTTCGCATCTTCTCCGACTGTGACGACAGCGTGGGCATCGTGGCGTTCACCGTCGACGGCTTCGAACCCGGCCGGATCGCCGCCTATCTGTCGGCCGAGCACGGCATCGGTGTACGGGACGGAAAATTCTGCGCCCATCCGCTGCTGCGGCGTCTGGGGATCGACGGTGCGGTGCGCGCCAGTGTCGGCCTCGGCACCTCCGCCGCCGACGTGGACCGGCTCATCGACGCCCTGCGCCGATTGGTTCGCGACGGTGCGTCCTGGAACTACACGTGCGCCGACGGGCAGTGGTCACCGTCGCCGGAGACGCGGCCCGGTTTGACGGCGACCGCCGACGGCGCGGCGCCCTGCACGATCTGATCCGGCGCGGCCGGCCCACGCAATCCGATACCGCGCGGCACGGTGCGCACTCCGATACGGCCCATCACCCGGGAAGATCCGATTCACGGGACGAGGTAGCGGGCGGCCAGTTCCTCGACCAGCGGGTCGCCCTCGGCGACGGAGTCGAGTGCCTCGAGATCCTGCTCGATCGCGATCTGGCGTGGGTCGTCCTGCTCGGTGCTCGGCGCGCCGTCCTCGTGCAGTTGGCGCACCATCTTCTCGCGCACCCGGGCTTTCAGCGAATCAGTGATTTCCTGGGTCATATCTTCAGCATGCCCGCCTATACCGGGGCCAACCACGTGCCCCAGGGCGTATTGCGGACGATCGTGAACGCCGCGAGCGCCGCGATCAGCCACCATTGGGCCCGGCCGCGCAGCGTGAACGGGAAGTCGGTCTCGGATCGGCCGCGCCAGCGCCCGAGCGCCCACCGCCCCCACCAGAGCGCGAGGGTGACCAGCAGCGGCAGCAGGAAGACGTTACTGTGCACGGCCTCGAACAGCCGCCCCTCGGTGAGGTTGTGCATCGCCCGTAGGCCGCCACACCCCGGGCACCACCAGCCGGTCAGCGCGTAGAACGGGCAGATCCCGTAGGCGCCCGGCGCGTGCGGATCACGCAAGTGCAGCACCGTCGCCGCCGCGGCCATCGCTCCCGCCACCAGCAGCGGGGCGCCCTGGCTGCGCCAGCCCGTACGCGGTGCCGACCGTTCAGCGGGCAGTTCGGACGCGATATCCACAGGGTTCACGGTAATCGGGGGGCGAGGCCGGCCGCCAGGTCGCCGGTCAGCTCGGCTGGGCGAACCGCAGGATGTTGCCGAACGGATCGGTCACCTCGAATTCGCGACCGTCCGGGCCGTCCTCCGGGCGGCCCGGTTTGGCGAACCGGTATTCCGTGGCGGCCAATTCGGCCTGCCATGCGTCGATATCGTCCACCGCGATCCACACCACCGAACCGGGGGTGCCGTCACCGTGGTGCTCACTGAGGTGCAGCCGGGCGCGTCCGCGCGAAACCTGTGCGTACAACGGGAAATTCGGTTCGAAGCGGTGTTCCCAGTCGACGGTGAAACCCAGGAAATCGCGATAGAACTCGTATGCCTTGTCGATGTCGTAGATCCGCAGGACCGGGACGGGAGCGGCAAAACCGATGACATCGCTGGACATGCTGCGATCGTCACACATTCAGCGGTCCCGCGTGGTGACCGGCGCGGTGAGGATGCCCGCGAGCATGTCGATCACCTCGGCCCACGCGTCGCGGTCGGCGGCGGCGACCCGCCCGTCCTGCACGGCACGCTCGTGGTCGGCCAGCAGCGCGAACAGCACCGTGGTCAGGCTGCGCAGGCGGCGATGCCGCAACCGCGGTGGCAGCTCCGCGAGGGCGCGGTCCAGGCCGCCGACGATCACCCGCACCGAGGTCCGCTCGGCGCTGTCGAGGTTGGCCGCGTCGGAGACGGCCGGATGGGTGCGGATCTGTTCGAGAAACCTTGCGTAGTAAGCGCTTTCGTTTCGCTCGCCCAGTTCGAACATGGGGATCACCAACGCCGCGAGCAGGGTGTGGACCTCGTCGGCGTCCGCCGGTGGCCGCTGCGCCAGCAACTCGAGCCGCCGCACCTCCAGGACGGCCAGCCGCTGCTGCACGATCGCCTCGACGAGTCCGTCGCGCGATCCGAAGTGGTAGGGGATCGCCGAATTGTTGCGCTGCCCGGCCGCGGCCGCGATATCGCGCAGCGGTACCAGATATCCGCGTTCGGCGATCAGCCGTTCGCCCGCCACCATCAACCGCTCCCGGGCACTCATCGGTTCCACCCTGAGCACAATAGGCGCTACCAGGCGTTTGAGAAGTACACCTTGACAGTTAAGAATTAAGTCTTAACACTGCGAGAACGATCTATCGAGAGGACTCGCAATGATCCTGGACAAATTCCGCCTCGACGGCCGCGTCGCCATCGTCACCGGCGCCGGCCGCGGCATCGGCGCCGCCACCGCCGTCGCGCTCGCCGAAGCCGGCGCCGATGTGGCGATCGCGGCCCGAACCCGGTCCCAGTTGGACGCCGTCGCCGAACAGATCCGGGCGGCGGGCCGCCGCGCGGTCGCCGTGGCCTGCGACCTGTCCGACCTGGACGCCGTCACGGCATTGGCCGAAACCACCGCGGCCGAGCTGGGCCGCATCGATATCGTGATCAACAATGTCGGCGGCACCATGCCGAACACATTCCTGACCACCTCGCCGGAATTCCTCGAGGAGGCATTCCGATTCAACGTCTCCACCGCTCATGCGCTGACCCGCGCCGCGGTCCCGCACATGCTCGCCGGTGACGGCGGCTCGGTCGTCAATATCTCCTCGATGATGGGCCGGGCGCCCGGGCGTGGGTTCCTGGCCTACGGCACCGCCAAGGCCGCCCTCGCGCACTGGACCCGGCTGGCCGCATCGGATCTGGCGCCCCGGATCCGGGTGAACGCGATCGCGGTCGGTTCGGTGCTGACCTCGGCACTCGAGGTGGTGGCCCAGAACCCCGAGGTCAAGGCGAAGATGGAGGCCGATACGCCGCTGCACCGACTGGGCGATCCCACCGATATCGCGGCCGGCATCGTCTACCTGTGCTCCCCGGCCGGCAGTTACCTCACCGGGAAGATCCTGGAAATCGACGGAGGTATCGCGGCGCCCAATCTCGAACTCGGCCTGCCCGATTTGTGATATCGACCGCGCGTCTTTTGCCACCATCGGTGGTGACGGCGGTTCACAATGATCATCAACGCACTGTGATCGAGCCCATATCGATCGCATACGGTGCCGTCCAGCTCGTCGACGAATGCGCCCGCTTGCTCCGGCCCGGCCCGGACCGGCGGGCCGGGTAAGAGAGGTCGGAGGCATATGAACCGCGCGAGTATCACCCGATGGACGGTCCGAGCGGCGGCCGCGACGGCGATCGCGGCCGCCGGATTCGCCGTCACGGTTCCGGCGGGCGCCGATCCGGTGTGGCCCGGCGGGCCCGACATCCCCGGCATTCCGCAACTCGTGCCCGCACCGCCCGGCCAGGTGAGCGCACCCTGCTCGGCGGCGGCCCGCGCCTGCCTGAGCCTGTCCGCTAATCAGGGCTGGTTGATGGACAACGGGCGCGTCGTCTACGGGCCGACGCCGATTTCCCACGGTCGTCCCGGTTACGAAACCCCGCCCGGCACCTTCCACGTGGCGTTCAAGGAGCCCTATCACTGGAGCACCATGCACAACGCCGAAATGCGGTGGGCAGTCTTCTTCAACGGCGATATCGCCACCCATATCGGGCCGATCGAGGAGAAATCCCACGGTTGTATCCGGATGACGCCGGACGGGGCCAAGGCCTTCTACGACTACGTCAACCCGGGTGACGTTTTCGAAGTGGTGCCGTAGCGCCGGTTCCCGGTATGTGCCGACGGCCCGCCGATCACGTGGGCCGTCGCTGTCGTGCGAGCCGCGGCCCACGCCCCTGCATTACGCCGCGAGATGACCGAGCTCGATCACCGACAGATTGGCGACCACGACGATCAGGAAGATCATCGCGGCCGCTCCGAAACCGAGGTCCCAGAGCGCCGCGGTCGCCGCACCGAATACCACCACCTTGGTGGCGATCGCGAGCAGCGGAATGTCGAACGCGGCCTTGGGAGCGGCGAACAAACCCCAGAGCACGGCCGCCGCCAGCGGGATGCCGATAGCGGCCACGATCCTCGATGCGAGCACATCGGACACCTGCCAGCCCCACCACCCCAGCGCGACGAGCGCCGCCATCTCCACGGCGAGGGCCAGGGAGAGATTCGCCCATTTCCACAATTCGTGCATGTCCGCCTCATTCTCCGAGAGCAGCGCTCTCTAGTGAGAGAAGTGTGCTCGCGGCAGCGACGGTTGTCAACCGAAAGGCGCGAACGAGCCGGCAACGAGCTGCCGCGCCGCAGCCCCGGGAACGACGGACAGGAAGGCCGGGGCTCAGCCGGCGGTCTCGGCCCGATCCGACAGCCCGAGCCGGAGATGTTCGCTGTGATAGACGGCCTCGTCGAGCAACTGGGCGACGTGGTTGTCGTAGAGGCTGTACACGATGCTGCGGCCGGCCCGCGTTCCGATCACGAGGCCGAGATTGCGCAGCAGTCGCAACTGATGCGATACCGCGGACTGCTCCATTCCCACCGCCTCCGCCAGTTCGGAGACCGGACGCGGACCCTGCCGCAGTTCACTGAGGATCAACAGGCGACTGGGAGTGGCCAAGGCCTGCAGGGTGGTTGCGACATGGGCGGCCGACTCGCCGTCCAGCCGAGCAACCGGCCGATCACGGCCCTCGACCCCATGTCCCATAGACGTGCATTCTAGCCGAGCAGCACACATGAAGACCTCTTCACATGTTCTGTTATTCTCGGATCGTTCGCTCCCCGATCCGCCGGAGGTCCACCGTGTCCGCACCGTCCGCCACGACCACTCGTCCGGCCGTGGCCGCGCCACCGCGGTTGCATCGCACCGGATTGTTCGAACTGTCCGAAATTCGTTGGGCAGCAGTCGCTTCCGCCCTCTTCGCAGTGGCTTCGGTCGCGCGGTTGCTGCACTGCCCGCCCGAACTGTGGTGGACGCTCTATCTGGCCTGCTACCTCGCCGGCGGCTGGGAGCCGGCGCTGGCCGGACTGCGGGCGCTGCGCGAGAAGACACTCGATGTCGATCTGCTGATGGTGGTGGCCGCGATCGGGGCCGCGGCCATCGGGCAAATCACCGACGGCGCTCTACTCATCGTCATTTTCGCCACCTCCGGCGCGCTCGAGGCCTTCGCGACCGCCCGCACCGAGGACTCGGTGCGCGGCCTGCTCGACCTGGCGCCGGAGACCGCCACTCTGCTCGACGACACCGGCGAAAGAGCGGTCCGCGCAACCGATCTCGCGGTGAACGATGTGATACTGGTCCGTCCGGGCGAACGGATCGCCGCCGACGGCTCGGTACTCGCCGGAGCGAGCGAGGTGGATCAGGCCACCATCACCGGGGAACCGATGCCGGTGGACAAGGCGCCCGGGGACGAGGTGTTCGCCGGAACGCTGAACGGCACCGGAGCCCTCCAGGTCCGAGTGGGTCGCCGCGCCGAAGAATCCGTCGTGGCCCGGATCGCCGCACTGGTCGAGCACGCGAGCCGGACCAAAGCGCCGGCCCAGCTGTTCATCGAGAAGATCGAACAGCGCTATTCGATCGGAATGGTCGCGGTGACGGTCGCGGTCTTCGTCGTTCCACTGCTGTTCGGTGCGGCGCTTCGCGAGGCACTGCTGCGGGCGATGACCTTCATGATCGTCGCATCGCCCTGCGCCGTGGTGCTGGCCACCATGCCGCCCCTGCTCGCCGCGATCGCCAACGCGGGGCGCCACGGCGTACTGGTCAAATCCGCCGCCGTACTGGAAAGCCTGGGCAGCACCACCCGGGTCGCCTTCGACAAGACCGGAACCCTCACCCGGGGCGTGCCGGAACTCGAATCGATCCGGGTCCTCTCCGACTGCGACCACCCGGCGGAGCAGATCCTCCAATGGGCCGCTGCCGCAGAGCATTTCAGTGAACATCCGCTGGCCACCGCGATCGTGCGGGCAGCTCGCGAGCGGGAACTCGCACTGCTACCGGCCGACCGGTTCAGCGCGCAACCCGGGCGCGGCGTCACGGCCCACGTCGCCGGACACCTGGTCGAAATCGGTTCACCCGCCGCCCTGGCCGACACCACCTCCGCCGAGCTGGACCGTACGGTCACCGAGCTGCGGCGCGCGGGGCGCACCGCGGTGATCGTGCGCTGTGACCACCGCCCGGTCGCGGTGCTCGGGATCACCGACCAGCTGCGGCCCGAGGCAGCCGCCGCGGTCGCCGCCGTCACCGGAATCACCGGCGCCCCACCGGTTCTGCTCACCGGCGACATCGACGCCGCCGCCCGGCCGCTGGCCGAACGAGTCGGTATCACCGATCTGCGCGCGGGACTGCTGCCCGACGACAAGGTGGCCGCCGTCCGCGAACTCGAGGCCGCAGGCGCCCGGGTGACCGTCGTCGGCGACGGCATCAACGACGCGCCCGCGCTGGCCGCCGCCTCCACGGGTATCGCCATGGGCGGCGCGGGGGCCGACCTCACCCTGCAGACGGCCGACGCCGTCATCGTCCGCGACGACCTCACCACGGTTGCGGCGGTGATCGCCCTCGCCCGCCGCGCCCGCCGGATCGTCATCGCCAATCTGGTGATCGCAGCCCTGTTCATCGCCGTCCTGGTGACCTGGGATCTCGCCGGCCACCTGCCGCTGCCCCTCGGCGTCGCGGGCCACGAGGGCTCCACGGTCGTCGTCGGCCTCAACGGGCTACGCCTGCTCCGTCGCCGGGCGTGGGACCGCGCGGCCGGGTGATCGTCCGAAAGCCGCGCCGCTCCGAACCCTTTAGCGACCCACTTCGTTCTCCCGACACAACGTTCCACAGTTCGTTTCACCCGATCAGAGGTCGCCATGACCGATCTGTCACCGTTCTATGCCGACGTGCAGGCCCACTACGACCTGTCCGACGAATTCTTCGCCCTCTTCCTCGACCCGACCCGCACCTACAGCTGCGCCTACTTCCGGGAGCCGGATCTCACCCTCGAGCAGGCGCAACTCGCCAAGATCGATCTCTCGCTCGGCAAATGCGATCTGCGTCCGGGCATGACCCTGCTCGACATCGGCTGCGGCTGGGGTTCCACCATGCTGCGCGCGATCGAGAAGTACCAGGTGCGGGTGATCGGACTGACCTTGAGCCGCAACCAGTACGAGCACGTCCGCGAACGGCTGGCCGCGCTGCCCGAGCCGTGCGGTGAGGTGCAGCTGCGCGGGTGGGAGGAATTCGACCGGCCGGTCGACCGGATCGTCTCGATCGGCGCATTCGAACACTTCCGGCGCGAGCGCTACGCGGCGTTCTTCGACCGCTGTCATCAGCTGCTGCCGGCGAACGGCCGGATGATGCTGCACACCATCATCGGCTTCCACCGCCATCAACTGCGTGAGCTGGGCATTCCGCTCACCCACGAATATCTCGTCTTCGCCAAGTTCATCCTCGACGAGATCTTCCCCGGCGGCCAACTCCCCCAACCCCAATGGATCGGGGAGTACGCCGAACGCGCGGGTTTCACGCTCACCGACGTCCAATCCCTGCAACCGCACTACGCGCGCACCCTCGACCTGTGGGCGCAGAACCTGCGCGAGCACCGCGACGAGGCGATCGACCTCACCTCGCGAACCGTGTACGAACGGTATCTGCGATACCTCACCGGCTGCGCCGAGCTGTTCCGCGACGGCTACATCGACGTCCGCCAACACCTTCTGGTCAGCTGAGAACTCTTGTCCGGCAACAGGTTTCGGGCCTGCCGATCCCGCACGAATCCGCGATTGCGGGGCGGGACCGGCAGGCCCGGCGACGTCGGTGGGGCGGCTCAGACCCGGGCACCGACGCCGAGTCTCGGACCCGGCAGCATGCCGGGCACAATGATCAGTCCTGCAGCGCCTTCCGGACCTTGGCGACCGCGTCACCGACGGCGTCCTCGACGTTCTCGATCGCACCCTTGATCGCCGACTTCGCCTGATCGGCCTTACCTTCGGCGCGCAAGTCGTCGTCACCGGTCACCGCTCCGGCTGCCGCTTTCGCCTTGCCCCCGAACTCGTCGGCCTTGTTTCCGATCTTGTCACCCAACGACATCGAAACTCTCCATTTCGGTAGTTCGTCAACGTTGCTGCAGCACTGATAGGACACCGGTGACGATCGAACGGCACGGGCCCGCGGCCGAGAGCCCCGTCACAGTTGACCTTGACCCTGGGTCAACCTCGCAGCATGGTCGGCATGACCGCGCATACCGACCATTTCACGGTCCGCCGAGACGGAGTCACGATCGCGGCATCGCGCGGCGGTAGCGGACGGCCGCTCGTGCTCTGCCCGGGACTGCTGACGACGCAGGCAGATTTGCACGAGCTCATCACGTCGCTTCGCCGCGATCACGATGTGGTGGCCTTCGACCTGCGCGGACACGGCGACTCCGCGGCCGCGGACCGGTACTCCTTCGAATCCTTCCTGGACGATCTCACCGCCGTCCTGGCCCACGTGAATCGGCTCGATCCGACCGGCCGGCCCATCCTGGTGGGTCATTCGCTCGGCGCAGACCTGATCGTCCACTACACGGCGGCACATCCCGGCACCGTCGCCGGGCTGGTTCTGGTCGACGGCGCGAATCCGGTCCCCGAGCCGTTCATCACCGCCGCCGACCTACCGGAGTTCCGCGCGCTGTTCGACAGCCTCGTGCGCGAGGGCGAGGCCGGTGCGCCGACCGTGCGGCTCACCGGCCGGGAAATACTCGATCTGAACCTCGAAGTGGAGAAGGTCCGGACGGAGATCCTCGACCGATTCCGCGCCATCGACTGTCCGATCAGCATGATCATGTCGACCTCGATGGCCGGCGACAGCGATACCGAACGTGCCGCGTGGCGTAATCGGAACTGGCAGGCCGGGATTCGGCGCCTGGTACGCGAGCAACCGCACATCGGCGTCCGGTGGCTGGCGGCCGGGCACGGATCGGTGCGCACGCACGCGCGGGAAATCGCCCGGATCATTCGGGACATGCCCGAGCCGGCGGGCAACACGTAACCCGGGAGGAAGACACTGATTCGATGCTGACCATCGGTGAAGTGGCCGCGTACGCGGGGGTGACGATCCGCACCGTGCGGCACTATCACGCCAAGGGACTGCTCCCCGAGCCGATGCGCGACCACTCCGGTTATCGGCGATACGACGCCGCGACCGTGGTGGAGCTGATCCGGATCCGGACCCTCGCCGAAGCCGGGGTTCCGCTGGCACGCGTGCGCGAGCTGCTCCGGGCAGGGCCGGAGGAATTCGCGGCAGCGATCGCGGAAATCGACGAACAGCTGCGGGCAGAGATTCGGCAGCGCCGATGCCTCCGCGAGCGGATCGCCCGCCTCGCCGCCGGCGACGACCTGGCGCTGCCGGCGCCGTTGATCGAGTTTCTCGACCACCTGCGAACACTCGGCGTCGACGAACGAATCATCCGGGTCGAACGCGACGGTTGGCTGCCGCTACTGGCTCGCTCCCCCGAGCGTGCCGCGGAGTTGATCGCCCGCAAGCGGAAACAGATCGCCGACCCACAACTCGTCGACTTCTACCGAACCCTCGGCCAGGCTCTGGATCGACCCGACGACCATCAGCTGTCCCGGTTGGCCGACCGGATGGCCGCCTATCTCGCGCACCTGACCACCGCGCAGGGCGCGGACTCCCTCGATGACACCGGTATCGAGCCGGCGATGGCTCAACTACTGGACACCCTGGCATTCGACACCTGGCCACCGGCCCGCCGCCTGGTCGAACTCCTGGAGCAACGCGGCTGGACCGGCTGGACCAAACTCCGGCCACTGACCCCGCCCGATCACCGATAGCGAGTTGCCGGCGAGTAGACGCGGCCGGTCGTGCCGCGACCCGAATCCCCGTCCGGCCACTCCCCGCGACACGAGCCGCAGACGATGCTTCCGACCGGCTCTACCAGCTAAGTTGCCGATATGGTTCTCGCGCTCGACCCACCCGTGGTCGCCTCCGCGACCGATACCGGCCTCGTCCTCGACATCACCACCATCACCATCGCCGACCCCCTCGGCCGCGGCGAACCCCACCTGCAGCTGCGCGACGGCAGCACCGTTCCGCTGCCGCTACCGCTGCGCGACTGGGCGATGAGCATGCTCGTCACCCACCACCACCGCGCCGACGAGGAAGTCCCGGTCTTCCCCTGCCGCATCGAATTCGGCATCCGCGACGGGCACATGTACGCCCGGCCGTTGTCCCCCGACGAGTAGGCGGACGCTCGGCATCGACGACCGTCCTCGACGGCATCGAGCGGTGGGGATGAGAAGAAATGTGGAGCCGCCTGGGGGAATCGAACCCCCGACCTTTTCATTACGAGTGAAGCGCTCTACCGACTGAGCTAAGGCGGCATGCCGTTCGGCGGTGCGAGTCTATCGCCTCGGGGGCGCAAGACGAAAATCGGCCGGTGAGCGGCGGCGGTCGATGCTGGTCAGGCGGATCGGGCGGCGATCAATCCGGCGACCATGGCGGCGACGGCGAAGCGGGGCTTGACGTTCAGGTCGAGGGCCTCGCGGCAGGCGAGGACCGCCTCGATGGACCGCAGCAAACCTTCGGGGCGGACCTCGTCGGCCAGGTCGCGGATCTGGTCGAAGAGATCCGGATGGGTGAGCGTGATCGTGGGGGACGGATCCGTGGTGGAGGTGCGAAATCGGAGCGCCAGGGCGTCGCGGTACAGACCGGCCACATCGATGAGCGCGCGGTCCAGGGCGTCGCGGCTGGTGCGGGTCGCACGCGATTTCTGCCGCCGTTCGAGATCCTTCAGCACGCCGGCGGATCCCCGGGTGGCCGATGCGGCGCCCTTGCCGGTGCCGCCCGCGCCGAGCGCCGTCGCCAACTCGTCACGTTCACGCTCGTCGCGTTCGGCGCTGACCTGCTTGGCTTCCTCCTCGGCGGATTTCACCAGTTCGTCGCCCGCGGCGTAGGCGGCCGCCGGCCGGGCGACGG
>NZ_BAGM01000009.1 GCF_000308855.1 Nocardia veterana NBRC 100344 | reverse complement strand
TCTCGAGCCGGCCGGCGACCCGCAGTTCGGGGGCGTGATCGAGCACGGTGACGGCCGCGGCCCGGAATTCCGCACGGTCGGATTGCACCGCCAGTTCGGCGGCACGCGCCGCGCGCGCGGACAGCCACGGCGCGAACCCACCGGAAATCATCAGCGCCGCCGCCAGAATCACACCCGCGGGCAGGGAGACAGTGGCCAGCAGGGCGACGGCGGCCAGCGAGAGCAGGATCGCGACGGCGATGGGTACGACCGCTCGCACGATCACGGCGCCCAGATCGTCGATATCCGCGCCGATCCGGGTGAGCAGATCCCCCCGGCGGAGCAGACCACTCTCCTCGCCGCCGTCACCTGCGCCCGCCGGACCGGTGGACGGGCCGATCACGGTGGGGCCGGCCGCGTTTCCACCGCGTCCCACGGCGCCGGATCGCCTACCGCGACCGGCCGGCCGGCGTCGCTCGGCCGGACCGGTATCGCCCGGAACGGGTTGTGCCGACATGGACGAACTGCCGGCGGCATAGTGTTTCGCCGGATCGGCGGCGTCGTCCTCGGTGCGGACGCCGGGGCGCAGCGTCCAGATATCGGCGCGCGCCAACGCGGTGTACACGGCGGTGCGGGCGGTCGTCATGGCACGCAGCGCGACGTCGTGGGTCGCCAGCCGCTCGAGGTAGCGGAACAAGCCGCGCGAGATACCGAGCGCCCGGACCGCGACCACGGCGACCGTCAGATCCAGCACCGGCGGCATCTGCCAGGCCCGGGCGATCAACCACGCCGCCAGCGCCGCCAACCCGAGCCCGCTGCCCAGCGCGACCGTACCCCAGCAGATCGATACGACCACGCGCCACGGGGAGATCTCCGACACCCGCCGCAGCTCGCGCAGATCGGCACACAGGGATTTCACGCCGTCCACTCCCCCGTCCTCGTCGCGCCGGCGCCGATCGGCGCAACGGGCGTGCCCGATGCGTTCCCATCGCCACGCCGCACCTCGCCCGCACGATCTCTCTCCGCAGCATGCCAAGGACCGTTCGATTCGCGAGTTCGCTCGGAGCACGTCTTCGCATCGGCGTCACCGATGCGCTCCGGCACGCCATCCGACGACGAGGTACCCGGCCCGGGTTCGTCCGGCGGCGAGGCAGCCACCCCTGACGACCGCGACGCCGGGCCCAGGTCGCGGTCGGCCGAGTCACGTTGCGCGGCCGCGGTTTCCGCCGGACCGGGCTCGGGCCGCGCGGCTACCTCGATGATGTGGTCGGCAATGGCCAGCACGGTGGGGCGGTGCGCAACCACGACGACCGTCGCACCCGCGCGGGCCCGTTCGGTGAGGGCGGCGAGCACGGTGGCCTCGCTGCGCTCGTCGAGATGAGCGGTGGGCTCGTCGAGTAGCAGGATCGGACGGCCGGCGGCCAGCACCCGGACCAATGCCAGCCGTTGCCGCTGGCCGAGCGACAATCCGACGCCACCGGGGCCCACCACGGTATCCCACCCGTCCGGAAGTTCGGCGGGGACCGCGTCGAACCCCGTTGCCGCACAGGCCCTGTCGACGGACACCGCGCGGCGCGCCGCATCCTGTTCCGCGTGGGGTGCCGCATCGTCGGCGGCCGAACCGCGCCCGCTGTCCCCGGCTCGGGCGCCGAGGAGTTCGAGGTTCTCCCGCAAGGTGCCGGGCAACAGCACCGGACGCTGGGGCAACCAGGCGATATGCGACCACCACCGGTCCGGATCGAGCTCCCCGACCGGGCGACCGGCCACCAGCGCCTCGCCGTGATCCGGTGGCAGCAGTCCCAGTAGCACTTGCAGCGCAGTCGATTTCCCGCTTCCGTTGGGGCCGATCAGGGCGTTCACCGAACCCGGACGCAGCCGACCCGACAGTCCGGCGGGGGCGTACCCGTCCCGTGCGCGCACCCACACATCACGCAGCTCGATCTCTCCCGTCCCCGATGCGATCGCCGCCGCGAACTGCTCGCCGGATCGCCGGGCGCCGCGGGCAGCGCCTTGCGCAGGTCCGGCCGGGTCCGCCGTCGGGAGTTCCCGCGTACCGGCGACGGCCGCCGAGCGGTCCCGTGCCTCGGCCCGGCCGGGCTCCAGCACCGCGAAAGCCTTTTCAGCAGCGGCCATCCCGTCCTGTGCGGCATGAAACCGCTCCCCTACCGCACGCAGCGGCAGATAGACCTCCGGGGCGAGGATCAGGCCCAGCAGGCCCGCGGACAACCCCATATGCCCGAAGACCAGCCGCATGCCGATCGATACGGCGACCAGCGCCACGCAGAGAGTCGCCAGCATCTCCAGCACCATCGAGGACAGGAACGCCATCCGCAGTGTCGCCATCGTCCGCTTGTGCAGCGCCTCGCCCAGTGCGCGGACCCGCTGCCGCATGGTCGGCGAACCGTCCTCGACCGCACCGGTTTCCCGGCCCAGGGCCCGCAGTGTCGGCATTCCGGCGAACAGGTCGAGCATCTGATCCGACAGCCTGGTGGTGGCGGCCAGGGCGTCGTCGGCTCGCCCTTGGGTCAGCAAGCCGATCAGGATCATGAAGATCGGGATCAGCGGCAGCGTCACCAGGATGATGATCGCGGCGGTGAGGTCGTGCACGGCGATCACGGTCAGGACGATCGGCGGCACCGTCACCGCGAGCAGCAGCGCCGGCAGATATCCGGTCAGATACGCCCGCAACCCACCCAGCCCGTCACCCACCACCACGGCGAGTTCGGTGCGCCGCGAATCCAGTGCGCGCGGTGGTAGGGCGGCTCCGGCGGCCAGCACGGAAGTCTCCAGTTCCGATACCACCTGCGCGCCGGCCCGGTGCGCGAGCCGCGACTGCCACCAGGTCGCGATCACCCGCAGCGCGATCGCCGCCCCCAGCACCGCCAGCTCGAGGGTCCACGCCCCGGGGGTCCGCCGCCCCGGGTCGGTGATCACGCCCGCCGCGATCCGGGCCAACGCCAGTGCCCCGACCACGATCCCGGCCGTGATCGCCAGCGAAAGTCCCACGCTGACAATCAGATACCGGCGTGCCGTGCGGGCGTAGCGCCACAGCCGGGGGTCGACGGGCCGGGCCATGGCGGTCTACCGCACCCGGCTGCGCATCGACAGGCCGATGGGCGCCGGGATCTGCTCGACGGTGATGCGCTTGCGGAACACCCAGTACGTCCAGCCCTGGTAGATCAGCACGACCGGGGTCAGCACCACCGCGACCCAGCTCATCACCACCAGCGTGTAGTGGGTGGACGAGGCGCTGACGGTCGGATGCCCGTCGATCGTCCGGCCGTCGACCGTGAGCCCGTAGGCGGCGTCGATGGTGGACGGCAGCACGTACGGGAACAACGCGCCGAACAGCAGCACGATCGCCGCGATCACGGTGACGGCGGTGCCGGTGAACGCCCAGCCGTCGCGATGCCGCAGGACCGCGGCACCGGCCAGCAGGAGGCCGAACACCGCCAGCGCCAACGGGATCCAGGTCCAGCCGTGACCGTGCGCGAGTTGCGTCCACACCGCGAACCCGCCCGCCACCACGGTGGTGGGCAGCCAGATGCCGCGGGCGATGCGCTCGGCGCTCTCCCGGATGTCGCCGCCCGTCTTCAGCGCGATGAACACCGCGCCGTGCAGGATGAACAGCAGCAGCAGGGTCAGCGCGCCGAGCAGCCCGTAGGGGTTGAGCAGATCGAGGAAACCATCCTCGATGCGTTTGTGCGCGTTGAGCGCGACCCCGTGCACGATATTCGCGAAGGCCAGTCCCCAGGCGAGGGCGGGCACCCAGGAACCGAAGACGATCGCCCGGTCGCACCACCTCGACCAGCGCGGATCGTTGATCTTGCCGCGCCATTCGATCGCCACCGCGCGCACGATCAACGCCACCAGAATCAACAGCAGCGCCACATAGAACCCGGAGAACAGGCTGGCGTACCACTCGGGGAAGGCGGCGAACATGGCACCGCCCGCGGTGATCAACCACACCTCGTTGCCGTCCCAGACCGGGCCGATCGTATTGAGCACGGCGCGTTTTCGCGTTTCGTCGCCGCGGCCGATGATCGGCATCAGAATTCCGACGCCGAAGTCGAAACCCTCGAGCACGAAGTAGCCGGTGAACAGCACACCGATCAGCAAGAACCAGAATTCGGGCAGACTCATCCTCGGCTCCTCAGTACGCGAACGAAAGTTTCTCGACCGCAGGCGTTTCCGCATCGGCGACCGGCGGCCGTTCCGGTCCCTCGATGACATAGCGGCGCATCAGGAAGAACCACACGACCGCCAGCACGCCGTAGACCAGGGTGAAGACGATGAGCGAGGCCAGCACGGTGCCCGCGGTATGACCGGAGACGGCTTGCTGCACCGTCATCCGGATCGCCGGATCACCGGTCGGATTCGGCGCCACCACCCACGGCTGACGGCCCATTTCGGTAAAGACCCAGCCCGCGCTGTTGCCGAGGAACGGGGTGGGGATGCAGATCAGGCTGAGCCATTTGAACCAGTTCTGGTCGGGCACCCGGCCGCGCCGGGTCATCCAGAAGCCGAGCAGCGCGATGGCGGCCGATCCGGCCGCCCAGCCGATCATGGCGCGGAAGGTCCAGTAGGTGACGAACAGGTTCGGCCGGTAGTCACCGGGTCCGAACTTCTCGTTGTAGCCGACCTGCAGATCCTTCACGCCCTGCAGCGTGACATCGCTGAACTTGCCCTCGGCGAGATACGGCAGCACCCCCGGCACCTGGATCACGTGGGTGACGCTGTCGCAGTTGTTGTGGGTGCCGACGGTCAGAACCGAGAAATTGGGGTCGGTTTCGGTGTGGCACAACGATTCCGCCGAGGCCATCTTCATCGGCTGCTGTTTGAACATCAGCTTGCCCTGCACATCGCCGGTGAAGACCAGGGCGATACCGGAGATCACGATCACCCACATGCCGGCCCGGGCGGCGGGGCGCCACATACCGCGTGCCTCGGCCATCTTCTCGGCACTGCCCGAGCGCGCGTTGCGCACCATCCACCATCCGCCGATACCGGCGACGAACGTTCCGGCGGTGAGGAACGCACCGGCGACGACGTGTGGAAAGGCGGCGAGCGCGGTGTTGTTGGTCAGCAGCGCGCCGATGCTCTCGAGTTCGGCGCGGCCGGTTTCCGGGTTGTATTTCGCGCCGACCGGATGCTGCATGAACGAGTTGGCCGCGATGATGAAGTACGCGGAGGCGTTCACGCCGATGGCGACCAGCCAGATGGTGGCCAGATGGACCAGCTTCGGCAGCCGCGACCAGCCGAAGATCCACAGACCGAGGAAGGTCGATTCCAGGAAGAAGGCGGCCAGGCCCTCCATGGCCAGCGGAGCGCCGAAGACATCGCCGACGAAGCGGGAGTATTCGCTCCAGTTCATGCCGAACTGGAACTCCTGCACGATGCCGGTCGCCACCCCGAGCGCGAAGTTGATCATGAACAGCTTGCCGAAGAACTTCGTCAGCCGGTACCAATGATCCTTACCCGTGATCACCCAGGCGGTCTGCATTCCGGCGACCAGGGGCGCGAGGCCGATGGTGAGCGGGACGAAGATGAAGTGATAGACGGTCGTGATCCCGAACTGCCAACGCGAGACGTCGACGACATCCATCCGGCGGCCTCCTGTGTGATGCGGGATGTCCACATGTACTACGACATGTCGTAGTAGAGCCTACGCCGGAACAGCCGTGGGGCAACGAGTCCTACGTCACGACACTCCAACATTTTTGCTGCGTGATAGCGGATTTCCGGCGCGGTCGGCTACGTCCGGATCATGGTCGCACGTTCTATTGATTCCAGTCGGCGATATTCCACGCCCGGCCGATCCCCTTGTCCACCAATTCCACGATCTCCTCGGCACAGTCGGGTGCCGACATCCGCAGCCCGTCCAAGGTCGCCACCCGGGCCGCCAGCGTGATGCTCGACAGTAGCCAAACACTGTCGGCCGTAACGAGATCCGCGGTGAACAGGGATTTGTACCGGCACTCCCAGCCGGCCTTCTCGGCCTCGGCGAACAATGCCCGCTGCGTGATGCCGGGCAGGACGCCGTCACGGGCCGGCGGTGTGAGGAGTTGTTTGTCGCGCTGGATCACCACGGTGGAGCGCGGTCCCTCGAGCACCCGGTGTTCAGTGCTGGTGAAGATGACGTCGTCGGCGTCCATCCGGGCGGCGAAGCGCAGGGCGGCCATATTCGTCGCATACGACAGCGTTTTGGCGCCCAGCAACAGCCACGGCGCGTTCGTCGCCAGTTCGGTAGAGATACCGCGCGCGAGCGTGATCACCGAAACACCCTCCGCGCGCGCCTTGCTCACCCGCTCGGCGACCGGGCTGACCAGGACGTACCCGGTGAGATCGGGCGTAGGCCCGGACAGTTCACCCGAGCCCACCCGCTTCGACTCGGCACCCTCGCGGCCGCGGGTGACGATCATGCGCAGCACGCCCTCGCGCTCGCTGCCCCACTCCTTGGCCGCGGTCTCCACGGCCGTACGCCACTGCGCGACATCCGGATCGGGCAGATCCAATGCCTGCGCGGAGCGCCGGAGCCGAGCCAGATGCAATTCCAATGCACTCGCTTTGCCGTCGCGTACCAGTACCGTCTCGAAAACACCGTCGCCACGGAGGGCGCCGATATCGTCCGCGAAGAGTAACGGCTCGTCCGGATCCCGGACCGTGCCGTCGAGTGTCACCAGAACTCGATCCACCATGCGTGGCAGCCTAGGCGAATCAGGGGCCGAAGGAGTGGGTACGCGAGGCCGCCCACGTCTTCGCCCGCCTCGGCGGCCCGGGCCGCTCGATCACGGCACATCCCCGGCACACGCGCCGCACACCTGCGGCAACCCGCGCCGCGACGTCACCGTATGCCGTGACCGCCTATTGTGGAATACGTGTCCGTGGTTGCCGCCCCCAGTCCACTGCTCGGTCTCCCAGGGGCCGTGCCCGGCCCGCCCGAAGGTCCCGATGCCGCGGTGGCGTGGCATTACGGCGATCCCTTCGCCGAACAGCGCGCCGCAGCCCAACGCGTAGCGGTGATCGACCGCTCGCACCGATTCGTCGCGACGGTCACCGGCGCCGAGCGGCTGAGCTGGTTGCACACCATCTCCAGTCAGCACATCGCCGAACTGGCCGACGGCCGGTCCGCGGAGAACCTCGATCTGGATCTCAACGGCCGGATCCAGCATCATTTCGTGCTCACCGAACTCGATCGGACGGTGTGGATCGACACCGAGGGCGAGCGCGGGCCGGCGCTGCTGGACTTCCTGCAGAAGATGGTCTTCTGGGCGGACGCGAAACCCGAGGCGGCCGACTACGCGGTGTTGAGCCTGCTGGGTCCGCGGGTGCGCGAGCTGACCTCGGCGCTCGGTATCGCCGACCTGCCCGGCGTCTACGAGGCCGCCGCACTGCCCGGCGGCGGCTTCCTGCGCCGGATGCCCTGGCCCACCGACGATTCCTTCGACCTCGTGATCCCGCGGGACGGGCTGGCCGAATGGTGGTCGACGCTCACCGCCGCCGGCGCCGAACCGGCCGGTCTGTGGGCGTTCGAGGCGCTGCGCGTCGCGGCGCTGCGCCCGCGGATCGGCATCGACACCGACGAACGCACCATCCCGCACGAGGCGCACTGGATCGGCGGCCCGGCCGAATTCGGCGCGGTCCACCTGAACAAGGGCTGCTATCGAGGACAGGAAACCGTCGCCCGGGTGCACAACCTCGGTAAACCGCCGCGGCATCTGGTGCTGCTCCATCTGGACGGATCGGCCGACTCCCGGCCCACGACCGGTGACCCGGTGACAGCGGGTGGACGCGCGGTCGGCCGGCTCGGCACCGTGATCGACCACTTCGAACTGGGCCCCATCGCATTGGCGCTGGTCAAGCGGGGCGTCGCGGCCGATACCGAGCTCTCGGCCGGATCGATGGCCGCGGCCATCGATCCGGATTCGATTCCCCCCGATGACCAGCCCCAGGCCGGTCGGCTCGCGATCGACAAGTTGCGCGGCCGGTGAGCGCCCCCGCAGCGCCCCGGGAAATCGGCGCGGTCGGCCAGGTACTCGCGGTCTGCGTCCTGCATGCCGAGCTGGAGGTGCCCGCCAAGGTCAGCCGGGTCGGCCGGACCGCGATCGACAAACGCCCGGTATCGGCTCGGGTCGGCGTCCGCGCGCTCGGTCTCGACGGCGATCACGTCTGCGATACGAAACATCACGGCGGCATCCATCAGGCGGTTTACGCCTACGCCGAGGAAGACGCTCGGCAGTGGGGTGAGCGACTGGGCCGCACGCTCGCGCCCGGCTGGTTCGGCGAGAACCTGCGCATCTCGGGACTGCCGGTCAGTGATGCCGTGATCGGTGAACGCTGGCGGATCGGCGATACCGTCCTCGAGGTCACGGCGCCGCGGGTGCCGTGCGCGACCTTCGGGCACTGGTCCGGCGAGAAACAATGGGTCAAACGCTTCACGTTGCAGGCCGACACCGGGGCGTACCTGCGCGTATTGACCGAGGGCACGATCGGCGCCGGCGACCGCGTGCACGTCGACCACATTCCCGATCACGGAGTGACGGTCCGGGATCTGTTCACCGGCGACGATCCGGCGCGGCTGGAGTATCTGCTCGAAGTCGAACCGACCGTCTCCGCGGATGTCCGCATGCAGGTCGCCCGGCATGCGCGGCGGGCCGCCAACCGCACCCCGAACACCGAACCCCACGAGGAGATCCGCGTGGCCGCGCGGACCAGCGGCTCGCCGGACGTGGCACCCTCGGAGCAAGCGCCGAGCGGAGTCGACGCGGACCTTCCGCCCGGAACGCAGCCGGAAACCGCGGTATCGGCGGCGACAGTGTGTGCCACCGCGGAGGGAGGAGACCGGTCGTGAGTGTCGAACTGGTGGAGGTGGTTCGTTCCGGATTCCGCGAATGCGTCCATCGCGGTTCGGTGGTGATCGTCGAACCCGACGGGGAACCGTCGCTCGCGCTGGGCGAGGTACACCTGCCGATCTTTCCGCGTTCGACGAACAAGCCCATGCAGGCGATCACCTTGCTGCGCAACGGCTTCGAACCCCTCGACGAGGCCGAACTGGCCATCGCCACCGCCTCGCACTTCGGCGAACCCGATCATCTCGCCCTGGTGCGCCGGCTGCTGGACCGATTCGGTTTCGACGAGGACCGCTTGGCCTGCCCCCCGGATCTGCCGATGGGCGAACAGGCCCGAGCCGAGGCGCTGGCCGGCCGCGATCGCAGCTCCGCGGCACGCAGGATCTTCATGAACTGTTCGGGCAAACATGCCGCGATGCTGGCCACCTGTTCGATCAACGGATGGCCGACGACGGGATACCTCGATCCCGCCCATCCGCTGCAGCAGGCGGTGACGGCAACGATCATCGAGATCACCGGCGAGCCGGAAACCGATCTCGGGATCGACGGCTGCGGACTGCCGATCGTTCCGGTCTCGCTGATCAATCTGGCCCGGGCCTACGCGCGACTGGCCACCGCGGCCGAGGGATCATCGGAACGCCGGGTCGCGGACGCGATTCGCCATCATCCGCGAGTGATTTCGGGCACGGACGCACCCGATCTGGAGACCATGCGGGCGACCCCCGGACTGGTCTGCAAAATCGGAGCGGACGGCGTGCACGCGGGTGCGCTGCCCGACGGCCGGGCCTTCGCCTACAAGATCGACGACGGGCACGACCGGGCCCGGATGCCGCTGACGCAGGCGATTCTCCAGCGGATGGGGGTGGAGTGGACCGAGACCCACGCCGAGCTCGCCGGCGCACCGGTCCTGGGCGGCGGGGCACGCGTCGGCATCATCCGGGCAATCCCGGGTGTGGTGTAGAACCTCGCGAACGGTGGTCGCTCCGGAGTCTTCCCCCACTCATGGAAGCGCGACCGCCTGACACACGCTAAAGTGTCTGTCAGGAAGATTATTAATTCGAACGGGGCCGCCAACCACCCCAGGCCGCCCCGCAGTGACGCGAGGGGGTCAGCCATGGGCCGTGGCCGGGCTAAGGCAAAGCAGACCAAGGTTGCACGCGAGCTGAAGTACAGCTCGCCGTCGACCGACTTCGCGAGCCTTCAGCGCGAGCTGTCGGGGCACTCCCCCCGGCGGAGCGGTGTGCTGTCCGAAGAGCACGATTCGGACGACGCGCTCAAGCGCTGGGAGGAAGATGAGGATTACGACGACTGGCGCCGCTGACTCGGTTCGATGGCTCGAGGGGGAGGCCTGAGGGGCCTCCCCTTTCGCACGTCGGCAGTAATTTTCGGTGTGACGGTCCCCGATTCCGACATCGATGAGGGCTCGTAGTACGGGTTGCCGCCCGTGGTATCGCCGGTGCGTCCGCGCGATACCGACGGCGGCGCAACCCGAGTTCGGCACACCTTGGGGCCTGCGCCCGCTTCTGATTCGCGAGCTCACTCGTCGATCGTCCGCGGTTGCGGATTCGCTCGTCGACAGCGGCCGGGCCGCCTGACTCTCCCACGGGTTGGGGCGACTCCGACCGAGAGACCACGGTTCCGCGCACCGAGAGACGATGGTTGCGCGCTGGCGACCACGGCCCCGGATCCAGAGATACCGAAGCGTCCCCGCCCGAAATCTTCGAGACGGGGACATTTCGCGCTATCGCAGAGAACCGTTCAGAACCGCGGGTGCTCCCCCACCAGCGCCACTCGCGGCGCATCGGCATCCTTGGCCTTCTTGACCGTTCCCAGCGTCCAGCATTCGATGTGCCGGGCGGTCAGTACGGCGAGCGCACGGTCGGCATCCTCGGGCGCGACGACGGCGACCATGCCGACGCCCATGTTGAAGGTCTTCTCCATCTCGGCCCGCTCGACCCGGCCCCGCTGCGCGATCAGCTTGAACACCGGCGCGGGATTCCAGGTGCCACGGTCGATCTCGGCGACCAGGCCGGCCGGCAGCACCCGCGCCAGATTGTTGGCCAAGCCGCCTCCGGTGACGTGGGCGAAGGTGCGCACATCGGTTTCGGCGATCAGCGCCAGACAATCCTTGGCATAGATCTTGGTAGGTTCCAGCAACTCCTCACCGAGCGTGCGGCCGAATTCCTCCACATGGCCGGTCAGCGCCATCCGGTCGATATCGAGCAGCACCCGGCGAGCCAGGCTGTAGCCGTTGGAGTGCAGACCCGAGGAACCCATGGCGATGACCACGTCGCCCGGACGGACCCGGTCGGGGCCCAGCACGGCGTCGGCCTCCACGACCCCGACCCCGGTCGCGGAGATGTCGTAGTCGTCGGCGCCCATCAGACCCGGGTGCTCTGCCGTCTCGCCGCCGAGTAGCGCGCATCCAGCCTGGATACAGCCCTCGGCGATACCGGAGACGATCTGGGCGACCCGTTCCGGGACCACCTTGCCGACGGCGATGTAGTCCTGCAGGAACAGTGGCTCGGCGCCGCAGACGACCAGATCGTCGACCACCATGGCGACCAGGTCGAGACCGACGGTGTCGTGCTTGTCGAGCGCCTGAGCCACCGCGATCTTGGTACCCACGCCGTCGGTGGAGGCGGCCAGCAGCGGCTCCCGGTAGCCGCCCTTCAGCGCGAACAGGCCGGCGAATCCGCCCAGCCCGCCCTGCACCTCGGGCCGGCTGGCCTTCTTGGCCAGCGGCGCGAACAACTCGACTGCGCGGTCGCCGGCCTCGATGTCGACACCGGCGGCGGCGTAGGACGCGCCACCGGATTGGGCCTCGTCGGCACCGGCGTTCACGCCGGCGCCACTCGGGGTCTGCTCAGTCATTGTTCGGGAAAGCTCCAAACCGAATCGGCGGATAGATGCCTGATCACGCTACCGGAGCCGGATAACGGGACTGCACCGGTATTGGGCTGCACGCACGGATTCGAGGCTACCGTCACATCCGCCGTTGACATACATACGGTATGTAGGTAACTCTGGAGTCCCAGCACACCCCCTATCGGAAGGCATGTCATGGGAATCAGCACCAGCCTCGGTCCGATCCGGCACCTCGAACTGCCGGGCGGCCGCATTCGATATCACGACACCGGATCGGGGGCGCCGGTCGTCTTCGTCCACGGCCTGCTGGTCAACGCCGACCTGTGGCGAAAGGTGGTTCCCCGGGTCGCCGCCGCGGGCCACCGCTGCCTGACGCCGGACTGGCCCTTCGGCTCCCATTCCGAACCGATGCCGGACGCGGATCTGAGTCCGACCGGCGCGGCCGATCTCATCTCGGCGTTCCTGCGTGAACTCGACCTCCACGACGTCACCCTCGTGGCCAACGACACCGGCGGGGCGATCACCCAGATCATGTTGTCGCGCGACCGCAGCCGCATGGGTCGCGTGGTGTTCACCAATTGCGATGCCTACGAGAAGTTCTTCCCCCAACCCTTCACTCCGCTACCGCGGCTGTCGCGGGTTCCAGGTTTGCTCACGGCGATCCTGCAGAGTCTGCGGTTCCGCCCGGCGCAGCGGCTACCGCTCGCGTTCGGCCTGGTCACCAAGCGGCCCCTGCCGCCGGAGATCGCGGATTCCTATCTACTGCCCAGCCGCAATTCGGCGGCCATCCGGGCCGATCTGCGACGCTTTCTGCGCGATATCCATAAACGGCACACACTCGCCGCCGCACGCAGCTTCCCCACGCTCGACCTGCCGGTGCTGCTGGCGTGGGCGCCCGAGGACAAGGTGTTCCGACTGGAGTTCGCGCAGCGGATGGCCGCTGATCTCCCCGACGCGACGATCAGGACGATCGAGGATTCCCTCACCTTCAGCGCCGAGGACCAGCCCGAGTTGCTCGGCGACTTGATCGTGGAGTTCACTCGGCTGCATGCCACGCCGTAGTCAGGAGGACAGATCACGCGCCACTCGGGCGAGTCTGGAGGCGGTCGGGCGGCGGCTGTTCGCCGAACGCGGGTACGCCGCGGTGTCGGCGGAGGAGATCGTCGCTGCGGCCGGCGTCACGCGGGGCGCGCTGCATCACCACTACGCCGATAAGCGCGGGTTGTTCGTCGCGGTGCTGGAACAGCTCGAGGCGGACAACACCGATGAGATCCGGCAAGCGATCGACGCCCTGCCCGACCCGACCGATCTGCTGGCCGTCATGGCGACCGGGCTGCATACCTTCCTGATGGTCAGCCGCCGCCCGGAAACCGTGCGGATCGCGATGTCCGACGGTCCCGCTGTTCTGGGGTGGCAGGGCTGGCGGGAAATGGAATCGCGGCACGGCCTGGGGCTGATCACCAATCAGCTGGAGTTGGCCGTGGAATCCGGTCTCGCGCCGGCGCTTCCGGTGCGAACGCTGGCGCAGCTGATTCTGGCCGCGATCACCGAGGCAGGCATGATCGTCGCGCACGCCGAGGATCCGGATGCGGCCGCAGCCGAGGCCGAACAGTGCATCCTCATGATGCTCGCCGGCCTGCTCACCCCGCCGAACGCGCCACCGGCGAACGACTGAGGCGAACCGAATCGAACCGGCAGCGCGCGGTGCGCGCGGTTCGGCGACGAGCGCCGTGCAGGGTCAGGGTTCACGACCGGCAGTCGAGCGGCAGCGGCTCAGGGTCGGCTCAGCGCACTCGCGTTCGCGTTGTCGCCCAGCAGTTCCGACTCCGACTTACCGGACAGGATGCCCTCGAGCACGTTCTTGCCGACCGCCGCCTCGGTGGGCAGCGGGATCGGATACTTGCCGTCGAAGCAGGCACAGCACAGCCGCGAACGGGGCTGTTCGGTGGCGGCCACCATGCCCTCGAGCGAGATGTAGCCGAGGCTGTCGGCACCGATGGACCGGCGCACGTTCTCGACCATCGCCGCTTCCGAATCTTCCGATCCCTCCGGCAGTTCCGGCCCGGCGCCGTTGGCGATCAACTCCGCCCGGGAGGCGAAATCGATGCCGTAGAAGCAGGGCCACTTCACCGGCGGCGACGCGATCCGGACGTGGATCTCCAGCGCACCGGCCTCGCGCAGCATCCGGATCAGCGCGCGCTGGGTATTGCCGCGCACGATCGAATCGTCGACCACGATCAACCGCTTACCGCGAATGACCTCGCGCAACGGATTGAGCTTCAACCGAATACCGAGCTGGCGAATGGTCTGGCTGGGCTGAATGAAGGTGCGCCCGACATAGGCGTTCTTCATCAGACCCTGCCCGTAGGGCACGCCGGACCCCTGGGCGTAGCCGACCGCGGCGGGCGTACCGGATTCCGGGACCGGGATGACCAGATCGGCCTCCACCGGATGTTCGGCGGCGAGGCGACGACCGATCTCGACCCGGGTGGCATGCACCGAGCGACCAGCGATCGTGGAGTCGGGCCGGGCCAGATAGACGTATTCGAAGACACACCCCTTGGGTTCGGGGTTGGCGAAGCGCAGCGAACGCACACCGTCGGCATCGATCGCCAACAATTCGCCCGGCTCGATCTCCCGCACGAAGGAGGCGCCCACGATGTCGAGTGCCGCGGTCTCACTGGCGACAACCCAGCCGCGGTCGAGGCGGCCCAGGCACAACGGGCGCACACCCTGCGGGTCGCGGGCCGCGTAGAGGGTGTGCTCGTCCATGAAGGTCAGGCAGAAGGCGCCGCGCAGGGTCGGCAGCAGCTCCATGGCCGCCTGTTCGATGCTCTTGTCGGCCGCGGCATGCGCCAGCAGCGCGGTCATCACATCCGAATCCGAGGTGGCGGTGATCGCACTGCCCGGTAAGCGGCCGTTGATCAGCCCGAGTTCCCGGGCCCGGGTCGCCAATTCGGCCGTGTTCACCAGATTTCCGTTGTGCCCCAGGGCAAGTCCGGTACCCACCGCGGTGGTGCGGAAGATCGGCTGGGCGTTTTCCCAGATGGTGGAGCCGGTCGTCGAGTAGCGACAGTGGCCGATGGCGACATGTCCCGGCATCGCCGCCAGGGTCTGCTCGTCGAACACCTGCGAGACCAGCCCCAGATCCTTGAAGACCAGCACCTGGGAGCCGTCGGCGACCGCGATCCCGGCCGCCTCCTGACCCCGGTGCTGCAGGGCGTACAGGCCGTAGTACGTGAGCTTGGCCACATCCTCGCCCGGCGCCCAGACACCGAACACGCCACACTCCTCGCGGGGTTCGTTCTCGGGTTCGTCGACGGCGGAGGTGTTGCGGCCTGCAGCGGTCTTCGGGATCGACAGATCGGCGTTGGTCACCGTTTGCTCCCTGTTAGTCGGGCGGGGGGCACTGATCATTCTACGGGTCATCCGTCCGAAACCCACCTACGGATCCGCCGGGTGGCAGGCGGTTTGCTGCTACGGTTCGTCCGTGGTGAGTACCGACAGCGCACTACAGACCCGAAATCCCCGGCGCCTGACGCCGATTCGATGGTTGTTCCCCGTTGTGGTCGTCTCGCTGGTGGCGGCGCTGCTGGGGCTGCTGTACCTCGACTACGTCGTGGATCCGGAGCGAAATCTGCACGATTTCCCCATTGCGCTGGTCAATCAGGACGTCGGTGAGACATTGGGCACACCCGGGCAGGAGAAGCGGGTGAACTTCGGCGACCAGGTCGCCGACGGCCTGCGCGCGGCCGTGCCGGCCGACGAGATCGATCTGCGCGTGCTCGGCCTGCCCGAGGCCCAGCAGCAGATGCAGAACGGCCAGGTCTACGGCACGATCATCATCCCCAGCGATTTCAGCAAGCGACTGGGGATCCTCGGCGTGGGCAGCGTGATTCCGGGCGATATCGAACACCCGATCATCACGCTGCAAACCAATCCCCGCACCGGCGCGTTCGCCACCCAGATCGTGGCCCGTTTCGGCGAGCAGGCGCTGCCGCAGATCAACGACCAGGTCGGCAAGCAACTCACCGAACAGGTCCAGGCCCAGTTGAAGCCGCCGCCGGGCGGCCCCCCGGCGCCCGAACTCTCCGGGGCGACCCGGCTGGCGCTGCAGCAACCGTTGCAGATCGTGGTGCAGGAATTCCATCCGCTACCCGGCGGCTCGGGCGAGGGCCTGACCGCGTTCTTCTACTCGCTGCTGCTCCTGCTGGCCGGAATGGTGGGCGCGATGATCGTGCACACCCTCGTCGATTCCACGCTCGGATTCATCCCGACCGAATACGGGCCGTGGTACGTCCACTACCCGGCGACACCGGTTTCCCGGGTCCGCACCCTGCTGATGAAGTGGGGAATCATGGCGGTGGCCGCGCTGGTGGTGTCGGGCATCTTCGTGGGTATCGGGGCCGCGCTGGGGATGCCGTTGGACAATCCGCTGGGGCTGTACCTCTACGGCGTACTGGCCATGATCGCGGTCGGATTCACCGGCATCTCGATCCTGGCCGCCATCGGTTCGGCCGGCCTGCTGGTGAACATGATCCTTTTCATCGTGCTCGGACTGCCGTCCTCGGGCGGCACGGTGCCGATCGAGGCGACGCCGAAATATCTCGGCTGGCTGGCCACCTTCGAACCGATGCACCAGGTGTTCCTCGCGGTCCGCGCGCTGCTGTATTTCGACGGTAACGGCGCGGCCGGCTTCACCCGCGGGTTCTGGATGACCGTGCTGGGACTGATCATCGGGGTGGTGCTCGGTCTGGTCGTGACCCGCTTCTACGATCGAAAAGGTTTGGAGCGCAGGCCGATCACCCTGACTCAGCCGGCTTGATGCGGCTCAGATCTGCACGAGCGGCAGCCAGCGTGCCAGCTCACCCGCGCGGATCCCGGAAATATTCAGTGCTCCCGACGCCACGGCGGTGTCGAACTCCATGAGTCCGGTCGCGAGCAACAACCATGTTCGCGGATCGGTCTCGACCACGTTGGGCGGGGTGCCACGAGTATGCCGCGGACCCTCGATGCACTGCACCGCCACGAACGGCGGCACCCGCACCTCCACCGATGCTCCGGGCGCCGCCGCGGCCAGGGTGCGGGCGGTGCCCCGCACGGCGGCGGCGAGTTCACCGCGCGGCGGAGGCGCCGCCGACTCGTCGCGCAGCCAGTCGCCGACCGCGACCACCGAATCACGCACCTGAACCGGGTCCACAGCCGAACGTCGCGCCATTCCGTCGAGCGTAACGAGCGGGCGCGAGCGGTGCACACGGGGTCGGCTGCGCCCGGGCCGATCGCATCGGGTCGGCGCGTCCGGTTGCGCAGACCGGCATTCGCGATGGCCGGCGAGCGACCGGCGCGAGATATCCACATCCATCCACACCGTGGGGTAGTGGGTCGGCCCCGGTTATTCGAGCTTCTTCGGCCGGCCGGAGCGTTCGCGCAGCACGACGGCGATTCGCGGGGCCAGGACGCCACCGGCGTTGAGCGCCAGGTGGGCGAGTGCGGGAGCGAGCGCGCTGCCGGTACGGCGGCGAAGCCACGAGAAGACGAACCCGCTCGCCGCCGTCACCGCGACCGTCATCGCGACGCTGTCGCCCGCCACCCGGGCGGGGTAGATATGCCACAGTCCGAAAACCATTGCACTGCCGTATTTTCCGTATCGCCCGAGGCCGGCCGGTAACGGATCCAGCGTCCCCCGGAAGATCAGCTCCTCGCTGTACACCGTGCCGAGCGGGATATGGATCGCGACCCATTCGGCCGTACTCACCTCGGGCCCGCGCACGGTGAACGCCGCCATCCGATCGCGGATCGCGGGAATCGCGATGCCCGCCGCATACCCGGTACCGATGACACCGAAAGCCACTGCACCCCAACCGAATCCGCGCCGCGAACACCAGGCCGGCTGCCCGCCGAAAACACCGGCGAACCCGGATGCGAACAGCACGTTGGCCGCGGTCCGCCCCCGAATGCCGAGGCCCAGCCGTGGCAACACCACATTGCTCCACAGCAGGGCGACTCCGGCCGCGGCGCCGCCGATCGCCCCGGGCCGGCCGGTCGCCCCACCGGCCCGCACGCCGTGCGGCGGCAGCCTCATTTGACCACCCGCTCGTATGCCTCCGACAGCTCCAACTGGGTCCGAATCTTCTCCTCGAGGTCCGGATTCCAGTCCGGCGGCGGGAGAACCGCGGCCCAGCCGTCGAGCACCAGCGTTCCGTAATTGTGACCGTGGCCGTCGCTCACGCCCTGCGCATTGGTCAGGTCCGCGGCCACCTGCCAGAAGGTGACCAGCGGCCACCAGCGCATCTGCGTGGACACATCCGAGCCGCGCGGCTCCGACAGCCAATCCGGTTGGGAGAAGATGAGATCCGGCGACCACCAGACGATGGGGTCGGAGGGATGCTGGAGATAGGCGATGCGAGGCCGCCGCCACTCCGGCGAGGGCTTACGCAGATCCGCCGCGCCGGAGGCGAATCGGACCACCAGCCCATCGGCGTAGATGGGTTCGACCTCGCGCGTACCCGGATCGCGGCGCTGCACGAACTGTTTCCACAGTCGATTCGAATTCGGCGGCCCCACCCACAGTGCGCCATCGACCTCGGCCCGCAGATCGGCCAGCCCGTTGAACGCCGACTCCGAACCCTGCGAGCCCAGACTCTCTCCATACACCAGCAGTTTCGGCCGCGACTGGGCCGGCCGCGCCGACCAGGCGGCATACACGGCGTCGAACATCCGCTTACCCGCGGCCGCGACCTTCTCCCGGTCCGCGAGGAACGACAGCACGCTGGGCAGATAGGAATACTGCGATGCCAGGATCGCGGTGTCGCCGCCGTACATGTACTCGATCGCACCCGCGGTCGTCGAGTTGACCCACCCGGTTCCGGTGGTCGTGACGATCACCAGCACCTTGCGATCGAAGGCGTGGGTGCGCTCGAGTTCGGCGACCGCCAACTCCTCCTGGGTCTGTCCCTCGCCGGCTGAGCCGAGCCCGACGTAGACCCGAACCGGTTCGCGCGCAGGCTTTCCCGTCACCGCGCCGATCCGGAAGGCATCGGGTCCGTGCGAGACGAACCAGCGACCCTCGGAACCGAGGGTGTCCCATTTCGCCAGGGACTGCGGGCTTCCCGACCGTTCGGGGCGGGTGGGTTGCACCGCATCGGGGGTCATCTTGTCGTTGCGCACGCTGAACGCCGAGTTGGCGACGTTGAAGAACGCCTCGGACAGCACACCGTTGAACAGCAGCACCGCCACCACTGCCAGCACGATCGCGCCCACACTCGGGGCGAGCCGTGGCGGCACCCGCACCCAGCGGCTGAGCAACCGGGCGAAGAATCGCACGATCCAGCGCAGGGTGCGATAGATCGCGACCACCAGCGCGGCCACCGCGGCGCTGAGCCCGCCGGTGCGCAGATAGGCGGCGCGCGTGGTGCCCTCCATGTCCATCAGGTCGTAGATCTGGCGCTGCCAGTCGGCCGACAGGACGAGCATGTAGATCGCGGTGAGGACGCAGATCGTCAGGATCGTCACCTTCACCGCGTAGCGAATCCGCAGCGACGGAGTGCGATACCGCAGGCGCGGCCGCACGAGTTTCCGGAAGCCCCACTCCAGCAGACATCCCACGCCGTAGCCGATGGCGGCATTGAGGCCACTGATGAGTCCCTGGAACAGCCAATCGCGCGGCAACAAGGAGGGCGTCACCGACCAGGCGAAGAACACCGTGGCGGTCACCAGGCCGACGTAGTTGAGGGCGATGATGTCGTCCTCGATGCGGCGCAGGAGCGTCAGGCCCCGCCGGTAGACGACAATGCCGCGCCTGCGCAGCGTTGTCATGGTCTCGGCGGTATCGAGCACCCGACAAGTATGGCGGTGGGCGACCCGAAATCGACGGAGCTCCGCACGTGAGGCAGACAACGGCGACAACGGGAATTACCCGGGGTACTCGAGTAGTTCTACGCGCGTGCGGCGCGGCTCGCCAACCGCACACTCGACGATATGAACCCTCCCACCCAGCAGAAGAGCAGCCCGGCCTTCCTGGCGCAGGCCGCCATCGCCTTCGGCGTCAGTTTCGTCGCGGCCACCGCGGGCATCGTCTATCTGCCGCTGGACATCTGGCAGCGCGGCTTCCTGTTGATGACCACCCTGTTCATGGTCTCGAGCGCGTTCACCCTGGCCAAGGTGATTCGCGATCAGTTCGAAGCCTCGCGCGTACACCAGCGGATCGACGAGGCACGCGTGGAAAAGCTGATGGCCGAACACGATCCGTTCCGGGTGTGAGCGGCCGCACCGCCGAGCCGGTGCGGCCGAACCCGATTCAGTTCGATTCGGTGCCGAACAGTGCGGGCAGCGTGCCCTCGTGTGCCGCGCGCAGTTCGTCCATGGTGATGGAGAACTGGCCCTGCACCTCGACCGAATCCGAACCCTGGTCCACGACGCCGATGCGCACCCACGGCAGCTCGCGGGCGGTGCACATCTTGGTGAAGCGGGTCTCCTCCGAGCGCGGCACCGCGACCAGGACGCGTCCGGCCGATTCGGAGAACAGCATCACGAACGGATCGGCATCCTCGGGAAGCAGGATGCGGCAACCGGTTTCACCGGCCAGCGCCGCCTCCACCACGGCCTGAGCCAAGCCGCCTTCGCTGAGATCGTGGGCGGCGCTGATCATTCCGTCGCGGGAACCGGCGGTCAACACCTCGGCCAGCAGCTGTTCGCGGGCGAAATCGACCTGCGGCGGGACGCCGCCGAGGTGGTCGTGCTCGACCTGGGACCAGATCGATCCGTCGAGTTCGTCGCGGGTCTCGCCCAGCAGAATCAGCGTCTCGCCGGGTTCGCTGCCCAGGCCGGTCGGGATCCGCCGGTGCACGTCGTCGATGACACCCAGCACGCCCACCACGGGGGTCGGCAGGATCGCGGTCTGCCCGGTCTGGTTGTAGAAGCTGACGTTGCCGCCGGTGACCGGAATACCGAGGGCCACACAGCCGTCCGCGAGGCCACGCACGGCCTGCTGGAACTGCCACATCACGCCCGGATCCTCGGGGGACCCGAAGTTCAGGCAGTTGGTGACGGCTTTCGGGGTGGCGCCGGTGGCCGCGACGTTGCGGTAGGCCTCGGCCAGCGCCAGCTGCGCGCCGGTGTAGGGATCGAGTTTGGCGTAGCGGCCCGAGGCGTCGGTGGCCAGCGCGATACCGCGGCCGGACTCCTCGTCGATACGGATCACACCGGCATCGGCGTTCTCGGCCAGCACGGTGTTGCCGCGCACGTAGCGGTCGTACTGTTCGACGATCCACTTGCGGCTGCACAGTTGCGGGCTGGAGATCAGCTTCAGCAGCGTCGCGCGCAGTTCGTCGCCCGACTTCGGGCGGGCCAGGCCGGCGGTGGTGTCGGCGACCAGCGCGTCCTGCTCCTCGGGGCGCTTCACCGGGCGCTCGTAGACCGGGCCCTCGTGCGCGACGGTGCGCGGCGGCACGTCCACCACGGTCTCGCCGTGCCATTTCACCACCAGCCGGTCGCCGTCGGTGACCTCGCCGATCACGGTGGCCAGCACGTCCCACTTGTGGCAGACGGCCATGAACGCCTCGACGTTGTCCGGCGTCACGACGGCGCACATCCGCTCCTGCGATTCGCTGGAGAGGATCTCCGCCGGAGTCATGTTCGCCGCGCGCAGCGGCACCTTGTCCAGGTCGATCCGCATCCCGCCGTCGCCGGCCGCGGCCAGTTCCGAGGTAGCGCAGGACAATCCGGCGCCGCCGAGATCCTGGATACCGACCACCAGCCCGGCGTGGTACAGCTCGAGACAACACTCGATGAGCACCTTCTCGGCGAACGGGTCGCCCACTTGCACACTCGGCAGTTTCTTCCGAGAAGCGCTCGCGCCTTCGAGCATCGAATCCGGCCCGGAATCCGCTTCATTTCCGGAGAAGGTGTCCGAGGCCAGTACGGAGACGCCACCGATACCGTCGAGACCGGTTCGCGCGCCGAACAGCACGATCTTGTTGCCGGTACCCGAGGCGAAGGCCAGATGCAGATCCTCGACCCGCATCACGCCCGCACACAGCGCGTTCACCAGCGGATTGCCCTGATAGGACGGATCGAAGACGGTCTCACCACCGACATTGGGCAGGCCCAGCGAATTGCCGTAGCCGCCGACACCGCGCACCACCCCGTCGACGACCCGCCGGGTATCCGGATGATCGGCCGCGCCGAATCGCAGCTGATCCATCACCGCGATCGGCCGCGCGCCCATCGCCATGATGTCGCGCACGATGCCGCCGACACCGGTGGCCGCGCCCTGATACGGCTCGACGTAGGACGGGTGGTTGTGGCTTTCCACCTTGAAAGTGACCGCCCAGCCGTCGCCGATGTCGACCACGCCCGCGTTCTCGCCGATGCCGGCGAGCATGGAGGCGCGCATCTCGTCGGTGGTGGTCTGCCCGAAGTACCGCAGATGCACCTTCGAGGACTTGTAGGAGCAGTGTTCGCTCCACATCACCGAATACATCGCCAGCTCGGCGTCGGTGGGGCGGCGGCCCAGGATCTCGCGGATGCGGGCGTATTCGTCGTCCTTGAGACCCAGCTCCTTGTACGGCTGCGGGGTATCCGGGGTGGCTGCGGCGGCGCTGACGGTGTCGACGTGGACAGTCACGGTGGCTACCAAGGTCCTTTCGGCCGGGCAAACATGCAGCTACGAGCTCCGGCGCTGGAGTGCGAGTCAGAATGCGGGCGGGTGGGAGGTCGAGGCCAGTCTAATGGGCGCCCGCAGGCGGCAGCGAAGTACCACGGAGGGCGCCCGACGCGACCACGAACACCCGCGCACGACATCGCCCGACGACGGGCAAACCCGGCCGGACCGGCTGGTGCCCGCCCACCGGTACGCTGAGCCGGTGAACGATCGATCCAGGGTCGCAGATCCGGACGAACTGCCCGCGACCAAGGCGTCGCAGCGGTCCACCGGGGGGTTGACGGCTCGGCAGCGGCGACTGCTCACGATCGCGATCGCCTTGTTCGTCGTGTCGGCGATCGTCTCGTGGACAGTCCACATCTGGCACGGCTACATCGATCTCCAGGTCTACCGCAACGGTGCGCGGGCCTGGCTGGACGGCAGCGATCTGTACGGACCGATGCCGAAGGTCTTCGGTATCGGGTTGCCGTTCACCTATCCACCGCTGGCCGCACTGTTCTTCGCGCCGCTGGCGCTGATGCCGCTGGGCGCGGCCGAATGGCTGGTCCTGCTCACCTCGATGGCGAGTCTGGCGGTGACGCTGTGGCTGGTGCTGACGAGGCTTCGGCCACAGAGCGACCGCACCACCCGCCTGATCCTGCTGATCGGCGCGCTCGCGGTCCTGGGGCTGTCCGAACCGATTCGCCAGACCTACAACTTCGGCCAGATCAATCTGGTCCTGATGGCCGCCGTCGCGCTCGACGCGCTGGTCCGCAAGCCGTTCTGGCCGCGCGGCATGCTGATCGGAATCACCGTGTCGGTGAAGCTGATTCCGGCCGGCTACCTGCTTTATTTCCTGCTGCGCCGCGACTGGCGGGCCTGCCTGACCCTGATCGGCTCGGCCGCCGGCGCGATCGCCCTGGGCTTTCTGCTGTTTCCGAACGATTCGATCGAGTACTGGTTCCACACTCTGGTCGACACCGGCCGGATCGGGCCGCCGCAATACGCGGGCAATCAGTCGCTCAAGGGTTTCGCGTTCCGGCTCGGCGTCTCCGATTCCACCGCGACCGCGATCTGGATCGCCCTGTCGCTCATCGCGATCGGTCTGGCGGCACTGTGGATGAAGCGGCTGATCGACCGCGGCCACACCGTCGCCGCACTGCTGGTCAACTCGGCGGCGGTGCTGTTGGTCTCGCCGGTCTCGTGGTCGCACCACTGGGTGTGGATCGCGCCCGCGCTGCTGGTCGCCGGCGATCTGATCGCCCGCATGCCGGCCGCGGACGCACCGGATACGCCCGGCCGCGCGGCCCGGCGGCGCCGGATGTGGATCGCGGTCACCACCGCCGTCACCGTGCTGTTCATGGTCGGCCCGCAGTGGGTGCTCCCGCACAACGCCGATCGGGAACTTCGCTGGGCCTGGTGGCAGCAGATCCTCGGCAGCAGCTACGTCCTGGTGGCCTTCGCCGCGCTGGTGATCGCGGCGATCGCCTACCGGCCCGCCGGTGCCAGGAATGCGGCGAGTGCCGCCGCGTAGGAGCCCACATCCGCGGCGCCCATCAGTTCGCGCGCCGAATGCATCGCCAGTTGCGGCGCACCCACATCGACCGTGGGCATGCCGGTGCGGGCCGCCGTCATCGGCCCGATGGTCGACCCGCAGGGCAGATCCGCACGGTGGACATAGCGCTGCAGCGGCACCCCGGCCTGGGCGCAGGCCAGGGCGAAGGCGCCCGCACCCACCGCGTCGGTGGCGTAGCGCAGATTTTGGTTCACCTTGAGCACCGGCCCACCGCCGACCTCGATGCGGTGGGACGGTTCGTGCCGCTCGGGATAGTTCGGATGGGTGGCGTGGGCCATATCACCGGAGGCGCAGATCGAACCGGCAAGAGCGGCAAGATAATCCGCTCGGCCGCCGCCGCGGGCCAGCACGATCCGTTCCAGCATCGCCGGGAGCAGATCCGACTGCGCTCCGCGATCGGATTGGCTGCCGACCTCCTCGTGGTCGAACATCGCCAGCACCGGGGTGACGGCACCGCCCTGCTCGACCGCGGCGAGGAAGGCGCGCAGTCCGGCGTAGCAGGTGGCCTGATTGTCCAGGCGCGGCGCGCTGACCAGGTCGCCGTCGCGGCCGACCGTGCGGCTGGGCTGCAGGTCGTGGGTCATCAACTCCCAGCCGAGCACATCGTCGGCGGCCACGCCCGCCCGTTCGGCGACGTAGGCGATGAACGACCGGGGCCGCTCCCCCAGACCCCAGATGCCGTTCACATGGCGCTGCGGATCCAAGCTCACGCCGCGGCGATCCTCGGACAGGTGGATGGCCAGCTGCGGCACCCGGACCAGCGGTTCGTCGATGCGAACCAGCCGCTCGGTCAACCGGTCGCCCGCGCGTACGGTGAGCCGGCCGGAAATACCGAGATCGCGGTCCAGCCAGGAATTGAGCCAGGCGCCGCCGTAGGGTTCCAGACCGATCAGCTGCCAGCCCGCCACGGCCAGGTCCGGATGCTGTTTGACGCGCAGATTCGGGCTGTCGGTATGGGCGCCGACCACCCGGAACGCCGCGGCCGGGTCGGAGTTCGTCCCCGCCCAGGCCACCAGCGACCCACCTCGGATCACGAAATACCGACCGGCCCCGCCGTCACTCCACGGCCGGGCCTCGGACAGTTCGGTGAAGCCGTGTTCGGTCAATTCGGCTGCGACCGTGCGGCATACGTGGAACGGAGACGGGGAGGCATCGACGAAGGCGCACAGCCCGGAGGCGGTCGCGGTGGTGGAGGCGGGCATACCGGCGATCCTAACGGCTGCCGGAATTGCCGGATTTCATCCGATCCGGGCGGGGCGGCTCAATCCGCTTGCGACTCGATCATCAACTCCAGCATACGCAGCAATTCCGCGTGATTTCGCGCGCCGATTCGTTTACGCAATTCCTCTTCGGCCAGCAACTCCTGTTCGCGAACCGAATCCACCAGATCCTTACCGCGATGGGTCAGGCCGATCAGAATGCGGCGGCGATCGTCCTCGGCGGCAATTCGAAAGATCAGGCCGCGCTCGGCCAGGGCATCGGCGTGGCGGGTCGCCGAGGACGGCGGCAGCTGGGCGCGCAACGCGAGCTCGCTCATCGTGATGCCGGAGCGGTCGGACAGATTCGACAGCATCGCCCACTGGTCCACGGTCAGCTGCCGGGCGCACAGAGCCGCATCGAGGTGCCGCAGCCAACCGCGTTCCGCAGCTCGCAGCGCCCCGTGCAGCGTGGCGACGCCACTTACAATGGTCGACATATTCTCCGCCCCATCATTTCGCTCGGATACGAAGAAGGGTACCGAATGTTCTCCTTCGGCGAGAGCCCGGACGAAGTGGTAGAAGTTTTGAATATCGTCCCGCTCCAGGGGCCGGTGGGAATTGTCGCGCCGTCCTGCGAAGCCGCGATTTCGCTGGCTGCGAAAGAAATCAACAGCGGCACAGGAATTCTGGGACGAGAGGTGCGGGTGACGACGATCGACGGCGGTCGCCGTCCGGCCGAGGTCGCCGAGGAGGTCTCCGCCCTGCTGGCGACCGGCATGATCGACGCCATCACCGGTTGGCACATCTCCGCCGTGCGCCAGGCCGTGGCGCGGGTGACCGGTGGCCGGGTGCCCTATCTGTTCGCCAACGTCTACGAGGAGTTGCCGAACGAGCCGGCCGAGGTGGTGATGATCGGCGAGGCGCCCAGCGGCCATATCCTGCCGGCCATGCGCTGGCTGGCTCGCGAATTCGGCACCCGCCGCTGGGCGATCGTGGGCAACGACTACATCTGGCCGGTGGCCACCGGTCGCGATGTCCGCGCGGCCTATCGGCGGTCGATCGTGTACGAGCGTTACGTCCCACTGGGTACGCGGGATTTCGGCGACATCCTCGCCGATCCGGGTTTCGACCGGGCCGACGGCATCGTCATGTTGCTGGTCGGCATGGACGCGGTGCGGTTCAACCAGCAGTTCACCCGGACCGGCCGCGCCGCCGACCAGCTGCGGGTCAGCCCGGTGATCGACGAACAGCTGTTGCTCGCCGCCGGGCCGGCCGCTCACGCCAACCTGTACGTCGCGTCCAGCCTGTTCCCGGACACCAGCGCCGATCCCGATCGGCCGGACCGCTATCACCGGATGCACGGCCGGTTCGCTCCGAAGCTCACCTATTTCGGCAACACCGCCTACGAGGCGTTGCACACGCTGCGCGCGATGGCGCATGCCGTCGGTTCGCTGGAGGTTCCCCGGCTGCGGGCCGCGTTGGACGAGGGGCTGCTGCTCGAGACACCGTCCGGCGGGCGCATGTACCGCGACAACCACGTGGTCCGCCCGCCCAGCCTGATCGCCCGGGCCGACGGCGTCGACCTGCGGATCCTGGACACCCTGTACTGAACCACCTCACGCCAGACCGAGGCCGTCACGCCCGGTATCGATCGAAACCGAGGGTGGCACAACGCTTTCCGGTTCCGTCCCGGCCAATGGCGGCCGATCCGCGCCGAGCCCCTTGTGCACCGCGGCGGCCCGGACGGCGTTCACGACCGACAGCAGCGCCGCCCGGCGGGCGGTATTGGTGCGATAAGCCAGCGAAACCGTCCGGGTGAGTACCTCGCCGAGGCCGACGATGTCCACCCCCGGCGGCCGCAGCGCCAGACCGAGATCCGAGACCAGCGTGACCCCGAGTCCGGCCGCGACCATCGCCATCGCGGTCGCCTGCTCCTCCACCTCGTGATCGATGCGCGGTTCGATTCCGCCCGCTTGAAACGCCAGCCGGACCGCGTGCCCGAGATGCGAGCGCGCGGGCGCGAGGATCCAGGGCTGTTCGGCCAGTCCGGCCAGGCTCACCGTGCGGGTCGGCACCGCGCCGGCCGGGACGGCGGCATACAGCCGCTCGACCGCGATCACGGCGCGTTCCAGACCGGGATCCCAGGTCATCGGGTAATTCGAATAGTCGAGAACGAACGACAGGTCGAGGGTGCCGTCCCGCACGGCCGCCGCCGTCGCCTCCGGGGCAAGTTCCTTGGTCCGCACCAGGATTCCCGGATGCGTGCGGGCCAGCGCGGTGAGCGCATCGGGCAGCAGGCCCGACGCCACCGAGGCCCACACGCCGGCGGTGAGCGTCGCCGATACCGATTCGCCCGCCTCCTCGAGCGCCTGCGTCGCCCGCTCGACCGAGGCGAGGATCTCCTCGGCGTGCTCGGCCAGCAGAACCCCCCGATCGGTGAGCTGCAATCGCCGGCCGCGCCGCTCGAACAGGCGCAGCCCCACATCCCGCTCCAGCTGCGCGAGCTGCTGCGATACCGCCGACGCGGTGTAGTGCAGCGCGCTCGCCGCCGCCGTGATGGTGCCGCGCCGATGCAACTCCCGCAGCATTCGCAGACGAGGCAGCGACAGGTCCATGGAATCGAGCGTAAGCGCTGTGCAGGAACCGTAAGCGCTGTGCGGGAACACCCTCAGCGCTGTGTAGGAACACTGAACACTGCCGTGAACCAACCGTAAATAGACGTGTGACCGGCTGAGCCGCAGTCTGGTGGCAGTGAACCACCAGCCGGGACGACGAGCTCCGGACGGGAATCGCGCGGCTCGGCGTTCCCTGGCGGGCGGTGGTCGACGACCCGGACCACGAGGAGGCAGTTCGCCGTGACGATGATCCATGACCCGGCCGAGGGCACCGCGCAGACCGTCCCGACCATGCCCGCCGCGCCCGCGGTCCGCCGGCCCGACCCGTACATGCGGGTGCAGTGGACCGACGCGGTGACCGGGGCGGTCGGATATCTCGTCGTCCACACACTGCGCGGCGGACTGGCGACCGGCGGCACCCGCATGCGGCCCGGCTGCACGCTGACCGAGGTCGAGGACCTGGCCCGCGGGATGGCGGCCAAGACCGCGACCTTCGATCTGCCGATCGGTGGCGCGAAGGGCGGTATCGACTTCGACCCCAAGGATCCGCGGGCCGTCGCGGTGCTCGAGCGGTTCTGCGAGGCCATGCGCCCGTGGATCGATGCGCACTGGGTGACAGCGGAAGATCTGGGCGTTCCGCAACACCTGATCGACGAGGTCTTCGCCCGGCTCGGTCTCGGACAGAGCTACCACGCCGCGATTCGCCGCGCCGCGGATCCGGCCGCCACCCTGGAACGGGTCCGCCGCGGTCTGAACGCGGCGGTCGACGGCGGTTTCCTACTGGGCGATGTGATCGGCGGTTACGGCGTCGCGCACGCCTGCCTGGCCACCGCGATCTCCTGGGGCCGGTTGCCGTCGGAGACGACCGTCGCGATTCAGGGCGTCGGCACGATGGGCGGGGCCGCGGCCTACTACCTGCACGAGGCGGGTATGCGCGTCACGACCGTCGCCGACGCCGCCGGTGCCCTGCACCACCCCGCGGGTTTGGATGTTCCGGCGCTGCTGCGGCTGCGCGACGAGTACGGCGAGATCGACCGCTCCCGGCTGCCGGCGGATATCGAACTGTTGCCGCGCACCGCGGTGATTCGCGCCGACGTCGATATCCTTGTCCCCGCGGCGATCTCGTACGCGATCACCCCCGACAACTCCTTCGATGTGCGCGCCCGGGTGATCGTCGAGGCCGCCAATGCCGCCACCACACCGGAGGCGGAGGCGATGCTCGCCGCCCGCGGTGTCCCGGTGCTGCCCGATTTCGTCGCCAATGCCGGAGCGGTCGCCTGGGCCTGGTGGCTGCTGCTCGGCGAGGTCGACGACGTCGCCGACAACTCCTTCGACCGACTGCGCACCACCATGCACGCCAAGGTCGCGCGGTTGCTGGCGGCATGGACCGAACACGGCATCACACCACGCGAGACCGGCCGGCGGTGGGCGGACGAGCCCGCGCCGATCACCGCGCCGATCGCCGTCCCGTGACCGCCGCGCGGCGCGGATCGCTCAGGCGGAGACGAGGCTGTCCAGCACCGACAGGAAAATCCCCAACCCGTCGTCGCTCGGTCCGGTCAACGGTTCGGTGGCATGTTCCGGATGCGGCATCAGGCCGACGACGCGGCCGTTCGGCGAGCTGATCCCGGCGATATCGCGCTGGGAGCCGTTCGGGTTGCCGCCCTCGTAGCGGAACACCACGCGGCCTTCACCCTCGAGCTCGTCGAGCACCGCCTGCGAGGCCTGGTAGCGGCCCTCGGCGTTCTTGACCGGGATCAGGATCTGCGCACCCGGTTCGTACCGCGACGACCACGCGGTCTCGGTGGTTTCCACCCGCAGCCACTGGTCGCGGCAGACGAAGTGCAGGCCCTCGTTGCGGGTCAGCGCGCCCGGCAGCAGTCCCGCCTCGCACAGCACCTGGAAACCGTTGCAGATCCCCAGGACCGGCATCCCCTTGCCGGCCGCCTCGACGACCTTGCCCATCACCGGCGCGAAGCGCGCGATGGCACCGGCCCGCAGATAGTCGCCGTAGGAGAAACCGCCCGGCACGATCACGGCGTCGACGCCCTTGAGATCGGCATCGCCGTGCCACAGAGCGACCGCCTCGGCACCGGCCAGCCGGACCGCTCGGGCCGCGTCGACGTCGTCGAGCGTGCCCGGGAAGGTGATGACCCCGATACGCGCAGTGCTGGTCACGGCAGCCGCACCACTTTCCAGTCCTCGATCACCGTATTGGCGAGCAGGCCCTCGGCGATCTTCTCGAGTTCGGCATCGCTGACGCTGTCGTCGATGTCGAGTTCGAACCGCTTGCCCTGCCGCACATCCGACACACCCGGGAAACCCAGGCGGCCGAGCGCACCGGCAATGGCCTGACCCTGCGGATCCAGGATCTCTGCCTTCGGCATCACCTCGACCACAACTCGTGCCACGCGTTGCTCCTCAAGCTGGTGGGGGGATTACCACAACAGCTTAATCGGCGCTGCTCGCGGGCGGCGCGCCGGGCCGCAGCGGGAGCCCTCGCCTGCGAGCCGGATCACAGCGCATGCGGGCGACGCCGCCGCGGACCGGCCGGTGCGCATGTCGCCCACGCCGCCGTCCGGAGGATTACCGTGAACCCATGCGCATCGCCCACTTCGGTCATTCCTGCGTTCTCGTCGAATTGAACGGCACCAGAATCCTGTTCGATCCGGGTACCTTCTCGCACGGATTCGAGGGCATCACCGGGCTCGACGCGATCGCGATCACCCACCAGCATCCCGACCACATCGACCCCAACCGGATCGAAGCGCTGGTCGACGGTAATCCCAGCGCTCGCCTGCTCAGCGATCCGCAGACCGCCCAGCAGCGCGGTGAGCCGTGGGAGGCCGTGCACGCGGGCAATATCGTGACCATCGGCGAGCTGCAGATCACCGGTGGCGGCGGCCGGCACGCGGTCATCCACCCGGAGCTGCCGGTGATCGACAACACCGTGTTCCAACTGGGCACGCCCGACGATCCGGCCCAATTCGTGCATCCCGGCGATTCGCTGTGGGTGCCGCCGGTGTCGGTGGGCGTGTTGGCGCTGCCGGCGGTCGCGCCGTGGATGAAGATCAGCGAGGCGGTGGATTATCTGCGCGCGGTCGGCCCGCGCACCGCGATTCCCATCCACTACGGCATCATCGCGCCGGAAGCGCAGGGCATCTACTTCGGCCGCTTGTCCGAAATGCGCCCGGCCGATACCGAATTCGCGGTCGTCGAACCCGAGGACCACGCGGAATTCTGATTCAGCGGGTGTAGGAGGCGAGGAACAGGGCCTCCGCCAGCGCCATCCGTTCGATCTCACTCGGATCGACGCTCTCGTTGGGCGCATGGATCAGGCATTTCGGTTCCTCGACGCCGAGCAGCATGATCTCGGCATCGGGATAGGTGTCGGCGAAGACGTTGCACAGCGGAATGGAACCGCCCTGGCCCTGGGTGGTGGCGGGACGGCCGTAGGCGGCGGCGAGCGCGGCCTCCATCGCTCGCCGAGCGGGTCCGCCGGTACCCGAACGGAACGGCGATCCGGTGCCCTCGGTCTCGACCCGGACCCGGGCGCCCCACGGGGTGTTCGATTCCAGATGCGTGGTGAGCGCTCGCAGCGCATCGTGCCGATCGATACCCGGCGGGATCCGCAGGTTCAGCCGGGCCCGGGCACTGGGTTGGATCGCGGCGGCCGAACCGATCACCGGCGGCACGTCGATGCCGAGCACCGTCAAAGCCGGTCGGGCCCAGATCATGTCGGAGACGCTGCCACTGCCGAGCAGGTCGACACCGTCGAGCACACCGGCATCGACGCGGAACTGTTCGGGCGGATACTGCACGCCGTCCCAGACCTGATCGGCGGCCAGCCCGGCCACCGTGGTGTTGCCGTGCTCGTCGCGCAGCGTGTCCAGCACCCGGATCAGCGCGGCCACCGCATCCGGGGCCGCGCCGCCGAACATGCCGGAATGTAAGGGACCCGCGAGGGTTTCGACCGTGACGAGCACGTTCACATTGCCCCGCAGGGTCTGGGTGAGGGTCGGCACGCCCGCGGCGAAGTTACCGCAGTCCGCGATGACCAGGGCATCGGCGCGGAGCAGCTCGGCGTTGTGGGGAACGAAGTCCTCCAGCCCGCCGGTGCCCTGCTCCTCCGACCCCTCGGACACCAGCGTGATGCCCACCGGATATCCATTGCCGCCCAGCGCATTTCGCAGCGCGCGCAGCGCGGTCAGGTGGACGACGATATTGCCCTTGCAGTCCGCCGCACCGCGGCCGTACCAGCGACCGTCCCGTTCGGTGAGCTCCCAGACCGGGCTGTCCCAGGCCGCCTCGTCGACCGGCGGTTGCACGTCGTAATGGCAGTACAGCAGAACGGTCGGCGCGCCGGCGGGGGCCGGACAGCGTGCCACGACGGCCTGACTTCCGTCCGGTGTGTCGTACAGTCCGACGTCATCGAGCCCCAGGTCGGCGCAGGCATCGGCGACCCACTGCGCCGCCCGCCGGCACTCCTCCGGCGGGAACTGCCGGGGATCGGCCACCGATCGATAGGAAACCAGTTGGGCGAGATCCGTTTTCGCCTGCGGCAGCAGCGAGTTCACCTGCGCCCGCAGGGCGGCCGTACGCGCGTCGTCGGTCATTGCCCAACCCTCTCACTCGGCGGTGTGTCCGGCGACCTCCAGTGTGGCAACCCGCTCCACGCAGCCGCTCGACCGGTCCGAGATACCCTCCGAGCAAATCGCGGCTACACCGCAGTCGCCGGATATTTACCCACTTCAATTCGCTCAAGCAGAACGCATCAGGGTGCATATTCGTTCTTTCGTTAACTCTCCGCAATCACAGCGGGCATCATGGATACGACGCGCGATCGGAACCAGGAGAGGACGAGATGGCCGCATCGGAATCCGACGACCTGTTCGCCATGCCCGCGCTGGACCGTGGTGCCCCGAAACACAACTTTCCGCATCGTGAGATGCCGGGACCGGAGGCGTACCAGATCGTGCACGACGAGCTGATGCTCGACGGTGTCTCCCGCATGAACCTGGCGACCTTCTGCACCACCTGGATCGATGAGCACGCCCAGCGGCTGATGGCGCAGAGTGTCGCCAAGAACATCGTCGACAAGGACGAATATCCGCAGACCGCCGAACTGGAGCGGCGCTGCGTCCGGATGGTCGCCGATCTGTGGCATGCGCCCCGGCCCGAATCCGTGCACGGCACCTCCACCATCGGATCGAGCGAGGCCGCCATGCTCGGTGGCCTGGCGGCCAAGACGCGCTGGCGCAAACGCGGCGGCCGGGGCGTGCCGAATTTCGTCTGCGGGCCGGTTCAGGTCTGCTGGGAGAAATTCGCGCGCTACTTCGACGTGGAGATCCGGCAGGTGCCCTTGCGCGGCGACCGCTACACACTGCATCCGGACGACATTGCCGCACACTGTGATTCGAACACGATCATGGTGGTCGCAACGATGGGGCAGACCTTCACCGGCTTGTTCGAGGACATCGCCGCGTTCAGCGCGGCGCTCGACGAATTGCAGGATCGCACCGGCCTGGACATCCCCCTGCACGTGGATGCGGCCAGTGGCGGTTTCCTGGCGCCGTTCACCGCGCCGGATCTGGTGTGGGACTTCCGGTTACCGCGGGTGAAGTCGATCAACGCCTCCGGCCACAAGACGGGGTTGGCCCCGCTGGGTTGCGGCTGGGCGATCTGGCGAGAGCCGGACGATCTGCCCGAGGAGCTCATCTTCGACGTCGATTACCTGGGCGGCAGCATGGCGACCTTCAATCTGAACTTCTCCCGCCCGGGCGGGCAGGCGATCACCCAGTACTACGACTTCATCCGGCTCGGCCGGATCGGCTACACCCGGCTGCAGTCGGCGATCTACCGGGTCGCCGAACACCTGGCCCAGGGTCTGACGGCCACCGGGCTGTTCGAGATGATCCACGACGGTTCCCCCACCCGCGGCATCACCGCCGCGTCCTGGCGGTTGCCGGCCGACCCCGGCTTCAATCTCTACGACCTGTCCGAGCGGCTACGTTCACGCGGCTGGTTGATCGCCGCCTATCCGCTGCCCGCCGACCGGCAGGACGAGACGATCATGCGCGCCGTGGTCCGGCACGGCTTCACCCACGACATGGCCGACCTGTTGCTGGTCGATATCGATCGATGCGTCGACCAGCTGCGCAAGCATCCGCTGTCGAGCTCGCTCACCCGCCGGGAGGCCGGCGGCTTCACCCACGACGCCACCGCCGCGGTCTCGGACGAAACAATCGCCGCCGCACTGAATCTCCAGCGATCCGACGGCTGAGCGACACCGAAACCCTCGGGACCTCGCGCTGTCCGCCGACCCGTAAGCGCTCAGGCCGCCTTCGAGATCGGGAACGGTTCCCAGCGGTAGACGTCCGGAACGGCCTCGTGGAACAGCGCGAGGTCGATCGCGTCGAGCATGGCCTGGCGCGGGCCCGGCCGGGACAGCTGCGCCGCCGAGACGGCCAGGCGCAGGGTTCCCCCGCGGCGCGCGATCCGGGCCGCGCTCATGACCAGCGCATGGCACCACCAGGGTTCGGCGCGGAAACCCTCTCCGACGCCGTGCACCCAACAGCGTTGGACCACATCGCGTTCCAGATCGTGGATGCCGGTCAAGCCCAGCGCGAGCCGGAAACCGACCTCGGGCAGGGCGGCCAGGGCGCCGTCGGAGGTGGTCCAGCGCGGCGCCGCGAACAGCCGGGTGCGCAGCCCGATCTGCTCCATCACCCGATCGGCGGCGGTGAGCCGCAGGCGCGCTTCGTGTGTGGGCAGCGTGGCGAATTCGGCGCGGCGGCGTTTGGTCGCCGCCTGGTCGTAACCGTGCAGGACGATGGCATCGCCGGCGGTCCGGCGCGCGCGCAACCACTGCTGGGTGCGCGGATCCTCCGCCAGCCGGTACTTCCCTTTCAGCCGCGGCGCCACCAGCAGCGACAACCGCACCCCTCGACGGTCCATCTCCGCGGCGAAGGCGCTCGCCTGGTCCACTGTGGTGTCCCGAATCCCCGACACCGAGACGATCAGCTGCCCGAACCCCCGGTCGTTGCCGCTCATGCCTCCACTGTGCGCTCGGCAGATGTCGGCCCAGTGCAGCGGAAGTGACGGGCCGACGAATTCCCGGCTCACCGCCGCGGCCATAGGATCGGACCGGTGAAAGCAGCTCTCCTCACCGCACTGGCGGTACCGCTGATGTTCGCCGCTTCCGCCCCGGCCCACGCCGATCCCGGTGATCCACCGCCGATCTTCACCCCGGACGAACAATGTGCGACGGCGAAGGAATTCGTCGACACGGTGCGGCGCACGGATCCCGGCGCTCCGCCGGACCGCATCGCCGACACCTACGTCCGAATCATGGATCAGCACAACGCTTATCGCGGTGACACCGCCGCGCGCGACCGGGACCGGCAGTATCTGCTGGACACCATCGCGCGCTGCGGCGCGGCGTAGGAATCACCCATCCGGGTCGGCCCACACCCGCAGCGGCGTCAGTCGCCGCCGAGGCCGACCCGGTCGAGCACCCAGGCGTATTCGAAGGCGACTTCCTTCCACTTCTCGTAGCGACCGCTGACACCGCCGTGCCCGGCACTCATCTCGGTCTTCAACAGCAGCTGGGAGTCGCCCGTCGCGGTGGCCCGCAGCGCCGCGATCCACTTCGCCGGCTCGACATACAGCACCCGGGTGTCGTTGAGGCTGGTGATGGCCAGGATCGCCGGGTAGTCCTTCGCCTCGACGTTCTCGTACGGCGAATAGGACTTCATATAGGCGTAGACCTCGGGGTCCTCCAGCGGATTGCCCCACTCGTCCCATTCGATCACGGTCAGCGGCAGCGACGGATCCAGGATCGAGGTGAGCGGATCGACGAACGGCACATTGGCGAGGATTCCCGCGAACAACTCCGGGGCCAGATTCGCCACCGCACCGACCAGCAGACCACCCGCACTTCCACCGTCGGCCACCATCACCTCCGGCGTGGTGACCCCGGTGTCGACCAGATGCTGTGCGCAGGAGACGAAGTCGGTGAAGGTGTTCTTCTTGGTGAGTGTCTTGCCGTTCTCGTACCAGAGCCGGCCCATCTCCCCGCCACCGCGCACATGCGCGACCGCGAAGACCATGCCGCGATCCAGCAGCGACAACCGCGACACCGAGAATCCCGGATCGATACTGGCCTCGTACGAGCCGTAGCCGTAGAGCAGCAACGGTTTCGGGCCCGCGCCCTCGCTGTCGCGCCGGCGCACCACCGAGATCGGAATCCGGGTACCGTCCGCCGCCACCGCCCAATCCCGGTGCTGCACATAGTCGTCCGGGTCGTAGCCGCCCAGCACCTGCTGCTGCTTGCGCAGGATCAGCTCACCGGTGGCCGGAACGTAGTCGAAGACCTGCATCGGCGTGATGAACGAGGTCACGCCCAGCCGCAGCGTCGGCTGCGCCCATTCCGGGTTCGATCCCACACCCGCCGAGAACAGCTCCAGGCCGAATTCCAGCTCGCGCAATTCGCCGTATCCGTCGGCGGTCAACGGCCAGACCGCGACCCGCGGCAACGCCTCCCGTCGATAGGACAGCACCAGATGGTCGGCGAAGCAGTCGATATCCTCGAGCCGCACATCGTCGCGGTGGCCGATCAGAACGGACATCGCGGCCGGATCGTCCACCGGCGCCTCGGCGAGGACGAAGTTCTCGGCCTTGACGCCGTCCACCACGTCGTTGTGCAGGATCAGCAGCCGGTCCCGCCCGCCGATCACGGCATGTTCGGCGGAGTACTCGACACCCTCGCGACGCGGCAGCAGCACCCGGAATTCGCCCTCCGGATTGTCGGATTCGAGAATCCAGCCCTCGCTGGTGATCTTGGATCCGACCCACATCATCAGGTATTTCTCGGAGCGGGTCGCCCCGATACTCACCCAGTAGCGCTCGTCCGGTTCGTGGAAGACGGTGACGTCCGCACTCGGCTCGGTGCCGAGCCGGTGCCGCCACACGGTATCGGGCCGCCAGGATTCGTCGACGGTCTGATAGAACACGTGGGTACCGTCCAGCGACCAGGTGGCGCCGGGCGCGGTCCCCGGGATTTCGTCGCCGAGCAGCTCGCCGGTCCGTAAATCCTTGAACCGCAAGACATATCGCTCGTCGCCGACGGTATCGGTGGAATAGGCGAGCAGCGTGCCGTCGTGGCTGATCGAGAAGGCGCCGAGGGCGAAGAAGTCGTGCCCTTCGGCGAGCACGTTGCTGTCGAGCAGAATCTCCTCGCCCGGGATCTCCACGTCGACCTCGAGCCGAGGCGGGGTCCAGTCGTCGCGATCGGCGATGGGGCACCGGCAGTGCACGCCGTACTGTTTGCCCTCGAAGCTGCGCGAGTAGTACCAGTAGTCACCCAGCCGCGCCGGAACCGACAGATCGGTCTCCTGGGTGCGGGATTTGATCTCGTCGAAGATCCGCGCGCGCAGCGGCGCCAGGTGGGCGGTCTGCGCCTCGGTATAGGCGTTCTCCGCCTCGAGATAGGCGATGACCTCGGGATCTTCCTTGTCCCGCAGCCACTCGTAGGGATCGACGAAGGTGTCACCGTGGTGCGTGCGTTCGGCCGGCACTTTCTTCGCGACGGGCGGGGTCGCCGCCGCCGCGGGATCGCCGGCGTTCTGAATGGTTCCGGTACCACTGTCGAGAGCCATGATGACCACCGTAATCGCGGTCACCCACAGCACTGCACAGGCCCCGCGCCCGCCGCCGTCGGTGGCGAGCGCGGGTACCGGATCCGATTGGCCTGCCTATCCCAGGCCGGTTGTGCGCGGCGCGGGCCGACGCAGGTCACGCCCGTTACCGCGGGCCGAACGACGAGATTCCATCAGGAAGAACAGTGCGGCTTTACGGCGCGGGCATTGGTCGGTGGGACAGCTGCTGTGGCCGTGCAGGATGTTGTGCGCCTGCTCGACGGTGAGGTGCCGGGGCACCACCGCGCAACTGTCGAAGACGGGTGCCATGCGGTGCTCCATCCTTGTCGTCCCTTCAGTGCGGCAGCACACGCCCTCCCGATCTCTCGACCAGTCGACGCCGTATATCTGCCACAGTGTCCGGGGTTTCCGCTGAGGTTGCGGCGTAAACCAGCGGTGTTGCCGCGGCGACCGGACATGGACCACATTTCGCAGGTCGTGACATCGGTGTGATTCCGGCCATTCCGGCGCCGCGATCGGGCCGGTACGCCGGCGGAGGAGGGCCTACTGTCGTCAACGGCAGTGTCGGCCGGTCCGGCCGGCGATCGACATCGATGCAGGGAGCACGGAGTGGAAGCGAAGAATCGCGAAATCGAGCCCGGGGCGGTCTGGCAGCGCAGCGGTGACGGGGAGGGCGGTGTCGAGGTGGCATTCCTGGCCAGCGGAAATATCGGGCTGCGGAACGCGAAGGATCCGGACGGTCCGACTCTGATCTTCACGCCGGGCGAGTGGCGGGCCTTCGTGGCCGGCGCCAAGGACGGGGAATTCAACCGCCCCGGCGCCTCGGCCTGAGCCGGGGTCCGAGCGGCCGATGCGCGACGGACGCATCGCGCATCGGCCCGTTCACGCACCGATTGCCGCGCCGACCGTCGGCCACGAGGCGTGCAGGTAGTCCTGCCAGTACGACCAGGAGTGGGTGCCCACCGGATTGTGGTCCACCCGGGCCGGAATCCGCATCGCGCGCAGCCGCTGTTCGAAGGCGGTCACGCAGACGCCCACCCCGGCCTCGATCGGGCCACCGAGGAAGATGTTCTCCGGCAGCTGCGGTTTGATCTCGGCCTCGTGCGGCCCGGGAATTCCGGTGCCGGTCGACAGGTAGATGGTCTTGCCGCGCAGCTGGTTCGTCAGCAGCGCCGGATCGTGCGCGCCCCACTCCGGACTTCCGGGCGGCCCCCACATGTTGAGCGGGTTCCCGCCGCGGTTGGCGATCGAGAACATGATCGCGCCCTGTGCGAGCCCCAGATCCGGGCACGCGCTGTATCCGGCCACCGCCCGATACAACTCCGGATGCCGCACGGCCAGTACGAAGGCCGCGATCCCGCCCATCGACAGGCCGCCGATCGCGTTGACGCCGTTACCGGCGAAGGTGTCGTCGATGATCGGCGGCAGCTCACGGGTCAGGAAGGTCTCCCACCGGTACCGGCCGAAATGCGGATCGTCGCGCTCCCAGTCGGTGTAGTAGCCGGCCTGCCCGCCCATCGGCAGCACGACGTTGACGTCCTTGCCACGAAAGAACGGTTCGGCGTCGGTGGCGTTGGTCCACGTGCTCTGCTGCGCACCGGGATCGAGTCCGTCGAGCAGATAGTAGGAGGGCCGCGCGCCGCCCCCGGCCGGATGCAGGACCTGCACCTGAACGGTGCGGCCCATCGCCGGGGAATCGATGAACAGGGCGGTGCGGGTGGGGCTCATCTCGTTCAGTGCGACCACCTGGGCCGCCGCGCGGGGTGGCGGTCCGATCCAGGGGCCGAGGAGGCCCGCTCCGACCGCCAGCACAATCGCAGCAATGAATGAACGCCGCATGTCCCCACCTCCATCAGCCCACCACAAGTGCTACTTAACGTAACGCACACCCCAGCACCGCGGGGGTGTTTGAATCACCGGCGTTTCGCCGGCAAACCGAATGGTCGATACCCGGGCTTCAGCCGCCCGCACCGAAGGTGCCCGGCCCCACCGCATCCGGGCCCGACTCCTCCGGCTCCGCCCGCTGTAACGCACCACGAATCGACGCGGCCAGATAGTCGAGGTCCGCGCGCGGCGGGGTGGTCGCCCGGAACCGCAGGCCGAAGCCGTCGCCGGGCGTGCGCGGGATGACGTGCAGATGGACATGGAACACTTCCTGTCCGGCCGTAACACCGTCGGCCAGAAAGAAATTCACGCCGTCACAGTTCACCTCGGACGCGCGCAGCGCCGCCGCCAACCGCTGTCCGACCTGAAAGAGCTTGCCGCCGACCGCCGGATCCAGCTCCGCCAGGCTCCGGGCCGGCACCTTCGGAATCACCAGGAGATGTCCCGGTGTCATGGGGCGAATATCCATGAACGCCAGCACATCCGCGTCCTCGTAGACCTTGGACGCGGGCGCCCGTCCCGCCACGATATCGGCGAAGATTCGATAGGGATCCATATCGCCCAACCCTAGCCGCCGATTCCGCCTGCGCCGCCGCACCGTTCGGGCCACCCGGATCACCCGTGACAGCGGCATCGGTCGGGCTGCGCTACAGGATCGGCGCCGGGGTGTAGCGGGCGGCTTCGGGGTGCGCGTCGATCAGTTTCTGCACCTGCGCCACGACGTCGCTCACCTGGGCCTCGGCGGCGCCGACGAAGGCGGTGCGGTCGGCGAGGGCGGCGTCCAGACCGGCCCGATCCAGCGGCATCCGCTCGTCGGCGGCGAGGCGATCCAGCAGATCGGGTTCGCGGCCCTGCTCCCGCATGGCCAGCGCGACCGCCACCGCGTGCTCCTTGATCACCTCGTGCGCGCTCTCCCGCCCGACCCCGGCCCGCACGGCCGCCATCAGGATCCGGGTGGTGGCCAGGAACGGCAGGTAGCGGTTGAGTTCGCGTTCGACGACGGCGGGATAGGCGCCGAATTCGGTGAGGACGGTCAGGAAGGTCTCCATCATCCCGTCGATCGCGAAGAACGCGTCCGGCAGTGCGACCCGGCGCACCACCGAACAGAACACATCGCCTTCGTTCCATTGGGCACCGGCCAGTTCGGCGGCCATCGACCCGTAACCGCGCAGAACCACCTGTAGCCCGTTGACTCGTTCACAGGAGCGGGTGTTCATCTTGTGCGGCATGGCCGAGCTGCCGACCTGACCGGGCTGGAAGCCCTCGGTGACGAGTTCGTGGCCGGCCATCAATCGCACGGTGTGCGCGAACGACGAAGGGCCCGCGCCCAATTGGACCAGGGCCGACAGCACGTCGTGGTCCAGCGACCGCGGATACACCTGCCCGACACTGGTCAACACGGTGGAAAACCCCAGATGCCGGGCCACCTTCTGTTCGAGCTCGGCGAGTTTGGCCGCATCGCCGTCGAACAGGTCCAGCATGTCCTGGGCGGTGCCCATCGGGCCCTTGATTCCACGCAGCGGATAGCGGTCGATCAGTTCCCGCACCCGGGTCAGCGCGATGAGCACTTCGTCGGCCGCACTCGCGAAGCGTTTACCGAGGGTGGTCGCCTGCGCCGCCACATTGTGCGAACGACCGGCCATCACCAGCGACTGGTATTCGGCGGCCCGTTCGGCCAGCCGGGCGGCCACCGCCACCCCGTGTTCGTAGACGTGCTCGAGCGAGAGCCGGATCTGCAGCTGCTCGACGTTCTCGGTGAGGTCCCGGCTGGTCATCCCCTTGTGGATCTGCTCGTGGCCGGCGAGCGCGTTGAACTCCTCGATGCGCGCCTTCACATCGTGGCGGGTGATGCGCTCACGCTCGGCGATCGATGCCAGATCGACCTCACCCAGCACCCGCTCGTAGTCCTCGATGACATCGGCGGTCACCGCATCGGTGCCGGCGGCCCCCAGTTCCATCTGGGCCCGTAGTACCTCGAGCCACAACCGGCGCTCGAGCACGATCTTGTTCTCGGGCGACCACAACTGCACCAGTTGCGGGCTGGCGTATCGGGTGGCGAGGACGTTCGGGACAAGACTCACGGACAGTCAGTCTAGTGTTCGCGACCTGCCGGGTTGCTGGGGCATGGCGGGCGATGGGTGCGGCACGGTCCCGCTCGGCGGCTGCGCAGCGACGGCCGGGGACATCTGCTGCGCGGAAGCGGCCGGCACGTGCTGCCCGGCACCGGTCGGCAGCTGCGACGCGACCAGCGGCTGCGGGACCGGCGGGGCGATCACATCGATCAGTTCCAGCAGCGCCCCGCGGGCGGTGCGGCGTGGTTGCGGATCGGATTCGGCCAGTGCCGCGACCACCGCCCCGTCGACCACCGCGACCAGCCGCCGCAACTGGTCGGTGCGGACCATGCGATCGGACCGGCGCAGCACGTCGGCGAGCAGCTCCTCCAGCTGAGCGCGGAGGCGCAGCTGCACCTCGCGCAGTTCCGGGTGCCGGGCCGAGGCCACCGACCGCTCGTAGCGAGCGATCAACCGCCCCCGCGCATACTCGTCGATTCCGTCCGTGCCGACCATCAGATCGACGATCAGATCGACGGTCGCCTCGGCGCCACGCCGCCGATGGGTGACCTCACCGATGCGCCGGCGCATCTGCTCGAGTTCGGCGTTCCCGCTGAACTCCACCGCCCGCGCGATCAGATCCTCGAGCGATTCGAAGTAGTAGGTCGTGGAGGCCAGGGGCAAATCCGCGCGCGTGGCCACCGAACGGTGGCGCACGGCATCGAAGCCGCCTTCGAGTAGCAACTCTGCGGCAGCCGCAACCAACGCTTGGCGACGCCTTTCGCCTTTCGGGGTCGTCGCGGTGATCACCGTGTCATCGTGCCAGTCATCATCGGTTCATCCGTGCCAAATCGGTGCGATCTGTGCAAATCTGTGCGTCTGTGCGACCCGAGCCGAACCGTTGCTGTGGCATCGACCATCGGACCGCGCAAATTTCCGGGATCCGGCCCGAGCGGACAGCCGGGACCGGTTCGAAAACGGGGTTGAACACACAACCGAATCATTTGTACCGCATTCGCGCGGTTCGGTGGGGCGGTACGGAAAGTCTGTGCACCAGCCCGGATATCGGTTCAGCGCTCGGTGCCCAGATACCGGCCCAGCCGGACCAGCGCCTCCTCGATATCGGCGGTGGCGCCGGCGAAGGAGAAACGAACCGTGCGATGGCCGCGGCGGGTGTCGAAATCGATACCGGGAGCCAGCGCGACGCCGGTGTGCGCCAACAGATCCGCGCACCAAGCGGTCGAATCCTGGCTCAGATGACCGATATCGGCGTAGGCGTAGAAGGCGCCGTCGGCCGGGGCCAGCTCGGTGATCCCCAGCGCGGGCAGCCCTTCGAGCAGCAACGCCCGGTTGCGCGCGTAGCGGCGCACGTGCGCGTCCAATTCGGATCTGGCCTCGGGACCGAAGGCATGCGTGGCGGCGAATTGCGAGATCGCCGGCGGGCAGACCGTCATATTGGAGGCCAGGCGCTGCAGCGCCGGTCGTAGCCGCGCGGGCGCGAGCATCCACCCGAGTCGCCAGCCGGTCATCGAGAAATATTTCGACACCGAACCCACGACCACCGATTCCCGTGAGGTCTCCCAGGCCGAGCTGACGGGTTCGGTGTCGCCACCCGAACCGGCGTAGGTGATGCCGTGATAGATCTCGTCGGAGATCAGCAACGTGCCGTGCTCGTCGCACCAGCGCGCCAGCGCGGCCAGCTCATCGGGCGCGATCATGGTGCCGGTGGGATTGGCGGGGCTCGCCACGATCAGACCCGCCGGTGGTTCCGGCAACTCCTCGAGCATCGCCACCGTCGGCTGGAAGCGGGTCTGCGGCCCGCAGTCCAGCTCCACGACCCGGCACCCGAGCGCGGTCAGGGTATTGCGATACGCCGGATAGCCCGGGCGGGCCACCACCACGGTGTCGCCCACATCGAAGGCGGCCAGGAAGATCAGCGTGAAGGCGCCGGAGGATCCGGTCGTCACCACGACGTCGTCGGCATCGACCTCGACGGCGTAGGTGTCGCGATGATGGGCCGCGATCGCCGCCCGCAGCTCCGGGAGGCCGAAAGTCTCGGTGTAGCCGAGCAATTCGCTGTCGAGGGCGGCTCGGGTGGCGCGCAACACCGGCACCGGCGCCGGTGTGGAGGGCTGCCCGGCCGCGAGGACCAGGACATCGCCGTGGGTGCGGGCGCGTTCGGCCGCGGCCTTCCAGACATCCATGACGTAGAAGGTCGGAACGGTGGAACGACGGGATTCACTGCGCACCCGACGACGGTAGAACACCGCACCGCGCGGCTCGCCGCCCACCGGGTTCCTGGGACGAAGCTGTGCATCGCCGCGCCCGCCCGCATATCCGGACAACCCCCTGTTATCGTCGGCAGAATGCCTGACCAGGCACGCCGCGCGAAGTCGTACCAGGGGGGCTGGACCGTGATCCGCCCCGACTGGCGCACAGCGCTGCGACGGGAACGACCCTCGGCCGCCGATCGGGTCCGGACGGCGGCGCGGCGGGCGGCCGCGATGCGCGCGGTCGCGGCGGCCGAATGGCGGGTGCGAGCACAGCGCGTGCGGTCGGCGCTGCGGAATCGGGACTGGCGTGAGGAATTCGACGCCCTGTGGCCGCGCCTGCGCGGGTGGCTGAGCGAACATCGGGTGCTGGTGCTCGGAATGGTCGTGGTGGGCCTGTTCGCCGCCGCCGACACCGTCGCGCCGCACCCGGTCGACAGCACACCACAACCCGGTGTGGCACAACGGATCGCGGTCGCCTACCCGCTACAGGTTCAGGCCACGCCGGAAACCAGTAAGCGCTATCTGAAGGCCATCGACAACGGCGAACGCATCCGGGAATCGCAGGTGGTGGCCGCCGCCTCCCGCGCCACCCTGGAACGGGCGAAGGCCGAGGCCGCCGCGGCGGTCGCGGGCACCCCGCAACCATGGCTGCCCGGACCCGCGGAAACGATTCCCGGCGGTGCCCTGCCCGGCGGTATCGTGCCCGGAATCGGCGGTTTCGCCCTCCCGGCCCGGGGCGTGTTCACCTCCGGCTACGGCGGCCGGTGGGGCACCTTCCACTACGGCATCGATATCGCCGCGCCCATCGGTTCCCCGATCTACGCCGTCGCCGACGGCACCGTGATCGACGCCGGGCCCGCGCAGGGATTCGGTCTCTGGGTCCGGATCCGCCACGACGACGGCACCATCTCCGTCTACGGCCACATGTACGACTTCTCGGTGTCGGTCGGTGAGCGGGTGCGGGCCGGCCAGCAGATCGCCCGCATCGGCAACCGCGGCGATTCCACCGGCCCGCATCTGCACTTCGAAATCCTGATCGGCGGTCAGCACGTCGATCCGCAGCCGTGGTTGGCGATGCACGGCATCCCGATCGGCTGACCGGGGGTCAGACTCGGGTGGGCACCGAAATGCGATCCTCGACGGCGGCGAGCCCGATATCGGTGCGGAAGTGGCTGCCCGGCAGCTTGATTCCCGCGATCCGGGCATAGGCGTTGGCCCGGGCCTCGGCCAGATCACCACCCGTGGCAACGACATTCAGCACCCGGCCACCGGCGGACAGCAGCGCGCCGTCGGCCCGAAGCGACGTACCCGCATGCAGCACTTCGGTATTCGCGGCGCCGTCGGCGGGAGTCTCGGTTCCGGAGATGACGTCCCCGGTGCGGGGACGACCCGGATAGTTCTCCGCGGCCAGCACCACCGTGACGGCGGCGCCGTCCTTCCAGCGCGGCGGCTCCACCTCCGCCAGCGTGCCGGTGGCGGTGGCGTGCAGCAGGGTGCCGAGCGGGCTGTCGAGCAGGGCGAGCACCGCCTGGGTCTCGGGATCGCCGAAGCGGCAATTGAATTCGACCACCGCCGGTCCGGCCTGCCCGATCGCCAGTCCCGCGTACAGCAGACCGGAGAACGGCACCCCGCGGCGAACCATCTCGGCGGCAACGGGTTTCACGACCTCGTCGACGATTTCGGTGACCGTTTCCGGCGGCAGCCACGGCAGTGGTGTGTAGGCGCCCATCCCGCCGGTATTCGGGCCGGTGTCGCCGTCGCCGACGCGCTTGTGATCCTGCGCGGGCAGCAGCGGCACCACGGTCTCGCCGTCGACGAGGCAGAACAGCGAAACCTCGGGCCCGTCGAGGAAGGATTCCAACAGCACCGGATGGCCCTGTTCGAGCAGTTCGGCGCCGTGATCGCGGGCCGCGGAACGATCGGCGGTGACGACCACGCCCTTCCCGGCGGCCAGCCCGTCGTCCTTGACGACCCAGGTCGGGCCGAAACGGTCCAGGGCCGCGTCCAGTTCACCGGGATGATCGACGATCTCGCTGTGCGCGGTCCGGACTCCGGCCGCGGCCATCACATCCTTGGCGAAGGCCTTGGAGCCCTCGATCCGCGCCGCGGCCGCCGACGGACCGAAGCAGGCGATGCCCGCCGCCCGCACCGCATCGGCGATACCGAGCACCAGCGGCACCTCGGGCCCGATCACCACCAGATCGGCACGGAAGTCCCGGGCCGCCCCGACAACGGCCTCCGCACTGGCCGGATCGACCGCGCGCACCTCGGCGACCTGAGCGATTCCGGGATTACCCGGCGCCGCCGCGATGGCGGTCACCCCGGGATCCCGGCGCAGGGCCGCTACGAGGGCGTGTTCACGAGCTCCGGAACCGATGACGAGTACGCGCACGCAGCACAGCTTAGGTGACGCAGATGAACGCACGGTGCGGGTACCGAGCGGACAGCGAGCTGCCCGCATCCCGCCCGGACGATGCCACCGGACACCCCGAGGGGCCGCGAACCCACCGGCGCGAAGCGGAGGCAAAATGTCACAGCATGCCTTCTGTTTTCAGTGCGATCATCGCCGGTCAGCTGCCGGGACGATTCGTGTGGGAGGACGACGAGTTCGTCGCCTTCCTCACCATCGCCCCGGTCACTCAGGGTCATACGCTCGTGGTTCCGCGCCAGGAACTCGATCAGTGGCAGGATCTCGATCCCGCGGTGTTCGCGCGGATCAACGGGGTCGCGCAGAAGATCGGTCAGGCGGTGCGGAAGGCGTGGGACGCACCGCGCGCCGGGCTGCTGATCGCGGGGCTGGAGGTCCCGCATCTGCATGTGCACGTCTTCCCGGCGTTCGAGTTGAGCGATTTCGACATTTCCGGCGCGGACGCGAATCCGAGCCCGGAGTCGCTGGACGAGGCGCAGGACAAGATCAAGCAGGCCCTGCGCGACCTCGGCTACGGCGCGAACGTGCCCGACTGAGTCACTCCCGCGTCCGGGGCAGGCGCACCGCGAAGGTGGTGCCCTGCCCCACCGCGCTGTGCACCGAGACGGTGCCGCCATGGGCGGCGACCAACGCCTGCACGATGGACAGTCCGAGTCCGGTGCCACCGCTGTCGCGGCTGCGCGAGGTGTCGGTGCGGTAGAACCGCTCGAAGACGCGATCGGCCTCCTCCGGCGGCAGTCCCGGTCCGGTATCGGCGACTTCGATGACCACCTCGTCCGCGGCCGGGGTGAGTGCGACGGTCACCGCCGCATCCGCTGGAGTGTGGATGAGGGCATTGTTGACCAGATTGCCGAGGACCTGACGCAGCCGCGCCTCGTCGCCGTGGACCTCCAATGTTCCGGTACCGGGCCGGATTTCGAGATCGATCGGCCGCCGGGGCTCGTCCGGGCGCTGGGCCGCGTCGACGGCCCGGGCATTGTGCACCGCGTCGCTGGCCAGGGCCAGCAGATCGACCGGCCGCCGTTCCACCGGCCGCTGCGCGTCGAGCCGGGCCAGCATCAGCAGATCTTCCACCAGCAGGCTCATCCGATTGGATTCACGTTCGATGCGATCCATGAACAGCGCCGGATCGGCCAGCGCGCCTTGCCGATACAGTTCGGCGAATCCCTTGATGGTGGTCAGCGGGGTGCGCAGTTCGTGGCTGGCGTCCGCGACGAAGCGCCGCATTCGCGCCTCGGAACGGCGCGCGGATTCCTCGGAGGCCTCGGTGGCGGCGAAGGCGCTCTGAATCTGGGTGAGCATCCCGTTGAGCGACTGCGACAGCCGATCGACCTCGGTATTGCTGCCGCGCACCGGAACTCGGCGGTGCAGGTCGCCGCCGGCGATCGCGGCCGCGGTCTTCTCGACCTCGCCCAGGGGCCGCAGGCTGCGCCGGATCACCAACTGCGCCACGACGGCGAGCACGGCGAGCACGATCGCGCCGACGGCGACCTGCAACCCGATCAGGCGGTCGATGATGTTCTCGGTTTCGGTGAGCCGCAGCGCGACCACACTGGACCCCTGCGGGGTGACGACTTTGATTGCGCGCCAATGTTCGTCGGGATCGCCCACCGAGCCGACGGTTTCGGGATGTTTGGACAGGTCGGCGGGAGTGGCCGGTACCGTCGGGCCGGAGCTGAGCAGCAGCCGCGGGTTGCCGGTCGGCCCGGTCACCTGCACATAGAACAGCGCGGGCGGCCGCTCCCGTCCCGGCGGTAGCGGTAGGTGCTGTGGCGGCGGCGCATCCGGTCCGGCCCAACTGTGGGCGGCGTCGAACAATTGCCGGTCCACCTTGTCGATCAACACATTGCGCATCGCGGAGGTCACCGCGACACCGGAGACGAGCAGCCCCAGTCCGGCGAGGCATACCAGAGCCAATACCAGCGTGACACGCAGCGGCACGGCCGCCAGGCGACGAGAGATCCGGTGGCGGATACCGGTTTTCGGCGCAGCGGCCGGTTCGCCGGTGACGCCCTCGGAATCGTCGCCACCTCCGGATTCGGCGGCCCGGGCGGCGGGAGCCACCGCCGATTCGGTCGCGGCCGCGTCGTCGTGCGCGCGCTCCCGGACCGCTCGCGGCTCGCTCATTTCGCGCTCGACCGGCTACGGCTCGGAGCACGCATGACATAGCCGACGCCGCGCAGCGTGTGGATCAGCCGATCCGGTCCGGTGTCGACCTTCTTGCGCAAGTAGGAGACATAGGTTTCCACCACGCCGACCTCCCCGCCGAAGTCGTAGCGCCAGACGTGGTCGAGAATGCGGGGTTTGCTCAGCACGGTGCCGGCATTGACCATGAAATAGCGCAGCAGCGTGAATTCGGTGGGCGACAGGGCGACCGGCTCCCCCGCCTTCCAGACCTCGTGGGTGTCGTCGTCGAGTTCGATGTCCTCGAATCGGATTCGCGAGGATTTCGTTTCCTCCACCGCGTGTCCGGATCGGCGCAGAATCACCCGCAGCCGCGCGACCACCTCCTCGAGCGAGAAGGGTTTGGTGACGTAGTCGTCGGCCCCGAGGGTGAGGCCGGTGATCTTGTCCTCGACCTCGTCGCGGGCGGTCAGGAACAGGACCGGCGCATCGATGCCGTCCGCGCGCAACCGGCGCAGCAGACCGAAGCCGTCCATTCCGGGCATCATGACGTCCACGATGAGAGCATCGGGCCGGAACTGCTTGGCGCGGTCCAGCCCTTCGGCGCCGTTGGCGGCCGTGGCCACCTCGAAGCCCTGATAGCGCAGGCTCACCGACAGCAGTTCGACGATCATCGGCTCGTCGTCGACCACCAGCACCCGAGCCTCGGGCGTCCGATCGCCAGCCACAGCATTCATGTCGGCCATCGTCTCTCGCCCAGCCCGGAATGCACTGAACGTTGCCTGGGAGTTTCCTGCGAGCCGCCTGCGCGGCAGGTCGGAGAACGGGCCGGCCCGCCGATCCGGGCGGCGCCTCCCGGATCGACGGGTCGTGGTCGAGGCCGCGCTCACGAGCCGGTGGCTGCCGTACTCGGGCGACTGCTCACGGTGCGATTCCTAGGCCGCGGCCTTCAGATCCGCGCTGAGCTTCTTCGCGTCGGCCTTGATCGTCTTCAACGTGTCGGCGGCGGAGCTGCCGTCGAGGCTGTTCTTCACCTCGGCCTGCTGCAGTTCCTGGCGGAACTTGTTGAACTCCTCCTTCACCTTGGCCGGGACGGCCGGCTCGCTGTGGGTGAGGGTGTCGATGTCCTTGTCGAGCGACTTCTCCAGATCCTCGGGCTTGTCGGTGTCCTGAATCTTGGTCAGGACCTTCTGGATCGCGTCGACGGAGGGCGCGGCCGGCTGATCGTCATCGCCGTCCTTGTGCTGGCCGGCGCCGAACGCCGAACCCGTGGACAGCTTCGGCGCCGAGGGCGCGCTGCTGGTGCTCGGCGCACTGGAGGGAGCCGAGGTGGTGTCAGCCGAGGCGACGGAGGCGGTGGCGCCGGCCATCGAGACCGTGAGGGCGGCGAAGGCGGTTGTTGCCAGGATCCGGCGAGTGGCTGCGGTCATATCGAGGGTCATCTCCCAACTTCGGTGTTTTTTTCATCAGGCGTTGCCCGGAATCTGCTCGGATTCGAGGTACTTGCCGAACCGAGCGGCGGCAACGGGGCCCGACGCTAGGGGGATGATTCGGACCGGTGCAATCGAACAAAAAGGAAACCGCCAGGTCGGCTTCCGAGGTTTAGCAGGGGATTTGCTGTCGACTTTTCGGGCGTTCATCGCCGGGTGACGAGTCGTTCACTTTCATCACGACAGGACGGCCCGGATGTCCGCGCTGCGGCTGTCCCGGCCGGAGAAATGCGTCGAGGCCCTGCCTTCACATCGAAGACAAGGCCTCTCGCACCAGGTCAGCGGGCCGAATACCGGCGTTCACCGCCGGCCGGACCGGCCAGAGCCCCCTGTCGGGATTGAACCGACGACCTTCGCTTTACAAGAGCGGTGCTCTACCACTGAGCTAAGGAGGCGGAAAAGCGGTGCAATCATAACCGGGTCGCGGCCGTCCGGAAAAAATTCACCGCGGGGAACACGCGAGCACGAGCGCCGCGGCTGTACGGTGCCCGGAAGGGCAGCGCACAGCCGCCGACACCGTCGCGTCGCGCAGTATCGTCGACCGCGAAATCAGGACTGGGCGCCCTGCCGGGCCGCATCGTCGGCGGCCATCGCGTCACGCAGGCTCTTGGGACGCATGTCGGTCCAGTTCTTCTCCACGTATTCGACGCAGGCAGCGCGGCTGTCCTCGCCGAACACCACTCGCCATCCGGCCGGCACCTCGGCGAAAGCCGGCCACAGGGAATGCTGCTCCTCGTCGTTGACCAGAACGAAGAAGCGGCCGTCCTCGTCGTCGAAGGGGTTGGTGCTCATTTCACCTCACTGGATACTGGCGCTTGTGTACGGGAACGCGCTGTGTACGGACTCTCGCGGGGCGCGGGCTCGGCCGGAACCGATGCCGACCGGAGCCGAAGCCCCCGAGCGATGTGTCGACACTAGCAAGACCGACGTTACGCGTTGGTGGTTACCTCGAGCCCGCGAAGAAATCGAGAAGTATCTTGTTGACCGCCTCCGGGCGCTCCAGATAGCCGTAATGCCCGGCGTCGGGGATCTCCTGGTAGCGCGCGTCGGGAATCACCTCGGCCAGCTCCCGGGTCAGATATGCGGGAATCATGCGGTCGTCGGCGAATCCGATGGACAGGCACGGCACCTTGATCCCGCGATAGGCCTGCAGCCGGTCGAAATCGTGGTCCATCCGGCGCTGCGCCCGGATTCCCGGGGTGACCGGTCCGCCGGTGAATTCGAACAGATCCAGCCAATCGCGGGCCGAATTCGGGTCGGCCATCGTCGCGGGAGAAAGATTCATCACCGCGGTCACGGCGGCCTCGTATTTGGCCGGCAACTGGACACCGGAGGCGTCGAGTTCGTGTTCGCCGAGCGAGAGCGTCTTCTGGAATTGATCGAGCCGCGCGTGCCCGGCCATGAATACCGCCTTGCGCACCAGATCGGGCCGGGCCAGGGCGAGTTCCTGCGCCACCCGCGCGCCCATCGAGGTGCCCGCCACCAATGCCGGACCCTCGTCCAGATATTCGATCAGCGCCGCGGTGTCGGCGACCAGTTCGTCGATGGTCATCCCGTCGGCGGCCTCGTAGGAGGGCGCGATCCCGCGGTTGTCGAAGGTGCAGACCCGATAACCGGCCGCGACCAGCGCCGGAACCTGATGCAATTCCCACACCCGGCCCGGACTCCCGGTTCCCATGATCAGCACGACCAGCGGGGCAGCTCCCTTGGTGTCGGTGCCTTTGGCCTTGTCTCCCTTCACCTGGTAGTTCAGCGAGATTCCATTCACCGTGGCCAACGGCATATGCTGCGACCCTTTCGACTCGATTCGTGCGGCGGGCGAAATTCGCCTCCCTATCAACGGTATAGGTTCACGGCGCCCGGATGTTTCGCCGGTGTGACCGGCCTCGCCGACTCCCGTTGCGGTTGGGCACCGGTCGAGACCAAGCCGACAAGCCGTCTCGACGCGCCCGATACCATTGACAGCGCACGGCGCCGACACCACGACGGTCGAAACCAACCGCCGTGCCACGACCCCGAGCCGAGAGGACACGATGATGGCCGCGAAGAGCGCCAACGACATCGCGGACGACGACCTGGAACCGCTCGCCGACGAGACCGCGCGGCAGGCACAGCGCGTCGTGGCCGCCTACGCCAACGACGCCGACGAATGCCGGATGCTGCTGTCGATGCTCGGCATCGGCCCCAGCAACCGAGCCGAATAGGGCGAATCGCCGCTTCGGCCTGCCCCCACAACTAAAATCCCGAGCCTGATGCGTCAGGGCCCGGAAGCGGCAGCGGATGCACAACCACGCAGGACCGCACCTGGCTCCGACCAGTCAGCCTAGCTCCGCCTTTCGGCGACCGGAGGATCCAGCAGTGGACCAGATGAGCGAAAATCGCACCGCCCGACCTCGAGACGCTCTGCCGGAAACCGAATCCGCACCAGCGGATCGTCCCGGCGGTGCCGGGTCCGGATTCGTCGTCGTCGCCAACCGGCTTCCGGTGGATCTCGAACGCCTGCCCGACGGCACCACCCGCTGGAAGCGGAGTCCCGGCGGCCTGGTCACCGCGCTCGAGCCGGTACTGCGCAACAACAACGGCGCCTGGGTGGGCTGGGCGGGTGTCCCCGATGTGGACGTCGACCCGATCATCGAGGACGGCCTGGAGCTGTATCCGGTGCCGCTGACCGCCGACGAGGTGGCCGACTACTACGAGGGATTCTCCAACGGCACGCTGTGGCCGCTCTATCACGACGTGATCGTGCGGCCCGAGTACCACCGCGACTGGTGGACCGCCTACGTCGATGTGAACCGGCGCTTCGCCGAGTACACCGCGAAGGTGGCCGCGGAAGGTGCGACGGTCTGGGTGCAGGACTACCAGTTGCAGCTGGTTCCGAAGATGCTGCGGATGTTGCGCCCGGATCTGACCATCGGCTTCTTCCTGCACATCCCGTTCCCGCCGGTCGAGCTGTTCATGCAGCTGCCGTGGCGGACCGAGATCGTGGAGGGCCTGCTGGGCGCCGATCTGATCGGCTTCCACCTGCCCGGCGGCGCGCAGAACTTCCTGTATCTGGCGAGAAGGCTTGCCGGACAGCCCACTTCGCGCGGCACCGTCGGCGTGCGCTCGAAACTCGGTGTGGTGCAGGTGGGTTTCCGAACCGTGCGGGTCGGCGCCTTCCCCATCTCGATCGCCTCCGCCGAGCTCGACGAGCTGTCGCGGCGCCGCTCCGTCCGTGAGCGGGCCGCCCGGATCCGGATGGAACTGGGCAATCCGAAGCACATCCTGCTGGGTGTGGACCGGCTCGACTACACCAAGGGCATCGACATCCGCCTGGCCGCGCTGCAGGAACTGCTGCACCACGGGCGGCTCGACCCCGCCGAGACGGTGATGGTGCAGCTGGCCACCCCGAGCCGCGAGCGGGTGGAGAGCTATATCCAGATGCGCGGCGACATCGAACGCCAAGTCGGCCGGATCAACGGCGAATTCTCCCGTGTCGGTTACCCTTTCGTGCACTATCTGCACCGGCCGATCCCCCGCGACGAGCTGATCGCCTTCTTCGTCGCCGCCGACGTCATGCTCGTGACGCCGCTGCGGGACGGCATGAATCTGGTCGCCAAGGAGTACGTGGCCTCCCACAGCGGGCTCAACGGTGCGCTGGTCCTCAGCGAATTCACCGGCGCCGCAGCCGAATTGCGCCAGGCCTACCTGTGCAACCCGCACGATCTGGACAGCGTCGAGAACGCGATCATGTCCGCGATCGAGGACGATCCGGAAACGAAGCGCCGCCGGATGCGTTCGCTGCGCCGCCAGGTCCTGGCCCACGACGTCGACCGCTGGGCTCGCTCGTTCCTCGATGCCCTGGCCCAGGACCGGGTGGCCGGTAGTGCGCTGCTCACCGATGCGGATGTGGATCCGGGCGGTCGCTGACTCTCATTCGATCGCACAGCGATCGGCCTCATTCGATCGCACAGCGATCCGAGGCGGGGTACACCCTTCGAACCGACCGTCCGGCTGCCGGATCCGGCGCCCATGCCCGAACTCGGTCCTGGCCTCCGCCGGGGCCGGCTCGCCGCGTATCGCCGCCCCCGGATTCCGCCGCACCCGCCGGATCAGCGCACGGTCGCGCTCGTGCGGCACAGGCGCGCTTCACCGGCGGGAGATCCGAGCCATCACCGAAGTCGGTGTCGACCACCGATCCCGCCTCGGAATCGCTGTGCCACCGACGGTATGGATGAACCCTTAACGGGGATAACGGGTTTCGCTTAACGGACTCAGATCGGGGTGATGGAGTCGACCAGCCAGTGACTGCCGTCCTTGTCCAGTGCGACGCGGACCCGGCTGGGCGTCACCGTGCCCTTCGGTGAATCCTTGCCGGTGGTCACCTGATTCAGGTACAGCAGCACGACCGCATGCGAACGCTCCGCGGAGACCACGCCGGCCGCCGAGGTGGTGGCCTGGACGGTGAGTTGCTTCTCCTTGGCGCCGGGCGCGATCGCCTGCTGGATCAGCTTCAGGTAGTCGCTGCGGAACGACGGGGTGAGATTGTCGGCGGATTTCGGCAGTTCGGTGTCCACGGTCTTGAAGTCGTAGGTGAATACGGACTCCACCGCATGCCGGGCCGCCGCCACCGAATCGGTGCGAGCGTGTTCGACCTGACGATCGGACCAGTATCTGTACCCGGTGAACGAGGCCATCGCCACGGCCGCGACGAACAGCACGGCCGCGGCCGCGAACAGCGCGGGGCGCACCACGTCGCTCGGACGATTGTCATCAGGCATATTCCGGCCCTCCGTGGTTACGCGAGCTGCCGCCTCCGGGCCTTGTCCGCTCATGCGGTGTTCCTCAGGCATGATCGGGGCCCTCCGTGGTTACGCGAGCTGCCGCCTCCGGGCCTTGTCCGCTCATGCCACGAACTCCACCTGCGAGGCGGTGATAGTGCCGCTGTCGTCGCGGTTCACCGTCACCCGGAAGCGGTAGTACCGCTCCTGGGGGTCCTTGGAACCCGCGTTGGTCAGTGTCTGCTTCGCCGCCACCAGCACCTTCGCGGTGTGGTCGTCCTGGCTTTCGACGGCGGTTTCGATGATCTCCCCGCTGGCCTTCACCTTGGCCTGCTGCACCACCTGCGCGTAGGCGTCCTTGCGCTCGGAGTACTCCTGTTTGAGCTGGCCCGAGGCGACCGACAGCACCCGGTCGATGTCCTGCTTCGCGGTGTCGTCCTTGATATTCGTCAGGTTGAGGACGGCCTGTTTGGCGGTCTGCACATACTCCGCGCGCTGATCGTCCTGGGCGTGCACCTCGTGCTGGTGATATACGAAGAATCCGCTCGAACCCACCAGCAGGATCAGCGACAGCACCGCTACCACGGCAGCGGCCCAGCCCAGCGCTCCGAGCTTGCGCTTCCCGGCCGCACCCGCGGCGCCTTCCGGATCGCCGATGGCCGCCGGGTTCTCGGGGTTCTCGGTGGTCTCGGGCTTCTTCGCGTCCTCCCGCTGCTCAGCCGTTTCGAGTCGCACCGTGGCATCCGTCTCGGCCGACGCGGCATCGGCACCAGCTGCCGGGCTCGCTTTCTCCGCGGCGGTCGCGAGTTTCCCGTCGGCGTCGACGCCGGAATCGACACCTTTCGCGGACGCGACGCGGGTCGGCGCGACGGTGCCGAGCTGCACGGTGGCATCCGCGACCGGCGTGCGCTCGGTCCGTTCGACCGCGATTCCGTCGGTCGGGGCGCCTGCCTGCCGGCTGGCCCGCCGCCGGACCCGACCGGTGGGTGTGGAATTGGATTCGCTCATGTCCCGCCTCCGGTCGCATCGCACATGCCGGGTTCTCGCCGATTCGGCTCCGCCCTGCCCGACGCGCTGTCGTGGGTGATTCGCTCGCTGCGCTTGCTCACTTCTGTTGCTCCTCGAGCATCGCCTGCCAACTGGACGGTACCGTGCCCGATCCGTCCGGGCCCACATCACCCTGCCGGTAGGTCCGGCCGTCGGGTCCGGTGAAGGTGTGGTTCTTCAGGTCGTAGCTGCGCAGTGCGGCGGCCGGTTGCGGCAGCGCGGCCGGGGCGTCACCCGGGTTCGCGGCCGGTTCGCCGGACGGGGTCACCGGATGCGGATCACCGAACGGCGGGTTGTCGCCCTCGGGCACATAACCCTGCGGGTCGTGGCACAGCTCGGGGCTGGGCGCGCGCTTACCCGGGACGTCCGCGCACGGGGTGTTGCGGATACCGCGGACCGCTTCCTTCGCGTTCTGCGCCACCTTGCAGTACAGATTCGGCGGGGTGTCCGGGGTGTCCTTCAGGGCCGGTGAGCGGCGCTGATCCGCCGGCAGGAAGCCGGTGGTGCAGCCGGGCGGATCGTTGAGCCCGAGCATGAAGTCGACCATGGCGCCGTACTGCGTGGGTCCGCGGATGACGGTCAGCAGCGCGGAAACGAGCTGTGGATAGATCACCAGGATCTGTTCCATCCCGGCGTGGTAGGTGACCCCGACCTGGCCGACACTGGTCAGATTCGACAGCAGCAGCGGCAGTGTCGGTTGCAGATCCTGGAAGGTCTGCGAGACCTTCTGCGCGGCCGCGGGGGTGCGGTCGAGTAGTTGCCCCAGCGACGGGTCGTGCTGCCGTAGCTGGTCGGTGACGGTCGCCAAATCCTTTGTCCACGAACGGATCGCGGCGTCGGATTGGTTCTGGGTGTCCAGCAGCGGACCGATCTTGTCGAGCAGGTCCTTGGTCTCGTTGGTGTTCTTCTTCGCCTCCTGCACCAGCAGCGAGGCGGAGTCGATGAACCTCTGCAGATCCGGGCCGGCGCCGTTGAATGCGGTGAACGCGTCGTCGATGACCTGCCGCAGCTTGGTGTCGGCGACGCTGCTGAGCAGCCGGTCGGCCTGATCGAGCATATCGCCGACGTCCTGCGGAAGTTTGGTGCGCTGCACCGGGATCACCGAGCCGTCGTGCAGATTCCCGCCGCGCGGATTCTGCACCGGCACCAGATCCACATACTGCTCACCGATCGCCGAGACGCTTTTGATGTAGGCGTCGACATCGCTGGGGATCTTGTAGTCGCTGTTGATCGAGAGCTTGGCGTCGACCCCGTCCGGGGTCAGCTTCACATCCTGCACCTTGCCGACATTGGTGCCGCGATAGGCCACGTTCGCCGTCGGGTACAGCCCGCCGGTGGCCTCGAGTTTCACCGTGACCTCGTATCGGCCGATGCCGACCATCGCCGGTAGGTGGACGTACACCCCGGCCATCACGACCAGACCGATCACGGTCAGGATCGAGAAGATCACCAGCTGGGTCCGGACGAATTTGCTGAGCTTCATCGGCCCGCACCCCCTTGTTGCGGCGCGGGCACCGTCAGCCCGGGTATGGCGGGCAGGTTCGGAATCGGCGGCAGGCCGGGAATGCTCGGAGTCGGCGCCGCATCGGGGGCGGGCGGTGGTGGCGGCTGCATCGGTCCGGTCACCGGGTCACCCTTACCCATCGCGGTATCGGGCGCGATGGTGCCGAGTGCGCCCTCGACGCCGCCGAAGCGGCCGCCCAGTGGCGTCCCGGTCAGGAAGTTGGAATCCAGCCGGGCGCCGGTGAGGTCGACGGTCATCAGCAGGTTGAGGTAGTCGCCTTTGAGCGCCTTGTTCAGATTGCGCATCGGGAACGGGAAGGTGAGCAGGATCTGCAGGGCGTCGGCCAGTTTCGTACCGGTGTTGGCCAGCGATTCCAGCGCCGGATGGACATTGGCCAGGTCCGCCTTCAAATTGTCGCCGCTCTCGGCGATGACCCGGCTCACCACATCACTCAGATCACCCAGGGCGGTAATGGTTTTGGTGATGTTTTCGCGGCGATCGGCCAGCACGGTCAGGGCCGGGTGCAAGTCCGTGACCGCGCGGGTCAGCTGATCCTTCTGATTGTTCAGCTGCCCGGCGAAGCGGTCCAGCCCGCCCATCGCGTCGATGATGTCCTTGGTCTGGCCGTCCAGGGTGCTGGTCAGCTGGGCCAGCTGCGGCAGCAGATCACGAATGGCGTCCGAGCGGCCGGAGAAGGTCGCGTTCAGCTCGTGCGTGATCGTCTCGAGTTGCGAGATACCGCCACCGTTGAGCACCACCGACAGCGACGACAGGGTCTGCTCGGTGGTGGGGTAGACCCCGGCCCGGGCCAGTGGAATCACATCACCCGGCTTCAGTTGTCCTTCCGGCGCAACATCTTTCGGCGCCGACAACTCCACGTGATTACTGCCGAGCAGACTGGTCTGACCGATCTCGGCCACCGCGTTGGCGGGCAGGCGCACGCCCTTGTCGAGGCTGACCGTAACCAGCGCATGCCAGTCCTCGACCTGGATGTTCTTGACCGTGCCGACCGTCACGTCGTCCACCTGCACCGGCGAATTGCGGGTCAGCGTGGTGACATTCGGCATCTGGATCTTGATCTGCCAGGCGCCCTCACCGGTTCCGGCCGCACCGGGCATCGGCAGCGTGTTCAGGCCGTCCCATTCACATCCGGTGGCGCCCAACAGGATCACCAGACCGACGGCGGCGCCGGCGAGCCGCACTCGTCCGCGACGCATCATCGCCCTCCTCCCGGAATCGCCAGACCGACCAGACCGCTCGGCACCTCGGACGGGGCTTGGCCGGGCGCCGGATATTCGACGCGGTCGGCCAGATCCGGAGTCGAGAAGGTCAGCTGGCTGGGGAATGCCTGCTGGCCGGAGGCCGGATTCACCAGCAGCGGCGGATAATTCATCATCAGCGAATTGATCACCGGCGCCACCTGCTGTTTGCACAGGTCCGCGGTCCGCTGCGAACCGTTGTCCTCCAGCGCCTCGACGGCACCGCACAGGAAGGCGAACGGATTGCGGAAGTTCGGCAGCACCACCGCACCGGTCAGGGTGCCCTGTGCGGGCTTGTAGATCTGGTAGAAGTTCGACAGCGCGACCGGACCGGAATGCAGGACCTGCTCGATCTGCGGGCGCTTGTCGGCCAGGATCTGCGTCACCTGGGCCAGATGCTGCACACTCTCGGTGAGCTGTCCGCCCCGCTCGTCGAGGAAGCGTTTGACGTCGGCCACCGCGGAATCGAGATTGTCCAGACCTGCCCCCAGATCGTCGGAGACGCCGGACAGGACCGAGGACACCGAGGCCAGCCGCCCGCCGAATTGCACGATCTGCTCGTTGCTCTTGGACAGCACGTCGACGAACTGCTGCAGATTGCGGACGGTGCCGAACAGGTCGGTGCGGCCGTCGGAGAGGGTGTTCAGCGTGCTGGACAGTTCGTGCAGGGTATCGCGCAGCGCCTGGGCGTTGCCGCCGGCGAGATTGTCCGAAGCGGTATCGATGAACCGGCCGAACGAGCCCTGTTGATCCTCGCCGATGGGCCCGAGCGCCTTGGACAGTTTGGTCAGCTCGGCCTTGATGTCGTCCCACTCGACCGGCACCGCGGTGTGCTCGACCGGAATCACGCCGTCGTCGTGCATCTTCGGGCCGCCGGTGTACACCGGCGCCAACTGGATGAAGCGGGCGGACACCAGATTCGGTGACACCGTGACGGCCTTGGCGTCGGCCGGGATGTCGATGCCGCGGTCGACGGTCATCACCACCTTGGTCGTGTCCCGGCCCGGCTCGATCGAATTGATCCTGCCGACCTTGACGCCCAGCACCCGCACGTCGTCACCCGGATACAACCCGGTGGTGGACGGGAAGTAGGCGGTGATGTGCGTCTTGCCGATATTGGTCACCGCGCCGTAGACGATCCAGCCCGCCAGCGCCACCACCAATACGGCGGCCACGACGCGGGCCCATTTCGGCACCTTGGTGATTCTGCGAATCGCGTTCATCGCGGCGGCTCCTGGATCGCGGGCCCGATCGAGGGCGGCGGGGTGGTGAGGTACTTCCAGAACGATTCGGGCACGTGCTGCGGCCACACCAGCGCGTCGACGAGCGGCTGCAGCGTCATACTCGTGGCGTTGGAGACGTAGGCCTGGAAGTACGGACCGGAGCCGACCTCCTCACCCAGCGCCGCCTCGAACGGACCGAGCGCGTCCAAGGCCTTGCCGAGGTTGTCCTTGTTCCGCTCCAGCAGTTGCAGCACCGAATTCAGCTTGTCCAGCGTGGGTTTCAGGCTCTGCTCGTTGTCGTTGACGAATCCGGTCAACTGCTGCGCCAGCCCGTTGACGTAGACGATCAACTGGCTCAGCGCGGTGCGGCGGGCGTCGAGCTCGCCGAGCAGATTGTTGCCGTCCAGCAGCAGGGCATTGATCTGATTCGACCGATCCGAGAGCACCTTGGTGACGTTCTGCGCATGCGACAGGAGTTCGGTCAGCGCCTTGTCGCGCTTGTTCAGGCTGCGCGAGAGCTGAGTGACCCCGTCCAGGGCGGACCGCAGCGGCGCCGGGGTATCGGCGAAGGCGCCCGACAGCGCGTCCAGGGTTTGGTTGACCTGATCGGTGTCCAGGCCCTTGACCGTGTTGGACAGGTCACCGAGGGCGTCGTTCAGCGAATACGGAGAGGTGGTGCGGTCCAACGGGATCGGCTGGTCGCCGCGCAGCGCGCCCGGACCCTGCGGGTCGACCTCCAGGGATTTGCGGCCGAGGACGGTATTGGTCTTGATCGCCGCGGTCGTCTTCTCGCCCAGCACGATCGATTCGTCGAGGCTGAAGCGCACCTTCACCTTGGGACCGTCCAGACTGACATCCTCGACCTGACCGGACCGGACGCCGGCAACCTGCACCTGATCGCCGGTCATCAGCCCACCGGCATCGGCGAAATAGGCGGTGAATTCCGCACCGCTGCGGATGAACGGCAATCGGTCGAACTGCAAGGCGGACAACGCGATCGCGACCGCCAGGACGACGCCGACGACGCCGTGTTTGATGAGCGGGGACGTTTCGTTCACTTGGTCGAACACCTTCCGGTCGTCTGCAGACCGGGCAGATTCACATGCATCGGCTTACCGTCCGGGCCGTCCACGAGGAAATTCGTTCCGCACACGTACATGTTCAGGAACGATCCGTACGAACCGAGCCGCACCAACTGCTTGTAGGTGTCGGGCAGATGCTGGAGCACCCACTCGACGTCCTCGGACTTCTCGTCGAGATTGCCCGACAGGCGGCCGAGTTGGTCGAAGGTGGCCTTCAGATCCGGTCGCGCGGTCTTCAGCAGTTCGGTGAGGTCGCCGGTCGCCCCGGCCAGCCGGGGCAGCGCCGCGCCGATCGGATCGCGGTCTGCCGCAAGGCCGCTCACCAAGCGCTGTAATTCGGTCAGGGTGGTATCGAATTCCTTGTTGTGGTCGTCGATGGTCGCCAGCACCGATTTCAGGTTCTCGATCACGCTGCCGATCAACGCGTCTCGATCGGCCAGGGTTTTGGCGAACGAGCCGGAGCTGTTCAACAGCGCCACCAGGGTCCCGCCCTGGCCCTGGAAGACCTGCAGCAGCGCCTCGGTCAGGGAGTTGACCTGCTGTGGATCGAGGCCGCGCAGCAGCGGCTTGAAACCGCCCAGCAGCATGTCCAGATCGAGGGCCGGCTTGGTCTTGTCCACCCCGATGGTGCCACCGGCCTTCAGCACCTTCGCCGTGCCGGGAGCATCCATCAGTTCCAGATAGCGGTCACCCACCAGATTCTCGTACCGGATGGCGGCGTGCGTGCTGATGTAGAGCTTGTACTGGCGATCGACGTCGAAATCGACATGCGCCAGATGGTCCTTTCCGACCTTGACACTCTTCACCGAGCCGACCGGCACACCCGCGATCCGCACCTTGGAGCCGGGCAGCATGCCCGACGAACTGGTGAACACCGCGTGGTAGCCGTGTTCCCGGGCGAATCGCATCTGCGAGAAGATGACGACCAGCATGCCCAGCACGAGCACCATGACCAGCGTGAAGATACCGAGTTTGACGCTCGTCGCGTGCGGTTTCAGCCTCACGGCGTACCCACCCCCGGCAGACCCGCGAACAGCAGCTGGAAGACCCGGGGCCCGTTCAGATGGGTGGACAGTTCGGGCGTGTAGACACGTCCCTCGCTGGTGTCGGTGACCAGGTAGTTGGAATGACTACCGGGCTTGCGGTCGAGGATGCCCTCACAGTGCGGGCCGCCGGTCGCATTCACCTTGGGCAGATCCTTCGGATAGGTGTAGGGGGTGCCGCCCGGCATGAAGCTGGCGTTCAACGTCACCCACGGCCCGGTCCCGCCGAAGATCTCGTTGGCCTCCGGGATGGCATTCGCGACGCCCTCGACCAGGCAGTACAGCGCCGGGTTGTATTCGTTCAGCAGTTCGGTGGTGGGGCGCAACAGATCCAGGGCCGTCGACAGGCCGTTCTCGTTCTCCTTCAAGACCGCGCCGGTGGTGTCGGCGAGGCCGATCAGATTCAGCAGCACGGCATCCAGGCTGTCGGTGTGGTCGACGATGGTCTTACTCGTCACCGCGGCATTGTCGGTCGTGCGCAACAGATTCGGCGCGGTATCGGCGTACAGATTCGTGACGCCGACGGAGGTCTGCAGATCGCGTTGCAGATCCGGCAGACTCGGATTGATATCGCGCAGATAGGCATCGCTGTCGGCCAGCAGTTGACCGAGTTTGTCACCGCGGCCCTGCAACGCGGTACCGAGCGCGGTCAGGGTGGCATTCAATTTCTCCGGCGCGATCTTGCCGAGCACATCGGTCAGATGCTGGAAAAGGGTGTTGAATTCGACGGTCACCGACTGCGCCGACAGCGTCGCCCCCGGCTGCAGATGTTGCGCGGACGCTTCCTGCGGTTCGATGAAGTTGACGTACTTCGCGCCGAAGACGGTGGTGGATCGGATGTCCACGGTCGCGTTCGCCGGTACCAGCTTCAGCTGATCGGGGCTGATCGCCAGGGTCAGCCGCGCGTGGTCGCCGGTGTAGGAGATATCGGAGACATGGCCGATCTGCACGCCGCGGATCTTGACCTTCGCATCCTTGTCCATCACCAGGCCGGCCCGCGGTGCGTCGAGATAGACCGGTTTCGAGGTGGTGAATCCGCCCACGAACATCGTCAACGCGACGGCGACGATGGCGGCCAGAAACAGGACCAGACCGATCCCCGAGAGTTTGACCCCCCAGCCGGCACCGAAAACCTTTCCGGCGCCTTCCCTTTCGACGAGTTTATTTGCCGCCATGCCGCCTACCCGGAGAGATGGAAGTTGCCGGAGGTGCCGTAGATCGCCAGCGACATCAGCAGGGTTACCGAAACCACTGCCACCAGCGAGGCGCGCACCGCGTTACCGACCGCGATTCCGACACCGACCGGGCCACCGGTCGCGTTGTAGCCGTAATAGGTGTGAATCATCATGACGGCCAAGGCCATGAGGATCGCCTGTACGAACGACCACAGAATGTCACTGGGAATCAGGAATGTGGAGAAGTAGTGGTCGTACACACCGGCCGACTGACCGTAGATGACGACCGTGGCGAAGCGACTCGCGACGAACGACGCGATGACCGCCAGCGCGTAGAGCGGAACGATCGCGATCATGCCCGCCAGCACCCGGGTGCCGACCAGGAAGGGCATCGGCCGGATCGCCATCGATTCCAGGGCGTCGATCTCCTCGGCCACGCGCATGGCGCCCAGCTGGGCGGTCGCACCGGCCCCGATGGTGGCCGCGAGGCCGATACCCGAGATCACCGGTGCCGCGATGCGCACGTTGAGAAATGCGGCGAAGAATCCGGTCAGCGCCTCGACACCGATATTGCCCAGCGAACTGTAACCCTGCACCGCGATGGTGCCGCCGGTGAACAGGGTGAGGAAGCCGACGATCACGACCGTGCCGCCGATCACCGCCAATGCCCCTGTACCCATGCTGATTTCGGCGATCAGGCGGATGGTTTCGGTGCGATAGTGCGAGAACGCCTTCGGCACCGAGGCCAGTGACTTCGCATAGAACTGGGCGTGATGCCCGATTCCGTCCATCGAACTCGAAACCCGCCGCACACGTCGAACAGTACGGGGGAAGCGGGACTGGATTACGAACGCCATCGGATCACCGCACCGTGAACTTGATGCCGACGGCGGTGACCACGACGTTCACCACGAACAGAGCCATGAAGGAGAACACCACCGTCTGGTTGACCGCGTCACCCACACTCTTGGGACCGCCCTTGACGTTGAGACCGAGGTAGCAGGCCATCAGTCCGGCGATCAGACCGAACAGCGCGGCCTTGACCTCCGAGATCACCAGCTCCGGGGTATGGGTGAGCAGGGTGAGCCCGTTGACGAAGGCGCCGGGGTTGACTCCCTGCAGCAGCACCGAGAACAGGAAGCCGCCGGCGATGCCGATCGTCGAGACCAGGCCGTTGAGCAGCGCCGCGACGAACATCGAGGCGAGCACGCGGGGCACCACCAAGCGGTGAATGGGGTCGATACCGAGCACCTTCATGGCGTCGATCTCTTCGCGGATGGTGCGAGCGCCCAGGTCCGCGCAGATGGCGGTGGCGCCCGCACCGGCGACGATCAGCACGGTCACGATCGGACCGACCTGCGTCACGGTTCCGAATGCGGCGCCGGCGCCCGAAAGGTCGGCCGCGCCGATTTCGCGCAACAGAATGTTCAGCGTGAAGCTCACCAGAACGGTGAACGGGATCGCGACCAGGATGGTCGGGATGATCGACACCCGGGCCACGAACCACGACTGGTCGACGAATTCTCGTCGCTGAAACGGCGGACGTATCAAGGCCCGCGCCACAGCGGCCACGAGTTCGAAGAACCCGCCGACCGCACGCAACGGCACGGCAAGAACCTCGTTCATTCCGCGATTCCTCCTTGCCGACCCGTGCACGCATCATCGCGCTCGCGAGCCTCCACACTCAACCGTTCCGAAGATTAGAACACGTTCACTACGTCACGGAAGAGAATTTGCCATTTTTGAACTGCTCTTTTCATCCGGAAGTCATCCCGGAAGCTAGAACAGGTTCATACGGTGTACAGAACGCCTTTGTGAGGCACCCCACAACCGTCGACCCCCATGTCTACCAAGTGCGGGACCGCCGATCAACCGGAGTTGGACGGATGACCTGCACCCGATAATCAGCCGAGGTCGTGCAGCGAACTCGCAGAAAACGTACGCCCGGCGGGGCGCTCGGCGAAGTAGGCGCCGAGTGTGTCGGCCAGCGCGTCCGCGGTCCATTCCGCACCCGCGGCGTCGAAGCGCGCCTCGACCTCCGGCGCGGCCATCAGCGCGACCATCGGGCCGTAGACGACGAAGACCTGACCGCTGATGGCGTCGGCGCCGGGTGCGGCCAGGTAGGCGACCAGACGGGCGACATGATCGGGCGAGAGGGGGTCCACTCCACCCTCGGGCGCCGCCGAGAACACCGATTCCGTCATGGCGGTCCGCGCCCGCGGGCAGATGGCGTTGGCGCGCACACCGTAGCGCGACAAGCCACGCGCTGCCGACAGTGTCAGTGCGGTGATCCCGGCTTTCGCTGCCGCATAATTCGGCTGCCCCTCCGGCCCCAGCAAACCCGCCTCGGAAGAAGTGTTGATCAGGCGCCCGTAAATTGGAGCACCCGCTTCCTTCGATTTACCGCGCCAGTAGGCCGCGGCATTGCGCGACAACAGGAAATGGCCGCGCAGATGGACGGCGATGACCGCGTCCCAGTCCTCGTCGGAGAGATTGAAAAGCATGCGGTCGCGGACAATTCCCGCATTGTTCACGACGATGTCCACGCCGCCGAAAGTCTCGTCCGCGGTGCGAATCAGGGCATCGGCGGTGGCGCGCTCGGCGACGCTGCCGGCCACGAATTCCGCTTTCGCGCCGAGCGCGCGAATATCGGCGAGGGTGGCGGCCACCGCATCGCTTTCGGCCAGATCGTTGACCACCACCGAGGCGCCGGCCCCGGCCAGCGCCAATGCCTCGGCCCGCCCGAGGCCCGCACCGGCTCCGGTCACGATCGCTACCTTGCCGGACAGATCCGTCCCCGACTGATTCGACGATTCACTCACGCCGTGACTCTAGAACGTGTTCCAGTTATCGGCAAGCATCCGATTCACTGCAACCGCAGAGCAGCCTTCGGGCACTGCGCGACCGCCGTCTCCACATCCGCGAGCCGATCCTCCGGGACCTCCGCGGTGACGATGTGGAGCTGGTCCTCGTCATCGAGTTCGAAGACGTCGGGGGCGATTCCGACACAGATTCCGTTGGCCTCGCACTGGTCGAAATCCACACTGACCTTCATTGATAACTCCTTCACCAGCAGGTATCGCCGAGCCTACTCACCCGGCTCGGCCGCCGCGGCCGAAGCGGCCGGATTCGGTATCCATACTGGAACATGTTTCAGTAGATATGCAATGATCGACACCGAGGCGGTGCCGTCGCATCCGCCGTCACAATCACCGAGTACGAGGTAACCGCCATGCGGATTGCTTACACCGAGCAACAGGAGCAGCTGCGCGCCGAGCTCCGCGAATATTTCGCCAAGCTGATCACGCCGGAGCGGCGCGAGGCTCTGTCGTCCCAGACCGGTGAATACGGCCACGGCAACGTCTACCGCGAGGTGGTCCAGGAGATGGGCCGGGACGGCTGGCTCGCCCTCGGCTGGCCCAAGGAGTACGGCGGGCAGGACCGCTCGACGATGGATCAGCTGATCTTCACCGACGAGGCCGCGATCGCGGGTGCCCCGGTGCCGTTCCTGACCATCAACTCGGTGGCGCCGACGATCATGCACTACGGCAGCGAGGAACAGAAGAAGTTCTTCCTGCCCAAGATCGCCGCCGGCGAATTGCACTTCTCCATCGGCTATTCCGAACCGGGCGCCGGCACCGACCTGGCCTCGCTGCGGACCTCGGCCGTGCGCGACGGGGACGACTGGGTGATCAACGGTCAGAAGATGTGGACCAGCCTCATCCAGTACGCCGACTACGTCTGGCTGGCCGCCCGCACCGATCCGAATGCCAAGAAGCACAAGGGCATCAGCATGTTCATCGTGCCGACCTCGGCCGAGGGCTTCTCCTGGACCCCGGTGCACACCATGGCGGGGCCGGACACCAGCGCCACCTACTACCAGGACGTGCGCGTTCCGCACAGTTCGATGGTCGGCCCCGAGAACGGCGGCTGGGCGCTGGTCACTAATCAGCTCAACCACGAGCGGGTAGCGCTGACCTCGGCCGCGCCGCTGGCCCTGGCTGTCGCCCAGACAACGGAATGGGCGCGCGAAACCAAGGACTCCACCGGCGCCCGGGTGATCGACAACGAGTGGGTGCGGCTGAACCTGGCGCGGGTGCACGCCAAGGTGGAATACCTGAAGCTGCTCAACTGGGAGATCGCCTCCGGCGCGGATGCCGGCGGCGACGCCGCTCCGCGGCCGTGGGATGCCTCCACCTGCAAGGTGCTCGGCACCGAACTCGCGACCGAGGCCTACCGGCTGCTGATGGAGATTCTCGGGCCGCAGGCATATCTGCGCCAGGACTCCCCCGGCGCCCAGCTGCGGGGCCGGCTCGAGCGCATGCACCGCGCCTGCCTGATCCTGACCTTCGGCGGCGGCACCAACGAGGTGCAGCGCGACATCATCGCCATGACCGCCCTCAAACAGCCCGCCGCCGCCCGCTGAGCCGCGCACCAGCCGAAAGCTAGGTATCACCAATGGATTTCACACTTACCGAAGGGCAGCAGGATCTCGCGCGGCTGACCGGCGAGGTCTGCGCGAAACTGGTCACCGCCGACCGCCTGCGGGAACTGGACAAGGCCGAGGTCCGCTTCGACGAACAGCTGTGGCGTTCGCTGGCCGAGACCGGGGTACTCGCGGCGGCACTACCGGAATCGGTGGGCGGCAGCGGACTCGGGGTGCTGGAACAGACCGCGATCCTGCGGGAGCTCGGCAAGTCCGCCGCCCCGGTGCCGTACCTGTGGTCGGTCGCGCTCGGCGCCGGTGCGCTGGCCCGCTGGGGCAGCCCGGCACAGCGCGAGCTCGCGGCGAAAGCCGGTGCGGGCGAGATCGTTCTGACGGTCGCGCTGTCGGAGGAGCGGAACTGGGAGCCGACCAAGCCCACCACGACGGCGACCGAGGACGGCGGCTGGAAACTGGTCGGCGCCAAGACGGTGGTTCCCTTCGCCGACCGGTCCGCGCGAATCCTGGTGCCCGCCGGCGTCGCCGGGAAGGCCGCGGTATTCCTGGTCGACCCGGCGGACGCCCGCGTCACACCCCAGCAGGTGGTCGACCGCAGCCCGCAGGCCGAGATCGAATTCGATGCCACCCCGGCCGAATTGATCGGCACCGTGGACGACGGCGCGGAAATCCTCACGTGGCTGCTGAACCGCGGCTGGCTCGGCCTGGCCGCACAGCAGCTGGGAACCCTGGAGCGCGCGGTCGAACTCGTCGCCGAATACGGCCGTGAGCGTGAGCAGTTCAATCGCAAGATCGGCAGCTTCCAGGCGGTCGCGCAGCGGCTGGCCGACGGCTACATCGACCTGCAGGGGCTGCGGCTGGCCGTGACCCAGGCCGCGTGGCGGGTCGACGAGGGACTGGCGGCCGACGCCGAGATCCACACCGCCAAATTCTGGGCCGCCGAGGCCGGCCACCGCATCGCGCACACCGCCGTCCACGTGCACGGTGGTGTCGGCATCGACCGGGACCATATCGTCCAGTGCTATTTCACCGCCGCCAAGCACAACGAATTCGCGCTCGGCGGCGCCACCGACCACCTGCGTGCGCTGGGCACCCTCCTGGCCGAGGCCCACTAACGCAGGCGCTCGCCCGGGTCGAACCGCCGCTCCACCGGTTCGGCCCGGGCGAGTATTTCGTCCACCGTCGCATCGACCGTGAGATCGGTTGTGTCCAGCCATAATCCGAGGCGCGGGGTTTCGGCGCGCAGAATCGTGTCGAGCTGGTGCACCGTGAAGGTGCCGTAGGCCTTCTTGTCCCGGCCGGCCTCTCGCCGAGCCACCGCGGCCGGGCTCGGCGTCAGCACGACCACGTACAACGGATCGGTGCAGATCTGCTCGACCATCCACGGCAGCAGATCGCCCAGTACCACGTCCTGGACCACCGCGGTGAATCCCGCGGCCGCGTAGGCGTCGGCCGTGGCGGCCGCCAGCCGATGGCGCAATCGCAACTGCCGCAACGCTTCCGAACTCGGGGCATCCGACATCTCGGCACGCCCGCCGACGACGAAGCGACGGAACACGTCACCGCGGACATGTGCGGAACGCGGGAGCCGCTCGGCCAGCGCCTGCCCGACCGTCGACTTTCCGGCCGCCTGAATACCGGTGACGAGATAGACGGCCCCGGTCGTGCCATCCGCCGCGAACCGGCCGTCGGAACTGTCCGCACCATTCGACACGATCGGACAGTATCGGCCGGGATCGCTCGGCCGCGACCTGTTTTCCGGCACGGCAGTGGCGCGGCTCGCCACCACTCCAGCGGTGATCCGATGAGTTTGCCGGGCCCGCGGCGTCGCAACTGATGACACATACCGATGCCGCGAGAGGACCGAGCATGGCCAGCAAGATGATCTTCATCAATCTCCCCGTCGAGGATCTGGAGCGGTCCGAATCGTTCTACGAGGCGCTGGGCTGGAAGGTGAATCCGGACTTCACCGACGAGAACGCCGCCTGCGTCGTCGTCGACGACAACATCTGCCTGATGCTGCTGGCCCGGCCGTTCTTCGAGACCTTCACCAACCGCCCGATCGCCGACACCCGCGCCGCGACCGGGTCGATCTATGCCCTGTCACTGAGCAGTGCGGCCGAGGTCGAGTCGTTGCTCGCCGCCGCGGTGGCGGCCGGGGCCACCGAAGAGGTCAGCGAGGACAAGCGCGCCCAAGAGGAAGCGGTGGGTATGTTCAGCCGCGCCTTCGTCGATCCGGACGGTCACCAGTGGGAGGCGTTCTGGATGGACCATCCCGGAAACTGAGGCGCCGCCGGGTGAGCGGCAGACGGACCGCGCACCCGGCGGCGGTCACGCCGACTGCTCGTCCAGGAAGCCGACGATCTTGGCGTGGAATCCGGCCGGATCCTCACCGGGCGCCCCGTGCCCGGCGTCGATCTCGGCATAGCGGGCATCGGCGATCGCGGCGAGCAGCCGTTGCTGCTGGGTGGCCGGGACGACACGGTCGTGGGCGCTGGCGAGCACCAGCGTCGGTGCGATGATCCGGCCGAGCAGATCGGTCAGATCGACGTTTCGGTCCACCTCGGTCTGCCGGGCGGCACCCCGGGCGATCGCGCCCGCCAGTTGCTCGACCAGTGCCTCGTTGTCTTCGGCGGTGGCCCGCTCCCAATAGCGCGGGCCGAACGCCAGCAGCGGCAGCGCCCGCGCGAACAGTGTGGTGCCGTGCGCGGCGTCGGCGCGCAACAGGTCGATCCAATGCCGGAACTCGGCATCCATCCGGGTGTCGGTGCGCACCCAGCCCGCGTGCATCAGCAGCGAGTGGACCCGATCGGGCGCCGTCCCCGCGAGGTGGGCGGCGACCACCGCGCCGAGGGAATGCCCGACGAGATGGAATTCGTCGAGACCGGCGTGGTCGGCGGCGGCGCGCACCTCGGCGGCCAGATCGGCGACGGTCAGCGGCCCGCCGTGGTCGACGGTGTCGCCGGAGCCCGAATAGTCGAGCGCCAGCACGGTGTAGCGATCGGCGATTTCGGCGGTGAGAGCCGCCCACTGGTCCCGCCCGGCCGCGGTGCCGTGAATCAGGACGACCGCTGGCCCGGATCCGGTGAGATCGTAGGCGACCTCGGCATCGCCGCCGGTGAGTCGGGCTGTTGCGAAATGCATCGAATAATCCTCGGATGTCGTGTTCGTCGAATGTCAGGCGGCGGCCGTCCCGGCGAAGCCGGCAATGGCCCGGCGCAGTGCGGCGGTGAATTCGGCCGCGCGCTCCTGCTGCGGCATATGCCCGGCGCCCGCGATCACACTCACGCCCGCGCCGGGAGTGAGCGCAGCGCAGACCCGTGCCACCGCGACCGGAATCTCGGCGTCCAGTTCGCCGTGCAGATAGTGAATCGGCGTCCGCAACAGCGGAAGTCGCGGCCGTGGGTCGTAGCTGGCGAAGGCCCGGAACAGTTCGTCGATATGAACGCCGGAATCCAGGATCTGGCGCACGGTCCAATCGATCAGCGCGCTCGCGGTACCCGGCGCATACCAGTTCGGCACCCAGTTCGCGACAAATTCCGCTCTGCGATATCGCATCCCGTCGATGATCTCGGCCAGCGGCATACCCTGTCCGGGCCAGTACGCGGGGCCGTCGACCGCGACCACACCACCGAGCAGGTCCGGATGGGCCAGGGCCAGTTCGGTGGCGAAGGTCGCGCCGACCGAGGAGCCGACCACGATCGGATGCTCCAGCCCCAACCGCGCGATCAACTCGACCAGGTCGGCCACGACCCCCGGCAGGGTGTTCCCGGTGACCGGCCGGTCCGAACGTCCGCAGCCGCGCCAGTCCACGGTGACCACCCGGAATTCGTTCACCAGCTCGGCTTGCTGCGCGCCCCAAACCCGGCCGCTGGTGCCCCAGCCGTGCACGAACAGCAGCGGTCGTCCGGCGCCCTGATCCTCGTAGTAGAGCCGGACGTCGTCGACGGTGAGGTATGGCATGGCGATCACTTCCCGTTGAGCTCGGCATTGACGTGTCCAGGAAACCGCGATCGGCGCAGCGGAAAAATGGGCGAACCGAGCCGGCACTGTTCACCAGAACTGATTAATATCCGGCCGTGAAGCTCCGGCAGTTGCAGTACTTCCTGATCGTGGCCGAGGAATTACATTTCGGGCGCGCGGCGCGGCGACTGCACATCGTCCAGTCGGCGGTCAGTCAGCAGATCACCCGGCTGGAACGGGAGCTGGGGGTCGCCCTGTTCGAGCGGACCACCCGCACCGTCCGCCTCACCGAAGCCGGCCGGCGCCTGCTGCCACACGCCGAGCAGGTGCTCACCGCGGTCGCGCAGGCCCGCACCGCCATCGACGATCTGCGCGCCGAACGCACCGGCACGGTCCGGCTGGGCACCAGCACGGGACTGGGCGCGCGCCTGGAGAGCATCCTCGTCGCCTTCGGCCGCTACGCCCCCGCGGCTCGGGTCGAGCTGGTCGATGCCGACACCGCTGATCGGATGAAACGGGTTCGGTCGGGCGAGCTCGATGCGGCGATCGTGCGCGGGTACCGGGACGAGCCCGGCCTCGAACTGCTGCCGCTGTGGTCCGACCGTCTGGTGGCCGCGATTCCCGCCCGGCACGACCTCGCGGTGCTGCGCGAGGTCGAACTCGCCCGGCTGGCCGAGCTACCGCTGCGGCTGGTGCGGCGCGCCCGCAATCCCGCCCTGTTCGACCTGGTGGTCGAGTCCTGCCGGGAGGCCGGCTTCGAACCGGCCTTCGGCCCGGAGTTCACCACCGAACAGGACACGCTGGCCGCGATCGGCTTCGGCGCACCGAGCTGGACCGTGTACTACGCCGCCCAAGCGGCGCAATTGTCGTTCCCGGGTGTGGTCTGGCGTCCACTGCGCAATCCGGAACCGACGATGCCCAGCTATCTGGTGGTGCGACCCGATCCTCCACGCGCCGAGCTGCGCTCGCTCATCGAGGCCTGCCACGCCGTCACCGACTGACCACGACGGCGGTACCGGGCCACCGTGGAAAAACCTCCGCCCCAACCGGATTCATCGGCGCGGGGCTAACGGCGCCACGGCCCGCCGGTCACTGCGGCGGGCCCGCGAGCAAACCGGGCGAATGATCGACATCGTGACGGGCGCGAACACTCGGCAATGCGATACCGCTCGATATGTCCTAATGGACTGTGGCACAAACTCTTTCACGTCTCGTATGCTTGAATCCCCGAACGGTGGGGGTATACCCGTGAAGCGTCTGCTGATCTTCGTCATGGCGGTTATCGCCGCGCTCTCGAGCTACGACTACGCCCGCTCCCCCGACCACCTCGGCATGGCGGTGGCGGCCGGCGTGGTGGTCACCATCTGGCTGACCGCCAAGGCGATCGACTAGTAAGGCTGGGGCACAACCTGTTTCGCTTCACCCCCGCGGACGTGCGGCCCCCGGCCACGCCGGAGGCCGCACGCCGATCGATGCTCACACACTCGCCGGAACTCGGTCCCGCCGAGCCGGCGCGCGGAAGGTCACCCAGGCGAGCACCGCCGCCACAACCGCGATCGCGGCAGCGGCGCCGAAGGCCGCGGAGAACCCATCGGTGAGGGCGTCGGCATCACCGACCCGGTCGGCACCGGCGGCCGAGGCGATCGCGGTGACTACCGCCAAACCCAGCGCCGATCCGATCTGATAGCCGGTGTTCACCAATCCGGAGGCCAATCCGCCCTGCTCGGGCGCTGCCGCCGAAATGGCGGTCTGCAGCGACGGCACGAACGCGAGCGACATGCCCAGCGCGGCCAGCAGCGAGCCGGGCAGCACGTCGATCCAGAAGATGCCGTCGGCCCGAATGAACGAAAGCCAGATCAGCCCGACGGCCAGCACCAGCAGGCCCGTGACGATCATGGCGCGGGCGCCGAACCGCGCGAACAGCTTCGGCGACAGCGCGATCATGCCCACCATGATCAGCGCCGTCATCGGCAGCAGCGCCGCACCGGACGGGAAGGCCGAATAGCCGAGGACCTGCTGCAGATACAGGTTCAGGAAGAACCACATCGGCACCCAGGCCGCCCCCAGCAGCACTTGGGCCAGATTCGCCGCGCCGAGGTCGGGTGCGCGGAAGATCGACAGCGGCATCAACGGGGCGCGACGGCGCGCCTGCGACACCACGAAACCCGCCAGCAGGGCGACCGCGACGATCAGCCCGGCCCAGGTCGACCCCGAACCCCACCCGGCCTCGGGTGCCCGCACGACGGCGAAGACGGCCGCCCCCAGCCCCAGGGTCGCGGTGAGGGCGCCCAGCACATCGACCGAACCGCCGGATTCGGCGGTACCGCCCGGAACCAACACCGCGGCAGCCACCACAGCCAGCACGGCGATCGGGATGTTGATATGGAAAACCCAAGGCCACGACGCATATTCGGTGATCAGACCGCCGAGGAACACCCCTGCGGTGCCGCCGGCGGGAGCGGCGGCGCCGTAGAACGCGAAGGCCGTCGTCAACTCCTTCGGATCGGCGCCGAACACCATCATCAGCAGCGTCAGCGCGGACGGCGCGATCAATGCGGCACCGGCGCCCTGCACACCACGACCGATCAACTCGACGACCGGCGTGCCCGCCAGCCCCGCGACCAGCGATCCGATGCCGAGCACGATCCAGCCCGCCTGGAAGACGCGGCGAGCACCCGCGATATCGGAAAGCCGGCCACCGAGCAGGAGCAATCCGCCGAAGACGATGACGTAGGCGTTGAAGACCCGCGACAGCCCCTCCTGCGAAAAGCCCAGCGAGCTCTGCATTTCCGGTAGGGCGACCCCGATGATCGAGGTGTCCATGATGACCATGAACTGAGCCATTGCGATCAGCGCCAATGCGAACCAGCGCCGCGACGGCGGCGCGGATACCCGAGTGGACATCGACATCCTCACTCCTTGGGCGTGGGCGCATCGGTTGCGCCCGTACGATTTCGAACCACTTCTGTATACCCCCATGGGGTATACGTCCGATACGGGTTCACCCTGTGAGACATGTCATACCCCCAGGGGTATTGACCTGACTCGCCGCACTTCGCCCCGCCCTGTTTGCGGCCGAACGGCCCGCCGCCCGAAAACGAGTAGGGCCCGCCGGTCGTGACGACCGGCGGGCCCTGCGCCGAAAGCGATCAGTCCCGCAGTTCCGGCGGCAATCCGAACAGCGGGAACAGTCGGTCGGTATCGAGGAAGAAGTTCAGCCCACTGATCGCCGGACCGTCGAACTCCAGGACCGTGATCGACCAGGGCGAGAACACCCCCGGTTCCGCGGTCGGCTTGTACTGGCCGAAGGCGGGAAGTCCGTTGGCACCCTCCAGCGGAACCAGGCGCGAACCCCGGCAGGCCGAAGGGCCGGGCGACTGCATGAACCGCGCGACGTTCTCCGGGCCGGAGACCCACAGCTCGATGGGCGGCATGGACAGTGCGACATCCTGTTTCAGGAGCGAGGTCAGCGCGTCCATATCGTAGGCCTCGAAGGCGCGAACGAAACCGTCGACGAGTTTGCGCTGCTGATCGTCGGATTCGTCGTAACCACCCGACGGCGACGGCTGGACCTTCGACATCGTCGCCCGGGCTCGTTGCAGCGCGCTGTTGACCGAGGCGGGCGACATCGTCAACATCTCGGCCGTCTCGTTGGCGGAGAATCGCAACACCTCACGCATGATGAGAATCGCACGCTGGGTGGCCGGCAGATGCTGGCAGGCGGCGACGAATGCGAGTCGCAGCGAGTCCTTGGTGCTGGCATGTTCGGCCGGGTCGGCGCCGAAGGCCAAGGCGTTCGGAATCGGTTCGACCCAGACGTAATCCGGCTGCGGCGGCGGCAGCGGACTGTCCGGGCTCGACGGCCCCGACAGATCCATCGGGCGGGCCCGGCGTTGCGGACCGTCCAACATGTCCAGGCAGACGTTGGTCGTGATCTTGTACAGCCACGAACGCAGACTGGACCGGCCTTCGAAGGAGTCGTAGGCCTTCCAGGCCCGGGTGAACGTCTCCTGTACGGCGTCCTCGGCTTCGAACGAGGATCCGAGCATCCGGTAGGCGTAAGCACACAGCTCCCGCCGATAGCCCTCGAATTGCTGCAGCACGTCGTCGACGGTGCCGGCGGAAGCATTTTCGCTCATGCGGATCACTGTGGCACAGGGCACCGACAGAAAACACCCCGAAATCGGGGGCATCGATCGCATCCGCCAGGCTGAGCAGGCAGCACCGCTGCGATGGCGAATTACGCCATGCGCGGCCCCCGTGCGACGGGGCGGCGACGAAATGAAATCGCCGCGCTCGGAACCCGAGGCCCGAACGCGGCGAGAGCGATTGCCCGTTATTTACTTCGGCGAGCTATCTATTTCGACGGAACCTGCGACTCCTCGTCGGCGGGCCGCGACTGCGCGTGTTCGTTGGCCCAGCGGTAATCCGGCTTACCGGCCGGCGAGCGCTTGATCTCGTCGACGAACCACAGGCTGCGCGGCAATTTGTAGGACGAGATCTCCTTGGTCAGGATCGGGCGCAGCTCCTCGAGGGTCGGGCGGTTGGCACCCCGGCACTGGACGACCGCCGCGACGCGCTGCCCCCACCGCTCGTCGGGCACGCCGATCACCAACGCGTCGAAGATCTCCGGATGACACTTCAGCGCGCCCTCGACCTCTTCGGGGTAGATCTTCTCGCCGCCGCTGTTGATGCTGACCGAACCGCGACCGAGCATGGTCACGGTGCCGTCCTCCTCGACGCGGGCGAAATCACCCGGGATCGAGTAGCGGATCCCGTTGAACTCCTTGAACGTCGCCGCGGTCTTCACCGGGTCGTTGTAGTAGCCGAGCGGGATATTGCCGGTCCGGGCGAGTACGCCGACCTGCCCGGAACCGGGCGCGACGGGATTGCCCTGTTCGTCGAGCACCGCGGTGGACGCATCGATCTTGACCCGCGGGCCGCCGGTGTGGGTGGCGCCCTTCGCCGCGACCGACAGTCCGCCGAACCCGGTTTCCGACGAACCGATGGAGTCGGTGATCACCGTATTGGGGAGCAGCTCGATGAACTCGTCCTTCAAGGCCGGCGAGAACAGCGCCGCGCTGCTCGCCATCGCCCACAGGTTCGAATGCTGGTATGGCGCACCGGTTTCCGGGTTACCCTCCTTGAGCGCGTCGAGCATCGGCCGCGCCATCGCGTCACCGGTGATGAAGATCAGATTCACGCCGTGGCGATCGATCGCCTGCCAGACGCCGTGCGCGCTGAATTCCGGCAGCATGATCGTCTTCCCGCCGTCGAACAGGCCGTGGAAGGTCGCCGACTGGGAGCCGCCGTGAATCATCGGCGGAATCGGATAGCGCACCATCTGCGGCCCGGCGGCGCCGGCCTTGGCCTGCTGCCATTCGTCCTCGATGGCCTCCCCGGTCACGAAGTTGATGCCACCGCCGAGCACCCGCCACCAGTCCTCGTGCCGCCACATCACGCCCTTGGGCATGCCAGTGGTGCCGCCGGTGTAGATCATGAAGATGTCGTCGTTGGAGCGATCACCGAAGTCCCGCTCACCCGACGAGGCCGCCAGTGCCGCTTCGTATTCCACCGAATCCGACGGCAACGGCACCTCGGCTTCGGTACCGTCGTTCACTACGACGACCGTCTTCAGCTTCGGCGTGTTCGGCCGCACGGCCGACACCTTGTCGCTGTAACGACGCTCGTGAATCAGCGCGACCATATCGGAATTGTCGAAAATGTATTGCAACTCGTTCTCGACGTACCGGAAGTTCACGTTGATCATTACTGCCCGCGCCTTGAAGATCGCGACCATGGCCTCCACGGCCTCGATCGTGTTGCGCGAGTAGATGCCGACCTTGTCACCCGGTTGCACACCCTGTTCTTGCAGGTAGTGCGCAAGTCGGTTGGCTCGATCCTCCAGCTCGGCATAGGTCACCGAGCGGACGTCGTCGGCCAGCGCGACACGGTCCGGCACGAGGTCGATGGTGTGTTCGACAAGGTCCGCTATGTTGTAGCTCACAGGACCAAAATAGAACGTGTTCTCTCTGCTGACAAGACCTAATTAACGCAGTTTACTAATTCGGTGGAAGCGCCGAGGAGTTTTCCCGGAAGGCGTATTCTGCCGACGACGTCGAGCCCGCCCGGCTCGTTCCGGGCGGGCTCGTGGGCAGTGTTGCCTCCGCTGTGGCTACGCGGAGGCGTACCGCTCGCGCAGTCTGCGTTTGGACAACTTGCCGTTCGGATCGCGCGGCAGTTCGGGCAGGTAGTCGATGCTCTTCGGCAGTTTGTATTCGGCCAGGCGGCCCGCGGCGAACGCCATCGGTTCGCCGGTGAGCGCCTCGTCGCCGACCACGCCCTCGGCCGGTTGGACGACCGCCTTGACCTCCTGACCCCAATCCGGATGCGGCACACCGAACACCGCCACATCGGCGACCTTCGGATGCGTGATCAACTCACCCTCGTTCTCGGCCGGATAGATGTTCACACCCCCGGACAGGATCAGGTCGGACCGCCGGTCGTGCAGGAACAGATATCCGTCCTTGTCCAGGTGCCCGATGTCGCCGACGGTGAACAGATCACCGACGCGCGCGTCCTCGGTCTTGGCCCGATCCCGGTGGTACTCGAAGCTGGATCCGCCCATCTTCAGATACACCTGGCCGACCACACCGGCCGGTACCTCCGCGCCGGTCGACTCCGGTCCGATCAGATCGGGATCCTCGCCGGTCAACGGACGCCGAACTCCCTTGGGCCGTCCGGTCGTTCCCGAGGTGTACAACATCGGCGCCCCGGTGGTGTGCACGTCGGGCCGGCCGGACTCGCCCCGGCCGAGTTCGGCCAGCGGCTGGAAGCCTTCGATGGAGCCGACCGAATACCGGTCGCGCGCAGCGATATTCGCCTCGTCCGCGGCGATCGTCGCGGCCGCGGCGAAGCGCTCGTCGGCCACGAACATCCGAGCCTCGCTGTCGCCGAGGATGTAGGCGACCTCGGAACCGGTCAGATGCCGGTTCACCGCGACGATGTACAGCCCGGCCTGGTAGGCCGCGCAGTACACCGCCAGCGCCTCGGTGCTGTTGGGCACCATCGACACAGCACATCGCCGGGCCGCAAACCCTTGGCCTGCAGACCGCGCGCGATGCGGTCGGCCTGCTCGGCCAACTCCCGATACGGACCTCCCGCCCCGAGGGATCCACGATGGCGATTCGGTCGGGGGTGTCGGCCGCGATGTTCCACAGGCCCAGCCGGGGCGTCGGCGCCATCGAAGTCATCCCTCGAATTTAGAACGCGTTCTACTGCTGAACAAGGGGCGCCAACCGCTGCAGCTGACCGACGTCACGGACCGTCACCAGTAGCATCCCGACCCCGGCCGCCTCCCAGACCTTCAGCTGGGAACGCACATGATCCTCGTCGCCGATGATCGCCGTATCGAGGATCAACTGGTCCGGGATGACAGCGGCGGCCTCGTCCTTGCGGCCGGACCGGAACAGCCGGGTGATCTCGTCGACCTCCGCGCCGTAGCCCATCCGGCGGTAGACCTGGGCGTGGAAGTTCAGCTCCTCGGCCCCCATGCCCCCGATGTAGAGCGCCATCACCGGTTTGATCCGGTCGATTTCGGCGCGGGCGTCGTCGGTGATGATCACCTGGCAGCTCGCGGCGATCTCGAAATCCTCTCGCGAACGCCGAGCACCCGGCCGGGAGAAGCCCTCGTCCAGCCACTCGTCGTACATCCCGGCCAATCGCGGGGTGTAGTAGATCGCGAGCCACCCGTCGGCGATCTCGGCGGTCAGGGCCACATTCTTGGGCCCTTCGGCACCAAGCCAGATCGGCAGATCCGCACGTAGCGGATGGGTGATCGGCTTGAGCGGCTTACCCAGCCCGGTCGAACCCGGCCCGGCGTAGGGCAACCGGTAGTGCACACCGTCGTTGATCACCGGCGCCTCGCGAGCGAGCACCTGCCGGATGATGCCGACGTACTCCCGGGTCCGCTGCAACGGCTTGGCGAACGGCTGGCCGTACCAGCCCTCCACCACCTGCGGCCCGGACACGCCGAGGCCCAGGATATGGCGGCCACCGCTGAGGTGGTCGAGGGTCAGGGCGGCCATCGCAGTGGCGGTGGGTGTGCGCGCGGACAGCTGGACCACCGAGGTGCCCAGCCGGACCCGGTGCGTGGACGAACCCCACCACGCCAGCGGCGTGAAGGCATCCGAACCCCACGACTCGGCGGCGAAGACGGCGTCGAAGCCGGCCGCCTCGGCCGCCACGACCAACTCCCCGGCGTTGGGCGGCGGCCCCGCGCCCCAATATCCGAGCTGCAATCCGAACCGCATCGTCGACTCCTTCCACCGAGCCCGTAGCCGGACACCTTTCCAGGTAGCTCTTGCCACCAGAATAAGAACCTGTTCTACTCGATATCGTGACCAATGGGAACACCATGACCGGCGCAATCGCGAAAGGCAGCGGTCCGGAAGCGGAACCCGCACCCGAGGTACTCAGCGCCGAACTACGAATGAAGTTCGACTACACCCGCTCGGTCGGACCGACCATCGGGCGGTTCCTGACCGGGTTGCGCGAAGGCCGGATCGTCGGCGTCCGCGGCAGCGACGGCCGGGTGATCGTGCCACCGGCGGAATTCGATCCGGTGACCGCGCAGGCGTTGACCGACTTCGTCGACGTCTCCGATGTCGGCACGGTGCAGAGCTGGAGCTGGGTCGCCGATCCGCTGCCCGGCCAGCCGTTCGACCGGCCGTTCGCCTGGGCGCTGGTGAAGTTCGACGGGGCCGACACCGCACTACTGCACGCTCTCGACGTGGCCTCGCCCGAGGAGGTCCACACGGGTATGCGGGTGCGGGTGCGCTGGGCCACCGAACGCACCGGCACCATCCACGACATCGCCTGCGTCGAGCCCGGTGACACCTCCGCGGCGCCGTCGGATTCCGTTGCGGGTGAACCCGTTACCGGCATCATCACCCCGATCGACCTGCGCTACAAGCACACCGCCTCGCCGACCGAGACCAAGTATCTGAAGGCACTCGCCGAGGGCCGGCTGCTGGGCGGGCGCGCCGACTCCGACAGCAAGGTCTACTTCCCCGCACGCGGTGCCGATCCGATCGACGGCCGGCCGACCGACGAGATGGTCGAGGTATCCGATACCGGCACCATCACCACCTTCTGCATCGTCAACGTGCCGTTCATGGGTCAGAAGATCAAGCCGCCGTTCGTGGCGGCCTACGTTCTGCTCGACGGATCCGACATCCCGGTGCTGCACCGGGTGCTCGGCTGCGATGCCGCCGACGTGCGCATGGGCATGCGGGTCAAGGCCGTGTGGAAGCCGCGCGAGGAGTGGGGTTACACGTTGGAGAACGTGGACCACTTCGAGCCCAACGGCGAGCCGGACGCGGACTACGAGACCTACCGGCACCATCTCTAGAAGAGGCGAAACACCTTGAGCGACAACGCAACAGATATCGCGGTGGTGGGGTTCGCCCACGCGCCGCACGTCCGCGAAACCTACGGCACCACCAACGGTGTCGAAATGCTGGTGCCGTGCTTCCAGCAGCTGTACGAGAAGTTGGGCATCGGCGTCTCCGATATCGGCTTCTGGTGCTCCGGATCCTCCGATTACCTTGCCGGTCGCGCCTTTTCGTTCATCTCCGCGATCGACTCCATCGGCGCGGTGCCGCCGATCAACGAATCGCATGTCGAGATGGACGCCGCCTGGGCCCTGTACGAGGCGTGGGTGAAACTCCGCTCCGGGCAGGTGGATACGGCCCTGGTCTACGGTTTCGGCAAGCCCTCCGCGGGCACCCTGCGGCAGGTGCTGACCCTGCAGATGGATCCGTATCTGGTCGCCCCGCTGTGGCCGGACGCGGTGTCGGTGGCCGGTCTGCAGGCCCGCGCCGGACTCGATGCCGGGGTGTGGACCGAACGCGATATGGCCGCCGTTTCCGCGGCCGACGAGGCCGAGATCGAAAAGCGGCTCGCCGCACCGTATGTCGCGGCTCCGCTGCGCGAACACGATATCGCGCCGATCACCGACGGTGCGGCCGCGATCGTGCTGGCCCGCGGCGACAAGGCCCGCGAACTGTGCGAGCGACCCGCTTGGCTCACCGGGATGGCGCATCGCATCGACACGCCGATGTTCGGCGCGCGCGATCTGACGACTTCGCCCTCGACCGCGGCGGCGGCCCGGGCCGTCACCGGTGGTGACACCGGCGGTTTCGACATCGCCGAACTGCACGCGACCTTCAGCCACGAGCAGCTGATCCTGAAACAGGCCATCGGCCTCGGCGAGGCCACCCGCATCAACCCCTCGGGTGGTGCGCTGGCCGGTAATCCGATGTTCGCCGCCGGGCTGGAACGCATCGGCTTCGCGGCCGACGAAATCATGAACGGCAACGCCGACCGAGCCCTGGCCCACGCGACCAGCGGCCCGGCGCTGCAGCAGAACCTTGTGGCCACCCTGGAGGCACGATGAACGACAATGCGCAGCCCGGTTATCGGGCCGACCGGGTGCGGGTGTCCCGCAAAGCACAGGAGGCACGATGAGTAACCACGCCGCTGTACTCGGCACGGGACAAACCCATCACGTGACGAAACGGACCGATGTCTCGATGGCCGGAATGTGCCGCGAGGCAATCGATCGCGCCCTCGAAGATGCCGACCTGACCATGGCCGATATCGACGCGGTCATCGTCGGTAAGGCGCCGGACCTGTTCGAGGGCTCGATGATGCCGGAGCTGTTCATGGCGGATGCCCTGGGCGCCACCGGAAAACCGCTGCTTCGCGTACATACCGCCGGTTCGGTCGGCGGATCGACCGGCGTGGTTGCCGCCAATCACGTGCAGGCCGGCGTCTTCCGCCGGGTGCTGGCGATCTGCTGGGAGAAGCAGTCCGAATCCAACGCCATGTGGGCGCTGTCGAACCCTGTGCCGTTCACGATGCCCGTCGGCGCGGGCGCGGGTGGCTACTTCGCGCCGCACGTGCGTGCCTACATCCGGCGAGCGAACGCGCCCCTGCACATCGGCGCGATGGTGGCGGTGAAGGATCGCCGCAACGGCGCGAAGAACCCCTTCGCCCATCTGCGGCAGCCCGATATCACCATGGAATCGGTGCTCGCCTCCCAAATGCTCTGGGACCCGGTGCGTTTCGACGAAACCTGCCCCTCCTCGGACGGCGCGTGCGCGATCGTGATAGGGGACGAGCAGTCGGCGAGGGCCGCCGAGGCATCCGGCAAGAAGGTCGCCTGGGTGCACGGTACGGCCATGCGCACCGAACCGCTGGCCTACTCCGGCCGTGACCAGGTCAACCCGCAGGCCGGTCGCGATGCCGCGGCCGCGCTCTGGCAGCAGGCCGGAATCACCAATCCGCTGGAGGAGATCGACGCGGCCGAGATCTACGTACCGTTCTCCTGGTTCGAGCCGATGTGGCTGGAGAATCTGGGCTTCACCCCCGAGGGCGAGGGCTGGAAGCTGGTCGACGCCCGCGAGACCGAGATCGGCGGAAAGCTGCCGGTCAACCCCTCGGGCGGGGTGCTGAGCTCCAACCCGATCGGCGCCTCCGGGTTGATCCGGTTCGCCGAAGCGGCCAAGCAGGTAATGGGCCGGGCCGGCGATTACCAAGTCGAAGGCGCTCGAAAAGCATTCGGCCACGCCTATGGTGGCGGTTCACAGTACTTCTCCATGTGGGTGGTGGGTTCGGAACCGCGGTGAACGCGTATTCCGGACGGTATTTCCGGACCGCCGGAAAGCCACCGGAACGCTACGGAAAGCACATTTGCAATTCCATCAGCAAATTCACCGATACCGCCGAGCCGGGAGTTCGAGATGACCACTACCACAACCACCGAGCATCCGGCGCGCACCGCCGGGCGCGCGTCGCAGGCCGCGGTGCGCGCCCGGGACAAGGCCGCGTGGCTGGCGCTGTTCGCCGAGGACGGCATCGTCGAGGACCCGATCGGGCCTTCGGTGTTCGATCCCGAGGGTGTCGGCCATCGTGGCCACGAGGCGATCGCCGCGTTCTGGGACAAGGCGATCGCCCCGACCGAATCGATCGACTTCGTCTTCGGGGATTCCTTTGCCTGCGGTAACGAGGTCGCGTTCACCGGCCTGATCCGCACCCACCTGGGCGGACACGTCATCGACGCCGAGGGCGTATTCACCTACAAGGTCGACGACGCCGGGAAGATCGTGGCACTGCGCGCGTTCTGGGAAACCGATCGCGCGATGGAAACCATGCGGAAGGAATAGCGCCGGACCGGACGCGGAAAGGGCGGGCACCGTGGGTGCCCGCCCTTTCCGTGTCCAGGTCCATCAGCCCGACGACCAGGCCGACCACCGTCTCACGACACGCTGGAGTCCCGGAGAGGCGGCACTGTCTTGTAATCGACCTGGAACTCCTTGATGCCGTTGAGCCAGCCGGAGGTCAGGCGCTGCGGATCACCGAGTTTGGTGATGTCGGGCAGATGGTCGGCGATCGCGTTGAAGATCAGATCGATCTCCAGTCGCGCCAGGTTGGCGCCGATGCAGAAGTGAGCGCCGGTTCCACCGAAGGACAGATGCGGGTTGGGGTCCCGGGTGATGTCGAAGGTGTAGGGATTCTCGAACACCTCCTCGTCGAAATTGGCCGAGCGGTACATCAGCAGCACGCGCTGGCCCTTCTTGATCTGCACCCCGGACAGTTCGGTATCCACCAGCGCGGTCCGCTGGAAGGAGCTGACCGGAGTTGCCCAGCGGATGATCTCGTCGGCCGCGGTGGCCGGCCGTTCCCGCTTGTAGAGCTCCCACTGATCCGGATTCTCCAGGAATGCGATCATGCCGTGGGTGATGGCGTTGCGGGTGGTCTCGTTACCCGCGACCGCCAGCAGGATGACGAAGAACCCGAATTCCTCGGAGGTCAGCGCCTCCCCGTCGATATCGGCGTTGACCAGCGTGGTGACGATGTCGTTGGCGGGCTCGGCCTTGCGCGCCTCGGCCATCTGCCAGGCGTAACCGAGGATCTCCATCGACGACGCGGCCGGATCGGCGTCGCTGTCCGGGTCGTCGTATCCGGTCATCTCGTTCGACCACTTGAAGACCTTCATCCGGTCCTCCTGCGGCACTCCGATCAGCTCGGCGATCGCCTGCAGCGGCAGCTCACAAGCCACCTGGGTGACGAAATCGCCGGCGCCCTGGGCCGCGGCAGCCTCGACGATCGATTTGGCACGGGCCGAGAGTTCGGCGCGCAACCCGTTGATGGCACGCGGCGTGAAACCCTTGGAGATCAGTTTGCGCAGCTTGGTGTGCTCGGGCGCGTCCTTGTTGATCAGGATGTGCCGCTGCAGCTCGATGGCCTCGCGCGGGATGTCGTCGTTGAAGCGGGGAATCGCGGTGTTCTCGTAGGTGGAGAAGTCGTCGCGCCGCGACACCTCCTTGACATCGGCGTGCTTGGTGACGACCCAGAAGCCGTCGTCGTGGAAGCCACCGACTTCCGGCGACTGCGGATTCCACCAGATCGGCGCGGTCCGGCGTAGTTCCGCGAACTCTTCGACCGGGACCCCACGGGCCCACATGTCGGGATCTGTCGCGTCGAACCCTTCGGGAAGGTTCGGAGCTACTTGGGCGTCAACCACCAGTTGTCTCCTTCGGCTAACTGAAACACGTTCTACCTTCATTGCAGCATAGGTGGTATCAGTAGTAAAGAAGCCATAGTCCGCCCTCAGTACATCCACAGAACTTGTTCCAGTTTCCGGGCTGATTCAGTCTCTGTTCGAAAGGTTGAAGTTATGGGCACCCCCGTCATCGTCGAGGCCGCACGCACCCCGATCGGCAAACGCAACGGCTGGCTCGCCGGCTTGCACGCCGCCGAGGTCCTCGGCGCCGCCCAGCGCGGCGTACTGGAACGCGCGCACCTCGACCCGGCCTTGGTCGAACAGGTCATCGGCGGCTGCGTCATGCAGGTCGGTGAACAGGGCAACAACGTCACCCGCACGGCCTGGCTGCACGCCGGACTCCCCTGGCAGGTCGGCGCCACCACGATCGACTGCCAGTGCGGATCGGCGCAGCAAGCCAACCACCTGATCGCCGGCCAGATCGCCCAGGGCGCGATCGAGATCGGCGTCGCCTGCGGCGTCGAATCGATGAGTCACGTGCCCCTCGGCGCCAACGTGGGCGAGAACGCCGGACCCCGGCGGCCCGCGAGCTGGGACATCGATATGCCCAACCAGTTCGAAGCCGCCGAACGAATCGCCAAGCGGCGCGGCATCACCCGCGACGACGTCGACGAATTCGGCGTGCGCTCACAGCGTTTGGCCGCCCAGGCCTGGGCGGAAGGCCGGTTCGACCGCGAGGTACTGACCATCACCGGCGCACCGCAGGTCGACAAGGAGGGCGTCCTCACCGGCGAGAAGCTCGACGTAGTCCGCGATCAGGGGCTTCGCGAAACCAGCCGGGAGAGCCTGGCGAAGCTGAAGCCGGTGCTGGAGGGCGGAATTCACACCGCCGGCACCTCCTCGCAGATCTCCGACGGTGCGGCCGCGGTACTTCTGATGGACGAACAGGCCGCCGCCCGAGCCGGGCTGAAGCCCCGCGCCCGGATCGTCACCCAGTGCCTCGTGGGCGCGGAACCGGAATTCCATCTCGACGGCCCGGTACAGGCGACGACCCGGCTGCTGGAGAAGTCGGGCATGAGCATCGCCGATATCGACCTGTTCGAGATCAACGAGGCCTTCGCCTCGGTGCCGCTGTCGTGGGCTTCGGTGCACAAGCCGGATATGGATCGGGTCAATGTCAACGGCGGCGCGATTGCGATCGGACATCCGGTCGGTAGCACCGGATCCCGGTTGATCACCACCGCCCTGCACGAGCTGGAACGATCCGACAAGTCGGTCGCGATGGTCCTCATGTGCGCCGGTGGCGCACTTGCGACCGGGACAATCATCGAGCGGTTGTAATACCGCACAGATTTCAACCGAGGTTGAACGTTCATCCTCACAGCGCGTGGACGTGTCGTACGCCACACAAACTGCGATACAGACAAAAGGATGAGACGTCAGCTATCTTTCGGTTATCGATGGCCCATTGAGCGAGACTCGCCCGACGGGCCAGAACCGGAGCGTACTGCCTCATGGCAAGTGAGGCGACGGCACCCCGCAAACGTCCCGATGCTGAACAGTTCCCGGACGGCCGACCTGGAAGCTTCAAGGAAATCCTGAATCAGGCGTAGGTTTTCAGTTACTCAGCCGCTAATATCAATGATACGTATCCGAGATAACGACTGTTAGTACAGCGAAGGGAATTGGGCGGCTCACAATGGCTGATTTCGCGGCGCGGCTGAACAAGCTGTTCGAAACCGTGCATCCCCCGGGGCGTAAGCCGCACACCAATGCGGAGGTGGCGGCAGCGCTCACCGCCTCCGGACATCCGATCTCGAAACCGTATCTCTCGCAGCTGCGGTCGGGGCAGCGGACCAACCCCTCAGATGAGACGGTTGCCGCACTGGCAAAGTTCTTCAAGGTCAAACCGGACTACTTCTTCAACGACATCTACGCCGCCAAGATCGACCATGATCTGGAGCTGCTGTCCCAGCTGCAGGGCTATGGACTGCGACGACTGTCGAGCAGGGCGTTCGATCTCTCCGAAGAGTCGCAGAACCTTCTGACCTCGATGGCCGAAAAGCTCCGGGCGAGTGAGGGTCTGCCCGAGGTTCCACCGGACGGCACGGAATAGCACGTTCCACAGGACAACACAGTGCGGTACTCGGAACCGCACTGTGTTTGTTTTGTGAATCGACCGAAGCGGCGACGCTTCGGTCTCTGTCGTGCGCTCGAACCATCGAACCTCCGCCATCAGTAGGCCGCACCATCATCGGCGCCGCCCGCCGCGTATCGGTCCCGATGCGGACGGCCCACTGATTCGGACGAACGGTCAATCAGTCTGTGCCGCAGCCGAGTTGCGCTCGGTGGCCGTGTGCTCGAACGCGCGCGCGATCGCCTGCACCCAGCCGCGTGGGCTCAACCCCTCCGGCGGGGCGATCCAGCGGGCGTCGACGATCTCGTCGCCGAGCGGATTGCGCGCCCACCGCGCCACCCGTTCGGCACGTTCGGTGACCGAGCGCGCGGGCACCCCGGCCGCGGCCAGCTCCAGTCCACCGCCGGTCTGCAGATACAGCGCGTCCATGATCTGCGCTACCTGATCGGAGGCCTTCAGCTGCGTGGCCGACACGGTCTGCTCATGGGCGACCACCTCGGGGAAGCGCTTGATCATCGTCCGATGCAGGGCCCGGATCTGCCGCAGCAACAGCCGCGCCCGCACCCACAACTCGATCACGATCCACACGGCGCCGACCGCGATCAGCAGACTCGCCAGCTGCCAGGCCGGCCAGAACCAGCCCGGATCGCCCGGGCGCACCGGAACCTCACCGATCGCCAGCCGCCGAACCGACAGGGCGGCAAGGATTCCCGCCACCGCGGTGCCCGTGGTGTAGAGCGCGATCCCGCGGCCCAGCGCCGTCCAGTCCAGATTGCGCAGGCCGGTCACCGCGATGAAGACACAGCCGATCAAGGTCATGATCCAGCCGAACAGAATCGACCAGGCGATGGTGGCGGCGATCACGACGGCCCCGAATCCGTAGACCAGCCAGGCGATTTGACGCAGATTACGGCGCGAGACCACCGGCCAGGCGGCCGCCGCCACCACGGAGGTGGCGACCGCGAACAGCAGCCAGGTCGCGACCACCAGGCGGTCGGCCAGCGCCTGCCCGCGAATCCCCTGCGGCAGTAGATGATCCACCGCCACCGCGATCTCCGGAATACCCAGCGTGGCGGCCGCGGCGACCGCGGCGACGGCGACGACGATCGCCACCCGGGCCGTGGTCGCCGGCTTCACCAGGACGCGGCCGATCCGCGCGCCGGCGGCCATCCAGACCAGCAGGGCCGTCAACCAGAACGTCATAGTTCCAATCCTGTGTCCGTCGTAACTGCCGAACCCGACCCGATGAGCCGGGCGGGCCCCGGATGACCGAGGGGGCCTCCGTGGTGACGCACGCTGCCGCCTCCGGCCCCTGACTCGCTCATCGGAGCCCTTCGCGGATGACCGAGGGGGCCTCCGTGGTGACGCACGCTGCCGCCTCCGGCCCCTGACCCGGTCATCCGAGGGCCTCGTCGAAGCGGAGCACCGAGACGCCGGCGCCGCGGTTGTTGAACACCCGGAGCCGGGTCATCAGCATGCTCGCGAAGGTCTCGGCCTCCCATTCGTACTGCTCGTCCTGACCGTCGTCGACGATCTGCTGGTGGGCGCGCTGGGAGAGCATGTAGGCGATCAGATCGTCGCTGGCCTCCAGGGTCACTTCGGCGGCCGGTTCACCCGGATGGTCGAAGACCACATGCCCCAGTTCGTGCGCCAGGGTGTGATCGCGGCTGGGCAGCGCGGCCGCCAGCACGATCACGTCCTTGTCGGGATAGCTGCGGCGCTGACCACAGACGCCCGGGCCGAGCTGCGCATCGGCGATCTCGATGAGGCGCCCGCGTTCGGCGGAGACCGCGAGCACCACCTCGTCCAGTGTGGTGGCGTCGAAATCGGCGGCCACCGCGCAGACCGCGTCCACGGCCGCGGCGACCCGACGGTAGGAGCGGCCCGTCTGAATCCGGCTCTCGGTCATCTCGCGGCCCCTCATGCCCTCGGTCCGAAGAACTCCGCGCGCGCGGCGTCGACCCGCGCCTGCGCGGCGGAAGCGCTCTGGAAGCTCACGGCGCCCGAACCGGCCGCGGCCAGCGCCATGGCCACCACACCACCGAGCACCGCCAACGTTTCGACCTCGGGCAGACCACTACTGCTGGCGGTCGGGCGTACCGCCGGATTCGGCTGGGCCAGTGCGGGCGCCGGTGCCGCGGGGGCGGCCGGGGACGCGGGCGGAGCGGCCGGTGGAGCGGCGGCGGGTGCGGGCGGAGCGGCGACCACAATCGGGGCGCCCGGGATACCCGACACCGCGGGAACC